>NZ_JAVDDV010000001.1 GCF_030848565.1 Natronolimnohabitans sp. A-GB9
GACGGCGGCCGTCGACCGTGCTGTCAAGCGGTTCCATCCCCACGACTGACCGTCCACTTCCGATCGGTCGACGACAGACAGCCCGGTCGGCCCGTTTGATGGATGAATAGTATTATTGTAAAATAGACAAGTAACATATGAGAACAGCCCTTCCACGGTATTACTCGAACGCGTTCGCTTCCGATACGACCACCCGATCGGACGACGCTCGTCGTCCGATCGGTGTCGAACCGCTCCCGACCGCCACTCGAGCGTGGGACGGTCGGCGAATCGATCTCAGTGGACCGCTATCATACCCACTGGTAACACTCCTCTCTACCCACGGCAGGGTCGGGTTCCGCTGGCTCCGTCGCGCTCGTTACCGACGGGCGAGGGGTCTCGGTGCACCGTCGATCCACGAGGTGAGCGGTCGATGACGTCCAGTCTAAACCGCGATCTTGGACTTCCAGAAGTCGTCGCGATCAGTATCGGCGCGATGGTCGGGTCGGGAATCTTCATCCTACCGGCACTGGCCTACGAGATCGCCGGCTCGACGGTCGTGTTAGCGTACATTCTGGCTGGTCTGTTAGTGATTCCTGCGGCGCTATCGAAGTCGGAGATGGCGACAGCGATGCCCGAAGACGGTGGATCCTACGTCTACATCGAGCGCGGCATGGGTCCGCTGCTCGGAACGGTGGCAGGGATCGGAACCTGGTTCTCCCTTTCGTTCAAGGGCGCGTTGGCGCTCGTCGGTGGAGTGCCGTATCTCGTCTACCTGCTGGACCGCGATCTCGGCTCCGGAACCGTCACCGCTATCGCGTTGTCGATCGCTGCTCTGTTGATCCTGCTCAACATCGTCGGTTCCGACGTCACCGGCAGATTTCAGGTCGGGATCGTCGCGATCATGCTAGTAGCGATGATCTGGTTCGTGGTCGGCAGCGGCGTCTCGATCGAGGGTGCGCGCCTCGATGGCGCGCTCGATCCTGGCTCTTCCGGCCTGCTCGTAGCGACGGGTGCCGTGTTCGTCTCCTACGCGGGCGTCACGAAGATCGCGAGCGTCGCCGAGGAGATCGAGAACCCGTCGCGAAACATTCCGATCGGGATGCTCGTTTCACTCGCGTTCACGACGCTGCTGTACGTCCTCATCGTCGCCGTCCTCGTCGGGGTGACCCCGCCGGACATGCTCACAGCGACTGACGCACCTGTCGCCGTCGCGGCAGAACAGACACTCGGCACAGTCGGTGTCGTCGCGGTCGTCGTCGCAGCGTTGCTGGCGCTTGTAAGCACGGCGAACGCGGGGGTTCTCTCGGCGTCGCGGTACCCGTTTGCGATGGCACGTGACGATCTGGTCCCGTCGTCGCTCGAGGATCTCCACCCCCGATTCAATACGCCGTTGCGAGCAATCACGCTCACGGGGGCCGTGATCCTGGTGTTGATCGCGTTCGTCCCGATCCTCCAGATCGCGAAACTCGCCTCCGCATTTCAGGTGCTCGTATTCGTACTCGTCAACCTCGCGGTGATCGGGTTCCGTGAGGGGGCCGTCGATGGATACGATCCCGACTTCGTCTCGCCGCTGTACCCGTGGACGCAACTGGCCGGTATCGTCGGCGGACTCGTCGTGTTGACGACGATGGGGACCGTCCCGCTCGTCGGTGCGATCGTCATTACGATCGGCGCGATGGCGTGGTACTACGTCTACGCCCGAAAGCGAATCGACCGTGAGGGGGCGGCCCGTGCTGGCGTCCGCGAGAACGTCAGTCAACGTGCCACCGATCGGACCCGTGGCCTGTTCGAGGCCGATGCGGAGTACGACGTCCTCGTCGCGATCACGGAAAACACGTCCTCCGACGCCAGACGCGATATGCTTCGGATGGCGACCGATATGGGCCGGCTCCGGTCGACGACGGTTTCGGTCGTCGAGTTCGTCGACGTTCCCCACCGGCTGTTCGCCGGGGACCACGCCGACGTGCTCGCGGACGATCCACCCGAGTGGCTGCCGACCGACGGCGACGACGCCCCCTCGTGGTTCCCCGAGAATCACGACGTCCATCGACCGACACGTACGTCCGGGGGTGCCACGCCTGTCGGTCGATCGCCGGTGACGGACACGCGCATCGAGTACCGTGAGATCGACAGCGAAGATCACAACCGCGCGATCGTCGACTGCGCGACCTACGGCGACTACGACTTGATCGTCGCCGAACGCGATCGGGCACAGTTCCACCAGCGACTGTTCGGCGGCGGTACCGATTGGCTGCTCGAGAACGCCCCCTGTGACGTGTTGCTCGTCGAGGACGACGACTTCGACGGTGCCGACGAGATCGCGGTCGTCGCCAACCGCGGGGCGTACGACCCGCTGAAGCTGCTGTTTGCCGACGCGGTCGCCGAGGAGACCGGCGCCGAGATCAACCTCCTCCAGGCGATTCCGGAAGACGCTCCGGAGAGCCAACGCGAGACGATCGAGCGCTACCACGAGGAGCTGTTGTCGATTCTGACGGTGCCAGCCAGATCGACGATCATCGAGGCCGACGACGAGATCACGGGACTGACGCGATTCGTGGGCGATGCCGACCTGCTCGTGACCGGTGTCGATCGAACCGGGGTAAGTGCACGACTCCTCGGCCGGCCGGGCAACCAGCTCGTCGAGCGCGTCGAGACGACCGCCGTCATGGTCCAGACCCACGACGGCCGGCAGCCAGGACGGCTCCAGCGGCTGTTGATGAACTACCTGTTCAACTGACGGCTGCCGACCGTCCCACGGCTATCCGTCACGAATCCGTTTCTATACTACCGGACAACAGTCAGTACACGCCCGATCGCGTCTCGAGTGCGATCGGTGTGTGTATCGTTTTGTCAGACAGTATCGATTACGTCGGTCGCCGGTCCCGTCGTGGCGATCGGCGGGACATAGAGTAGACCGTATCAGGCGGTTCGACGCGGCGGAACGAGGAAGACGTTGCCGGCCGCGTTGGCGACGATCGATTCGGAGACGCTACCAAGCAGCAGTCGGCGAAGTTTGCTTTGACCGCGCGAACCAACCAGCGTCGTCGTCGGCTCGTGGGTCGCTTCCGCGGCGAGAATCTCGTCGGCGGGGTCGCCCGTCCGGACGTCGATCGTCGCGTCGATATCCCACTCCTCGAGTCGGTCGGTTAGCTCCTCGAGTCGCTTTTCGGGCGCGCGGTCTCCGTCGGGGCCGGGGCTGGTCTCCGTCTCCACGTGGACCAGCGTCGCCTCCTGGGCCGCGTGGCGGAGATAGGAAAACGCCTCGAACGCCCGGTCTGCGTTCGCCGAGAAGTCAGTCGCGTACAGCAGTCGTTCGAACAGGTGTTTCTCGACGAGGTCGGGTGACTCGGTTTCACGCTCGATTCGGTTGACGAGCAACGGCACGACCGTCGTTCGAGCGAGGTTCCGCGTCGTCGACCCGATGAGTCGGTTCTCGAGCGGACTCTTCCCGCGCGAGCCGACGATCGAGAGATCCGCGCCGACGGTCTCGGCGATCCCGTTGATTCGGCGGTGTGGCGTGCCTCGAACCACGTGTGTCTCGACGTCGAGTCCGACGTCCTCGATCGAGTTGCGATAGCGTCGAAGTGCGCGCCTTCGCCGTTTCTCGTGGTCGATCCCGATCGTCCCGCCGTGGACGTTCGCCGGGACGACCGTCACGAGGTGGAGTTCGTCGACGCCGATCCGTTCGAGACAGTCGAGACAGGTTTCGGTCTCGATAGCCACTTCACTGGCTGCTGACAGGTCCGTCGCGTAGACGGCTTTCATACTGGTCGTTCTAGGTGGACGAATATTATCCCTGGTGGTTCGGTTACCTAGTCCGCTGTCGGATCAGCTGCCGAGCGATACGGTTCTTTGTACCAACGTATCGGCAACCGTACAATAGCTCTGTCCGACAGTACGACCCAGCTTCCGGCTGGCCGCGTTCTCGACTGACCCGGTTCGAGCAATATTTTCCGGGAGGTGGTCGATGTGAGGTCGTGACGCATCGAAAATCGTCCGGTTCGACTCATTTAGGCGTCGGAACCGGCTAGTTCCGAACGGGATGGCCACCGCTACGTTCCCCAGTCGAACGACCCCGACGTCACCGCCCGTATCGAACCGCGTCCCGCCCGCGTCATCCAATCCAGAACGATGAGCACGACGACCGATCGCCTCCGCGAGTTCACCTTCACGCTGACCTACGAGCCCGGGGAAGACCCGGTCGCCGACGTCTTCCACGAGTATCCGAATCTCCGGGCAGCGACGATCGACGTCGCGGTCGGACGAACGTCGTACGTCCGTCTCGTCCAGCTCACTGGTCCACCGACTGCGACCGACCACCTCCAGACTGCCCTCGAGGATCGTGACTATCTCCCGCGTGCGATCGGAACGGAACGGTGTTGTGGTACGAGCACGGCGTACCGACTCGAGTGTGCCCCGAGACAGCGGCTGGTCTATGCATACGTAGAGGACATCTGTGACTGCCACTCGATCCACAACATCGCTTCGACGTATCTCGAGCCGGGGACGATCTTCGAGCACAGACATCGCGCCGGTCGAGAACGGTGGCGACTGCTGATGCGCTCCGATGCGGCGGTCGGCGAGCTGTTCGATCACGTCGAGGCTGCCTGTCGACCGGGTGTGACAGTCGAGATCGGACACCTCGGAGAAGCAACGGAGTGGCACGGTGATGCGTTCGTCGACGCCGACTTGACGGGCTCACAGCGGCGGGCGCTTGCACACGCCGCTGCGAACGGCTACTACGAACGTCCGCGTCAGGTGACGATCGAAGAACTCGCAGACGAACTCGACGTTCCAAAGTCGACGCTCTCCTACCGCCTTCGAATGGCCGAATCGAGGCTCGTGAAACGATACCTGGATCGGTACTCCGAGACCGAGCCCGGGGTGCACGCCTGATACGGACTGCTGTCCCGATGTCCCGCAGATCGCCGATCCCGTCCTGGCGATCGGCGGTCAGTGACGACAGGAGACCGTATGAGTGCAACTATAGCGTATCGTCGTGTGGTGTTTGACTGTTCGATGCCGTTTCATACCCGATCGGAAACGCCGTTCTACCGCGGACAACAGTCAGTATCCGTCCGATCGTCTCTCACGACCGGTCGCGTATGATCGCTGCGTGACTCGTATCGGCCGGCAGTATTACTCCTCGAGCCAGCCGGTGGCCAGTTCGTCCCGATCGACTGCCGGGACGTACGGCTTTATATCCAGTACGGGGGTCCCGTCGAGAAGGTCGAGTCCCGTAACCCGAAGCGCCGTTCCATCGTGGTCGTGTAACTCGACGACGGTCTGGGCGATCGGGTTCGGTCGGAACGGACTCCGGGTCGCGAACACGCCGACTTCGACGTCGTCGGCGTGAGGTGGTCGAGACGTAAGCAGCGCCTCCTCGACTTCGTCTAGGTGTGCGAGGACGACGGCGTGAGAGAACTCGGCCAACCCGTCGAGTCCGCGTTCGTACTCCTCCTCGAGGACGATCTCGCTGGTCGTCTCGTCGGTTTCCTCGCGGGAAACATCGGCAGGGGAATCGTACGGCGATCGAACGTGTCCGATTGGCGTGTAGGTGATCTCCATCGACGCTGCCCGCGTGTAGCGGGCAGGTTCGGTTAAGCGGCCGGCTGGCACCCAATATTATCGATTGAAACGGGACGGGTGTAGCTACCGACAGTCATTGCCGGTATAGTAGCAACTGACACGGACTGCCAACCGACCACGCGACCCGCGGTACGCACCCATCCCGACCGATCCCGCGCGACCGGGGACCGACGTGGTCAGGCCGGATCGTGTCGGGACCGACGGACAGCGGTTTATCTCAGTCTGACATACCGTATCCATCTTCGGGTTCGACTGGCCCCGAAAAGACTCCGTAGAGATACCGGAAGTACGCGAGTACGAGCGCCAACACCGGAACGACGACGATCGTGAGGACGTTCAACGAGAGCGGTGACACGACGGCTTCTCGGACTGTCGTTTCGGTACGTGGATAAAGCTCCGGATAGAGGAGGACAGCGACGAGGACGACGAACGCGATCGAGACGCCACCCATTGCGTAGAACCAGCGGGTGTATGCCGATCGCATGGCAGAGAGCAGTCCGAACACCGCAAGCACGACCGCTGCGAGGACGACTGCTCCAACCGGGACGCTACGCAGCGTCGCACGGATCCCAAGCGGATTCGAGACGAAGACGACGACGAGCAACAGCACGATCGCGACGAGGGCACCGACACTCGCGTACATTCCGTCGGTCGCCATCTCGGTTCGCAAAGAGCCGGTCGTTTTCACTGCGAGATACGCGGCACCACTCGCCGCCGAAAGCGCGACGAACGCGATACCGGTCAGGACGCTCGGGAGGCTGATCGCACCGGTCGCAAACACCCAGCTCCCTGCAAGCATACCGATAAAAAGCGGTGAGAGGACGCTACCGACGGACGAAGCCACGGTCACACCGCCGTTGCCATGTCGGGTCGTCACGCTGCTCGCGAAGTTCGGGAGTAACGCCACGGAGTAACAATGCGAACACGATCGCGAATATCAGCAGGTAGTTGTCGCTCAGCAGCGACGCGTACACCGGCGGAAACGCGGCGAGCAACACCGTTCCAAACGCCACGAGCCACACCTCGTTGGCGTCCCAGACGGGTCCGAACGCGGCCAACAACAGCTCGCGCTCTTCTTCGTCGTCACGCGTGGCGTACAACATGCCGATTCCGAAGTCGAATCCGTCCAGGAAGACGTACATTGCGAGCGTAAATAGCAACAGCCCGAACCAGAACTCCGGTAGCCACGGAACCAGATACTCGTCGGCGGGAACGACGGGGCCGAACGACGCGGGTGTCGACACCCGATCTGCGATCGGAGCGAGACTGATCTCTCCGATCATCCGATTACACCTCCCCTGACCCGGCCGGTGTCGACTCGTCGGACTGGTCTCGATCCCGGCTCAGTCGTTCGGGCGCGTCGTCTCGTACGTGTTCGAGTTCGTCGTCGACGATCCACTTGACGACGCGAAGGAAGACGACGACGAGCACCGCGTACACGACTGCAAACGCGGTCAGCGAGATCGTTATCTGTGTCGACGTAAGTGTCTGTGAGACTCCCTCACTGGTAAGCTGGACGTCCTGAACGATCCAGGGCTGGCGGCCGATCTCGGTGACGTACCAACCAGTGATCGTCGCGACGAATCCGAGCGGAATCGACGCCATGAGCGCTTTCAGGTGGAGGCTACGCTCGAAAAGCGTTCCCGACCGTAGTCGGTACAGGCTCCAGAGACCGAGCGCAATGAACCAGAATCCGAGCATGACCATCGTACGAAACGACCAGAAGACGTACGCGACTGGCGGGTTCTGTACGTCGAACTCCTCGAGCCCGTAGACGATCCCGGCTGGATCGGCCTCTGCGAGCAACGACGCCAGATACGGAATGCTGACCGTATACAGTTCTTCGGCCCGCGGATTGGTGATATCCTCGAGGCTCTGTGGGAACGCGAGGAGATGCAGGGGTGCACCCTCTTTGGTCTCGTAGATCGCTTCCATCGCGGCGAACTTCATCGGCTGGGTCGCGACGACGTGTCGGGTATACATGTCGCCGTGGATCACCTGAAAGATCGACGTGACTGCGAGCACGATGACCGAGAGTTTGAGCGTTCCGCGCCACGGTTCACTGTTCGGGTTCGTCCAGACGAAGTAGGCGGCGACGCCTGCGACCAGCAGCGTCACCGAGATGATCGCCGCGTTCTGCATGTGGACGTACATCCAGAACAGCCGTGGCGTAAAGTAGGCCGCGACCGGATCCGTAAGCACGATCCCTGTCACGCCGTTTTCTTCGATCAGTTCGTACCCCTGGGGAGTCTGCATCCAGGAGTTGACGACCAGGATCCAGAACGCCGACAGCCACGCACCGATCATCACCAGTACCGACGAGAGCACGTACACCCGATCGCTTACCCGCTCACGGCCAAACAACAATACGCCCAGAAACACCGCCTCGAGGAAAAACGCCATCGTCGACTCGAACGCGAGTGGACCACCGATCAACTCGCCGGCTGCCTCCGAAAACGCGGGGAAATTCGTTCCGAACTGGAAACTCATCGGGATTCCCGTTGCAGTCCCCATAACGAATCCGACCGCGAAGATCTTCGTCCAGAACGAGCGCAACCGTTCGTACTTCGCTTCTCCTGTCGATACATCCTTCCAGGTGAAGTAGACGATGTACGGTGCGAGGCCGACCGAGAGCGCCGCGAAGACGATATGAACGGTGAGCGTCCCACCGAACTGTACACGACTTCCGAGTTCGGGATCGATTAGGAGGGGATCAATCATGTGTCGTTAGTGTCGCGTCGTCTCGTTTTCCTGCGGCGCGTGGCTCGAACCCGAACAGTGTGTGGGCTCCGACCTGCCTGACCGACCCGGCGCCGCCTGCGGTTCATGCTCCACCTCCGACCTGGATGGGGATAAAACAGTCACCTAACCCATAGGTGTTCAGTAATTCGTGCTTACATATATTTCAGGTCTTGTAATAGAAATTGATACTGAAACCGGTACGGACCGTATCCAAAGCACCTTGTGCCCCTATCGTATGGTAACCAGACTAGTCGTCTCGACGATACATATCTATCGCAACGATAACGTACCGCCGAGAGATACAGTTATTTCTGCCGACAACAAGGGTTAAGCCGTTCTCGGTCGTCGAGCGGCACATGAAAGCGGAAGCAACTGATTCGGCAAACACGACCGATACGTGTGCGTCCTGTGGTAGCCCCCTCGATCGGGGAGCAGCTACATGTCCCGAATGTGGAAACGCACCGAAACGAGCAGTGCGGAAAAACGGTGCCCTCGTCTTCGTCGCTGGAATACCACTGTTTTTCCTCAATCCGCCCATCGGGGTTATTCTGGCCATCGTGGGTCTGTTCGTCGTATTCGGTGCCTGGTTCGTGTCCGCAGCCGACCACGGGACGACGACCGCCTCGAGACCCGGTTCCGAGCCACCGTCGGAGTAGTTGTTCGAGTCTGGATTAGATCTCCATTAGAACCATGAAAGCAACACTCCCGAAGCGATCCGATCACGGGGAAGTGGTATTTGTCTAACAATCTCGAGTCGGCTAATCCTGTACCGTTGAATCAGTAACTCCGTCGTTCAAACGCCGGAATCGAATAGCCAGAATAACTTTGGTTTGTGAATCGAAAGTCGAATACTGGGGGCGTATTTCTGGTCTATCCATCGAATTTTGGAAATGTACGAAGTGTAGCTTACCGGTGTTGAACACCTATTCGTAGCTACTTGGTGAGCATGATATGTCCGCTAGTCGAGCAATATCGATGACCGATCCAACCGTCACGACGGTGATGACCGAACTCGGGCCGTGGCTGGCGTTTCTTACGCCGGAGTTAGCCAGCCGAATCCAGTTCGGCTGGGCGATTACGATTCACATCATCTTCGCGGCGCTTTCGGTCGGGCTGGCGCCGTTTCTGGTCTACTTTACCGTCCAGGAGGTCAGAACTGGGAAGGAACGCTACGTCCGGCTCCGGAAGTTCTGGACGAAAATCTTCGCGGTCGGGTTCATCATGGGGACCGTCACCGGCATCCCGATGGGCTTTATGTTCGGGACGAACTTCGGGGCGTTCTCGACCGTCGCCGGCGAACTGATCGGGGGCCCGCTGTCCTTCGAAGCGAAGATGGCCTTCTTCCTCGAGGCCGTCTTCCTCGGGATCTTGCTGTTCGGGCGTGACCGCGTCTCTGATTGGTTCTACGCGCTCTCGTCGGTTATGGTCGCACTCGGCGCGTGGCTGTCGGCGTTCTGGATCCTGGTCGTCAACTCCTGGATGCAGACGCCACGTGGCTACGAGATCGTCATGGAAGACGGTGTGCAGATCGCACAGCTTACCGATCCGCTCGCGGCGTTTTTCAACCCACGTTTCCCGTGGATGTACGTCCACATGCAGAACGCGGCGATCATCTCGGTGACGCTGCTGATCGTGGGTATCGCCGCGTACTTCGTCTGGAAGAACCGTGACAGCGACGTCTGGAAAACCGCGCTCCGGGTGGGCGTCGTCGTCCTCCTCCTGACGTCGATGTTTCAGGCCATCCACGGCGACATGTACGGCCGTCACGTCGCCGAAACGCAGCCACACAAGTTCGCCGCGATGGAGGCCCACTACGAGACTGGATCGGCCGACTTACACGTCGTCGCCATACCGACCGATCTCGAGTCGATCACCGATCCGCGTGCGGACAACCTCTATACGATAAGCATTCCACACTTCGCGTCGTTCCTCGCCAGCGGGGGTGATCCGAACGCCGAGGTAACCGGCCTCAACGACTTCGAGTACGACTCACCGCCCGTCGCGTGGGTCTTCTGGTCGTTCCGGATCATGGTCGGGCTAGGCTTTTGGTTCATCGCGCTCGGCGCCTGGGGGACCTACCGCCTCTGGAAGGGCGGGCTCGCCGACGACGAGCGGCTGCTGAAGGCGCTTATGGTCTCCTCGCCGCTTGGCTTCGTTGCGCTGATCACCGGCTGGTACGTCGCCGAGATCGGGCGCCAGCCCTGGATCATTCAGGACGTCCTCAAGACGTCCGACGGCGTCTCCCCGCCGGTGACCGGGACCGAGGCGACGCTGACGCTGGTCGCGTTCGTGGTCGGGTACATCTTGCTATTCAGCGTCTTCCTCTACGTCCTGAAACGGATCATCGACGAGGAGGCCCAGCGACACGAAGTCGGAATCGAGGAAGACGACCGACCCGATTCGCCGGGGGTGCCCGCAGATGACTAGCGTGTTGTCGGACTCGGCGTACATGCTCGAGTCGCTTCCGGAGCTGTGGTTCGGACTCGTCGTCTTCGCACTGGGCGTCTACCTCCTGCTCGACGGGTTCGACTTCGGCCTCGGGATTCTGTTCGCCGAAGCCGACGACTCGGAGCGAGAACTCATGCTCGCCGCGTTCGGTCCGCTGTGGAAGGCCAACGAGGTGTGGCTCGTCCTGTTCGGTACCGTGTTGTTCGCCGGCTTCCCGGCCGTCTACGCCAACATCCTTGGACGGTACTATCTACTCGTGTTCGCGATCCTGTTTACCATGTCGCTGCGCGGACTGGGGTCGAAACTCCGGGAGGAACGCGACGACGAGCAGTGGGTCCGGTTCTGGGATGCCTGCTTCATCGTCGGGAGTACACTCTCGCCGTACCTCCTCGGCGTCTTCGTCGCCAGCTGGATCCTCGGTGAGCCGTCGGCGCTTGCGATCGGTCCACTCGTCGTCGGGTTCACCGTCGTCGCGCTCACGGTCGTTCTCGGCGGCGCGTTCCTCGGCGTCAAGACGAGAGGTGAACTCCGCACTCGAGTCGTCCAGCGAGGACAGTTAGCGACGGGCGCCTACGTCCTCCTGTTCGTCGTCACGGCAGCCGTAGTGTACAGTCAGTACCCCGAGCTACGGTCGGTACTGCTGTCCGGGTCGACCGTGGCACTCGTCGTCGCGACGCTGGTGTTCGCGGTCGGAAACGTCGTCGCGGCGTCGCGGGAGCGGTATCACGCGTCGGTGCTTTCGGCGTCCGGCCTGGCAGCGGCACTCGTCGTCTTCCTCGCGACGCTGCTGTACCCGTCGATCGATCCCGCTGCCGGGTTGACGATCGCCGACGCGGTCGTCTCCCCCCTCGCGCTCAATATGACGACCATCTTCGCGGCGATCTTCGTGCCGATCATCGTCGGCTACTTCCTGTTCCTGTACTCGCTGTTCAGCGGGCCAGTAACGGCCGACCAGCAGTACAGCTAAGGGAGTCGCCGAGCGCCACACGCGAAGCTCCCGTCTCGAGACGGCCGTCTGCTGACACCTACACTCGCCGATCTTTTCGCTCATCGGGTCGAATTAGCTGTCACGCTCACGGCAATCGTCTCCGTGGCTGTCGTCTGTGACCTGTTCGAGTAACTCGAGACTGTCGGTCGTATGCCACAGCTCCGAGATTCCCGATCCGGTGAGTCGAAGTTCGACGACCCCTGTGACGACGATCGTCTCTCCGCTCGGCTCGATCCCGTGAAAGACGCCCTCGTGTGTGCCGTTCATCGTGTACCGACAGACTACGGTCGCCTCCTCCGCGATCAGTGACTCGATCGCTATCGACAGATCCGGGAACGCGCCGTGGAAGACATCGAGAACCTGCGTCTCGAATTCGTCGGCATCGAGTCCCGTTCCGGGAACGTTCGGCGTGTGAACGATGGCGTCCGACGCGAGCATTCGGTGAACCGTCTGTTGATCGTCCTTCTCGAACGCGGCGAGAACGAACTCTTCGGCCAGCGCCTTCTCGGTCTCGAGTCCGCTCATTCGATTCCCTTCCCGTAAACGGTGTTGCCCACCGGCTCCAGTGAGACTGTGTACACGCTCCCGGATCCAGTGTCGTCGCCGGATGGATCACGAAGACTGGAGACACAGCCTGCAAGCGCACCGATCACCCCTGTCCCGCCAGCCGCGATCACAGGTCTCCGTTTCAGTTGGTCACCCATCACACGACAAGACAGCGCCATCTAATAAAAACATTTTGCACTAGATCAACCTAGGTTGTATACGGTAGGCAGTAAAACATTCGACAGCAGTGCAAACGGTAGTCGACCGTCGAACGCTCGAGTGCCGGCGTACGGAGCCACGCTCTCGCGGACTACTTCCGTTGCAACCCTTCGGTGGCTACGATAGCTCGCGCAGGGTGTCACACGCCATAAGTTTAGTCGAACGTCACTACAGGGGTCGGCGAGGCGGCCGCTTCTGCCATGAATACTCGGAATCCTGATACTGTTGGACAGCACGATTCGACGATCGGTCGCGGGACTGCGGCCGTCCCACGGGTGACGGCCGCGAGTTCGCGACCGACGTCTTACTGACTGCTGTCCGACAGTATGACCATCTCGCTTTTCGGACCGTTCTGAACGCCGACTCCCCCATTGGTAAAAACAACTCAGATTGTATTAACGCAATTTCAGTTGGCAAGGTTTATGTTCGATTGGTTGAGAGTGGACGACAGAACGTTCCATGAGGCGGCTACAGTTGACACGACGGAAGTTGAGTGCAAGCGTTGCAGGCGGTCTGGCTATGCTCACCGCTGGCTGTCTCGGCAGTGGCGGCGACAGCGAGTACGAACTCGACGTCATCGACCGACGCACCGACGAGGAGGTCGCGGACTACCACGGTCACTGGCACGGCGAACTCCCGTCGATCCCCCTCGAGGACAACGTCTCCCTCGGTGCCGTCGTCGAAGACGAAAACGGCGAGGAGGTCGACTTCCAGTTGCGACACGACGACCACGTCGAGTGGGAGACCTCGGAAGCAATCGACGCAGCGGTTCTCGAGTAGTTCCACCCATGATAGAGCAGCATCGCCCAGCGGCGGTCGGCAGCGTCGGCGTGTCCACCGACGGTACGCGACCGCATCGACGACGTCTCGAAGGGGAGGAGGTCGGTCACCGATGAAACACCTCGTCGCGTCCCTCGAGAAAACCTGTACGTCGACGCCGTTGCTCTTCGACCTGTACGTCCGTCTCTATCGAACGGTGGTGAGACGGGAGATCGCCCTCGGCGAGATCGACGCGACCGATCGCGTGCTCAACGTCGGCTGTGGCGCCATGCCGTTTACAGCCGCGCTGATCGCCCGCGAGACCGGCGCGTACGTCTACGCACTCGATCGCGACGAGAGCGTCCAGCCACGCACACAGCGCAACCTCGATCGAGCGGGCGTGGCAAACAGCGTCGAGGTCGTCTTCGGCGACGGAACGAGCGTCGACACGGACACGACCGTGCCACTCGAGGAGATCGATGTGGCGGTGGTAGCAGTGCAAGCGGAACCCAAAGACGAGATCGTCCGTCACTTACGGGCGCTCGAGAACGGGCCGGAACGGATCGTCGTTCGCCAGCCACGGCCGCCGTTCGCCGGAGAGTACGGCGCTCTCTCGGAGTCGTTCGATCCCGACGACGCGACCAGCCACCGGATGCTCACCTTCGGTCGATCGGTGTTGTTCGAAACGTAGGCCCTCCTCATGAACCGGAAACTCCTCCTGTGGATCGTCGGTATCTGTTTGCTCGCTGGACTAGCGTTTCTCGCTGGCTGGCGCGAACTCTGGTCGGCACTCCAGCAGGGGAACCCGCTCGTCATCGCCGCGCTCTGTCTGGTCCAGTTCGGAACGCTCGGGCTGATCGCCTACCAGTGGCAGTTCCTGTTCGACCGCGCCGGCGTCTCCATCTCGTTTCGACGCGTATTCGAGGTGACTCTCGCCGGGCTGTTCGTCGAGAGCGCGACCCCTTCCTCGAAACTGGGTGGGATGGCGGCGAAGGTGTATCTCTTCGAGCGGACGACGAACGCGACCTACGGGACGATCTCGTCGGTGTTGCTCGCCCAGAAGTACGTCTCTCTGCCGCCGTTTGCCGTACTCTGTGTCGGCGCCCTCGGTGTTGGGGCCTCCAGCCTCGAGGACGGGGCCGTCTCGAGTGACGTCTACGGACTGGTCGGTGGGTTCGTCGCCGTCGTCGTCGCGGTCGGCGCAGTACTTACCGTGTCACGTCGGGAGACGACACGGGACGGCCACTGGTCGATCGCCACCATCGTTCCGAACTCGGCGGCCGGCTACGTCGATCGAGCGCAGTCCACACTCCGATCCGTCGTCAGTGGCGCGGGCGAACTCCTCGATCGACGCGGCCGGTACTGGTTGTACGCGATCGCCGTGCTTCTCTGGTTCGTCTACCCGCTGAAGATCTACGTCGTCGCACTCACGCTGGGTGTCGAGACGACCCTGACGATCGCGTTCGTCGGGACCTACCTCGCGTATCTCGTCGGTCTCGCCCCGATTTCGCCCGGTGGAACCGGGACGTTCGAAGGCACGCTTGCCCTCGTCTTTCTCGCCGGCGGTGCCTCCTTCGCCGAAGGACTCTCGGTCGCGTTGCTCGCTCGAGTCGTTACGTTCTGGGTTCCACTCGCCCTCTCTGCGGTGACGACGGCGATCCTGATCTGGAGCGACGAGGACGCCGTCCCCGACGATCTCGGTCTCGTGTCGCGTGCCTTGCGGCTCCTCCGGCGAGTTCGGGGATAGTCGTGCCGGCAAGGCGATTCGTTTCGTCGGGAACACCACAGTCAGCGTTGGGTTCAGGGCGACTTCTCGTGGCGACCGCTGCGTACGAGACCCGTGATCGGGTAGGTACTGACTGCCGTCCGGTAGTATGGTGCTTAGGTCGTTTGCGCCTGGCGAAGACGACGGACGCCGACGAGCACTGATGTATCACCGAGAGACCACTCGTTCGTCGCGTCCATTCCGCGCGTGTCGGTGACGACCTGTTCGGCTCGAGTCTCCTCAGCGAGCACGTCGCGGTACGCCTCGATGGTCTCCCGGACCAGTGTACTCTCGGATTCGACGCCGAGAACGACCGACTCGTCCATGTCGGTCTCGAGAACGTCTCGAAGATCCTGTCACGTCGGAGAAGATCGCGGCAGACGCCCTCGCGTTTCAGCCCTGTCGTCAACGACGTGTCGACGTAGCCCGGAAAAAGTGATGTTCTACACGCCGCATTGTATATAGCGACATGTGATATATGAGTGCTGAACGAGCGTTCGATAGTGCAACACGGTCTGTGGGGTGAACATCACCGGCAGAGTTCACGGTGGGAGACGCGACGATAGCCGCCCAGTGTCCGAGTATGAGCTCTCGTCCTCTCGACACCACCGTTTGACCGTTTGACGTACACACCACGTTCGTCGGCAAACTCGCCAACAGAGTATGAGCGTGGCATTTTGATAGTCATACTATCGGACAGAACTACTCGAGGACTGGTCGCGAACTCGTGGCCGTCACCCGCGGGACGGCCGCGAGTTCGCGGCCGGCGTCTCACTGACTGCTGTCCGTCAGTATCATTCCTTTGTTGGCGGTTCATCGTGGACCGCAACCACATCATCTGCAATTTCGTGGATAGACAACCCCAACGGTGCTTCATCACTCGGCGGCACAGGCTCATATTGGCCTATGAGGAGGGTACCCGAGACGTGTGCCTCAGTTAATCGACAGTAGATCGGATCTCCACGATCTTGTCTCGGTTCTAATTCGATGATGTCCCCGATCTCGAAGTCAATCGGATCGTCAACCAACTTTTCAATATGCCCTCGAGCTAACTCACTGAGTTTTCCGTCTACGTTCGGAACAGGATCATCGATACGTTCTGCCAACACCCACCAATCATCGATGATCTGTCTCTGTCCGATAGTTTCTTTTTCTTCTCCATCAAGCCGAACATCGTACGCTTCTCGTTGCAGTATCGGTGAGCGATCCAGGTATGGCGTCAGCCATGCATGATATCGTTTGAAAATCTCACACTCTCCCTCATTCGTCTGAAACGTATCACCTACGTTAAACAGGAAATCAGACTGCAGACGTTCGTGCTTGAATCGCTCGTCAACTTCATCGCCTTCTTCGATAGCACCGGGAAGGTACGACCAGCCGGCAAACTCCGATCCATATTCACGGTCTACGAAAGGTGTTTCGAGGTGATTATTTGGCGTTTCAAACACCTCAGAGAGTTGTTTCAGTGCTTCCCTCTCAGAGAGGCAGTCTGTGCGGTTATCGGGGTCTGTGTCGAAGGCATCAAGTGATTTTGAGGGTGATGTGGGTGCATTTAGTGGCGGTTCATCCCACTCGTCCGTCGGCGTATGGAAAGAAAACTCGCCCACGTAGAGACAGTAATACGCCTTTCCGTCAATTTCGTGGGTACGAACAGCATCAACACAACCACCTTGAACTAGATTTTCAAGAATTACTCGTTTCAGCCGATAGAGTGCTTTTTTCCTGAGACTGTAAACGCGGGCGTTTGCTTTGAGCCCTGCAGTGTATGCGTCTTTAGCGGATTCGGCGTATCGCTTTGCCTCCACGTTGAGTTGATACAGTGCCGCTAACTGGTTGAAATCACACTGTGGACAGTGTGAAGACGCTTGTTCGCTACTCGTCTCGTTCATACACTACTGTATAATACTAAAAGTGTTTAAATATCAGCATATGATAATAGTTACGTATCCACAACACCCCTCGGAGTACACTCGAATTCGATAGGATTGTTGACTCGAGGGGTCGACACAGTGCTGAGGTATTCGATATCAGTCGATCAGATCCTCACGGAGATACATCAGATGCTCTTCTCACATGGTCGGTCTCGTGACGACGTGGCCGGGGTGGCGTCAGCTACCCATATTATATCTTGAATTGTGGGCCGGCAAGCCACAGAAGTATATCTAAATCTGTAGGCCTATTAGCAGTTTAATCTCAAACTATAGGCCAGCTCTCCAATCGATATTGGGCCGGCAGTCTATGATAAGGGCCTTTATCTTAGAAAGTCGGATAGATTGATAATCACTGGCTTTGATAGATGATGTATGAGCGATCCGGCTGATACAGAGAAGAAATATGTCAAGACGTATGTTCCAGCCTATCAGAAAAAAGCGTGGCAAGACCACGCCGACGAACTCGACATGAGCCAGAGTGAGTTCGTTCGGACGATGGTCCAGGCCGGGCGGAAGGGGTTCGAACCCCGTGACGAGGAACCCGATTCCGAGGGCTCTGACCCTGGGGGTAACGGCCTCGAAACACGGGTCCTCGAGTTACTCGAGTCTGACACGTATTCGTGGGACGAACTCCTCGAGGCGGTCAGCGACGACATCGAATCACGACTCGACGACGCCCTCGAGGAGCTGCAGGCGGACAACCGGATTCGATACAGCGGCCGCCACGGCGGCTACACCCTGGTCGGTGATCGGGATGGCGACTGAACCCGGAGCTGAAGCTCCCGAAGACGTCACTGACCCGATCGCTTACTTCCTCGACGACCAGCGCTACCACGGCAAAAGCGAGCGCACCCTCGAGGCCTACGAGCGGGTCCTCCGGCAGTTCGAGGCGTTTGTCACCGAGCGGTTCGACATCGGCCGGCCCCGAGAGGCCGGCCGCCGGGAGTGTATGGCCTGGATTCACTCCCTGCGGGGCGAGTTCGAATCGAGCACGATCGCGACCTACGCCTCCTATCTCAACCGCTTTTACGATTATATGACCCGCGTCGGGGTCTTCGACGACAACCCGATGGCGCTGGTCATGGAGGAGCTGTCGGAGTCGATCGACACCGACCCGACGCGGCGAGACATCTCGGTCCCGGAGATGCGCGAGTTCGTCGCCACGATCGCCCACCCCCTCGAGCGGGCCGTCGTCGTCACGCTACTGAAGACGGGGATGCGCGTCGGGGAACTCTGTAATCTCGATTGCCGGGATCTACACCTCGAAACGGACGCCGTCGACCTCGAGTGGACGCCACGTGTCGAACTCGATCGGCGTTCGTCGTCGCTGTTCGTCTCGTCTGCGCTGGCCCGCGGCACGACGGCCAACGGCGAGGAACGGACGGCCTCGAACAAGCGCAAGCGCGACACCGTCGTCCCCGTCGACGACGAACTCCGGCGGGTGCTCCTCGAGTGGCTGGCGATCCGTCCCGACGCGGTTTCGTCGGCCCGGCCACTCTTTTTGGACACACGAGACGCGTGGGGAGAGCGCTTAGAGCCGTCGGACGTCCGCTATATCGTCGAGAAGCACGCTCGCGACCGCGGTTGGTATCGCACGGGCGGCGGCACGACCGAGAACGTCACGCCCCACTACTTCCGGCACTTCTTCACGACGCACCTCCGGGACCGAACGGGCGATCGGGGTATCGTCCAGTACCTCCGGGGCGACGTAGCCGGGGATGTGATCGATACCTACACCCACAACTGGGGCGATCGAGTGCGCCAGACCTACCTCGAGCACATCTATTCGATCACCGCATAGCAGGCGCGGTCGAAACGCCGAAAATTGCCGCCGTCATCGCAATCACTACTGATATTTACTACTCTAATACCCAATCAAAACGTCCGAAACCAGTCTAGTAAATCCTATATTGCTATATCAAAATCAGTCTCAGGGACGAATCGCTATGCGAGGTGTTCCGCGTTAGAAGGCGTAGCCGTCGCTATAGTAGTAGGACGTCCAAACCTCGGCGAGCATGCCGATCAAAACGAGCGTGTGGAAAACCGCGTTACCCTTCGACTGCCAGTTCAGTCTCGAGATCGGCGCCGTTCAACAGCGAGCGAACGGCTGCGGTCGTGTCGCTGACTTCCGGCGTGCTCTCGAGTAGAACGGTTTCGCTCGGGAACAGTTGCTCGCCCAGCAGGAGCCCGTGTTCGCGTGCCGTCGAGCCGGTCACCGTCAGGTAGACGCCCAGCCCGGTGTCGGCGATCGCGGCTTCCTCTTCGCGACCGTCGTCGGGATACTCGAAGTGAACGCCCTCGAGTGTCCGGGTTCCGAGGACGGCCTGGACGAGCCGTTCGTACCGCGGTTCGATACACAGCGGCCCCTCGTAGGACTCGAGAAACGTCCGATCGATCGATCTCGACGATGGTGCGACCTCGGGGGTCGCCATCAACGTGTGGTAGACGGTATCGCCGAGGCCGGTGATCACGCGGACGTCGGTGTCAGCGGGATCGATCCGGGCGTTGATGTCGGCGATTCGGTCGAGTGGCTCCGGACGGAGTTCGACGACCTCCTCTAGTACGAGATCGGCGCTGTCGAATCCGAGCGCGAATTCGTGGGTTCGGAGCGCCCGAAACGGCTCTTCGCGGCCGACCAGTTGGATCGCCGCGTCGTCGGGGACGCCAGGGACGTCCTCGAGCGGAATCGTGACACTGTCGAAGACGATCCGTCGGGGTTTGCCGGCACGGTCGTCGCGCAACAGGGTATACTCCGGTTCGGTCGGGTCGTCGACGGTGCTGTAGTCGGCGAGACGATGGTAGACGTGCTCCTCGGCGGAATCGACCGTTCCCTTCGTAAGTGCTTTCTCGTGACGAAGCGTCGAGGTGATGTCGTCCGCCAGTTCCGACACGCCGAGTCGACCCGCGAGTCGATCGAGCACCGACTCGAGCGGTCGCCCCTTTCGTGGAACTGCGATCGGAATCGTCTCGCCCATCGACCCGTTCTCTGCCGGCGACGGATAAACGAGTTGCGTTTCCGGAGCGAGACGATTCGTGAGTTCGCCAGTCCGGTCCGTAGCGGCGTCAGTTCGAGAACATCGATCCGAGCTGATCGCGCCAGTCCTGGATCTCCGTCACGTCGGCGCGGACGTCTTCTAACTCGTCTTCGACGTCTTCGAGGTCGTCCTCAAGGTCGTCGACCGAGTCTGCGATGGCGTCAGTGTCGTCCTCGAGATCCTCGACGTCGGCTTCGAGATCGGAGAGCTCATCCTCGAGGTCGTCGAATCGGTCGTCGGACTCGTCGAGTCGATCTTCAGTGTCACCGACGCGCTCGTCGATCGCGTCGACATCCGATTCGAGGGCCTCGAGGTCGCTTTTGAGATCCTCGATGAGTTGCTTGCCAGTACCGTTGTCGGCGAGGAACTCCTCGAGGGCGTCGGCGTAGGCCGCGACCTCCTCGACGCGGGACTGGAGGTGTTCGACTTTCGCGATGTCCGGGCCCGCCGGCTCGAGGTCGAGTTCGGTTCGGAGAACCTCGAGATCGTCGTCGTCGAATTCCTCCTCGCGGAGCTCCGTCAGGAACTGGTCGACGACAGAGCCGTCGAAGGAGTCTACGGAGACGGGAGGCGTCTCGTCCGTGACAGCCTCCTCGTCGGTTCCACTGTCCGTGTCGTCGACGGTGGCCTCGTCCTCGCTTTCGTCTTCGTTCTCGTCGATATCCGCGTCCTCGCTGTCGTCCGTATCAACGTCGTCGGTCGATTCGTCCTCGCCGTCGGTCTCCGCGGACCCATCGTCAGTGTCGGCGTCGTCGTTCTCGAGGGCGTCTTCCGACTCGTCGTCGGTGAGTGGGTCGGCCTCGTCCGATTCGGGAGAGTCGTCTTCGACTTCCGCCTCGTCGGACTCGGTAGAATCGTCGAGATCGAGCTCGATCTCGGGACCGTCGTCGGCCTCTGTTTCGTCAGCTTCGGTATCGTCGTCAGTCTCGAGATCGATATCGACGTCGCCCCCATCAGTTTCGTCGTCTGTCTCGGCGTCGTCCGGATCCGGGATCTCCTCCTCCTCGAAGCCGAGATCGATATCCGGCGTGTCGTCCGTGTCCGATTCGTCCTCGTCGTCGACCGGTTCGGGCTCGGGGTCGACGTCACCGAGGTCGAGATCGAGCCCCGCTTCGTCGTCCGCGTCGGTCTCGCTCTCGTCGTCGGCCCCGGTATCGTCGTCTGCGGCCGCGTCGTCCTCGAGTCCGGGAACGCTGTCGGACTCGCCGGCGATCATGTCCTTGACCGGCTGATTGCGGTCTTCGGAGAGAATGCTCCCGATGACGTCGTCGTCGATCGCTTCGGCCCCGGAACCGCCGTCGTCCTCAGCATTGACCTCGACGAGTTCGGGTTCGGTCAGGAACTGGTCGGCGTCGTCTTCGTCGTCGATACGGATTCCATACACCGTCATGAGCCGCTCGTCGGGCTCGAGCGTACCGGTAAACTCCACGTGATTGTCCTGGAATGCCGTCCAGTCGTCGCTGTGGTAGTCGGGATGGAACCCGACCTTATCCATCGGGAACGATTCGGGAATCTCCTCGGAGAGTCGAAACGTCACCTGCTCGTCGCGATCCGATTCGATCTCGAACCGGATCGCAGGTACGGGAAACTCGTCCGCCGCGAACGTCTTTCGGACGCTCAACCCGTCAGCACTGACCTCGACAACGTCGTCCGTGTCGGCGGTATTACTCATGAGGCCAACGTTGCCACACCATTACTATAAATGATACGGACAGTATCAGATATAATAAAGACGAACCACCGTAAGAGCGCCGCTCGAGCCCGAAACGGTTACAGGTCGACCCGGTCGCCGATCTCGACGAGTTCCAGTCGTCGCGGATACGCGAAGCTCTTGGCGTGGTGGTGGAGGACTTTCGGATCCGACGTCAGCCCCTTCCACATGTCCCAGTGGCTCGGCAGGAGTCGCTCGAGGCCGAGTGCCGACGCGGCCTCGACGATCTGATTCTCGTCGTTGTACCAGCGTGTGCGTTTTGGCTCACGGGTCTCCTTGTCCGGAATTTGGCCGACGGTTCCGAACGCGAGAACGCCGAGATCGATGTCGTACTCGTCGCCGATGCGTTCGAACTCGTCGCTTGGCTTCGTGTCGCCGCCGTGGAAGAAGGTACCGGCGTCGTGTTCGAAGACGTAGCTCACTGGATGGGTCGCGTCGGGGTCGTTCGCTGCCTCGACGTGGACCGTGAACTCACCGATCTCGACGACGTCACCCTCGCTCACTTCGGCGAACTGTTCGTCGTCTACCTCCCAGCTGTCGGTCCACGCTTCCTCCTCGCGAGCCACGGCGAGGCTGTCGTCGGGGGCATAGAAGGTCGCACCCGTGGACTCGAGGATCGGGGCCTGACTCTCGTCGTGGACGTGGTCGGTGTGTTCGTGGGTCGCGAGGACGGCGTCGGCGTCGGTGACGTCCTCGGGATCGAAGGGGACGGGGATCATCCGGACGGTCCGTGGCGGATCACCCAGGCCGAGGTACGGATCGATGTAGATCGTCGTCCCGTCCGAGCCCTTGAGGACGAAGCCGTTACAGCCGAGATACCAGACCGCTACCCCCTCGGGCGAGGCGTCTTCGACGTCGCGAACGAGCCAGTCTTCCCAGTCGCTGTGAACCATACGTGAGCGTGGGAGGAGCGACTGCGTAAGTGTTGTTGTCTCCGTCGTCCGATCGACTCGAGTCCGCGTCGAGTATCGGACTCGAATCGGCCGACATCGACGCGGGCAGAACGAGTAATCCAGTGAACGTGCCGATCGAGTGTCCAGACGTTCGGTAGCTAACACCCGGGGACTCTCGTCGTCGTGACCGCCGTACGGAACCCAGTACCGGTCTCTCGGCGTACCGACGACCGTCGTGCTGACTGGTGTCCGACAGTCTCTCATACGGTCTCCTGTCGTCACGTCCCGCCGATCGCCAGGAGAGCGTCGGCGATCGGCGGGTGATCGGGACAGCAGTCCGTATTAGTCGTCTTCGGCCACCGGACGACGCGACTGAGCGGTCGGTGAAACGATGACTCGGCCCTGAAGCCGCTCCCTGGCTTCGGCATCACTCTCGTCGCTCGAGGCGCCCGAAACCGAATCGTCGTCGGATGGGACGAACCGATCGTCGTCGACGTCGGCGTCCGCTTCGTCCTCGAGCCACTCGACGCACAACAGCGGATGGTCCACGACGGAGACGCTGCCGGTTTCGGCGTCGTAGCCGACGAGCCCGGCGTCGTCCAGCAGCGGGAGGTGGACGTGGACGAGCGCGGTCCGAACCTCGAGGATACGGTCCTCGCCGACGTTCCGTTCGGTGACGCCGTCCTCGCAAGCAGTGACGGCTCGAGCGAGCGATTCGGTCGTGATCGGCTCGGACTCGTTTGCGAGGACGGTCAGGACCGTTCGCCGCCGGGAGTCGGAAAGTCCCTCGAAGAGGGCGTCGAGGTCGGTCTCGGACGTGTCCGATCGGCCGTCGACGACGGCCATGAGTTCGTCGTCGTCGAAGGCCCAGTGATCGGTCGTCACGACTCGATCGTCGTCGGTCTCCGTGAGCAGTCCGGCTTCGAAAAGCGCCGGCAGCACTCGGTGGTGGCAGTCGACGAGCACGCGCCGGCGGTCGTCCTCGGTGACCGCAGCGGCCGGTTTATCGTCGATTACCGCGGCCAACTCGAGTGCGAGATCTGCTTTCCCGATGCCGGCTGGCGTTTGGTTGCGGACGATGCGGAGAAGTTCGCGTCGGTCGCGGGTCGCAAGGACGTCGAAGAGGTCGTCTCGGGAGGCGGCCGATCGGTCGCTGACGTCTGGATTACTCATCGACTACTCGTCTGTGCCGTTCGGGCTAAAGGGCTCGCCCAAACACATTTGGCTTCATCCCGTTATTACCCATTATTCGTTGAATGTATTCAGTAATAGAATATACTCCTTCGGATAGTAACGACATATTTCGAACCGAACCGAACGTATTTCGATATCTACTGTATTTCGTGGCTGTTGAACGGTTCTCGGTTGGTGTCACTTAACGGACATCGGCCCACACGAGTGGTCATCGTGGTGGCTCACGACCGACATCCGAGATATCCGTGCTATTTGCCTTCGATCGCTGGGCCAACGTTAACGCGGTTGTACGGTGGCAAAACCTCACGTATGTCAGACGATCGATCCGAGACGGGGGTTCGACGACGGAGCGTCCTCCAGACGGTCGGCGGTGCGGCCGGTATCGCGCTCTTAGGTGCGGCCGGAACGACCGCGGCCGTGGCCCAGGACGGCACAGAGAACGGCCAGCCTCGCTATCAACTGCCCGAACTTCCCTACGAGTACGACGCGCTCGAGCCCCACATCGACGAGCGCATCATGGAGTTACACCACACCGAACACCACCAGGCGTACGTCGACGGCGCCAACGACGCACTCGAGGAGTTCGAGGCGATGCGCGACGCCGGAGAGTTCGACGACGTCCGAGCTGCCAAACGCGACTTCTCCTTCAATCTCTCGGGGCACGTCAATCACACGATCTTCTGGGAGAACATGAGTCCCGATGGCGGGGGCGAGCCCGAAGGCACCCTCGCGACCGCGATCGACGAGAACTTCGGCTCGTTTGCCGACTTTCAGGCCGAGTTCACCGCGACCGCGAACAACGTCGAGGGCGACGGCTGGGCGATGGTGTTCTACGAACCGCTCGCGGACGCGCTCGTGATCGGGCAGGTCGAGGGCCAAAACGAGCTGGCCCACCAGCGGGCGATCCCGATCCTCACGCTCGACGTCTGGGAACACGCCTACTATCTGCAGTACGAGAACGACCGCGGAGCGTACGTCGACGAGTGGTGGAACGTCGTCGACTGGGCGGACGTCGAACGACGGTACGAACTGCTGACCGACGTCGACGCGCCCGACCTCGAGGACGAAACACCGGCCGATCCGGACGAAGACGAACCGGAGGCCGACGAGCCGCCTGGAGAGCCTGGCGAGCCCGGTGAGCCCGGACCGAACGGCGAACCAGGGAACGGTGGCCCGGGCGATGGTCCGATGGGACCCGAAGGCGACGGCGGTCCGATGGGCCCAGAACAGAACTGATACGGTTTGCCGTAGGTCATATGACAACAACACGTATCACGCCTCGAGCGAGCCGTCTGGGTCGCTCGAGTCTTCGCCCCGAGTCTTCGCCCCGAGTCGTCGAATCCGACTACCAGGTCCCGTGGAAGGTGTCGAAAGAGAGCTCCTCGAGTGGCTTGTTACCGACGGCAATCTCGTACTCGCCGGGGGTAAGCATCGGCTTGTGGAACTGTGGTCCGTCGTCGGTAGTGATCCGTGGACAGCCGGTGTTGACGAAGGCGTCCATATCGAAGTTGCGCAGTCGGTCGGGTGTCACCTCGTCCATCGTGATGAGGTAGGCGTCGTCGTTGTCGTCTAGGATGTCCTGGGCGACTTCCCAGCGACCCTGCCCGATCTTGGTACAGAAGATGACGCCCCACTTTTCGGCGTCCATCGCGCGGTGGACGGCGCCGTAGCGCTGTTTCATGAACTTCTCGGTGTCAGCGACGGTGACGACGTTGTTGACGGGGTCGGCGATGACGACGTGTTTGTCGGGGTACTCCATCGCCAGGCCAAGCGGGTGGAACTTCCCGCCGCCGACGTACAGCACCTGATCGGCGGGTACGTCCGCGCTCGCGTAGTTACAACCCAGCACCTGGCCCTCGTGGGTCAGACGCTCGTCGCCGCGTCGGCTGTGGACCTCGTAGCCTCGCTCCTCTAAGAACGCGGCCATCTCCTCGTAGCGGTTCATGTGCTGGGCGGTGGTGACCAGCCCGACGTCTTCGGTCTCCTCGGGAGGCTCTAAGGTGTCGAGCGCCTCCTCGATGATCGGCTCGACCTCGACATTCGAGAACAGGGGTACGTAAATCACCTTGTCCGTGTTCTTCATCGGCGAGTGGCCGAAGTGGACGAACACGTCGGTGCGTTTCATCAGATAGGTGTCGAGGTCACAGGCGCCGTAACACGGCTGCCCCGAGAGCATGATGGTGACGTCGTCGCCGGTGAGCTCCCGCAGATCGTCGGCGACCGACGGCCCCCGTCGCTTGAGCCCCTCGGGGAACTGCAGCCCGACTTTCGTCGCGTCGCGCTCGTCGATCGCGTCGACGATCCGCTCGAGTTCGTAGTCCCATTCGCGATCGTGTTTCAGCTGCATTCCGGTGTTGCGGAGGTCCCCCTCGGTGTACTCCGGCTCCTGACTCATTGGCCGCTCTAGCGACCACGGACGTATATACTGCACGCTGTCTCGAGACCCGGTGTCGCTGTCTGTCACCCCAGCCGTGTTCGACTCGCCTCGCGCCTGTCGGCTGCAGTGACTGACGTTATTTCCGACTGGTAACTTGACCCAACAGTCATAGTACTGGAGTATAAAGGGGGTGCCAATGGCAGCGGAACAGCCCGCAGACGGGTATCTTTTCGACCTCTACCGTCGGTATATCGGCGAGCCGGAGGATCGAACCGACGTCTACGTCGGGTTCGGTCTGTTTCTCGGCGGCATCGGCCTCGCGATCGTCGCGTTGGTGCTTTTCCTCTGGAGCAGCACGTTCGAGGCCCGCAGCGCGGCCCACGTAACGTGGGCCGAACCCGCGTACGCGATCGTGATGATCGCACTCCCACTTCTCATGCTCGGGATCGTCGTTCTGTTACCCGCCGAGCGTCGGGTCCTGTATACGTCGGTCGCAGGCGTCGTCATTACGGCTGCAGCCGTCGTCGGGTTCCTCTATGCCTACCCCGACGACTGGAACGGGTACGGTGCCGATTACACGACGGAGGTCGTCGCGGTCTATGCGGTCGGCCTCGCCGGGATCACGGCTTCGACGGGTGCAGCCCTGATCGCTCACTATCTCGACATGGCCAGACGCGTCGAGACCGTCGAGGTCGACGACGAGGACGAGGAGGACGACGATGACCTCTCCGACGCCGACGTCCGTGCGGACATCGACGAGGCGATGGAGGACGTCGAACTCTCTTGGGGTGGCGTCGAAAAGACCGAGCACACACAGTTGCGGTTCTCGGAGGACGAGTTCGACGAGGTATCGATCGACGCCGCGGCAGGAACGAAGACGACGCGCTCGTCGGGTGTCGACGCACAGGTCGCCGGTCTCAAGGGTCTGAAAGGCGAGGAAACGAAGAAAACGACCTCGAAATCGACGGTCGACGATCAGACGGCGAAACTGAAAGAACTGCGCGAAAAACAGCGCGCCGAAGAGCAGGAGACGGCCGATGACGACGAGTCGGGGCTATCGGGGCTGTTAGACCGGTTCCGTCGGCTCTTCCGACGGGAGTAATCACTCCTTGCGTCCCGTTAAAATTTTCATAAAGTCTATTAGTTGAGGTGTAGGAATTTCATATAGATTTATAGTCCGTCGGTCGCCTTCCCCAACTATGGCGAAAGGCCTAGACGTTGGAACGATGAACATCCTGTCAGCACAACAGGATGGGAACGACACGGTGTTCGTGCAGCAGCGTAACTCCTTCGTAGAGATCGAGTACTCTGACATGGCAGAGCAGATGCTCTCGCGAAGCGAGGTCCTCCATATCCGCAAAGGGGACAAGGTGTACGTCGTCGGCGACGACGCACTCAACTTCGCGAACATCTTCAACAAGGAGACCCGTCGACCGATGAAACACGGGATCCTCTCGAACGACGAGAAGAGCGCGATCCCGATGATGAAACTCATCATCGAACAGGTCGTCGGCGAGCCCGCCTACCCCGACGAGAAGCTCTACTTCTCGACGCCCGCCGATCCGATCGACTCGGAGCTCTCGACGCTGTACCACCAGAAGACGATCGAGTCCTTCCTCAATGACATGGGTTACGACGCAGAGCCCATCAACGAGGGGATGTCGGTCATCTATAGTGAACTCGCCGACAACAACTTCACCGGTCTCGGTATCTCCTTCGGTGCCGGGATGACGAACGTCTGTCTGGCCTACTACGCGGTGCCGGTCATGAAGTTCTCCGTCGCCCGCGGTGGCGACTGGGTCGACGAACAGGCCGCCCGGGCGACCGGTACGCCGGTCGACAAGGTCACCTCGATCAAGGAAGACGACTTCGAACTCGACTTCACGACCGACGTCGGCGGCGTCGAGGGTGCGCTGTCGATCTACTACGAGAACCTGCTCGACTACGTCATCGAGAACATCGTCAAGGAAGTCGACGAAGAGGACGTCGAGGAAGGCCTGGACGTCCCCGTCGTCGTCACCGGCGGTACCTCGAGTCCGGACGGCTTCGAGGCGCTGTTCCGCGACCATCTCGAGGACGCCAACATCCCGTTCTCGATCAGCAGCGTCAGCCACGCCAACGAGCCGCTTTACAGCGTCGCCCGCGGTGGCCTCGTCGCCGCCCGCTCCGACGAAGACGTCGACCACGACAGCGAATCGGGCGCCGAACCGGAACGGGAACGAGAACCGGAAGCCGAAGCCGAGTAACTCGCTTCGCGCTCTCTTCTGCGCTCACGTCTCCGTACAATAGCGTCCCGAACTCGTCTTCCCCTTTCAGGTCCACGACCCGATTACTGTTCGTAAAACCGGTTGAACGCCTCCCGCCAGGACTCCGGCTGTTCGGATTCACGGACGTGTTCGACGGGGACGTCCGCGAATCCACAGTGCGGACAGGCGATCGTCGAGACGTCGCCAAGCGAGAGCTCCTCGAGTTCGCCCTGGCACCGTGGACACTCCATACTCGACTCTCTTATACGGATTCTCCTTAACTCTACCTGAAAATATCACGGAACGGGGGATCGGGTCGCCGCTCGGCGAGAGGAGTGTACGCGACCGCGAGCCGACGGACCCAGAGCGTCCGTTCGAACCCGAACTCGTGGGAGCTACACTGTCGGACAGCAGTTGCTGAAGCGAACTCGCCGGACGGAAGCGGCGAATTCTCACACTAGTACCGTCCCCAGCGTCGAGTGATGCGTACACACAGCCGACCGCTATCGGTTGTACCCATCACTGCAGGCTGGGGACGCCACTAGTTCTTTCCAACAGTATATGGGCCTCGGTACCGAATCCGGCCCTATGTCCGGTCCGTCGCGTCGCACGCTGGCCCGAGCGCTGGAGACGCTCGAGGACTTCGCCGATCCGTCGCCCGAACTCGAGCAGTACCTCACGCCGCCGGAGATCGCCGCCCACATCTGTCACCAGGCCCGCCTGCAGGCCGACCTCGAGGGGTGGGTCGTCGACCTCGGTACTGGCACCGGGATGTTTGCCATCGCGGCCTCGCTGGCCGGCGCCGACCGCGTCGTGGGGATCGATATCGACGCCGACGCCCTCGAACTGGCTC
This sequence comes from Natronolimnohabitans sp. A-GB9, assembly GCF_030848565.1. Taxonomy (GTDB): domain Archaea; phylum Halobacteriota; class Halobacteria; order Halobacteriales; family Natrialbaceae; genus Natronolimnohabitans. Next base: position 29,279 of record NZ_JAVDDV010000001.1, read on the forward strand.
GAGCCAACGCCGCACGCATCGACGAGGCGGGCGGCCGCGGCGTCCTCGAGTGGGTCCAGGGCGACGTCACCCGGCCGCCGTTTTCGACGCCCGACGACGCGGCCGTGACGGTGCTCTCGAACCCACCGTTTGGCGCCCAGCGGGGCAACCGCCACGCCGACCGTGCGTTTCTCGAGACCGTCCGGGAGGTCGCGGACGTCTCCTATACGATCCACAACGAGGGAAGCCAGGAGTTCGTCGAGTCGTTCGCGGCCGACGCCGGCGCCGACGTGACACACGCGTTCCGGGCGGAGTTTCCGATCGCGAAGCGCTTCGAGTTTCACACCGACGCACAGCGGACACTCGAGGCGGAAGTGTTCCGGATCGAGTGGTCCGACGACCGCGTCGGAACTGACGGATAGCGGTCCGTATCAGGCCTCGAATCGATCGAGGCGTGCGTATCGGCCGGCCCGCCAGCCGGTAAGGACCGCGACGACCGTCCCGACGACCAGCGCCAGCGCGAAGCCGACGAGATAGATCTCGACCGGCGTTTTCAACAGCGACTCGAAGCCGACGACCGTCACCGCGACGTAGTTAAGCGCCGCCGTCAGCAGCGGCGTCGCGGCGAGTCCGACGAGTCCGCCGACCAGTCCGATGAGCAACCCCTGGACACCGATGGTACCCGCGAGGACCCATCGCGAGAGGCCGATCGCCCGGAGCGCGGCGAGTTCGTCCCGCTGCTGGTAGGCCACGAGCGCGAACAGGTTGACGGTCAGCACGACCCCGCCGATGAGGGCGAGGCCGATCAGCGTCGCACCGCTTGCCAGTACGAGCGGCCGCTCTTCGACCATCGCGCCGACCTGCTCGTCGCTGGGCCGAACGTCGTAGGCCGCGTACTCCTCGTCTAACTGTGTGGCGACGGCGTCGGTGTCGGCGTCGTCCTCGACACTCGCCGTGATGAACGTCGCCCGATCGGTTCCGGTCGTTCCGGCGACTGCCTGCAGGTCGGTCAGCGGAACCGTCTCCACGTTCGTCCCCAGGAACTGCGAGTAGTACGACGCGATACCGACGACGGTGAACTCGTGGTCGTCGACCGTCTCGCGGCTGGCCCCGACGGTGACCGTATCCCCGACCGAGACGTCGAGCGTCTCGGCCGTCTCGGGCTCGAGGACGATCTCCTGTTCCGTCGGTTCGGTCGGCCGATCGGCGACGGAGTAGTTGTCGCTCGAGTAGTTCAGTTCGGTCTCGAAGCCGCTCCCGGCCTCGAAGCCGAACTCGTCGTGGGTCTCGTGGACGCCGACGGCCGACGTCCGCTCGGGGTCGCCGTCCTCGGTAGTGACGTACACGTCGTGTATCGCGATCGGTGAGGCGGAACTGACGTCGTCGCGTTCGGTCATTTCGGCCGAGATGCCGTGTGAACCGACGATCGGATTCTCGGTGTCGCCGGCTACGGGATCGCTCGGATCGCCCGAGACCCAGATGTCTCGTCCGGCGTTCTCGAGGCCGTCCTCGCCGGTCTCGACGACGCCGACGCCGAGACTCGCGAGTAGCGTCACAGACAGTACCGCAAGCGCCACCGCGAGTATGGTCAGGACGGTCCGGCCCGGCGTGCGCCGGAGTTGAGCGAGTGCAAGCCCGACGACGGCCCGCAGTCTGACACCCCAGCGCCACAGTCCAGCGATCATCGACCCACCTCCTCGAGGACGGACGTACGAGCCGCGACGACCAGCGGATAGGGCGTCGCGACCACTCCCGAGACGAGCGCGACGGCGACAGCGTACGGGACGAACACCGGGTGGACGGCTGCGACGGCCCCCGTCGCGACGGTCGCGCTCGCGACCGCGTTGACTGTGTAGATGCCGCCGACGCCGAGGACGACGCCGACGAGGGCGCCCACGAGCGTCGTCAACAGCGTCGAGACCGCGATGATCGTGAGCCGACTGTGTGTGGGATAGCCGACCGACTCGAGAACGGCGAGCGTCCGCCGGTCCTCGTTGACGGTCATTCCTGCGGTCGTCGCGACGAAGGAGGTACAGACGACCACGCCAACGAGCAATGCGAGCAGACTCGTCGCAAACGCCAGACCGTCATCGAACAGCGACGACGGGTTGGTTCGGTCGATCGACTCGACCGACGCCGCGGGGTACGCCTCGTCGGCAGCCGACTCCGCCGTCTCGGTCTCACCCCACACCAGCACCTGGTCGGCCAGTTCGCCGTCGTCGGCTCCCGAGAGGGTCTGGAGCTCGCTCAGATGAACGAGCGCGATGGGCGTCTCGTCTGCACCGTCGCCGGCGTCCTCGACAGCGGTCACGGTCGTCGCCGGCACCGGATCGTCCTCCGGGATCGTCGGCCCCGTCGGAGCGAGTTCGTCGCCGGGTTCGGCGTCGAGCCGGTCCGCAGCAGCCGTCGAGAGAACCAGCTCTCCCCGTCGGGGGCCGTCGTAGCTCCCGTCGGCGTAGTGTGAATCGCCGGTCTCGAGGCTGTCCGTCGGGAGCCCGCCGACGGTCCGCGACTCGTCGTCAGGGACGACGCCGACGAGCAGAACCCGTTCCGAGCCGTCTCCGTCGTCGGCCTCGAGTTCGACTAGCTCGACGAGGGTCGGCGAGGCGTGATCGACGCCGTCTGCGTCGCGGATCTCCGCCGTGCGCTCGTGGCTCGCGCCGAGTCGCGGCTCCTCGACGTCGTCGACGGCTGACAGTGAGGTACTGTCTTCGGGGGCGATCCGAACGTCGGCGTCGTGGTCGTCGACGACGCCGCCGTCGGCAAGCCCCAGTGCGACCCCCGTCACGACGACAAGCAGGGCGATCGTCAGCGCAACGGCACCGACCGTCGCCGCGAGGCGTCGTGACTGGGTCCCCGTGGCCCGTCTCCAGAGCCGGACGATCGAGATGCCGACGAGGCCGCGCCAGCGGCTCCGGCGCCGTTCTGATGGCTCGTCACCGTTATCCCCCATCGTCGACCACCCGTCCGTCGCGAAGCGTCACCACGCGGTCGGCGACGGCGAGCGTCGACTCGTCGTGTGACGCGACCACCATGGCCCGCTCGCGGCCGACGTCGGTCAGCAACTCGAGGACGTCCGCGCCGGTCGCCGTGTCGAGTTCGCCGGTCGGTTCGTCGGCGACGATGACGTCCGGATCGGTCACGAGCGCCCGCGCGATCGCGACACGCTGGCGTTCCCCGCCGCTGAGTTCGCCCGGCAGATGGCCGATACGATCGCCGAGCCCGACCTGCTCGAGCAGCGATTCGGCCCGCTCGCGACGCGTCGATCTGGAGACGCCGGCCTGGACGAGCGGCAGGGCGACGTTCGCTCGCGCGGACAGCGACGGCAACAGATGAAACCGCTGGAAGACGATCCCGACGTGGCGCCGCCGCAGGCGCGTTCGTTCCCGATCCGAGCGATCGGTGAGGTCCGTATCGAGCAGTTCGATCATCCCCTCGGTCGGCACCAACAGCCCGCTGACTGCATGGAGGATCGTCGACTTGCCGCTCCCGCTCGGCCCCTCGAGGCCAACGATCTCGCCCATGCGAACGTCGATGGAGACGTCACGAAGCGCCGTCACCGTTCGATCGTGACGGCCGCTCGAGCCGTACTCGTGGGTGACGTCCGTGAGTCGAACGGCCGTCCGTGGTTCGCCGTCGGTACTCGTCTGGCCGTCCCGGGCGGTCGTTCGTCGCAGTGGATGGGAACTCATCGGTCCGGTCTCAACTCGGTCGAACGATCGACACAGCCGGCCATTGTTTCTCTCCGGCTTCCCGGCGGCCATGAAGCCGTTAATCGGTTGGCCACTCGACAACGGACCTGTTATTCTCGATTACTGTAGTTCGAAGCCGACGGTCCCCAACACTGATGAATCGAGCCGAATCCGGAGCGAGGGCCCGGCGAAACGTCGTGCTACAGCTGACAGTCAGCGATTCGAATACGTATTCGATGAACTGACGGCCATCGAAATCGCGTGTGCCGTCTGCCGGCCGCTCGAGGGGATAAAACGCGACGATTTCCGTGTCCGGAAGCGTTTCATCGGACGGGAGTACCGTGTACGGAGCCGTTTCGGCCCCAAAAGGGACTCCTTACTGACTCGATACGACGTGCTAATTGTAGGTCTCCGCGCTCGCGACGGCGACCTCGGTACCGTCCGACGTAGCGTAGACGGTCTCGTCGTCCCGCTCGAAGGCGAGTCCGTTCGCCGTCGCCGACTCGTTTTCCTCGGGGACCGCCGCCGTCTCGACGACGCCGTCGGGGGACTCGACTGCGAGGACGAACGTCCCATTTCGGGAGTCGACCGTTACGGTCCGGTCGTCGATCCGAACGTCGGCACTCGAGGCGTTCGACTCGTGGGTCAGCTGTCGATCCTCGCCGTCGGCCCAGATCTCGACCTGGTAGACGGTGTCGTTGTCGACCGGTTCCCAACCGGTTCGTTCGACGTGGACGGTCTCGCGCCAGCCGGGGCCACCGACGGTGATCTCTTCCTCGCCCGTAAACGCGAGTCTGTCGGCCGGAACCACTTCCGACCAGAGCTGTCGCTGCTCGCTTTCGACGATCACGCCGCTTGACTCGAGTGAGACAGCGTCGGCGAGCGGTCCGATCTGGACCGGCGAGACCATCTCGTTCTCGACGTCCTCGGCGTACTGTACCGTGTAATCCTCGATTTCGACGGCCGTCTCGGCGGACCCACTCGCGTCGTCGAGCACGAAGAGGTTGACGGGGATTGCCATCCCCGCGACGATCGCAAAGACCACGAGGACGACGGCCATCGCCGCCTGCCGTCGGCCGACTCCCGCCAGCCGCGTCGATCGTCGCCGCTCCGCTGCGAGCGTCGCGATTCGCTCGAGTCGGGACGTCGACGTCCCGGAATCAGTCGTAGCGGCACTCGCCCGTGCGATCTCGAGGGGGCGGTCGACCGGCGACTCACCGGTGGGATCCGTGACGCCAAGCCGAGACCAGAGCCGGGCAAGACGTCGACCGACTCGCCGCGGGAGAAGAGGGCGGTCGCTGGCGGTGATCGCGACCGTGACGACGAGTGCAAGCGCCGTGACGATCAACACACCGGGTCCCTGGAAGAGGAAGTAGGTATTCTCGCTGCCGAACCAGTAGATCTGCCACAGCCCCTGTGCGAAGCCATATAGGAGAAGCGCGATCCAGAGGTGGAACGGGTCGGGACGGTGACCGCGTCTGCGAAGGAGTGCGACGCCGAGACCGAGCCCGATGAAAAACCCAAGCGCGTGGCCCTGGATGGCGATGCCGGCCCAGGAGGGTGCCGACGGTGGACTCGGCTGGGCAACGTAGACGGCGATCGGCGTCTGCATGGCTCGGTAGACCGTCAGAAGCGCACTCTGGACGCCGAGGACGCCGACGATCGTGACGATCGGGTAGTGGACCAGGGCGAAGCCGGCGAAGGCGAAGACGACGCCGGAAAAGCCGATGACGGGCCCCAGCGCGAACAGGCTCGTCGCGATCGTAATCGCGACGACGATCGCCGGGAACACGACCAGCGCACGGACCCACGGGTTCGCCCGCCACGAGGAGACAGTCCCTTCGTCTCGGCCGTCGGGGTAGTGTCCCCACGCGTACTCCGCGATCGGTGCGACGACGGCAGTCCCGGCGAGGTTTCCGAGGAGATGTCCCGGGCCGGCATGCGAGAACGACGCCGTCAGCATCCCCAGCGGGTAGAAGTAGGAGTACGCACGGTAGGGAAGCGTCACCGGATTCTCGAAGTCGGTGATACCGTCCTGGACGAACAGATAGACACAGAAGACCAGCGCGATCACGAGCAGCGAGCCCCAGGGCACGCCCATGACGAGCCGCGACCGGGCGATCTCGACCCAGCGCCGTCCGTCATCGGCCCGGTGGAGACGCCTGACGACGGCGACGGAGACGAGTATCGTCGCCGCTATCACCAGCGGGAGGACGACCGTCTCGAGAAACGTCAGGGGGCTCACAGTCGGGCGCATATCCTGTGGTTCGAGCGTGACTGTATATGGATTTCCGTTCCCGCTATCGAGTCTCCTGGCCCTCGAGTGCGACCGATACCTCACGTCGCGTCACTCGAGTCGGACCTCGCGGTCGAACAGAAAGGTACAAGCGGCCGACGACCGGAGCAGTGGACATGGAACTGCGGGTCACCGAGAGCACCGAGGACGAACTCTCGATCGAGATCGCCGGCGAGGACCACACGTTTATGAACGTCCTCAAGGGCGCACTGCTCGAGCACGAAGCCGTCAGCGCCGCCACTTACGACGTCAATCCCGAACAGTCGGGCGGCCAGACCGAACCGATTCTGACGATCAAGACCGAAGGCGGCGTCGACCCCCTCGAGGCGCTCGAGGACGCTGCCGTCAACGTCCGCGAGAAGGCGGTTTCCTTCCGCGAGGCGTTCGAGGCGGCCGCCTGATACGGACTGCTGTGTCGATTTCCCGCCGCTTGCCGACCCCGTGTGGCGATCGGCGGGAACTGACTACGGGAGACCGTATGAATCGCGGCGTCGAAGCCGGCGTCTCGTCTCTTCTGTCGTTCGTTCTCCGAAAAGCGGATGCTGTGATCGCCCGGTCGGTCAACACGTCACGTAGTAGACGTAGACCGAGCCGTCGACGACGTGAAGATCGATCCCTTCCGCGTCGAAGTCGCCGTCTGTCACCTCGTCGGTCGTCTCGAGCGTGGCGGCGACGTCGTCGGCGAGCGCTGCCTCGTCGTCGTAGTCGTCGATCGACAGCACCGCCGGGAACGGGCCGCCGATCGCGTCGTTTCGACAGTCGACGTCGAAGTCGGTCGGCGTTACCCGTTCGGGTTGTGCGTCGTCGTACTCGATCGCGACGTGTGCGCGATTGTTGTACTCGGCGAAGGCTGCGAGCCCGCTATCGTACGACCGCTCGGCGTCGCGTTCGGCCTCGAGGCGGTCGTGGATCTCGCCTTCGGTCGCCTCGAGGTCGATGCCGCCGGCTTCCGTCCCCTCGCCGGGTGCGTCGGGCGGCGACGGCTCCCCGAGGCCGGGAACGATCGAGAGCGGGACGATCCCGGTGGCAAACAGCGCGACGACCACGGCGAAGACGACGAAAATCGGGAGATACGGTCTGGCTACCTCGAGCCAACTCGGCGTCTCGAGGTCGCGCTCGACGTCGTCGTAGGTCTGTTCGACTTTCTCTAGGTCGTGGTTGCCACAGCGGGCACACGGCGGGTTGTTCTTGACGTGGTCCCGGCCGCAGTTGCGACAGCGCCAGACGTAGGTCGTTCCGGTGTCGACCGTTCCGGTCGACGACGTCGGCTCGTCGTCCCCCTCGCGGACGATAGCCTTCTCGAAGGTGTTGTGCCCGCAGTTGTCACAGGGAGGGTCGTTCTCCGCGTGTGGTTTTCCACACCACGTACACCGCCACTTCACTGGTAGAAGTGCGCGACCGCGGCAGTATAAGCGTATTGGAAGCGCCAGTGCAGCAGCTTACAGCCGGACCGGCACGTCCCGCTCGTCGAGATACTCCTTGACGTCCGCGATCGAGTACTCGTCGAAGTGGAAGATCGACGCCGCGAGCCCGGCGTCGGCGTCGGCCTCGGTGAACACCTCGTGCATGTGCTCGGGGCCGCCACAGCCCGAAGAGGCGATAACCGGCGTGTCGACGACGTCACAGACCGCCGCGGTCAGCGGGACGTCGTAGCCATCTTTGGTACCGTCCTTGTCGATCGAGTTGACGAACAGTTCGCCGGCGCCCCGCTGTTCGGCCTCCTGGGCCCACTCGAGGACGTCGATCCCGGTTCCTTCACGGCCGCCTTTCTTCGTACACTCGAACCAGCAGGACTCGCCGTCGACCTCGACGTAGTGTTCGCCGCCCTCGTCGAACCGTCGGCGGGCGTCGACGCTGATGACGATACACTGGCTGCCAAAGGCCGCCGCGCCGTCGTTGATCAGTTCGGGTCGCTCTAGGGCACCGGTGGTGATCGACACCTTGTCAGCGCCGGCCCGCAGCGTCTCCTTGATGTCCTCGGTGGTGCGGATACCCCCGCCTACCGTGAGGGGGATGAAGACCTCGTCGGCGACGTCGCGGACGACGTCGAGCATCGTCTCGCGTCCTTCCGCGGAGGCGGTGATGTCGAGGAAGACGAACTCGTCGGCGCCGGATTCGTTGTACGCCTTGGCCATCTCGACCGGATCACCGGTGTACTCGAGGTCCTCGAAGTGAACGCCGGTGTAGACGGCCGGGTTCCCGTCCTCGTCTAAATCCACGTCGATACACGGGATGATTCGCTTGGTCAGTGCCATTTACTGTCCGACCGTTCGCACCGAGGATAGTAATACTGTTGGACAGCACTGTTCGACGATCGGTCGCGCGACTGCGGCCGTCCCGCGGGTGACGGCCGCGAGTTCGCGACCGACGTCTCACTGCCTGCTGTCCGACAGTATAAAGGCGTCTGGATCGGGCGATTTCCGGTTACGCCTCGAGCAGCCGACTCCGGAACGCCGCGAGCGCGTCCGGGAGGACCGTAAACCGGGCCTCGAGGCAGACGTACTCGCTGTACTCGTCGCCAAGCGTGACGTTCATCTCGGGGTCGCCGTCGGCACTGCGGCGTATCGCGTCGTCGGTCCAGCCGAGGTCGCGAACGGTGTCTGCGAGACGAGCCATCCCGAGCGACGGCCGCGTGACCGACTCGATCGCCGATTCGGCCGCTTCGACCGTCGCCGTTCGCTGGGCTCGGATCTCGTCGATCGACTCGGGGGCCGTAACCGCTCCCGATTCGAATCGCTCGCGGACGTCCTCGAAGGCCCGATACTCGTGTTCGAACCGGAGCGCTGCGGACAGCCCGGGTCCGTAGCGACCGTCCTCGAGGGCGTCTTCCAGTCCGTCCGCGGCACGATAGACCGGTCTGACAGCGTCCCAGAGGAGCGTCTGGTCGAACCCCTGTTCGACCTCGCTCGCGACGAGGTCGGCGAGCCAGTCGTCCCCGTCCTGGTCGGGCAGGTCGACGTCGGCGACTCGATCGCGTGACGCCTCGAGCGCGTCGGCGAAGACGGGTTCGAGGTCGGCGCGGTCGCCCGTTTCGTCGGCGTACCGTCCGCGACAGTGGTCCCAGACGGCCGTCGTCGCCGTGGCGAACTCGAGGTCGCCGGCGGCCTCACCGAGGTCGACGACGGCCGACGCCTCGTCGACGTTCCAGCGGTCGAGTCGTCGAGTCGCCGTCTCCAGGTCGTCCTCGAGTTCGGCGTAGAACAGCGCCGCACGGAGCCGGCCGTCTTCGCCGTCTTCGCCGCGATACGCGACCCCGTCGAGTCGGTCTGCAAGCGTCGACCGAGCGGACCGACGCTCGTCACCGAGATCGTCGAGGAGGGTCTCGCGATCGGCGTCGATCGCGGACCAGGTCACGGTCGCCGTCCGGGCGTCGTCGCGAGCGTCCCGCGTCGTTCGCAGCGCGTGGTATCGCTCGGGGCCGGTCGCGTCGACCGTCTCCTCGAGTGACTCGATCGCGCCGTCGCGTCGGTCGGCGATCGCGTTTCGAACGACGCCGTTTGGGACCTCGTCGGCGGTGATCGGCTCCGGGACGGCCGCGAGGAGGTCGTCTACGCGATACCGTTCGGCCTCGAGGGCGGTCTTTGCCGGCTCGATCGGCACTGGCCGATCGACCGTCGGCGCCGATGGGCTCTCGGTCAGGATCGACTCGGCTTCCGCCCGGGTGAACGTCGTCGCCGTCGTCACGTCGTCGTTTCCGGGAGCGCTACAGCCGGCGACAGCGACGGCGGCGCCGCCTGCGAGTCCCACGAGGAGTCGTCGCCGATCGAAACGGGGACGTTCCCCCGTCATCGACCACCCTCCTCGTCGGTAGCGGTGTCGTTGGTCGACGTCCGCTCGCCGTCGGTGACGGCGCGTTCTGACGGCGGACACGACCTGCTCTCGCTGCTTGCACGACTCGACGGGGCCGCCTCGTACGCACGCTGGACGCGAACGAAGACCGCTTCCATGACCGTCACGTCGGCCTCACAGGGCGTCGTCGGTGCTTTCAGCGACTGGCAGAACTGCGTTCGAAACTCGTCTGGATTGGCCTGAACACTCAGGAGGTGGCGACGATAGCAGTCTTCGATCTCCCGCTGGTCGATTACGACCGACTCGGTCTCGAAGTCGGTCGCCTCGAGGAAGGTCCGTGCGTCGTCGACGTCCTCGTCGTCGGCGTCGATCCGTATGGCCGACGCCTCGTCGTCGCTCAGGACGAACTCGACCGATCGCTCGTACGGTCTCGAACCCGTCTTTTCGCCGTCCTCCGGAGGCTCGCCGTCGGGATAGACGAACGGCTCCGCGCCGTCGGCCCGCAGCGTCAGCGACTCGTACTCGTCGGACGGCATCGGCTCGCCGCCCTCGGTGACGTTGTGCTCGATACTTTCCGACTCGCTGAACCCCGTACAGCCCGCGATCACTGCGGAGAGAGAACCACCGGCGGCTAACAGTCGCCGTCTGGAGCGGTCGATGGAGGGCATTGCACAGTATAATCCAACCGATCGACAAATATTTTCCGGCAACTGACCGGTCACACGACCGGTACGATCTGTCGTGCCGAGTGTCTCCACGATCCGGAGCCGTTGCAGGTGTCTTTAAGGTCTGTAGCCGGAAACGTACGACTATGGCAGACGATACGGAACCAGCGGCAGATCACGGCTCGGCAGCCGACGTCGGACACGACCTCGAGGCAGAACGGACGACCGCGCCGATGAGCGAGTACACCGCTCGCGACGTCGGGATCGGAATCGTCGTGATGCTGATCGGTGCCGTCCTCGCGTTCGGAATCCCGCTGCTAGCGCTGTAGGCGCGCGATAAGGAAATCGGGAGTTAGAAGACGTACTCGTCGTCGTGGCCCATCATCCCGTCGTCTTCGAGGCCGGTTCCGCCGGTCGTTCCGCCTTCCTCTTCGTCCATCGGTCCACTCGTTTTGTAGGCCTTGATCCCGGTCGAGAGGAGGTCTTCGATCGCTTCCTCACGATTGACGAACTCGCCGCGTTCGACCATCTGAGCGATCTGCATCTCGAGGTGTTCCGGGATGGTGATCTCTACTTTCGGCATCTGATTCGGCTTTCGGCGAGGGGGTATTTAGGTTTGACGGGGACTCTGCTGACTCGAAAACGGATCCGGTACTTTTGTTGTGACTGCGTGTCATACCTGTGGGAACGGTCGCACGTCGCCGATCCGACCGATGCGAAAATCGGCTGTGGCCGGCCGGACCAGCGCGAGAGCGTAAAATCGTGGCCTGCGTTCCGTGTTACTTATTGCCCATCATCGAGTCGAGCGCGTTCTTCAGCGTCGTCCCGGGCTGGGTGAGCGAGTTGAGCTGCTGGCGCATCTTGCGCTGGTTGAAGTAACTCGCGAACGCGAGGATAGTCGGCGGCCAGAGGCCGACGAACAGTCCTCGCTGTCGATCGCCGCGCACGAAGAAGTAGTACCACGAGAGCCCGACCGACGCGGCCGACGCCATCAAGGCTGGGCCAAGGGCTTGTTCGCTGACTTCTTCCGCTGCCTGTCCGGACATTTCTCGTTCCTGCATCTGCTGTCTACTCGCCATACGGTATGGGAATCGCCGAGACCGTACTAATGGCTGGCGAGGGTTTCGACGGGAATTCCGCGACTTGTGATGCTGATCCGACTATTACGGATCGTTTCGGTCGACGCCCCGTTCCGGTAATTCCTGATTGTGGGACGCGACTCGTCTCACTCGAGTAGAGTACCGGCAGCACTGTCTGGTTCTCTGGCAGGCGATCGCGAGTGCCTCCTCGAACGGCCTAGACGACGCGGCCGACCGCACTCGAGACGCCAGGCCTACGTCAGTCGACACAGAGGAAACGAGTATGAGCGACGACGCAACCGACGTTACGGACCTCTACCGTGAGTTCGGCGACGACCGACTGCCGCCGGGCCAGCGTGAGACCGACGAATTTCCGGTCCTCTCGAAGGGTCCGACACCGGATTGGGATCCCGAAACGTGGGCGTTTACCGTTACCGGCGCCGTCGAGGAGGAACTCACCTTCGACTGGGAGGAGTTTCGCGACCTGCCAAGCGAGACCCAGCGCCAGGACTTCCACTGTGTGACCGGCTGGAGCAGGTTCGACTGTCAGTTTACGGGCGTTCCGTTCCCCGAACTCGCCGAGCGCGCGGGCGTCGAGGACGACGCCGTCCACGTCGTGTTCTCCGCGCTCGACGGCTACACCACCGACCTCCCGCTTTCCGACTGTATGCACGAAGCGGTGTTGTTCGCGTGGGGATACGATGGCGAACCCCTCCCCGAGGACCACGGCGGCCCGCTCCGCGTCGTCACGCCCCACAAGTACGCCTACAAGGGCGCGAAGTGGGTCGACGGCGTCGAGTTCTGTACCGAGCCCGAACGCGGCTACTGGGAACAGCGTGGCTATTCGCGGACGGCGGATCCGTGGCAGGAAGAGCGGTACAGTTAGTCGTGCCGACGCCACGGTATCGGGGCCGGGATAGTTAGGCTGAAGGCACGCCGGTCCTGAACTGCGCTCAATGGATCGATCGTCGGGGGAGCATCGACTGGCAGCTGATTCGACCGTACGGCCAGTCGACGAGACGCCCGATCTCGTCGGCCGCAGCCGCGAACTCGAGGACGTCTCGTTCGGCGCAGTAGTCGACAGCGCCAGCGAGTCGCGGATTCTCTGGGCGCCACCCGACGGACTGGAGATCGTCGGACTGGGCGTCGCAGCCAACGTGACCGCCAGCGGACCGGATCGGTTCGACCGAATTCGGGAACGGACGACACGGGTGTTCGACGGACTCGAGTACGACGGCCCACACGTCGCCCGGCCGCGAGCGTTCGGCGGGGTCTCGTTTCACGACGGTCACGAGCCCGACAGTCCCTGGACCGGGTTCGACGCGGCCTCGTTCGTCGTCCCGCAAGTGCTCGTCGTCCGCAGCGACGCGAAGACCTGGCTGACGGCCGTCGGGGAGACGGCCGACGAGACCGCCAAGCGCCTCGCGGACTGGTACGATCACATCGAGGATCTCCCCTCGATGCAGCCGAGCGGAACGGGTCCCGGCGTCGAATCGACCCGTCGAACCACGTCGCCTGCGGCCTGGCGGGACCAGGTCGAGACCGCCATCGCGCGGATCGAACGGGGCGAACTCACGAAGGTCGTCCTCGCACAGTCGCTGTCCGTCGATCTCGAGGAGCCGGTCGACGTTCCTGCCACGCTCGAGCGACTGCGCCGTCAGTATCCGAACTGTTATCGGTTCCTGATCGATCGCGAAATCGGTGGCACCTTCTTCGGCGCGCCGCCGGAACGGCTCGTCTGTAAACACGGTGACCGGATCGAGACGGAGGCACTCGCGGGCTCGATTCAGCGCGGCGAGACGCCTGCGACGGACGATGCCTACGCCGACGAGATGCGCGACAGCGAGAAGGTCCAACACGAACACGGGCTCGTCGTCGACGCGATCCGTGACCAGCTCGACCCCCTCGCAGACGAGTTGACGATCGCGGAGCAAACGATCAGGCGGCTGGCGAACATCCAACACCTGCAGACGCCGATCGCGGCAACGCTCGAGGGCGACCGGCACGTCCTCGAACTCGTCGAAGCGCTCCATCCGACCCCTGCCGTCGGCGGCGTCCCGCCGACTGCGGCCTGGGAGACGATCCGCGACACCGAAGCCTTCGACCGCGGCTGGTATGCGGCCCCCGTCGGCTGGTTCGATGCCGCCGGCGACGGCGAGTTCGCGGTCGGCCTCCGATCCGGAGTCGCAAACGACGACACGGTGACGCTCTTTGCCGGCAGCGGTATCGTCGCCGACAGCGACCCCGACGACGAGTGGGACGAAGTACAGTTGAAGTTCCGACCGATCCTCGACGAACTCGAGTGACCCATGTCGGCACCGAACCGTTCGACGCTGTGGGGACGCACTCTCGTCGACGAACTCGCCAGCGGCGGCCTCGAGGCGGTCTGTATCGCTCCGGGCAGTCGTTCGACTCCGTTGACCGTCGCCTTCGCCGCCCATCCGGAGATCGACGTCTACTCGCATCTCGACGAGCGCTCGGCGGCGTACTTCGCGCTCGGCCGCGCGCGCCGTACCGGCGAGGCGACGGCGCTCGTCTGTACGTCCGGGACGGCTGCGGCGAACTTCCATCCCGCCGTCATGGAGGCCGATCGGGCCCGGGTGCCGTTGCTCGTGCTCACCGCCGACCGGCCCCACGAACTCCGGGACAGCGGCGCGAACCAGACTGTCGACCAGGTCAAACTCTACGGCGATGCGGTCCGGTGGTACGCCGAACTCCCCGACCCCGAGGCCGACGAGCGAAAGGTCCGGAACCTCCGGACGACCGCGGCGCGGGCCCTCGCCGAGACGACTGGCACCGACCCCGGTCCCGTCCACCTGAACTGTCCGTTCCGGAAACCGCTCGAGCCACTCGAGGTTCCCGACGCCGTTCCCGATGCGTTCGCGGAGACGCTCGCTGGCCGCGGCCGTGAGGGTGCGTTCGTCGAAACCGACTCGGGCACGCGGACGCTTACGGCAGACCAGTACGACCCCCTTCTCGAGGCGCTTACCGAGGCCGAACGGCCGCTGATCGTCGCCGGACCGGCCGATCCAGCCGATCTGTCGGCACTCGATCCCGGAACCGTCGTCGACATCGCCGACCGAATCGGCGCGCCGATCCTCGCAGACCCGCTTTCGAACCTGCGGTTCGGACCACACGTCGAGCGTGCTGCCGAAGCTGCCAGCGACGGTGGCACTCCGGTCTACGGCGGCTACGACGTCTACATCGACGAGCTTCCGGATCCCGACGTCGTCCTCCGATTCGGTGCGTCGCCGACCTCGAAACCGCTTCGACACGCCTTACGCGACGCGGACGCTCGTCAGTTCCTCTTTGACCCCGCCGGCGCCTGGCGGGAGGCGACCTTTACGGCGACCGAGTTGCTCGCGGCGTCACCTGCTGCCGTCTTCGAGGGCCTGTGCGAGCGACTCGAGGCGACCGACGACTCGCAAGCGCCCACGGCGTGGCGAGCCCGGTTCGACGCTGCCGAGCGACGACACTGGGCCGTCCGCGACGAGGCACTCGAGACGGACACGCTCGAGGCCGACCCCTTCGAAGGTGCCGTCCTCGCGACGATCTTCGAAGACGCCCCCGATCCGGCGACCGTCTTCGTTTCCAATAGCATGCCGATCCGGGACGCCGACAGGTTTGGCCGCCCTCGCAGTGCCGACCTCACCGTGTTAGCCAATCGAGGTGCAAGCGGTATCGACGGGATCGCAAGCACCGCACTGGGTGCCGGCAGCGCGACCGACGACTCGCTCGTGCTCGTTACCGGCGATCTGGCCTTCTATCACGACTCGAACGGCCTGCTCGCGGTCGATCGCTGCGACGTCGACGCGACCATCGTCCTGTTGAACAACGACGGTGGCGGGATCTTCCACAAACTCCCGATCGAGGCGTTCGAGCCGCCGTTTACCGACCAGTTCAAGACGCCCCACGGCCTCGAGTTCGACTCGCTGGCCGAGTTCTACGACCTCGAGTTCGAACGCGTCGATCCCGTCGACTTCGCGAGTGCCTACCGACGGTCGCTCGAGCGCGACGGTACACAGGTACTTGCCCTCGAGTTCGATTCCGACGCGAACCACCGGCGACGGGACACACTCGAGACAGCAGTTCGCGAGTCGATCGACGACGATACTCGGTAGCAGCTGTCCCGAATCGGGACTGACCTCGTTTCGGTCCGTCTTTCGGACGAAACCGACGGGTACGGATTTTGCTCGAGACCGCGAAGTCGGAACGGTGACGATCGTTATCGGTTGCCATTCGTACCGTCGAAGCCGATAGTGGTCGGTTTGCCACTGCTAAACTCTATTTTGCTATATCGAATGTCCCTGGTCCGAACGGTTCCGACAACCGTTCGCAGATATACCGACCCGTCTCCAGGTCGCCTACTTGACACGCGGGCCCGTCTCGTCGGTTCGGCCGGGGAGTTCGAGTTCGATCTCGAGTTCCGGCTCGTCGGTCCCCTCGAAGTCGATCTCGAGAGAGACCGGTTCCCCGAAGGCAAACGGGAGTTCCCACTCGTCGTCGCTGATCGTGAGTTCGTCGCCGTCACGGAGCTGTTCGCCCAGCGCGACGAGGAACTCGCCCGCGTCGCTTGCATCCAGTCGATACTCCTGTTCGAAGTTTCGCCCGGCGCGGATCGTCGTTCGCTCGGCGTCGGTTTCGCTGTCGGCGTCGGTGCTCGAGTCGGTGGCCTCGTCGTCGGGTGCCATCGGGAGAAGACACGGCACCGACGGGTATGAGTTCTCGGTCGAAACGAGAAGGGCCTGGCTCGGTTGCCTCGAGTCGACACGGCGCCATGACGCGAATCTATTTCACCCGACGCCGACCACATTCGGGCAATGGTTTCGGAACTCTTCGACGAGGAGCAGTGGGAACCGATCGCGGAGTTACACGACGAGTTCAACGACATCACGTATCACCGGGCGGTCGACTCCGGGACGGTCCGGATCGCATTCGACCGGCCAGAAGTACGCAACGCGTTTCGCCCCGGCACTGTCGACGAGCTATACGACGCTCTCGAGCATGCCAAACGCCAGACCGACGTCGGCTGCGTGCTCCTGACGGGGAACGGTCCATCGCCGAAAGACGGCGGTTGGGCGTTCTGTTCGGGCGGCGACCAGACGATCCGCGGCGAGGACGGCTACCAGTACGAGGGCGACGAAGAACGTGCCTCAGAGCAAGGGCGACTCCACATCCTCGAGGTCCAGCGACTGATCCGTCACATTCCGAAGGTCGTCGTCTGTGTCGTCCCCGGCTGGGCTGTCGGCGGTGGCCACTCGCTGCACGTCGTCTGTGACTTGACGCTTGCAAGCAAGGAACACGCCAAGTTCCTCCAGACCGATCCCGACGTGGCCAGTTACGACGCCGGCTTCGGCTCCGCGTATCTGGCGAAACAGATCGGCCAGAAGAAAGCCCGCGAGGTGTTCTTCCTCGGGAAAACCTACGACGCCGAGGAGGCCGCCGAGATGGGGATGGTCAACGAGGCTGTCCCCCACGAGGAGTTAGAGCAGACGGCACTGGAGTGGGGCGAACGGATCAACTCCAAGAGTCCGACGGCGATGCGGATGCTCAAGTACGCGTTCAACATGACCGACGACGGCATGGTCGGCCAGCAGGTGTTCGCCGGCGAGGCGACCCGGCTGGGATATATGACCGACGAGGCAAAAGAGGGTCGAGACGCCTTCGTCGAAGGTCGCGAGCCCGAGTTCGACGACTATCCCTGGCACTACTGACCGTTCGCCGGCAACAGTTTCCGCTATCTACGTCAGGGAGGATCGTCTCGAGCGGTACCGATCGGCAGCGACACCGTTCGAACCGCCGATCGATCGTCTGTTCGCCGGCCCAACGGCGAGTCGACGGTGGCGGTAGGATCGGCGAGAACGGTAACACTTTGGCGATACCGGCCCGGACACGTATCCAGTGACAGTCCCCGACCGTTCGTCGCTGTCCCGCCGGGACTACCTCCGGGCACTGGTCGCCGTCGGCGGAGCGACCGCACTCAGCGCGTGTACCTCCGAGGACGGCGTCGAGATCCCCACCGGGACCGACGACCCCGACTCGCTCCCGGAGCGACAGCACGCGTGGAACGAGTTCCTCGCACGGGACGACGACGGAAACGTCCAGCCACCGGAACACCACGTGCTGGTGGCGCTATCACTCGAGACCGAGACCGAGCCCGACGACGACACAAGAGAGCAGGTCGAGGACGCACTACGGACCCTCGAGTACGCCTACGAGTGGAGCAACGAGGGGCTCGTGTTCACGCTCGGCTACACGCCGGCGTACTTCGATCGGTTCGACGGGTCACTGTCCGAGTCGGTCGACCTTCCGGAACCGGCGCCGATCGTCGGGGAGGCCGATGCGTTCGACGAGTTCGACGCGTTGCTCCACCTGGCCAGCGACCACTCACAGGTCGTCCTCGAGGCCGAGGAGGGGCTGTTCGGCGACCACGACGAACTCAACGGGATCGACGTCGGGACGGACCTGACCGGCATCTTCGAACGCGTCGACGACCGACGTCGGACCGGGTTCGTCGGCGAGGGGCTTCCGGCCGACCACACCGACGTCGACGGCGTCCCCGACTCGATCCCGGACGAAGCGCCGTTTTTCATGGGCTTTCGCTCGGGCTTTTCGGAGAGTCAGGCGACCGAGGATCGCGTGACGATCGAGGAGGGTCCCTTCGCCGGTGGGACGACTGGACACGTCTCCTCGATGCGGACGAACCTCCGGCAGTGGTTCGAACAGGACAACCACTACATGCGGGTCCAGAAGATGTTCAGCCCGGAACACGCCGAGTCGGAGCTGGTCGGCGACGTCGGTGAGAAACTCGACACCGCGACCGAGCTCACCGACGAGCGCATCGCGGCGACCGAAGACGACGCCAGAAGCGGCGTCGTCGGCCATGCCCAGAAGGCCGCCCGCGCCAGAGAGGACGGGCAGCCGCTGCTGTTACGGCGGGATTTCAACACCGTCGACGGCGACCAACCGGGCGTCCACTTCGTCTCGTTACAACGCGGAATCGAAGAGTTCGCCCGCGTTCGCAAAGCGATGGAGGGAGACGACCTCGACGTCACGAACCTGAACAACGGCATCACCGGCTACATCTTCGTCGACCGACGCGGGAACTACCTGCTTCCGCCCCGCTCGAGACGAGCGCTGCCGCCGGCAGATCCGAGCTGAACGCGACTCTACGGAACGAGATACACATGCACGAAGACGACAACGACAGCGATCTCGATCGACGGACGCTTATCAAGTGGACAGGCACGGCAACCGGGACACTCGCGTTTGCGGGCTGTCTCGGATTCGGTGACGATAGCGACGAAGACGGCGACGAGTCGGACGACGACACCGACGCCAGCATGCCACTGGACGTCGAGGACCTGACGCGGGTCGAGAACCCACCGGACGCAGTGTATCTCCCGACACACCGCGAGTCGATGGAGATGCTCGAGCCAGTCGAGGCCGGTGAGTACACGCTCGCGCCGATGCTGTCGTATCCCCATCCGTTCTGGCTCGTCACCGGGAGCGGCGAGGACGAGATCGAACGCCAGACACCCGAGCAGATGATCGGCGTCCACCTGATGTTTACCCTCTGGGACGACGAAACTGACACCGTCTTGCCCGTCGACGACGGCATCGAACTCGAACTCGCGTACGAGGGTGACCCGGTTACCACGCAGTCCGCCTGGTCGATGATCTCCCAGGAGATGGGCTTTCACTTCGGCGACAACGTCCCTCTCGAGGACGACGGCACCTACACGGTCGAGGTCACCCTCCCGGCGCTGTCGGTGCGGACGACCGGCGACCTCGAGGGCCGATTCACCGACACCGAGACCGTGACCGTCGAGTTCGAGTACGACCAGGCGTTTCGAGATCGCGTCTCCGACGTCGACTACCTCGACGAGGAGGAGTGGGGCGAACGAGGCGCGCTCGAGCCGATGGGACACGGCGATCACGACCACGGTGACCACGCCGACGACGGCCATCACGATTCCCACGGCGAGCACGGCGAGCATCACGGCGACGGACACGATCACCACGACCACGATCATGACCACAGCCACGACGTTCCCTACTCACAGCTCCCCGAAGTCGAGGCGTTCCCCGGGACGATCCTCGTCGAACCCGACGCCGACCGGCCGGCGGAGACGGCCGAACTCCCCCGCAGCGGCGACGCGGCGGTTCTCGCGACGCTGCTCGAGTCGGGCTTCCGGCTCGCCGACGGCGACGACCGCTACCTGCTCGTCTCGCCGCGGACGCCGTACAACCGCGTCCCGTTGCCGGCGATGAACATCGAGGTCGTGATCGAACGCGACGGGGAGTCGGTCGCCGATGCGATCGATCTCGAGGAGACGATCGACGACGAGTACGGTCACCACTACGGGGCGTCGCTCGCGGACGTCCAGCCGGGCGATACGGTGACAGTTACGGTCGTCTCGCCCCCACAGGTCGCCCGCCACCAGGGGTACGAGACGGCCTTCCTCGAGATGGAGCCGATCGAACTGACCGTCCCCGAAGAGCAATGAACGGCGAGACGAGACGTACGGCCGCCCTCACGCTCGCACTCGCGTTCGGACTACTCGCAGCGACACCGGCGGCGGCGATGGACGGCTCGATGCTGTTGAACTTCGATCGGGAGGAACTCGAGGCCGAGGCTGGCGAGACCGTGACGGTCGACCTCGTGGCGAGTACACACGGCAACTCCGTCGGCAACGGAATCGACGACCTCTCGGCGACGATCGAGTACGACGCGGACGTGATCACGGTCGCCGACGTCGAACACGGCCCGATGCTGGCGGCAGGCGACGACGACGCGACGGTCGATGCGACCGCAGAGATCGACGACGACGCCGGAGCGGTGACGATCGACCAGGAACGGACACCGTCCGGAAGCGGTGCGAAAGCGACCGATACCGTGGTAACGCTTACTCTCGAGATCGACGACGACGCGCCGTCGACGACCGAAACGCTCGAGATCACCGACGCGTCTGCGTCGTACCCAAGCGACTACTCGCTGACGCCTGTCGACCGGGACCTCGAGCTCTCGATCGAGGGTACCGACGACGCCGTTCCCGGATTCGTCCCGCTGACCGCGGTGGTCGGACTCGCTGTGGCGCTCTGGCTGTTGTATCGCCGGTAACCTCGAACGGACCTTTGCTCTCGTCTTTCATAGCTCACCCATTGTGCCAGTGCGATCGTCGATCGTAATGCCAACGTTGACACGGCCCCGAGTTGGATACTCGAGCAATGAGTACGGCCGAAGTCGATATCTCACGGACGAAAGCGTGGGTGATGGCAGCACGCCCACAGACGCTGCCCGCGGCGGCGGCACCGGTGATCGTCGGCACGGGGCTTGCGGTCCACGAAGGGGTATTTGCCCCGCTGGAGGCACTGCTTGCGTTCGTCGGCGCGGCGCTGATTCAGATCGGAACGAACTTCGCGAACGACTACTACGACGCGATCAAGGGTGCCGACACCGACGACCGGGAGGGGTTCACCCGAGTGACACAGGCGGGGATCATCCCGCCCGAACAGGTGAAGCTGGCGACGATCGTGACCTTCGGGCTCGCGATCCTGTCGGGGACGTATCTCGTCTACGTCGGCGGGCTGCCGATCCTCGTGATCGGGCTCGTAAGCGTCGTCTGTGGGTGGGCCTACACCGGCGGCCCCTACCCGCTTGGCTATCACGGTCTCGGCGACCTGTTCGTCTTCGTCTTCTTCGGCATCGTCGCCGTGATGGGGACGTTCTACGTCCAGGCGGCGGCGACGGTAGCCGAGCCGCTGACGACGACGATCCCCGAGGGGACGGTTACCTGGGAGGCGTTCCTCGCCAGTCTCCCGATCGCCGCTATCTCGACGGCGATCATCGTCGTGAACAACGTCCGTGACCTCGAGACCGACGCCGAAGCCGGCAAGCGAACGCTCGCGGTACGACTGGGCTACCGCTGGAGCCGCGTCGAGTACGTCGCGATGCTCGCACTCGCCTATCTCGTCCCGCTGTGGCTCTGGTTCGGCGAGGGATTCTCAGTCACCGTCTTGCTCCCGTTGCTCTCGCTGCCCTACGCCGCGGTGGTCACCCAGACCGTTCTGACCCGGACCGACGGCGAGGCGCTCAACCCGGCACTCGAGGGGACCGGGAAACTTCTCGCGCTCTATGCCGTGTTGTTCGCCGTGGGGGTGGTCGCGTAACATGCCTGGGGGTGACGACGGCTCCGATCTCGACCTCGAACTCGAGTACCGCCCGTTCTCGCTGGCACTCGAGACGCCACTGGAGACGGCCGACGGGACGATCGAGAGCCGCGACGGCTTTCTCGTCCGGCTGACCGCGGCCGACGGACAGGTCGGCTACGGCGAAGCCACGCCGCTGCCGGGCTGGACGGAGTCGCCCGCGGACTGTGAGACAGCCCTCGCACGCGCCGGCGAGGCGATCCAGGAGGGACCCACTGCGGCGCTCGAGGCCGTCGACGAGCAGGTCGCCGCCAGACACGCCGTCTCGCTCGCGCTCGCGGATCTGCAGGCTGGCCGTGAGGCGACGCCGCTGTATCGCTACGTCGGCAAGGGTCCGATGGTCGGACGGGTCCCGGTCAACGCGACGATCGGCGACGGGCCGCCGGCCGAGACCGCACACGCGGCACGCGAGGCCGTCGACCGCGGTTTCGACACCTGTAAACTGAAAGCCGGCCGGCGGAGCGTCGACGACGATATCGATCGCGTCCGGCGGGTTCGCGAAGCCGTCGGCGACGACGTCGAACTGCGGGTCGACGCCAACGAGGCCTGGACCTACGAGGAAGCGACGACGGCGCTCGTGGCTTTTGCCGACCTCGACGTCGCGGTCGTAGAGCAACCGCTGCCCGCGGGCGCTCTCGAGGGCCACGCCGAC
Source organism: Natronolimnohabitans sp. A-GB9 (assembly GCF_030848565.1). Taxonomy (GTDB): domain Archaea; phylum Halobacteriota; class Halobacteria; order Halobacteriales; family Natrialbaceae; genus Natronolimnohabitans. The sequence goes on from NZ_JAVDDV010000001.1 coordinate 51,643, forward strand.
CTGCGGGCCGACGAGCGAGGCGACGGCGTCTCGATCGCCCTCGACGAGGGACTGCTCGAGCACGGCGTCGACGCGATCTGTGAGGCGGAGGCGGCCGACGCCCTCGTGTTGAAACCCATGGCCCTCGGCGGGATCGACGTCGCACGCAAGATCGCGGCGTGGGTCCAGGAACTCGAGATCACACCGATCGTGACGACGACGATAGACGGCGTCGTCGCCAGAACGGGCGCGGTCCACCTGGCCGCTTCGATCCCCGACGTCCCGGCCTGCGGACTGGCCACGGGCGACCTCCTCGCGGACGACCTCGGGCGAGATCCCGTGCTCCTCGAGCGTGGAGCGGCGGTCGTCCCGCAGGCGAAGGGCCTCGGCGTCGAAGGGGTGTGGGACACGTGATCGGCCCCTCGAACGACTGGCCGACGCGGGACCTCCTCTCGCATCGAACGGCGACGACGCCCGACCGGACGGCTTTGATCGACGACGAGACGGGACGAACGTGGACGTATCGCGACCTCGATCGGCGGGTCGATCGGACCGCCGCCGACCTCGAGTCAGCTCTCGAGACCGACGAGGAGGCGGTCCGGATCGGGATCCTCATGGACACCAGACCCGCGTTCGTCACCGTCTTCTTCGCCGCGATGCGGACCGGCGTTACCGTCGTCCCGCTGAACGTCCGCGAGACGGTCGCCGAACTGTCCGAGAAGGTCGATCGAACCGACCCGTCGGTTCTCGTCTGCGAATGCGACACCGAGTCGGCCGCCCTCGAGGTCTCGCGGTCGACGGACTCGGTTCCCGTCCTGAGCGTCGATACACCCGCGACGGACACGGTCGCGGAACTGCCGACCGAGGCGTCTTCGACGGGCGAGTCGTCGACAGCAGTCGCAGTCGATCCCGTCGCACTCGAGCCCGCGGAGACGCTCGTGATCCTGTTTACCTCGGGGACCTCGGGTGAGCCAAAGGCCGTCCGACTGACGGTCGGCAACCTGGTCGCGAGTGCGACCGCCTCCGCGTTCCGGCTCGGCGTCGATCCGGCCGACCGCTGGCTCTGCTGTCTCCCGATGTATCACATGGGCGGGCTCGCGCCCGTCGTCCGGTCGACACTGTACGGGACGACGGTCGTCCTCCAGCGGACGTTCGACCGCCACGAGACCAAGCGCGTCCTCGCGGAGTACGACTGTACGGGCGTCTCGCTCGTCCCGACGATGTGCAAACGGCTGCTCGAGGCCGGCTGGGAGCCGACCGACGCGTTGCGCTTCGTCCTGCTCGGCGGTGCGCCCGCGACGACCGAGTTACTCGAGCGCTGTCGGGACGCCGGCGTTCCCGTCTATCCGACGTACGGGATGACCGAGACGGCCTCCCAGATCGCGACGGCGACGCCGGCCGAGACCGCGAGCCACGAGGGGACGGTCGGCCGGCCGCTCGTCGCCACCGACGTGACCGTCGTCGACGAGGACGGCGATCCGCTGCCGGCCGGCGAGACGGGAGAGTTCGTCGTCTCGGGGCCGACGGTGACGCCGGGGTATTGCTCCGCGGCGGCGACCGAGTCCGCGTTCGACGAACACGGCCTGCAGACGGGTGATATCGGCTATCGTGACGACGACGGCCGGCTCTGGGTGCTCAACCGCCGGAGCGACCGGATCGTCACCGGCGGCGAGAACGTCGATCCCGGTGCAGTGCTCGCGGCCCTGCGAGCACATCCCGACGTCGAAGACGGAGCCGTCGTCGGACTCGAGGATCCCGAATGGGGCGAACGCGTCGCGGCGCTGGTCGTCCCGACCGACGACGTCGATATCGACCTCGGGTCGCTGCTCGCCCACTGCGAGGATCGGCTCGCCGGATTCAAGCGACCGAAGACGATCGGCGTGGCCGACTCGTTGCCCCGCACCGCGTCGGGGACCGTCGACCGCGAGGCGATTCGAGAGCGGCTTCGGGAGACAGGGGTCGACGTCGCTGACTTGCGGTGATCTCCGGCATCTATAGAGTGGTTACTCTATTGGAACCGAAGTTAAGACCCTGGCGTCCCTATCCGACGTCGTGTGTACACTGACGCTCGCTTGGCAGGTCTTCGACGACGCGCCGGTCGCCGTCGCCGCGAACCGCGACGAGTCCGTCGACCGCGCGTCGACGCCACCGTCGGTCTACCGTAAGGACCCCCGGATCGTCGCTCCGCGGGATGCCGAGGCCGGCGGGACGTGGATCGGCTACAACGAACATGGCGTCTTCGTCGGGATCACGAACCGGTGGACCGACGCCGATCTCGCCGCCGAGCGATCGCGCGGGCTGCTCGTCGCCGACGCCCTCGAGGCCGAAACCGCTTCCGAGGCGGGATCGATCGTCGAGCGTGCCGTCCAGGCCGACGAGTACGACGGCTTCTATCTGGTGATCGCCGACGCGTCGAACGCCTACTGCTACCGGTGGGACGGGACGCTCTCGCTGACCGACTTCGATCCCGGCGTCCACGTCGTCGTCAACGTCGCCGTCGACGAGACCGTCGACATCCCCGCGGTCCGTCCCGACATCGCCCGCGAGCAGGCCGACAACGCGCAGGCGGTCCGCGAGGCGCTGTCCACCGAGCGCGGTGGGTCGGTCGACGACTGGCTCGAGCGCGCCGGCGAGGTCCTCGGCGACCACGAGTACGGCGTCTGTCTCCACCGGAACGGTTACGGGACGCGCTCGTCGTCGCTGCTCGCGCTCGGTGACGACGGAGTCCGCCACCGGTTCGCGCCCGGTCCGCCCTGCAAGACGGCGTACGAACCGGTCGTCCTCGAGGACGGCGCGGCGTCGACGGATGTCGACTGCGATGTCGAAGGGCAAGTTTAAGCGCCTCGATGCATCTCATACGTATATGGACGCACTCCTGGCCCGAGCGACGAGTACGGAGAGGTGGTCACTGTGAGCGTTTCTGCAACCGAAGCCGAACTCTCCGAGGCCGAGCGCGCCGGCCTCGAACTCGTCCGTGAGACCGGTGGGATCCACCAAAGCGACTTCTGGAAGGAACTGGACGTCTCTTCGCGAAAGGGAAGCCGCATCGTCGAATCGCTCGTCGAGAAGGAACTCGTCGACCGAGAGGAGACGATCTACGACGGTCACAACACCTACTACATCACACCGACCGCTCGCGACCTGGATTTCACGCTTCTGATGGCCGGCGATATGCTGTCGCCGTTCATCGGCGAGGAGGAGGTCGATCCCAACAGCGACGCCTTCTCGCAGTGGATCATGAACCTCGCCTACGAGGAGTAACGGAATCGCCGCGAGAACGGACTCGAGCGACGTAGTTTTTCGGTCGGTTTCGAGACGAAGCGAGCAGCGACCGGTGACGGGAGCCGGCGCGTTAGTCCGTCCGATAGGGTTCGGCCCGATCGATGCAGACGAACGGTTCGCGTCCGTGGTCGTCGTCTGTGGGTGCGTCGTCGAGGATCTCGATGAGCCGCCGGTGGACTTCGCGTGCGGCCCGGACCTCGTCGGGCGTCAACCCGAGGTGGCCGCGCATGTACCCCCAGACCCCGCTCTCGAGCCAGTACAACGTTTCGTCGTCGGACTGATAGACGATCTCGCCCCGTTGGGTCAGCGCCTCGTCGGCAAGCGCTCGACCCGAGAGCTGGACCCGGGTGAGGGCAGTGACGAGCTGGCGCCGCGAGACCGGCGTGTGTAACGCAACGTCGTCGAGCGTCTCGTCGAAGTACTCCTCGACGAGATCGTACGCTCGAGCGAACTCCCCGAATCCGCCGTCCTGATTCTGCGTGCCCTTCATTGGAAAAATCACCGAACGTGCTAGCCGTATTGTTGGAAAAGTGATTATAAAAACCTGTCTCACTGCGGTTGCGTCGCTTTCAGGTCCTGCTATCAGGCTAGTGCGCTCGCGGCGCGGATCAGCCGTTTCTCTCCGAAGGCAGGGCCGACGAGCTGAAGACCGACGGGGAGACCGTCGGTCTCGCCGGCAGGGACCGAGATCGCGGGCAGATCCGCGAGGTTGACGGGGACGGTGTTCGCGTCAGCCAGGTACATCTGCAGGGGGTCGTCCAGACTCTCACCGAGTTCGAACGGCGGGACCGGCATCGTCGGCGAGGCCAGGACGTCTGCCTCCTCGAGGGCCTCGTCGAAGTCCTGTTTGACCCAGGCGCGGGCGTCCTGGGCTTTCTTGTAGTACTTGTCGTGGTATCCTGCCGACAGCGCGTAGGTGCCAAGCAGGATCCGACGTTTGACCTCGTCGCCGAACCCTTCCTTGCGGGTCCGAGCGAACGTCTCGTTCCAGTTGCCGGCGGCGGCCGAGTCACCGGAAGACTCGTCTCCGCTCGCTTCGCCCGCGGAGAGGCCGTACCGGACGCCATCGAACCGGGCGAGGTTCGAGGAGGCCTCTGACATCGCGATCACGTAGTAGGCCTCGACGGCGTGTTCGACCGACGGCAGCGAGACCTCGTGGTACTCCGCGCCGCGGTCCTCGAGGTCGGCGATGGCGTCCCAAAACGTCTCGACGACGCCTTCGTCGGCACCCTCGAGCAGTTCCGTGGGAACGCCGATCTGCAGGCCGTCGACGTCGCCGGTGGCGGCGTCGGCGTAGCTCTCGTCGCCCTCGAGTGGGACCTCTCGCGTGGTCGCGTCGTGTTCGTCGTCGCCGGCGATGACGTCGAGCAGCGTTGCGGCGTCCTCGACGGTGTTCGCGAAGGGCCCGATCTGCTCTAAGCTGTTCGCGTAGGCGACCAGTCCGTACCGCGAGACGAGCCCGTAAGTCGGTTTGATGCCGACGACCCCACAGAAGGCGGCGGGACAGCGAACCGAGCCACCGGTGTCGGAACCGAGCGCGAGGTCGGCCTCGCCGGCGGCGACGGCGGCGGCCGATCCGCCCGAGGAACCCCCGGGGACGTGGCCCGGTGCCGCCGGGTTATCTGTCGCGCCGAAGTAGGAGGTCTCGGTCGTCGAGCCCATCCCGAACTCGTCCATGTTCGCCTTCCCGACGATGGTCGCACCGGCCTCCTTCAGGCGGGAGACGACTGTCGCGTCGTAGGGTGGGACGTAGCCTTCGAGCATCTTCGAGCCACAGGTCGTCGCCACGCCGGCCGTCGAGATGTTGTCCTTGACGGCGACGGTCGTTCCCGAAAGCGGGCCGTCGTCGGCGCCGTCGATCCGTTCCTCGGTGATGAAGATATTCTCGGACATGATCAGGAGACGTTCGGTCCTTTGAAGTAGCCGTCTTCGGTTTCCGGCGCGTTCTCGAGGGCGGCCTCGCGATCGAGCGAGTCGCGTTCCTCGTCGGGTCGCATCACGTTCGTCAGGTCGGCCTCGCGGTCGACCTCGGGTACCTCGTCCAGCGTCTCGAAATACTCGAGGATGTCCGCGAACTGTCGCGTGAACTGGTCGACCTCGTCGTCCTCGAGATCGACCCGAGCGAGTCCTGCGACGTGGCGGACTTCCTCGGGGCTGACGGCGTCGTCGCTCATGGTTGCTCGCACTGGCCAGTGGGGAGTAAGGGTTTCGATACGACGACACTCGCGGTTCACACCGAGGCGAGGGCGGTCCAAATCGAGACGCTGGTTCGGCTGTCGAATCGTGCTTCCAGTCGATCGTTCACTCTCGAGACGATCGAAGAATTTAAGCCACTAGAGTCCGAGGAAATGGATCACGACGGAGCGTTTTCCAGCGATCGTTGTGATACGACACAATGACTACGACGCGAACACGGCACGGTGAGCGACGCCAGCGTGAGTCCGAGTCCGAATCCGAAGAGTCGAGCGAGCGATCGGACTGTCCCGAGTGTGGCGGACAACTCGTCTCCGACACCGAACACGCCGAAACGGTCTGTGACGACTGTGGACTGGTCGTCGAAGAAGGCGAGATCGACCGCGGCCCCGAGTGGCGCGCGTTCGACGCCGCCGAAAAGGACGAGAAGTCCCGCGTCGGGGCCCCGACGACGAAGATGATGCACGACCAGGGGCTGTCGACGAACATCGGCTGGCAGGACAAAGACGCCTACGGACAGGCCCTCTCGAGTCGTCAGCGCCAGAAGATGCAACGGCTGCGCAAGTGGAACGAGCGGTTCCGAACGCGTGATTCGAAAGAGCGGAACCTGAAACAGGCACTGGGCGAGATCGACCGGATGGCCTCGGCGCTCGGTCTTCCCGAAAACGTCCGTGAGACGGCAAGCGTCATCTACCGCCGTGCGCTCGAGGAGGACCTACTCCCCGGTCGTTCGATCGAAGGCGTCGCGACGGCCGCGCTGTACGCCGCCGCTCGCCAGGCCAACACGCCACGCAGCTTAGACGAGATCTCGGCGGTCAGCCGCGTCGAGAAAGCCGAGGTCGCCCGCACCTACCGCTACGTGGTCCGCGAACTCGGTCTCGAGGTCCAGCCGGCCGACCCCGAGAACTACGTCCCACGCTTTGCAAGCGAACTCGACCTCTCCGACGAGACCGAGCGACGCGCCCGCAGTCTTCTCTCGACGGCGAAAGACCAGGAGATCCACAGCGGCAAGTCCCCGGTCGGTCTCGCTGCCGCCGCCGTCTACGCCGCTGCCTTGCTGACCAACGAGAAGGTCACCCAAAACGACGTCAGCGAGGTCGCCAGCATCTCCGAAGTGACGATCCGTAACCGCTATCACGAACTCCTCGAGGCCGAAGAGCACGCTGCGGTCTGATACGGATTGCTGTACCGATTTGCCGGCGCAACCGCAGCCCGGGTCGCGGTTGCGCCGGTACCGACGTACAGTAGTCCGTATGAGAGCAGTCGCCGACCGCTCGTCGATCGACAGGTGTTCTCAACCGCGGCTTGACTCGAGTTAGTCCGAGACTAACTGGTACGGGATGATGATAATCGGTCTATAGTGAAGGTATTGGCTACCGACAGGTCGTGTATGCACTGCGACAACTGCGACGCGGCGTCGGTCGCCTACACCTTGACGACACACGCCGCGGACGATTCGACCGAGCAGATCGAGCTTCACTTCTGCTCGAGTGAATGTCTCCGCGTCTGGACCTAATCGCAACCGACGTCGTCGGTTCGACGGTCTGCTGTCGCCACGTCCCGTCGCTCGCTGTCCCGCGCTGGCGCTCGGCGAGAGATCGGTACAGCAGACTGATCACCGGTCGACCCCCAACCGGTATCACACTCACCGTCGGTCCTAGACGTATGGCCGTCCGCACGCCCGAGCGAGCCGAGACCGACGCTACCGTTCTGTCGCCAGTTGAAGCGGAATCGACCGTCCGGTCCGTCAACGGGATTCGGTTGCACACCGTCGCCGCCGGCGACGAGAGGGATCCGCTTGTCGTCTTGCTCCACGGTTTCCCCGAGTTCTGGTACGGCTGGCGCCACCAACTCGAGGCACTCGTCGAGGCCGGCTATCGGGTGCTCGTTCCCGACCAGCGCGGCTACAACTTGAGCGAGAAACCCGACGGCGTGGAATCCTACCGGCTGAAGGAGTGTTCGCGGGACATCGCGGAGCTGATCGCGACCGAGGGACAGACCAGCGCCCACGTCGTCGGCCACGACTGGGGCGGGCTGGTCGGCTGGGACCTCGCGTTGCGACATCCGACGACGGTCGACCGCCTCGCGATCGTCAACGCACCCCACCCGACCGTCTACCGGCAGCATCTCGTCGCTGACCTCGAGCAACTCCGGCGCAGCTGGTACGCCGCCTTCTTCCAGCTGCCGTGGCTGCCGGAGGTGGCCTGTCGGATCGACGACTACCGGTTTCTCGAGCGAGCGCTTCGGGAGACCGCCGCGCCGGGAGCGTTCACGGACATGGAGCTGGCACACTATCGTCGCGCCTGGGAGCAAGACGGGGCGCTGACCGGCATGCTCGACTGGTATCGGGCGGCCGCTCGCAACCCCTCGCTGCCGCCACAGGAGCGCGTCGACGTCCCGACGCTACTCGTCTGGGGCGAACGCGACGTCGCGCTGACGACGTCACTGGCGGTCGACAGCGATCAGCGGTGTGAACGAAGCCGGCTCGAGCTCTTCCCGGAGACGAGCCACTGGGTCCAACACGAACGGCCGGCACGGTTGACCGAACTGTTGCTCGAGGCCTTCGAGGACGTGCTCGACGACTGATACGGACTGCTGTCCGACGTATCCCCCCCTGGCGACCCCACGACCTTTAACGGTCTGGCACTAGTGGCTCGTACAATGGTCGATCGGGGAGGTGCCGAAAGAGCCGGGTCGCGAACGGATCGAACCGGCGGATCGTCTGAGGAGTATGAAGCCCTCGTCGATTCCCTCGGCGACGGTGTCTATCGCCTCGACGCCGACGATCGGTTCGCCACGGTCAACGACGCGATAGTCGAACTGACGGGCTACTCCCGCGACGAACTCCTCGGCGAACACGTCTCTATCCTCTTCGAGAGCCGGGACGTCGACCGCCTCGAGCGGGAACTACTGTCGACACGCGAAACCGGCGACGACGTCACGGTCGAGTTGATACTCGAGCGGGCCGACGGCGATCGCCTCGCGTGTGAGTGGCGCTGCAGTCCCCTCGTCACCGACGGCGAGTACGAGGGGACCGTCGGCACCGTCAGAGAGCGCGAGGAGATCCACGACGACCACCTCCCCGCTGTCTGGGAGACCTACGAGTCGATCGCCTCTGCCATCGACGAGGCCGACGTCGGCGTCTTCGTCCTCGACGACGAGTTCGACGTCGCCTGGATCGACGAGAGCATCGAGGAGTACTTCGGCCTCGACCGAACCGAAGTCATCGGTCGGAACAAACGGACGCTCATCGAGGAGACGATTCGAGACCGGGTCGCCGAGCCGGAGACGTTTTCCGAGCGGGTGCTGTCGACGTACGACGACAACACCTACGTCGAACAGTTCGAATGTCGGATCACTTCCGGCGACGACCGCGAGACGCGGTGGCTCGAGCACCGCAGCACGCCGATCGAGTCCGGGCGGTACGCCGGCGGTCGCCTCGAACTGTACTACGATATCACCGATCGAAAGGAGTCGGAGCGAGCCCACAGGGAGAGCGAACTGCGATTCCAGTCGCTCGTCGACGCGATCGACGAGTATGCGATCTTCATGCTCGATCCCGACGGCTACGTCGTCAGCTGGAACGACGGTGCCAGACGGATCAAGGGCTACGAGTCGACGGAGATACTCGGCGAGCATTTCTCGACGTTCTACACCGAGACGGATCGCGCCGACGGGGTTCCCGACCAAAACCTCTCGCAGGCGCAAGCGTCGGGAACCGTCGAAGACGAAGGCTGGCGCGTCCGTGCGGACGGGTCGACGTTCTGGGCGAACGTGTCGATCACGGCGATTCGGGAAAACGGCGAACTCCAGGGGTACGCGAAGATCACGCGTGACATGACCGATCGGCGGGCCCGCGAGCAGCAACTGCAACGCGAACGCGACCTGAACGAACAACTGCTCGAGACCAGCTCGGTCGGCATCGCCGTCGTGACCCCGGATGGCTCGATCGGTCGTGCCAACGAACGGATGACGGATCTGCTCGGACTCTCGGCCGACGGCGACGACACGACGTCGTCCGCGACCCGACGGACGATCGTCGACGAGGACGACGGCCCCGATTCGGTCGCAAATCGTCTCGCGGACCGCGTCTTCGAGACGGGCGAGTCGCTCTCGAATCGAGAGGTCAAAGTACGCCAGCCGGATGGCCGAGAGACGTGGCTGTCGATAACTGCCACGCCGGTCACCGACGAGCGAGACGAGCCGGAGCGGGTCGTCGTGACCGCGACGGACGTCACCGATCTGAAAGAGTCGGCGGAACGTCACAGACGGCAACTCGAGGAACGGGAGAAGGAACTCGACGCCGTGCGTCTCGCGACGACCTTGCTCGAGACCAACGAGCGCTCGGTCGATACCCTCATCCGGGAGTTCGTCACCAGCCTGCCGGAGTTCTTCCGCTATCCCGACCGGACTGGGGCTCGCGTCGTCGTCGGCGACCACGAACAGGCTACGGACGACTACGATCCCCGCATCCGGACGATTACCAGTCGGACCGAAACGGACAACGGGACGCCGATTCGGATCGACGTCACTCTCGGTGAGCCCGTCGAGACCGAATCGACACCGTTTCTCGAGGAGGAACGGGAGCTGATCGATACGCTCGCGACGCTGCTGACGTTTTACTTCGAGCGTCGGGAGTATATCGACGATCTACAGGCCGAGACCAGACGCCTAGAACAGTTCGCATACGCCGCGAGCCACGACCTCCAGGAGCCGTTGCGGATGGTCTCGAGTTACCTCCGGCTGATCGAGGACCGCTACGGTGACGCCCTCGACGAAGACGGCCGCGAATTTCTCGCGTTCGCCGTCAACGGCGCCGACCGCATGCGCGAGATGATCGACGGGCTGCTCGCGTACTCGCGGGTCAAAACGAGCGGCGAGGCGTTCGAACCGGTCGACCTGAACACCGTTCTCGAGGACGTCCTGTCCGATCTCGAGGTGCGGATCGAAGAACACGATGCCGAGATTACAGTCGAGGATCTGCCCCGTGTCGAGGGCGACGCCAGCCAACTCCGGCAAGTCTTCCAGAATCTCCTCGACAACGCCATCGAATACAGCGAGGACGCCCCGACCGTTCACGTCTCGGCCGATCGGACGGAGCGAGCGTGGGAGATTTCGGTTCGCGACGACGGTATCGGAACCCCTGCCGACGAGACCGACCGGATCTTCGAAGTCTTCGAACGGCTCCATGGCCCTGGAGACCATCCCGGAACCGGTATCGGGCTCGCTCTCTGTCGGCGCATCGTCGAACGCCACGGCGGTGATATCACGGTCGACTCGACTCCCGGTGAGGGGTCGACGTTTACGATCACGTTGCCGCCACCGACTGACTCCGGCGGCGACTGATAACTAAATTGTCAGTCAGTAAAACTGAACTATCTCGGACGACTACCGTTCCCAGCCGGTGGGAACGGGCTCGAATATATTCGACTGTTGGGGCATATACTGCCAAACGAAACGGTTCGTATGGCTCAGGCGACACTCACGATCACGCTACCCGAACAGGTCTGGATTCAACAGCTCTCGACGGCGTATCCGTCGGCGACCTTTCGGGTTCTGGCGGCTGTCCCCGACGCGGAGCGGGGCTTCGCACTCGTTCGGATTACCGGATCCGAGGTAGCCGACGTAATCGAGGACATGCACGAGCATCCACAGCTTACCGAACTCTCGCTGGCTCAGCGGACCGACAACGAGGCGACGGTCCACTTCGAGACGACGGCGCCGCTGCTGTTGTTCTCCTCACAGGAATCCGGAATGCCGATCGAACTCCCCGTCGAAATCGTCGACGGTGAGGCGACCGTCGAGGTCACCGGATCACGCGATCGACTCGCCGGACTGGCCGAACAACTCGAGCGCTTTGGCTTCCAGTATCGGATCGAACACGTCCGCGATCGGCTCCACGAGAGCCAACTGCTCTCGGAGCGCCAGCTCGAGGTCGTCGTCACCGCCGTCGAGGAAGGCTACTACGACACGCCCCGGCGCTGTTCGCTGACGGAGCTCGCCGACCGACTCGATATCGCGAAATCGACCTGCAGCGAGACGCTCCACCGCGCCGAGGAAGCGATCGTCAAACGGTTCGTCGACGATCTCCCTGGCGTCGACAACGACGAGTCACTCGAAGACCAACTCGTACGTAGCTGATACAGTCAGACACGCATTCGCCGGATGGGAACGGCGAACGCTCATACGGACTGCTGTCCGGCAGTATAAGCACCGATCTCGATACGAGATCGAACGTGTCGTCTCATCCGGGTCTTGCGCTGACCCGCCTCTAAACGGCTTCGTTCAGCACCGATTGGTGCCCGATCGAGAAACTTCTGTGGAGTTGTTAGCCGTCTTTCGACGCCACACTGTCGGATATCTGTACTGATATACGATCCGACCGGCCGGCCAGCACAGGTGGAAACTATTATAGTGAGAAATAAGTGGGCGAACGTGTTCGTGTCCATTCTCACGTCGTGGAAATCGGGTCTATACTTCAACGTCATCTAGTTGTGAGTCGGGTGTAGAGGATCCATATATGGCTAAATTCACGTGCGTGATGGCACGTAATCATTGTGCACAGCACGGATTCTCGTCCGGAGGTGTTCGCTCGACATGAGCGCGGACGATGAATCGTTCCACCCGCTCGGAAAGGAGTGGGAGGGCGAACTCGAGGAGATGCTCGACGATACCGAGTACGATACGGACCTCGGTATGGAGATGGCCCAGGACGCGATGCGGGTCACGAAAGGCGAGCTCTCCGAAGCCGAGTTCCACGAAAAGTACCACGACGACGTCATGGACGAGTTCGGCGTCGACGACCGTCCGACCGAGGAAGCCTACGAGGCTGCCCAGGAGGAGGCCAAGGGCACCGTCGGTCGGATGCTCTCGGCGTTCGACGGTGACGGCGAGGAGACCCGCCGCGAGACGATGAAGAAGATGGGCGTCGGCGCTGCCGCCGTCGGCCTCGGTGCCTGGGGCGCTACCGACGACGGCCCCGAAGCCGATTTCGCGGCTGCCGACGACGCCGCCGACGGTGGCGACGACGATGGCATCCAGTGGGGGATGACGATCGACCTCGAGCGCTGTGACGGCTGTCTCTCCTGTGTCGACGCCTGTTCTGAGGAGAACCAGCTCGATCAGGGTGTCAACTGGATGTACGTCCTCCAGTTCGCCGACGAGGACAACCAGGAGCCTGGCCACCATCCTGCCGGTGGCTTCGAGAACATGCTCGTCCGGCCGTGTCAGCACTGTACCGACGCACCCTGTGAGAAGGTCTGTCCGACGACGGCCCGACACACCCGCGACCAAGACGGGCTCGTGTTGACCGACTACGACGTCTGTATCGGCTGTCGGTACTGTCAGGTCGCCTGTCCGTACGGCGTCAACTACTTCCAGTGGAACGAGCCGGACGTGGAATACGAGGACATTCCGGAGAACGCATCGGAACACCCGGCTGCTCACGTTCCCGCGGACGCAGACCCCGAAGACGTCACCTACTCGGAGTACGATGATCTCGACGACGACCGATGGGTCGACGCCCGTGCGCCGCGTGGCGTGATGAGCAAGTGTACGATGTGTCCGACCCACCAGGACGGCAGCCAGGGTGAAGAGCACATCGGTCACACGGCCTGTGAGGACGCCTGTCCGCCAGGTGCGATCCAGTTCGGGAACGTCAACGACGAACTCAGCGACCCACAGCGGTACGCCGAGAACCCGAGTCGCGGCCGCAGTCTCGAGCGACTCGCGATTCCGGATCCCGAGGAACTCGAGGACGCCCTCGAGGGCGAAGACGACGACCTCGAGTCCGTGCTCGACGCCGTCGACTTCCAGGCCATGGACGGCGATATCACGACCGACGCGGAAGGTCTCGGCATCCTGCTCGCACTCGAGATCACCGGCGGCGAGCAGATGGGCAACGGACCCGAGGTAGAGAACCACAGCGACTTCGTCCACTACGAACAGGAGGTTCTCGACGTGCTCGAGGTCCTCGAGGACCACGGACTCGATCTCGATAGTCAGGAGGTCCTCGCCGAACTCGACCTCGCCGATCCGCTCGAGGAAGACGAAGACGAAGACGACGACTTCGAGCCGGACGAAGACGACGCGCAGTTCCTGCTCCAGCGGTTCGCAGGTGTGCAGACCTCGAGCTTCAAGCTGCTCGAAGAGTACGGAACGAACCCGAACATCACGTACATCGGCAGCGAACCTGGTCCAAACGCCGAACAGATCGAGGGCCCAGTTCAGTACGACTCCGTTGACTTGACGGACAATCGTAAGGAGGTCCTCGACGACGATACCGTCACTGGGGGGATGTACTAATGAGTACGAAAACCCCAACCGAAGCGGATATCCTACGACCGCTCAAGAACACGTCGAAGCGGTATTTCATGTTGTTCGGGGCGGCCGCGATCGCGTTCGGTATCTTCCTGGTCGGCTGGATCTACCAGCTCGCGGTCGGTATGAGCGTCACCGGTCTCTCGGACTGGGGCTCCGGTGGCGGCGTGACCTGGGGTCTGTACATCGGCGCGTTCATCTGGTGGGTCGGGATCGCCCACGGCGGGATTATCCTCTCTGCGGCAGTGCGTCTGCTCGGTATGGATCGGTATATGCCGGTCGCGCGTCTGGCCGAGATGCTGACGCTTGCTGGCCTCTCTGCCGCCGGCTTCTACATTATCGTCCACATGGGCCGTCCGGACCGGATGGTCACGAGCGTCCTCGGTCACTACCACATCACGGTCAACAACTCGCCGCTGGTGTGGGACGTGACTGTCATTACGGCTTACTTCGTCCTGACAGCGACCTATCTGGCCCTGACGCTTCGCTACGACATCACGCGACTGCGTGACGATCTTCCGGACATGTTCGAGCCGGTCTACAAGCTCCTGACGCTCGGCTACTCCGAAAAGGAGGACGAGGTCATCGAGCGGATGGTCTGGTGGGTCGCGCTGGCGATCATCATCATGGCGCCGCTGTTGCTCCACGGTGGGGTCATTCCGTGGCTGTTCGCGCTGCTGCCGACGTACCCCGGCTGGTTCGGTGCGATCCAGGGGCCGCAGTTCCTCACCATCGCACTGACCTCCGCGATCAGCGGTGTGATCGTGGTCTCCTATGCCTTCCGACGTGCGTACGACTGGGACCACATCATCACGGATGACATCTTCCGTGGCCTGCTGCTGTGGCTCGGGTTCTTCTGCCTGCTGTTCCTCTGGCTGCAGCTCCAGCAGCTCACGTCCGGCAGCTTCTCCGCGACGGTCGACCACCAGGCCGCGACCGCCTCGAAACTCTCGCACCCGGCCTACATCGTGCCGATCACGATGGTCTTTGGCGTGCTGATGTACATCTTCGCGACGACGCTGCGTCCGTCGCTGTTCAGCAAGGCGCGTGCGATCGCCGCAGGCGTTCTCGTGTTGATCGCGACGCTGGTCGAGAAGACTTACTTCGTCGTCGCCGGTCTCTGGTACCCGGCCTTTAGCATCTACGATGCGACGCCCGGTGACTACTTCCCGAGCCTCATCGAGATGTCGTCGGTCCTCGGAACCATCGGTATGGTGGTGCTGTTCTTCCTCGTCATCGCCAAGGTCGTTCCCGTCGTCGAACTCCACGCAGTCGAACACCTGCGTGGCGATCACGGCCACGGTCACGAGGAGGCACACGAAAGTGAAACCGAACCTGAGGTGAAAGCATGAACGCGCTTGCAGCCGCACTCACGTACCTACCAGCATGGGCTGGCGTTGGCGGAACCGAAGGTGTCACCGGCTTCCCGAACATCGGTACCTACCTGATCTTCGGGGTTATCCTCGTGCCGGTCTACGTCATGGTCATCGCGTGGTTCGTCGGCGAACCACGCGATGCCAAGAGCGGACTGCTCGGCGTCTCCTACCTCGTCGGTATCGCGGCACAGATGTGGATCGGGATGTTCATCCTGACGCTCATCATCGGTGTTATCTTCTTCGGTGGACTCCCCGCACCGATCGGTTCGGGCGGACCGCCGTAACCGGCTGACGCGACTCCGTCTTTCGTTTTTTCGCGGTCGACGTCGAACGTTGGTACAACAGTCCGCCTGAACCGACGAGGCTGACTCCGTCGTCGGAGTTAGCGTGTTATTGGTTACCACGTTATGCTTGCACAGTCAGGGGAAACCACGACCACATTCGACGGAAAATCGGGAATATGGCGCTCGCTGACACAGTGGCGACGGTCCTTTATCACGGCTACGAGGGTACCGAGGGGTTCACGGGCTTTCCCAACGAGGGGACCGTGATCATCTTCGGCGTCGTCCTGCTCCCGATCTACGTCATGATCGTCGCGTGGTTTACCGGGACGCCACGGGCTACGAAAACGGGTCTGCTCGGTGTCACCTATCTCGTCGGTATCGCGACGGCGATGTGGGTCTCGATGCTGATACTGACGGTCCTGATCGGAATCATCTTCTACGGCCAGGCACCGAGTATCAGCTAACACGAGGTCCCGTCGACTCCTGCCCGCCTCGAGCGACCACCGATACCCGACTCGAGGACCGAACCATCACACGTATCCCCGTTCGATCCCTTATCCGCAGTAACGCACTCCACCTATGAGCATCACTGAACACGAGCTCAAGATCAAACTCGAGGACGTCGAAGATCCGGACCTCGGCGATGACATCGTCTCGCTGGGACTGGTCAACGACGTACGCATCGAGGACGAGACCGCCCGCATCGAACTCGCGTTTAACGCGCCGTACGCGCCCTCCGAGATGGAGCTGGGGAACCAGATTCGCGAGGTCGTCGACGAAGCCGGCCTCGAGGCCGACCTACGGGCCCACGTCGGGCCGGAACAGGGCTTCGACGACGAGGTCCTCCCACGAGTGCGCAACGTCATCGCCGTCTCCTCCGGGAAAGGCGGCGTCGGTAAGACGACGGTTGCGGCCAACATCGCGGCTGGGTTAGAGAAACGTGGTGCGATGGTCGGGCTCCTCGACGCCGACATCCACGGGCCGAACATCCCGCGGATCCTGCCGGTCGAGAGCGACCCCGGCGTGACCCCCAACGAGGACATCGTCCCACCGCGCTCCGACGGCGTTCGCGTCATCAGCATGGGAATCATGACCGAAGACGAGGACGACCCCGCAATCCTCCGGGGACCGATGGTCAATAAGTTCATGCTGAAGTTCCTCGAGGGCGTCGAGTGGGGTCGACTCGACTACCTCATCGTCGACCTGCCGCCGGGGACCGGCGACGCGACGCTGAACCTGCTGCAGTCGATGCCGGTTACGGGCTCGGTCGTCGTCACGACGCCCCAGGAGATGGCACTCGACGACACCCGCAAGGGGATCGAGATGTTCCGAAAACACGACACGCCCGTTCTGGGCGTCGTCGAGAACATGAGCACGTTCGTCGCGCCGGACACCGGAAAGGAGTACAACCTCTTCGGTACCGACGGGGCCCAGCAGATCGTCGACAAGTACGACATCCCGCTGCTCGGACAGATCCCGATCCATCCCGACTTCGGCGCCGATGGGAGCAAGGGCGCACTCGTCAAAGACGACGAGAGTCCGGTCCAGGAGACCCTAGAGGACCTCGTCGCGAACGTCTCCGACCGCATCGGCGAGATCAACCGCCAGACCGTCGCCGACAACGTCGAAGGCGGTCCTGAGAACAAGCTACCGACGGAGACCGAAGACTAAGCCCAGTCGCGACACGAGAGGAAAGACGGCGTCGTACCGACTGCTGTCGGTTTGTTTCGGGGCGACCGCAGGACGATCGTAGTGACGCCGAACCCCTACAGGAGGCCGTCCCAGGATCAGGAGTCGGGTTCGGGCTCTTTTTCGACCTCCCACTCGAGTGTCATCGTGATCTCCTCGTGTGGGCCACCGAGCATCGGCGATCGTTCCTCGACTTCGATCTCGTACTCGAGATCTCGCGCCGGTGAGAGCGTCAGTACCTTGTTTCCGACCTGTATTTCGGCGGGACCGTTGCCGCGGAGTTCTTGGGCGACCGCCTGAACGAGATCCGCCGCCTCGTCTCGCGAGACCGTTTCCTCGTTGTCGGTTGTCTCGGCCATAGGAAAACGGCCATCAGGCGGATACAAATAGGTTGGCTGGGAATCGGCAGGCACGGCCGCGGTCACGCGAGATGGGACCTCGAGCTATCGTACTGTCGGACAGAACGTTAGGGATCGACGGGCGGTTCCGGAGCGTCGACGCCCGGCGTAAGCGAACGAACGTACTTCGTCACGTGATCGTCGATCCGGCGCTTGTAGCCGGCCTGTCTGGCCAGTCGATCGAGCTCTCGAGCGACGAGGCTGCCGTACTGGACGGCTTTCTTCTCGCGGTCGACGACCGCGGCGGGGAGCGAGTCGGCTGCGACGCGTCGAAGCGCTCGTTTGCGCTCGTCTTCGTCGGCGAGTAACGAATCGGGAAGCCGAAGCGCCGCCTCGACGACGGCGTCGTGGAGGAAGGGAGCGACCGGCTCGAGGCCGGCTACCTCGACAGCCCGAACGTCCCGGGGGAGCTGGTCGGGCAGCGTCGCGATCTGTTCACGGACCGCGCCGCGGGTGGTTTCGGCGTCGACGCGGTGATCGAGGCGGACGACCTTCTCGTAGCCGCCGAACAGTTCGTCGGCACCCTGGCCGACTGCCAGCGCATCGAAGCCATCGGCAGCGACGGCGTCGCCGACGAGATACAGCGGCAAAGCGATCTGGACGTCCATCGCGTTCGTCCGGCCGATCGCCTCGGCGACGCGTGGAACGGCTCGCTCGAGGTCGGCTGGCTCGAGTTCGACGACGGTCAGCTCCCGGCCCATCGCGTCGGCTGCGCTTCTGGCGGCCGCGACGTCGTGACTGTCCGGGAAGCCGACGACGTACAGCGGCGCGTCGAGCAGTTCGGCGACCAGCGCGGAGTCGACGCCACCGGAGAAGGCGACGGCGATCTCGCGGTCGGTCGCGACGGCGTCGGCTGCGGCGGTCTCGATCGCCGTCGAGAGCGACTCGAGGGCCGCTTCGTGGTCGGTCTCGGGGTCGGGATCCGGAAGCGTCCAGCGCTGCTCGGGCTCGCCGTCGGGATCGGTCGGCTCGATCGTGGTCCCTGCCGGGAGGAGTTCCGGGGACTCGAGTGAGCCAGGTTCGAACGCCCAGCAGGTGTCGGGATCGGTCCATCGGTCGCGGTCGGCCTCGACGTACAGCGGCACGCGCCCGAGGACGTCTCGGACGAGACGGTCGTCGAGGATACCGGCGAACCCGGCCGTTCCGGGCAACGGATCGCCCGTCGAGCGGGCACGGCGGACGGTCTCGGGGTCGGCGCCACGCAGCGTCATCGGAACAGCCCCAGCATCGTGTTTCTGACGCGCCGGGAGACGCCGCCGGCGGCCTGGCGGAAGCTGATGTGCCAGGGCGTTCGTTTCCCCTCGACGGAAGTACGGCCCTCCCGGATCGCCTCGAGGATCGCGTCGGCGGACCGCTCCTCGGCGTCGACGCGGGTGACCGCCTGCCCGACCATCTCGCTGATGTGGGCGTCGCTCCCGGCAGTCATCGGCAGGTTACGTGACTGGGCGAACCGCTCTGCCTGGCGGTTGGCCCGACCGGTCAACAGCCGGGAGTTGTAGACCTCGATCGCATCGCCCATCGCGAGTTGCTCACGGGAGACGCGGGCCATCACACCGTGGCGTGACTCCTGGAAGGGGTGGGGGATCACTGCGAGGCCGTCTTGTTCCCAGATGGCCTCGAGGGTCGTCTCGTAGGAGAGCCCGGCGGGGACCGGCTCTTCGAGGCCGAATCCCAGGATGTGGCCGGCCTTGCTCGAGATCTCCATCGCGGGGATCCCGATCAGACCGTACTCGGGGGCACGTTCGGCGGCGGTGAGGCTTGCGTCGATCTCGTCGTGGTCGGTGACGGCGATCGCGTCCAGCCCGACCGCGTCGGCCTGTTCTAAGATCAGTTCGACCGGATCGCGGCCATCGTAGGACAGCGACGAGTGCGCGTGGAGTTCAACCGACAGCACGGGTCTATCTCGGGGTTTGTGTGGATCGATAAAAAGCACCTCGGTCCGCCGACCGACATACCGGTATCAGTCACTGACGTCGAGTTCGACGAGCTCGAGCGAGCGATCGAGGTGACAGACGTCGTGGGGTGGCTCGCCGAGAATGTCGCTGATACGGTACTCCTCGTCGAAGTCGACGCCGTCGGGCTCGCAGTACTCGTGGCTCGGGCAGTCGACGTACGGACACGGGCCCGAAAGCGACGCCTTGCTGCCGGCGAAGGCGCCCTTCGAAGGAACGTTTGCGCGCACGGAGACGGGTTCGACCTCGACGGCGCGAACGCCGCCATCGTGCATCGCACACTCTAAGGTCTGGGCGTTCTCTCGGACGGACGTGATGCGGTATCTGGTGTCGGGCTCTAAGTTGAGACACTGGCTCCGGTAGGGACAGCCGGCGCAGGCGTCGGCTTCGCCGTGGTAGACGAACTCGGTTCCCGGATCAGCCAGCCGAGTCCCGACGAGCGTGACGGTCGACATACGACGGTGTACTCGTCGGCCGCGGTTAAGACTCACGTCGGGACGTCGGCGTCGGCATCGGCACCGGTCAGCTCGTCGAGTCGCTCGAAGTACGTCTCCCTGGGAACCTGATAGAGGCCGCGGTAGTCGATCTCGCCGTCGTCGAACGCCCGGGCCAGTTCGAGGGTGCGCTCGAGAGCGCTGGCCCGCGTCGGGAACCGTTCGTTGTCCGCCGAGACGTCGGGCTCGAGGTAGAGAGTGACGTACCAGTCGTTGTCGTCCGCACGGCTGGTCGGGTTGACCTGGGGGCGGCGGGTCCGCTTGCCGTGGGTGAGATACAGCGTCGGCAGGCAGGCCGCGGGGAACTCGTCGGCGTCGAAGACGTCGGGACGGTAGGCTAACACGAGCCGCCCGTCCTCGCTTCGGTTCCAGACGTCCCAACTGTCCGGGAGTGCAGCGAGCGTCCGTTCACGATCGTCGTCGGCCGCCGGATCGGTCATGACTGCCGGTAGGAGCGGCGCCCATAAATCCCCGTCGTCGAACGACCCGGATCGTGTTACACTGTCGATACGTTCCGTGTCGCGCGGCGGGGCTTTCGAGCGCGCGCGACAGCACCCGGCGGTTTCTGGCCGGGGTTTTATCCGAAAAACCACCCAAAATGAGGTATGGTATCGAATATCATTCTACGATACTGGCAGTATTCTCCTGGAATAAAGTCTTGATAAATATCTTTTGGGGTTAAGGCTAAGTGCTTGGATTACTCACTCATTAAATACTATCGGTATCCGTTCGCCGGACCGATCCACTCCGCGCCCGTCCCCGGCGCACCGTTGCCAAAGCCCTGACGAGGTCGTCGCGCAACGGATAGTGGCAAACGATCACATATGATACGGCAGACCGCCGCCCGCTGTGGTTCGCCATACGCCATGAGCCCACGGCACATGGTACCAGTCGACCACAGCGGTACGACGTGGCTGTCGGGCGACGCGGTTCGACGGATTCCGACGGTTCGGCCCCGATGCCACGGCTGGTCGAACGACGTCCGCTTCACGGCGGTCCGTGAGAGCACGGACACTGTAGACGAGAGACCGCAACTGGCAATGATACCATGACCGGTGACATCGAGACACTCGAGACGCTCAGTACGGATTACAAGGAATCGATGCCCGCGGACCTGCGGGAGACCAAGTCCTTCGACTGGTACCTAGAGGAGTGTTACGAGGATCCGAAGATCACTCGCAACGCCCACCAGCGAGTCGCGGACATGTTCGACTACTATGGGACGACCTACGACGAGACCGAAGGGGTCGTCGAGTACCGTCTCGCGAGCGAGGATCCGCTAAACGACGGCGAGAACACCTTCTACGGGAAGGTGATCCACCAGTCGATCCACGAGTTCGTCAACAAGGTCAAATCGGGTGCCCGCCGACTCGGACCCGAACGGCGTATCAAGCTCCTGTTGGGACCGGTCGGCTCCGGGAAATCCCACTTCGACAAGCAGGTTCGCAAGTACTTCGAGGACTACACGTTGCGGGAGGACGGGCGGATGTATACCTTCCGCTGGACGAACCTCTGTGACGTCATCAAAGACCAGGATCCGGCCGACGATACCGTCCGGTCCCCGATGAACCAGGATCCGCTCGTCCTGTTGCCCGTCGAGCAACGCCAGCGGGTCATCGATGACTTGAACGAGAACCTCGATGCGCCGTATACCATCCAAAACGAGCAGGCGCTCGACCCAGAAAGCGAGTTCTACATGGACAAGCTGCTGGCGTACTACGACGACGACCTGAAACAGGTCCTCGACAACCACGTCGAGATCGTCCGACTGGTCGCCGACGAGAACAAACGCCAGGCCCTCGAGACGTTCGAACCCAAAGACAAGAAAAACCAGGACGAGACCGAACTCACCGGCGACGTCAACTACTCGAAGATCGCCATCTACGGCGAGTCCGACCCGCGTGCGTTCGACTACTCGGGTGCCTTCTGTAACGCCAACCGCGGGGTGTTCTCCGGCGAAGAACTGCTGAAACTCCAGCGGGAGTTCCTCTACGACTTCCTGCATGCCACCCAGGAGCAGACGATCAAGCCGAAGAACAACCCCCGCATCGACATCGACCAGGTGATCGTCGGGCGGACGAACATGCCCGAGTACAAAGACAAGAAGGGCGACGAGAAGATGGAAGCGTTCAACGACCGCACCAAGCGGATCGACTTCCCGTACGTTCTCTCGTATGAAGACGAGTCGATGATCTACGAGAAGATGCTCAACAACGCCGACGTCCCCGACATCAACGTCGAGCCACACACGCTCGAGATGGCGGGGCTGTTCGGCGTGTTGACTCGTATCGAAGAGCCCGACACTGAGACCGTGGATCTCCTCTCGAAGGCCAAAGCCTACAACGGCGAGATCGACGAGAGCGACGACATCGACGTCAAGAAGCTCCGCGAGGAGGCCGAAGGGAAAGCCGAGATCGGCGAAGGGATGGTCGGCATCTCCCCGCGCTTTATCGGCGACGAGATCGCCGAGGCGATCATGGACTCGAAACACCGCTCTCGAGGGTTCCTCTCGCCGCTGACGGTGTTCAACTTCTTCGAGGAGAACCTAGAGCACCACGGCTCGATCCCCGAGGAGAACTTCGAGCAGTACTACCGCTACCTCGAGACGGTTCGTGAGGAGTACAAGGAGCGAGCGATCGAGGACGTCCGCCACGCCTTGGCCTACGACATCGACGAGATCCAGCGCCAGGGCGAGAAGTACATGGACCACGTCATGGCCTACATCGACGACGACACCATCGAGGACGATCTGACGGGTCGCGAACAGGAGCCCGACGAGACGTTCCTGCGCTCCGTCGAGGAGAAACTCGATGTCCCCGAGGACCGCAAGGACGACTTCCGCCAGGAAGTGAGCAACTGGGTCTCACGGCGCGCCCGCGAAGGCGAGGCGTTCAACCCACAGGACAACGAGCGCCTGCGCCGCGCCCTAGAGCGCAAGCTCTGGGAGGACAAGAAACACAACATCAACTTCTCCGCGCTGGTCAGCGCCAGCGACGTCGACGACGACGAGCGATCCTCGTGGATCGACGCCCTGACCGAACAGGGATACTCCGAGGCAGGGGCCAAGGAAGTGCTCGAGTTCGCCGGCGCGGAGGTCGCCAAAGCGGAGATGGACGACTAACATGACTGGCGACGACTACGTCACCGAGGCCGACCGCACCCTAGAGGAGACCTACGAGGAGCCGATGAGCCTCGCGGCGTACGTCGACCGGATCTTCGAGAACCCGACGATCGCGTCCCACGCCTCGAAGTACCTCCTGGAGGCCATCGAGGCCGCCGGCACGCGGACCGTGGTCGAAGAAGGCGAGGAGAAGGAACGCTATCGCTTTTTCGACGACCCGTACAACGACGGCGAACACGCGATCCTGGGTAACACCGAGGTACTGAACGGGTTCGTCGACGACCTCCGATCGATCGCCGCGGGCCGGGCGAAAGACGAGAAGATCATCTGGTTCGAGGGCCCGACGGCGACGGGCAAGTCCGAACTCAAGCGCTGTCTGGTCAACGGACTGCGCGAGTACTCCAAGACGCCGGAGGGACGACGGTACACGGTCGAGTGGAACGTCACGACCGCCGAATCCGGCGACCGCGGACTGAGCTATGGGTCGGGCGATCCGACGGCGACGGACGATCAGCACTGGTACGAAAGTCCCGTCCAGGCACATCCGCTGTCGGTCTTCCCCGAGGAGGTTCGAGCGGCGCTGCTCGAGGATTTGAACGCCCAACTCGAGGACCACGTCCCCGTCCAGGTCGACGCCGAGCTCGACCCCTTCTCTCGGGAGGCCTACGAGTACTTAGAGGAGCGCTATCGCCGGGAGGGCGAGGCGGAGCTGTTCTCGGCGATCACCGACGACGACCACCTCCGCGTGAAAAACTTCGTCGTCGACGTCGGACAGGGCGTCGGCGTGCTTCACAGCGAGGACGACGGCCCGCCCAAAGAGCGACTCGTCGGCTCCTGGATGCACGGCATGCTCCAGGAACTGGACTCCCGCGGGCGCAAGAACCCGCAGGCGTTTAGCTACGACGGCGTCCTCTCGCAGGGCAACGGCGTCCTCACGATCGTCGAGGATGCAGCCCAACACGCCGACCTCCTCCAGAAGCTGCTGAACGTCCCCGACGAGCAGTCGGTCAAACTCGACAAGGGGATCGGGATGGACGTCGACAGCCAGATGCTGATCATCTCCAACCCCGATCTGGAGGCCCAGCTCAACCAGCACTCGGATCGCAACGGGATGGATCCGCTGAAGGCGCTCAAGCGCCGGCTGGACAAACATCAGTTCGGCTATCTGACGAACCTGAGTCTGGAGTGTGAACTCATCCGCCGTGAGTTGACAAACGAGACGTCGGTTTGGGAGGCCGAGAGCTACGACGAACTCGAAGACCGGATCCGCGAGCCGGTGACGGTGCGGGTGAAAGACCAGGACGGCGAGACGAGAGAACGGGAGTTTGCCCCCCACGCGATCGAGGCGGCCGCGCTGTATGCAGTCGTCACCCGACTCGACGAGGAGAATCTCCCCAACGGCCTCGATCTGGTCGACAAGGCGCTGATCTACGACCAGGGCTACCTCCAGGAGGGCGATACGCGCCGCGAGAAAGACGACTTCGATTTCGACGGTGAGGCCCACGACGGCGAACACGGCATTCCGGTCACCTACACCCGCGATACGCTCGCGGAACTGCTCCAGACCGACCGGGACCGCCACCACCCGGACCTCCCAGTCGAGGACGTCGTCATGCCTCGGGACGTGTTGAACGCGATGGCCGAGGGGATGGCAGACGCCCCCGTCTTCTCGACGGGCGAGCGCTCGGAGTTCGAGAACCGAATCGTGCCGGTCAAGAACTACCTGTTCGACCGCCAGGAGCACGACGTTATCGAGGCAATCATGCACGACAAGCGCGTCGACGAGGAGACCGTCGCCGAGTACGTCGAACACGTCTACGCGTGGGAGACCGAGGAGCCACTGTACAACGACCGCGGCGAGCGCGTCGAGCCGGACCCGCTGAAGATGAAGCTGTTCGAGGTCGAACACCTCGGCCGGTTCTCCGAGTCCGAGTACGAGGGCAACCTCCCCCGGGAGAGCGTTCGGAACTTCCGGCGCGAGAAGGTGATCACGTCACTGAACCGCCACGCGTGGGAACACCGCGACGAGGACTTCGCCGTCGAGGACGTCGATCTGACCGCGATTCCGGTGATCAAGTCCGTCCTCGAGAGCCACGACTGGGACGACGTCCAGCGGACCTTCGAGGACTTCGATCCGCGACAGTGGGACGATCCACCAAGCGGCACCGAAACCGAGGCCGTCAAAGAGGACACGATCGAGACGTTGATCTCCGAGTTCGACTACTCCCGGGCCTCGGCCGAACTAACCAGCAGACACGTCATGGGACAGGTGAGCTACAGATGGGACTGAGAGACGATCTCGAGCGATTCCGTGAAGTCGGTGAACAGCGACGCGAGGACCTCGCCGACTTCATCCAGTACGGCGACCTAAGCGGTGGCGGTTCAGACGGGATTCAGATCCCCGTCAAGATCGTCTCGCTGCCCGAGTTCGAGTACGACCAACGCGACATGGGCGGCGTCGGCCAAGGTGAGGACGGAACGCCAGACGCCGGCCAGCCGGTCGGCCAGCCCCAGCCACAGCCGGGCGACGACGACGGCGACGACGGCGACGAACCCGGTGAGGAGGGCGGCGAGCACGAGTACTACGAGATGGATCCCGAGGAGTTCGCCGAAGAACTCGACGAGGAACTCGGGCTGGACCTCGATCCGAAAGGGAAGACAGTCGTCGAGGAGAAAGAAGGCCCCTTCACCGACCTCACGCGGACGGGCCCCGACAGCACGCTCGACTTCGAGCGAATGTTCAAAGAGGGATTAAAGCGAAAGCTCGCGATGGACTTCGACGAGGAGTTCCTGCGGGAACTCTGTAAGGTCGAGGACATCGAGCCTCGCGATATCTTCGAGTGGGCCCGCGGCGAGAACCTCCCGGTCTCGATGGCCTGGATCGAAGAGGCCTACGACGACATTCCGGACGCCGAACGCGGAACGTGGGCCTCCATCGAGGAGGTCGAGGAACACGTCGAACGCGAGTCGGTCCAGCAAAAGATCCGTCGCGAGGGAATCAGACACGTCCCGTTCCGCCGCGAGGACGAACGCTACCGCCACCCCGAGATCATCGAGGAGAAAGAGAAGAACGTCGTCGTCGTCAACATCCGCGACGTCTCGGGCTCGATGCGCGAGAAGAAACGCGAACTCGTCGAGCGCACGTTCACCCCGCTGGACTGGTACCTGCAGGGCAAGTACGACAACGCCGAGTTCGTCTACATCGCCCACGACGCCGACGCCTGGGCGGTCGAACGCGACGACTTCTTCGGCATTCGCTCCGGCGGCGGCACGAAGATCTCGAGCGCGTACGAACTCGCCGCCGAACTCTTAGAGGAGTACCCCTGGAGCGACTGGAACCGGTACGTCTTCGCAGCAGGCGACTCCGAGAACTCCTCGAACGACACCGAAGAGCGGGTAATTCCACTGATGGAAGAGATCCCCGCCAACCTCCACGCCTACGTGGAGACCCAGCCGTCGGGCAACGCCATCAACGCGACCCACGCCGAGGAACTCGAGCGCCACTTCGGGACCGACGCTGACGACGTCGCAGTGGCCTACGTCAACGGCAAGGACGACGTGACCGACGCGATCTACGAAATTCTCTCCACGGAGAGTGAGACCGATGAGTAAGTCAAACTCCAATGCGGACCGCTTTCGCAAACAGGCGATCGCCAGCGACCTCGAGGAACCGGTCACCGAGGCACGAAACCTCGCGGAGAAACTCGGCCTCGAGCCGTATCCGGTCAAGTACTGGATCATCGACTACGACGAGATGAACGAACTCATCGCCTACGGCGGGTTCCAGACCCGGTACCCCCACTGGCGATGGGGTATGCAGTACGACCGCCAACAGAAGCAAGGACAGTACGGCGGCGGGAAGGCCTTCGAGATCGTCAACAACGACAATCCGGCGCACGCCTTCCTCCAGGAGTCGAACACGATCGCCGACCAGAAGGCGGTCATCACCCACGTCGAGGCCCACTCCGACTTCTTCGCGAACAACGAGTGGTTCGGCCTCTTTACCAGCGGCCGCGCCGACGAGGAACAGGTCAACGCCGCTGCCATGCTCGAGCGCCACGCGCGGTCGATCGACGACTACATGTCCGACCCGGACATCGACCGCGCCGAGGTCGAGAAGTGGATCGACCACTGTCTCTCACTCGAGGACAACATCGACCAACACCGAGTGTTCGAGCGCCGCCTGGACGTCGACGGGCCGGTCGACGATCTCGACGACGATATCGCCGAGAAACTCGACGAACTCGGTCTCTCCGACGAAGTGAAAGGTGAGGTCTTCGACGACGAGTGGCTCGAGAAACTCGAGGAGGAGGGCGAGTCAGTCACCTTCCCCGAAGAGCCACAGAAGGACCTGCTCGCGTTCGTCCGCGAACACGGCAAGCAGTACGACGACGAGGCCGGCCGAGCCGTCGAGATGGAGGAGTGGCAACGGGACGTCTTGGACATGATGCGTGCGGAGGCGTACTACTTCGCCGCCCAGAAGATGACGAAGGTGATGAACGAGGGCTGGGCGGCCTACTGGGAGTCGACGATGATGACCGACGAGGTCTTCGCCGGCGACGACGAGTTCATGAACTACGCCGACCACATGGCGAAGGTACTGGGGTCGGGCGGGCTCAACCCCTACAGTCTCGGGATGGAACTGTGGGAGTACGTCGAGAACCGAACCAACCGCCGGGAGGTCTTGGAGCGACTGCTGCGTGTCGAGGGGATCTCCTGGCGAAATCTGATGGACGTCGTCGACTTCGACGACGTCCTCGAGACGCTCGAGCCGCCGGAAGCGATCGACCGGATCACCTCCGAGACCCTCGACGCACTCGAGGCGGTCCCGACAGAGTTCGTCGATCAGGAAGCCCTCGAGGCCGCCCGCGAAGGCGAGATCGACGTCGAAAAATACCCGTGGAAGGTCTTGACCTACGAAGGGCTGGCACGTCGTCACTACTCGCTGGTCAAACGCCAGCACCGCGGCTTTCTCACCCGGGTGAGCCAGAACGACCTCGAGCAGATCGGCCGCTACCTCTTCGACGACGCCCGCTACGGATCGGTCGAGGAAGCCCTCGAGGACGTCGAGTTCACCGCCGGCTGGGATCGCATGTTCGACATCCGCGAGAGTCACAACGACGTGACGTTCTTGGACGAGTTCCTCACCCAGGAGTTCATCACCGAGAACAACTACTTCACCTACGAACACTCCCAGGCGACCGGGCAGTTCCACGTCGCCAGCGACGCCGCCGAGGACGTCAAGAAGAAACTGCTGTTGCAGTTTACCAACTTCGGGAAGCCGACGATCGCGGTCTACGACGGCAACTACAACAACGCCAACGAACTCCTGCTTGGCCACCAGTACAACGGCGTCATGCTCGATCTCGGACAGGCCAGAGAGACGCTCAAACGGATCTTCGAACTCTGGGGCCGGCCGGTGAACCTGCTGACGATCGTCAAGGAGGTTGACGACCACGACATCGAAGTCGCCAAACGACGCAACCGCGAGCCAGAACCCGAAGAACGGGGCAAACTGCTTCGGTACGACGGCGACGAGGTGACTATCGAAGACGTCCCCTGGGAGGAGGTCGACCACCTCGCGGCCGACGACGTCGACTACGACACCAAACCCGACGAGTGGCTCGCCTGATACGGACCGCCGTACCGATTTCCCGGCACAGACGCGATCTGTCTGGGGTTGCGCCGATGCTGATACTGTCGGACAGCAGTCGATCTGGCCGGCGTTCGTCCTACGGCGAACGCATCAAACACTCGGAAGATTTTTGGTTCCAATCCCGCATCGTCGGGATACGATGGATGGGGAAGGGGGCGAGACGATCGAGTGCGCTCGTTCGACCGACGCCGCATTCGATCTACCCGCAGTCCTCGCACGACTCGATACGCACGACCCGGACGAGCAGCGGGCCGCCGTAGAGACGATCCGCGACACGCTCACCGACGATCCGGGGATCTGTCTGCCGACCGTCCCGAAGCTCCGAGAACTGCTCGGTCGAACGGAACTTGACTTTCACGACGAAGTCGCCTACTGTCTGGCCGAGCTGGCGACCGAGTCGACCGCCGACGTCGCGCCGTCGGTCGACGAAATCGTCGCTTTCGTCGCCGAGAACCCCTCGACTGCCGCAACAGGCGAACTGCTTCGCTGCCTCGCGACGGTCGCGGCCGACCAGCCGACCGCCGTCCTCGAGCACGCCGCCGCGATCGCCGACGTGCTCGAGCAGCGGTCGGGGTACGATCGGCAGGGGCTGCGGATCTTCGACTCGCTCTCACGGAAGCGACCGTCCGCGATCGAGCCGGCCAGTGAGGTGCTCGTCGACGCCTTAACCGCGGCGCCCGTGGAAAACGGCGTGATCGTGCTCTCGGCGCTTGGCCGGCTGGCACGGTCGGGGACGTCGCTGTCGACCCTCGAGTTCGTCGCACCGGCACGGACGCTCGTCGACCACGACGAGACGCCGCTGCGTCGCAACGCCGTCGGCTGTCTGGCCGACGTCGCGCGGCGCCACCCCGCGGCGATCGAACCCGCCACCGATGACCTCGCGGGCGCGATCGAACACGACGATCCCGAGACGCGGGCCAACGCGGCCGCCGCGCTCGCTCGTGTCGCGTCGTCGGTCGGCCCCGATCTCGAGTCCGCTCGGTCGCCGCTGGTCGCCGCACTCGAGGACGAGCACAAACGCGTGCGAGCGAACGCGTGTGTCGCGATCGGCCACGCCGGCTTCGAATCGGTCGCGGACCGACTCGAGGAATTGGCCTGTGGTGATCCGGAACCGGACGTCCGGGAGCGAGCCCGGTGGGCGCTGGATCGGGTGTGAGACGGGCTGTGTCGTCACGTGCCGCCGATCGCCAGGCTGGTCGGCGATCGTCGATATAGTGGTACAGCAGTCCACACGTACGTCGGCGACCACAACGTAGTGGTGGCTGGCCGTCGTCGGGTCACGTATGCACCAGGAGCGCTTTTCCGTCGAGACCGACACACGACTCACGACCGTCGACGTGACCGATCGCGTCGAGTCGGCCGTTCCCGACGAGCTCTCGGCCGGCACCGCGACCGCGTTCGTCACCCATACGACGGCGGGGTTGGCCGTCCAGGAAAACGAGTCGCGACTGCGCGGTGACCTCGAGACGTTCCTCGGCGACCTCGTGCCCGACGAGGGCCACGCCCACGACCAGTTGGACGGGAACGCGGATTCACACCTGCGGGCGACGCTGATCGGTCCGGACGTGACGATCCCCGTCACCGACGGCTCGCTGGCGCTTGGAACGTGGCAGTCGGTCTTCTTCGTCGAGTGTGATGGGCCGCGAACGCGGACCGCGACGGTGACAGTCAGCGGAGAGTAGCCGCCGTCAGAGCGGCTTATACGAACCGCTGTATCTGCTCCGGCGAGCCACGGACAGTCGGGTATGGCGGAAACGACGGACGGAGATCAGACCGGAATCGGCCGATCCGCCGACACGCAGTCGACACCCCGCCACTCGAGTAGCTTCGCCGTCAGCCGTCGCTCGAGCGACCAGGCGTGGACCTCGAGGTCGACTGCTTTCGCGCGGGAAACGAGGCCGGTCGTCAGACAGCGCCAGTAGTTCGCGCCGATGACGTCACAGTCGAGTTCGACGGCGGTCGTCACCGGCATCTCGAGTCGGCGGCTGACCAACAGCCCGGTCGGCTGGTCGCGATCGAGTTCGCGGATCGCCCGGAGTTCGGACAGCAGAAACGAAGTCGTGACGACGCGGTTCTCGACGCCGTCGATCGCCTCGAGGACGTCCGCAGCGATGCCGAGGTCTTTGATCTCGAGGTTGACTTCGATCCCCGTCGGAAGCGCCTCGAGCAGTTCTTCGAGCGTCGGGACGCGCTCTCCCGACTCGAGGACGGTGTGAGTCTTGAGTTCCTCGAGGCTGCTGTCGGCGACGGTTCCGACACCCCCGGTAACGCGGTCGATCGTCTCGTCGTGGATGACGACGAGTTCGCCCGAGCCACAGCGCCGGACGTCGAACTCGACGGCGTCGGCATACTCGGCGGCCGACCGGATCGCGGCGATGGTGTTTTCGGGGGCCGTAGCGGCGAATCCACGGTGGGCGATCAGACGCATTCGACGGGAGAAGGGTGACGAACCGCTTTACACTGTCGGCTATGACATCCTCCGCGCCCGTCAGGGCGCGGTTTCCACAGCCGTTCGCATCGACGGTGAACGACCCTTCTATTCATCCCATCTGGCGTCGAAGCGTGATGTATGAGTCCAAGTACCACTCACACGGTCGACTTCGACGACACCGTCGCCGTAATCACGGGCGCAAGCGGTGCGCTCGGAAGCGCCACCGTCGAACGGTTTCGGGACGCCGGCGCGACCGTCTGTGCCGTCGACGTCGTCGCCCCCGACGAGGGAGACAGCCTGCTCGAGCCGGACGAGCGAACTCACTTCTACGAGGCCGATCTGACCGACGAAGCGGACGTCGAGGAACTCGTCTCGAGCGTCGTCGACGACCACGGCCGGATCGATCACCTGCTGAACATCGCCGGCACCTGGCGTGGCGGCGACCCGATCGAGGAGACCGATCTCGAGGAGTTCGAGTCACTCGTCGATATCAACCTGAAGACGGCGTTTCTGGCGTCGAAACACGCGCTGCCACACCTACAGGAGCAGGGGGGAGCGATCGTCAGCGTCAGTTCGCGCTCGTCGCTCGAGGGTGGCGAAGGCGACGGCCCCTACCGGATCACGAAAGCCGGGATCCGGCTGTTGACCGAGACCATCGCCGAGGAGAACCGCGGTACCGTTCGAGCGAACTGCGTGATGCCAAGCGTGATCGATACGCCGATGAACCGCGAGATGATGTCCGACGCGGACCACGACGAGTGGGTCGATCCCGCGGATATCGCCGACGTGATGGCCTTTCTCTGTAGTGACGGTGCATCGGTGACCAGCGGCGCCGCTGTGCCAGTCTACGGCGAGGCGTGAAAACGGCGAGAGGTGTGACTACAGGTTCGCGTCGATCCAGTCGGCGAAGTCCTCGGTGAGGAACTCGACGTACTCGACGACACCGAGATACAGCGAGACGACGAGGACGACCAGTATCGGCACGCGGATCGCCCAGATCCACGCCGTGCCGAGCCCACCGAGGTCGCCGATGCCTTTCTCGAGTTCCTGGACGGCGAACTTCGGCGTGATCCAGCCGACCAGAAGCACCAGCATGAGCGCTCCGAACACGAGCAGAATGCCGTCGGCGAAGCCGTCGAGCAGGTCGAGGAAGACCAGATCGTAGGTGACCGGCACGCCGAGCAGGTAGATGATGCCGCCCATCCCGAGCGCGGCCTTCCACCGCTCGACACCTTTCTCGTCGATAACGTACGCCGTCACGACCTCGAGCAGCGAGATCGCACTCGAGAGGGCGGCGATCGCGACGATACCGAAGAAGACGAGGCCGATGATGTGGCCACCGGTCACGTCCGCGAACGCACTGGTCATCGAGACGAAAATCTCGCCGGCGCCACCCTCACCGGGGGTAATATCCGCCGCGAAGAAGATCGGGAAGACGACCAGCCCCGTCAGGAACGCGATCCCGGTGTCGAAGCCGATGATGGTGACGCCGTCGGTCGCTAAGTTGCGATCCTCACCGAGATAGGAGGCGTAGGTGATCATCACACCCATCCCAAGCGAGAGTGTAAAGAAGGCCTGTCCGGCCGCGGCCGGAAGCAGCGTCTGCCAGTTGTCGACGATGACGCCGAACTCGGGCGAGAGGTAGTAGTCGTAACCAGCGCCCGATCCGGGAAGCGTAAACGCCCAGATCGCGAGTCCGACCAGCAAAACGATGATCGCCGGCACCATCGTCTTCACTGCGAGTTCGATGCCGCGGCGAATACCGAGTGCGACGATTCCGATCGTCAACAGCATAAAGATCGTATGGAAGAAGAACGCGTCCAGTCCGGTCGAGAGTTCCCCGAACATGACTTCCGCAGTCGACACCCCAGCCTCGGCTGCGGCAGCTTCGTAGCCCTCGAGATGGGTCGCGTAGCTTCCACGAAAGCCCTCGAGGAAGTAGCGGATGAACCAGCCGGCGACGACGCTGTAGAACGAGAGAATAACGAAGCCAGTGAGGACGAAGACGCCGCCGACGTACTTCCAGGCGTCACCGCCGAGTTCGATCAGCGCACCGACCGGGTTCCGTTCGGTCTTGCGACCGACGACGAACTCGACGAGGATCGCCGGGAATCCGACCAGTGCCACGAACAGCAGATAGATCAACAGAAACGCCGCCCCACCCCCCTCGCCCGTCACGAACGGGAACCGCCAGATGTTTCCTAATCCGACTGCGCTCCCGACGGCAGCCAGGATAAAGCCTGTTCTGGTCGCCCACGTCTCTCGTTCAACCATATCGCTCCCATTGAAAGAGCGACCACATATAACTTTTCGTAAGCGCGGAATCTGACGGCCATAAACCGGATACCGTCGGATTTCACGTTTCAGCAGTCGAAGAATTTTGTCGGCGTATGAGGGAGATCGGTTCCTCGAATAGGGCCGGCGACTGGTGGTCGTCACCCACCCCCATCAGTCATTAATTGTGATGGTATTACGGAATCCTTTTCCTATTGGTCATCACAGAAGGTCGTATGACACAGACTGGGGTGTTTCACGCATGACGATGGAAGAGCGAATCGACGAACTCGAGGAACTTCGCGAAGAGGCCGAAAAGGGCGGCGGAGAGGCCCGTATCGAGAAGCAACACGACAAGGGGAAGATGACCGCCCGCGAGCGGATCGA
This sequence comes from Natronolimnohabitans sp. A-GB9, assembly GCF_030848565.1. Classification (GTDB taxonomy): domain Archaea; phylum Halobacteriota; class Halobacteria; order Halobacteriales; family Natrialbaceae; genus Natronolimnohabitans. The sequence goes on from NZ_JAVDDV010000001.1 coordinate 85,478, forward strand.
CTACTTCTTCGACGAGGGTACCTTCACGGAGTTCGACCAGCTCCGGACCCACCAGACGAGCCAGTTCGGGATGGAAGAAAAGAAGATTCCCGGCGACGGCGTCGTCACGGGGTACGGTGAGGTCAACGGTCGAACCGTCTTCGTCTTCGCCCACGACTTTACGGTCTTCGGTGGGTCGCTGGGCGAGGTCTTCGCCGAAAAGATCTGTAAGGTCATGGACATGGCGATGGAAGTGGGTGCTCCCATCGTCGGCCTCAACGACTCCGCCGGCGCGCGCATTCAGGAGGGTGTCAAGAGCCTCGCCGGCTTCACCGAGATCTTCCGCCGGAACCAGGAGGCAAGCGGTGTCGTGCCACAGATCTCCTCGATCATGGGCCCGTGTGCGGGCGGTGCGGTCTACTCGCCGTCGATCACCGACTTCATCTTCATGGTGAAAGACACGAGTCACATGTACATCACCGGTCCCGGCGTAACCAAGACCGTCACCGGTGAGGAGGTCACCCACGAGGAACTCGGCGGTGCGATGACCCACGCCAACAAGACCGGCGTCGCCCAGTTCGCCTGCGAGGACGAGGAGCAGGCCCTAGACGACATCAAACGCCTGCTCTCTTATCTCCCACAGAACAACGTCGAGGACCCGCCACGCGTCGAGCCGTGGGACGACCCGGACCGACGCGACGAGGAACTCAAGTCGATCGTCCCGCCGAGTCCCCAGAAGCCCTACGACATGGTCGACGTCATCGACAGCGTCGTCGACACGGGCTCGTTCTTCGAGGTCGCCGAGAACTTCGCCAACGAACTCGTCGTCGGCTTCGGCCGACTGGACGGTCGTTCGGTCGGGATCGTCGCCAACCAGCCACGAGTCAACGCGGGCACGCTGACCGTCGACTCCTCGATGAAGGGATCGCGGTTCGTCCGCTTCTGTGACTCCTTTAACATCCCGATCGTCACCTTCGTCGACGTCCCCGGCTACATGCCCGGCACCGACCAGGAACACCGCGGGATCATCCGCCACGGGGCGAAACTGCTCTACGCGTACGCGGAGGCAACCGTCCCGCTGCTTACCGTCATCACCCGGAAAGCCTACGGTGGCGCCTACTGTGTGATGGGCTCGAAGAACCTCGGTGCCGACGTCAACTACGCCTGGCCGACCGCCGAAATCGCCGTCATGGGGCCACAGGGTGCGGTCAACATCCTCTACCGAGAGGAACTCGAGGCCGCCGACAACCCCGACGAGCTGCGTGACGAGCTCATCGAGGAGTACCGCGAGGAGTTCGCCAACCCGTACACTGCAACGGACAAAGGCTTCTTGGACGACGTGATCATTCCCACGGAGACGCGGCCGCGACTGATCCAGGATCTCGAGATGCTCGAGACGAAACGCGAGAGCAACCCAGACAAGAAACACGGGAACATCCCGCTGTAAGCAATGACAACGAACCAGTCGAACGTCGAATTCGACGGGCCCGACGCGGCCGGCGAACCCGAGCCGGCAGCCGCGGCTGACGAGCCGGGAGCCGACAGCCTCGGGCTGCCCGCGGACGTCGAGCTCGTAATTCCCGACGACGCAAGCGACGAAGAAGCCGCGGCGATCGCAGCCGCCGTCGGCGCCCACCTTCACGATCACGCGCTCGCGGTCGCCGCCGCGGCCGCCGAAAGCGAGGAGACCTGGGATGAGAAACGCTGGTCGTTTGCCGGCCGTGTTCGCGCACAGCAACACCGGAACGTCCGCGTTCCTCGAGACGCGCCGATCGATCAGTGGTCGGCCGCCGGACGGACCGACCGGTTCTGATACGGACTCCTGTCCAACTGGCCCGGCGCGATCGCGACCCGTCCGCGGGGGTGTCGGGACTGATGGACATCCGTACAACATACTGCCGGATATCACGGTCGGCGGTCCATCGCACGTGACCGGTCGTCGCCACGGGCGACGAGCAGGGAGCAGACAGGGCACCGACTAACTCTCGTCCGGCAACACAATTCAACGATCGGTCGCACATTCGCGACTGACGTTGTACTGACTGTTGTCAGACAGTATCACTCACGTCGTTCTTTCGGTCAGTTCCGACGTTCCGATGGTAGCCGCTGAATGTCACTGTACACTCGATCGCGCGACGGCTGTACGATCGGTGTGGAAATCGGTTCAGTAGCTACTATCGCTCTCGAGTCGGACTCCGTCGTCTTCGTTTCGCCGACGTTGAATGAATGCTATTAAGAGAGCCCACACCCAACCCCCGGGTATGGCCACACAAACCGAGTCAACGACGGACATGGGTGTTGGACTGGCGCTCGCGCTCGGCGCGGTCGCCGCGATCGGTGCGGCGATGATGTTTATCGGTGCACCTGACATTACAGCCGCCTGGGGGTTCGCGATAGCGATGATCTTTAGCGCACTGGCTGTCGTCGGCCTCCACCTCTACTGGGACTGATCGCCTCGAGTCGACATCCCGTCCGGCCTGACAGTCCACGAATGCACGCTTAACAGTTAAGAGCGACGCCGCCCTAGAGCCATCTACGGACGATGACCGACTACTCCGACGAAGAGCAGCGAATTCTCTCGCACCTCCGGGAGAGCGCCGCCCGCGGAGAACAGTACTTCCGGGCGAAGAATATCGCGGACGCGATCGGACTCTCGTCGAAACAGGTCGGCGCCCGGCTCCCCCACCTCGCGGAGAAATCGGACGAGGTCGACATCGAAAAGTGGGGTCGCGCCCGCTCGACGACGTGGAAAGTCACGCTGAGCTGAGACGGTCTCCTGTCGTCACGTCCAGCCGATGCTGACCCGTGTGGCGATCGGCAGGACTTCGGTACAGCAGTTCGTCTGTTCGTCTGTCACACTCGAGCGCAACGCTGATCCTCTCGGTGTCGGGGCGTCGGCGACTACCGGTCCGCGGTCTTTTTATTACAGACTGCCCCAGTTAGTCTCATGACTGTACGCGTCGACCGGTCGTTCGAGCTGTCGGCATCCCCCGAACGCGTCTGGGACTTTATCGCCGACCCGGAGAACCGCGCGCGCGCGATCAGCGTCGTGCAGGAGTATACCGTCAACGACCCCGAGGGACGACGGGTCACTTGGCACGTGGAACTGCCGATTCCGCTCGTCCGAAAGACGGTCACTGTCGAAACGGAAGACATCACGCGTACCCCACCCGAGTACGTCGAGTTCGTCGGGAAATCGAAGGTCCTGGACGTCACCGGCACACACGAGATCGTCGAAGCAGACGGCGGTACGCGCCTCGAGAACCGATTCGTCGTCGACGGCAAACTGCCGGGCGTCGAGAAGTTCTTCAAGCGTAACCTCGATGGCGAACTCCGCAACCTCCAGCGAGCCCTCGAGCGAGATCTTCGGTAGACCAGATCGGAGGAGTGATGAGCGTGACACAAACGACCGGCGATGGCGAACATCGACACCGATGACGACCGACGACACGTTCCGACTCGCACTCGCACAGCTCGAGATCGAACCAACCGCAGTCGAGGCAAACGTCGACAGAGCGCTCGAGGCCATCTCACGGGCCGCAGATCGTGGTGCGGACCTGATCGCGTTGCCGGAGCTGTTCAACGTCGGCTTCTTCGCTTTCGACAGCTACGACCGACTCGCCGAACCACTCGAGGGCGAGACCGTCACGCGAATACGAGAGGCGGCGGCCGACCGCGGGATCGCCGTCCTCGCGGGGAGCATCGTCGAGGACCTGGCGGCGACCGAAACAGTCGAGACACCCGCCGACGAGGGGCTTGCTAACACCACCGCGCTGTTCGACGCCGACGGCGAACGACGGCTGGTCTACCGGAAACACCACCTCTTTGGCTACCAGTCGGCCGAATCGGAGCTGCTGGTGCCTGGCGAGCGCATCGAGACGGCGACCGTTGCCGGCGTCACCGTCGGCGCGACGACCTGTTATGACCTCCGGTTCCCGAAACTGTACCGGCGACTGGTCGATGCAGGCGCGCGGCTGATTCTCGTCCCGAGCGCGTGGCCCTATCCGCGCGTCGAACACTGGAAGACGCTCTCGCGGGCTCGTGCGATCGAGAATCAATGTTTCGTCGCGGCGATCAACGGCTCTGGTCGCTTCGAGGACGCGGACGCGACGCTACTTGGCCGATCGACCGTCTACGATCCCTGGGGGACGACGCTGGCCTCGAGCGGCGACGAGCCGACACTGGTCGTCGCTGATCTCGACCTCGGGGCCGTCGACCGCGTCCGGGAGGAGTTCCCGGCGCTTCGAGACCGGCGACTGTAGCCGCAACCGGCGTTCGTACCGCTGACTTTTTATCCCGTGAGGCCTTTTTATCGTAGTGCCGGTTTACGGCGCTTTTCACGTCACGACCGGCATCGCGCGTCGCTCCGGCCCGTCGCACGCGCTCGTTTCCCGGGAACGAGCGTCCCACATCCGCGTCCTCGTCTCCTCTTCCTCGTCCACGTCCCTTTCGTGACTCCATTTCGAGAGCCGAAACTGGGGTGCTACTCGATCAGTTGCGAAAAAGTAACGTAGTGGGTTCGCGTGTGGTTCAGTCAGGAATGTTCAGGAAGGTTCTCGTTGCGAACCGAGGAGAGATCGCCGTTCGCGTGATGCGGGCGTGTGAAGAGTTGAACATCGGTACCGTCGCAATTTACTCCGAGGCCGACAAAGACTCGGGTCACGTGCGATATGCCGACGAGGCGTACAACGTCGGGCCTGCCCGCGCGGCCGACTCGTATCTCGACCACGAGGCCGTCATCGAGGCCGCGCGCAAGGCCGACGCCGACGCCATCCACCCCGGCTACGGCTTCCTCGCGGAGAACGCGGAGTTCGCGAGCAAGGTCGAAGACGCCGAGGGGATCACCTGGATCGGCCCGTCCAGTGACGCCATGGAGTCGCTGGGTGAGAAGACCAAGGCCCGCACGATCATGGACGAGGCCGACGTGCCGATCGTTCCCGGGACGACCGACCCCGTTACCGAACCCGAGGCGGTCAAGGAGTTCGGCGAGAAACACGGCTACCCGATCGCCATCAAGGCCGAGGGTGGTGGTGGCGGCCGCGGTATGAAGGTCGTCTGGGACGAAAGCGAGGTCGAGGACCAACTCGAGAGCGCCCAGCGCGAGGGCGAAGCCTACTTCGACAACGACTCGGTCTACCTCGAGCGCTACCTCGAACAGCCCCGCCACATCGAGGTCCAGATCGTCGCCGACGAGCACGGCAACGTCCGTCATCTGGGCGAGCGCGACTGCTCGCTCCAGCGCCGTCATCAGAAGGTCATCGAGGAGGGGCCGTCGGCGGCCCTCTCGGACGAACTGCGCGAGAAGATCGGCGAAGCGGCCCGACGCGGGGTCGCAGCCGCGGACTACACCAACGCCGGCACCGTCGAGTTCCTCGTCGAGGAAGAGGACCGCGAGGCGGGCGAACTGCTCGGTCCCGACGCGAACTTCTACTTCCTCGAGGTCAACACTCGGATCCAGGTCGAACACACCGTTACCGAGGAGATCACGGGCATCGACATCGTCAAACGACAGATCAAGATCGCCGCCGGCGAGGAGATCGACTTCGAACAGGACGACGTCGAGATCGACGGCCACGCGATGGAGTTCCGGATCAACGCCGAGAACGCGGCCAACGACTTCGCGCCCGCGACCGGTGGCACGCTCGAGACCTACGATCCGCCGGGTGGGGTCGGCGTCCGTATGGACGACGCGCTCCGGCAAGGCGACGAGCTCGTCACCGACTACGACTCGATGATCGCGAAGCTGATCGTCTGGGGCGAGGACCGCGACGAGTGTATCGAGCGCTCGCTGCGTGCCCTGCGGGAGTACGAGATCGAAGGGATCCCGACGATCATCCCGTTCCACCGACTGATGCTCACCGACGAGGAGTTCGTCGCCAGCACGCACACGACGAAGTACTTAGACGAGGAACTCGACGAGAGCCGCATCGAGGACGCCCAACAGCAGTGGGGCGGTGACACCGGTGACGGCGAGACAGACGATGAGGAAAGCGTCGAACGCGAGTTCACCGTCGAGGTCAACGGCAAGCGCTTCGAGGTCGAACTCGAGGAACACGGCGCGCCCGCCATCCCGGCCGGCGACGTCGACGTCGGCGGCGGCCAGGCCGAACCGCCCCAGCCCGCAGGCGGCGAGAGCGGCGGCGCCGAACTCGAGGGCAGCGGCGAGACCGTCGACGCCGAGATGCAGGGGACGATCTTAGACATCGAAGTCGAGGAAGGCGACGAGGTCGCCGCTGGCGACGTCCTGGTCGTCCTCGAGGCGATGAAGATGGAAAACGACATCGTCGCCGAACGGGGCGGCACTGTCACCGAGATCCCCGTCGAGGAAGAACAGAGCGTCGACATGGGCGATACGCTCGTCGTTCTCGAGTAACGCCGAAGCAACACTCGATTTTTCGTCCGTCGTTTCGCCGAGTCATCGCTTCCTTCGACCAGGGTCGGTCACGGTCGACCGTAGCGACAGGTTCAGTGTCCCCTCCGCCGGGCTTCGGATTCGAGTCGGTGTTCTTAGCTCGCCGATTGTTAACAACAATACACAATTTAATATTCGAAAGTATTAAATTATAGTTTTATTTTAACATCAGTACGGTACTATGATTCGGACTTATCCTTCGACGGTGAGAAACCAACACAGCAAGGTATCGATACTGCGACTCTGGCACCGTCCAGCGGTGGTTGATCGATGAATCGCCGGTCGATCGATCGGCGCGGCGTCCTCCAGTTGACTGCTGCTGGCGCCGCCGGCGCCGTCGGGCTCTCGAGTGTCACGGCGGCCACCTCCCGTGACGAGGTCGGTCCTGGCGAGAAGTACTGGTCGTTCGAAACCGAGTTCGGGATCACACGCTCGTCCCCGACCGTCGTCGATGACGTCCTCTACGTTGGAGGCCGGGACGGGATCGTCTATGCGATCGATACCGACGACGGCACCGAGGTGTGGTCGGTCGAAACGGAAGGGCTGATCGTCTCGTCGCCGGCAGTCGTCACCGGTACGCTCTACGTCGGCAGCAACGACGGGAACGTGTACGCATTGGACACGGCCGACGGTAGCGAGGAGTGGGTCTTCGAGACCGACGTCGATGCGGAGTTCGAGCACGTCTGGTCGTCGCCAACTGTGGCAGACGGTACCGTCTACGTCGGCGGGAAGGATTCCAACGTGTACGCGATCGACGCCGACGATGGTACCGAAGAGTGGGTGTTTTCCGACCCCGACGACTGGGTCGTCTCCGCACCGACAGTCGCCGACGGCACCGTCTATATCGGCAGCGGATCGTTTTTCAACGAGGCGCAAGCGACAGTCTACGCGATCGACGCCGACGACGGCACCGAACAGTGGTCGTTCGAGGCCGGCGACTACGTCGCCTCGTCCCCGACCGTATACGAGGGAACCGTCTACGTCGGCGACGCCGACTCACGAGTTCCGGACGACGGCGAGGTGACGACCGCCTCGAGGGAGCCGACGACGACTTTGGCGACGACGAGTGCCATGCGTGATCCTCGCTGGTTGGACACGAACGACGGCACCGATCTTCGAACCGAACCGGGGTCCCGTTCGACCAGCACGCGGACGGTAGAAACGCTGTCTGTCGAGCAGGCGGGAGAATCAGAGCCAGAACCGGTCGGGAACGTCTACGCGATCGACGCCGACGACGGCACTGAACAGTGGTCGTTCGAAACCGACGACGTCGTCCGCTCGTCACCAACCGCAGCCGACGGAAGCGTCTATATTGGCAGCCGAGACTCCCGACTGTACTCGCTGGCTGCCGACGACGGTACCGAGCAGTGGTCGTTCGAGGCTGGAAACACGATCGAGTCGTCGCCGACAGTCGCCGACGGTGTCGTCTTCGCCGGCAGTTACGACGGAAACATCTACGCTATCGATACCACTGACGGGAGCGAGGTATGGACGTTCGAGACCGACGGAAACATTCGTTCGTCGCCGACGGTCGTCGACGGTACACTCTACATCGGCGCCGACGGCGGTCATGGCGGCGAAGACGTCAACGTCTATGCGGTCAACGCAGGCGTCGATGGCTCGAGCGAGGGGTCGCGTCTCAATCGCGGGACGCTCGGAAACCACCACGAGTGGGTCGAGCGGGCGATCGAAGGCCCCGAGGCGACGTTTACCGTCGATCCGTCGGAACCAGAGATCGACACGGAAGCGACGTTCGACGCGGCGGGATCGGGAGGTGATATCGATGACTACGAGTGGACGTCGCCGGACGTCGAATCGCTCCCGAAAACCGGTGAAACGATAGCCCACACGTTCGAGGAGCCCGGCGAATACGACGTTACACTCACTGTGACTATCGGTTCCGTCTCCGACTCGACGACGAAGACGGTATCCGTCGTCGATCCGGACAGCGATGACGACGACAGCATGCCAGGCTTCGGGATCGTCGGAACGCTCTCCGGGATCGGCGGCGCGAGCTATCTGTTGAAGCGTCGTCTCGAGGACGAATCGGCCCGAAGACAGTAACACGCTGACAACAGTCAGGAAAATCTGATCGCACTCGAGACGTCGTCGCGGGACCTCAGGCATCGAGACGCGATCGGTGCGTGCAGTGTGCTGTCCGGCAGTATCAGGCTGTCAGCTGTTCGTCGGTTCCGGTGTGATCGGGACCTGTAGACGGTTACACCGGGAAATCGACACAGTGTTCCGTCTCAGTTGACGTCCGTTCCTTCGATCGGATGGCCGCGGTCGATCCACTCCTGGAGTCCCTCTTTTAGCGCGTACACCTCGGTGTATCCGTCTTCGATGAGCGAAGCAGCTCGATGACCCGCGAGCGTATGCGGACACGGACAGTACGTGACGATCCGGGCATCCGTCGGAACGTCGTCGAGTGGATCGTCCGTCTCTCGTCCGTCGGGTGCCGGGCTCACGACGGCCCCGCGAATGTGAACTCGTTCGTAGGCCGTCTCCGAGCGGGCGTCGACCACGATCAGTTCGTCGTCGTCCTCGTACCACTCGAACACGTCGTCCGTGGGTGCGAGGGGAACGGCTGTTCCGTTGACGTCGTACGTTTCGTATCCGTCCTCGCCGGTTCCGTCCGAATCGGTTTCGTCGGCCTCGTCCGGCTGATCGAATTCGAGTTCCGAATCGTCCGTCAGGACGAGTTCGATCTGACCGTCGTCAGGTTCGACGACGACGTACCGATCGAGCAGGTCACAGGTATCGTCGTCGACGGCTTCGCGCTCGAGTTCGGTGCCGACGACGGCGTAGGCCGTCCCGTTGGCAGTATAAAAGACGAACGGACCGGAGCGGTGATGGGCGGCCGCATCGAAGACGACCTGTCCGTGGTCCCCCTGATAGCTGACGTCCCAGATCGTGTGAGTCTCGTCGATCGTCGGTGCGTCGGCAGTCGAGTCGCCTGCCTCGAGGGATTCTCGCTCGTCGAACTTCGCGTGGCTACACGCGTGAATGTGGTCGACAGCGCCTTCCGCGAGTAACTCGAGTGGTTCGTCCGCCGGCTCGGGATCCGAATCGTCCGCCGACTCCTCCTCCGTCTTCTCGTCTTCGTCTCCGGCATCCGACTCCGAATCCGCTGGGTCGGAACTCTCGGGATCGGCATCGTCGGTCGATGCTGATCCATCACTTTCGGTTTCGTCGGAACAACCAGCCAGTATCCCTACCGATAACACACCGACACCAGACTTGAGCACGGCTCGTCGTGATCGATTCATACTAACACCTTCAACTATTTACTTATAATTGTTATTATACTAGACAATATTAATAATGCCGGGATACGTTTCCCAGCGTCGGCGATACGTGGCTACGCAGATCAACCCCTGGTCTGTTCGCCTTCGGGTTCTTCCGCCAGGTCCCCGGCAGGTCGTCGGGAACCGGGGCCCAGCCGTGTGCCGTCGCGTCGGCCTCCGTCTCCGCGATCAGCATCTCTTCGACGTCGTATGCGTCGAAAAACGACTCGAGGAACTCTCGTAGGCGCGTTCCAGTGAAGGTGAACGTGAGTTCGTGCTGGCCGACAGCTTCGCGGACGTGGCCGGTACAACGGACAGTGACGGTCGTCTCTGGTTGCGTCCGGTCGCTCATCGGGACTGGCTCTCGGCTGGCATGTTTGGTGCTAGATCCTCCAGCCACGAACGTTCCCAGGCGAATATGTTCGGCTAATGGAGTACTTGATCCGATGATCGAAGATCGTCCGTCCGAGGTCGGATTGAACGCTGCCCGCTCGCGCTCGAGTCACCTACGGCAGACCGCTCCAGTGGACGAGTCGGTCGACGCCACTACACGAGTAGCCTACAGAACCGTTTTCGGCCGTTCTTACTGGTGGACAGCACGATACGACGATCGGTCGCGCGGCTGGGCTATCGCCGCGGGGACAGCCGTGGCGTCGCGACCGATAAGTCACTGATACGGACTCCTGTACCGAGTTCCCGCCGATCGCCAGGGTGGGGTCAGCGATCGGCGGTTAGTGACGACAGGAGACCGTCTGACTGCTGTTCGACAGTATCACAATCAGGGCCTGTACTGTGAATACTATCGCTTGAATTGTTCAATATGTACTGAAATACATAACATTATTTCTCTATAAGACAGGAATATATACTCCAGTGTATATGTTTGCACGTTAGAGTATAGATGAGTACAGCAAGCGTTCGTTGAGGACAGAGGATTTATGAGCAACGACTGAAACCGTCCGAGCAATGCTACTCTCAGTCGACCGCTCGGATGCCACCACGACCGACTCGGTCTGCTACGAAGTGATCGCCGCCATCGCCGAACGAGAAGGCGTCGATCCGACAGAGATCGAGCCACCGGAGTACGACGCACTGTACGACGTTATCAACCCGGAGGCTCTCGAGGCGCTGTTTGCGCCCCGAGAGGACGGGACGAGCCGTGGCACCGGTCGGGTCGAGTTCGAGTTTTCCGGCTATCACGTCGTCGTCACGAGCGACGGCGACGTCGACGTTCGCGAGGAAACGCGGACCCGGTGACCGAAACGATCGCTACTCGCCTTCGCAAGCCGCCTCGAAGACGGTCTCGTGGAGTCGATCCGCGACGATCTCCATCAGCGGCTCCATGTTGCGCGTGTCCGCTCGGTTGTACTCGACGAGTGTCTCGAGTGCACCGTCGTCGCCGTTCTCGTACTCGTGCCAGAGGCGGACGGCATCGCGGCCGCTGAGATCGGGCATATCCCGATCGATCCCGAGTTCGCGCTCGATCGCTTTCAGCCCCCCGTCGAGACCGAGCTGTTTGCAGGGGTACATGAGATCGACGTGTGGCGTCGTCACCTCGAGATCGTAACAGGTCTCGAGGAACGGAACGTCGAAACGCTGTCCGTTGAACGTGACCAGCAGCGACGAATCCGCGAGTTCGCGTTCGAGCCGTCGAGCCGTCAGATCGCGTCCCTTGACGAACGTCTTCGTCTCGCCGCCGCGGTGGACGCTGACGGTCGTGACGTCGTTCGTGCTCGCGTCGAGACCGGTGGTCTCGATGTCCAGAAAGCACGTCTCCTCGCTGACGTTCTCGTAACACCGCCAGCGACTCGAGGCCGGCAGCGCCTCGGTGAAGACGGAGACGTCGCCGCGCTCGAGGTGGGTCCACCCCTCCTCGATGAACGACTCGATACGGTCGGCGACGGTGTCACCGACGACGCTGGTGGTCCTATTGAACTCCTCCCAGTGGGTGATCCCCTGGCGCCAGAGTCGGCGTTCGGTGGTTTCCCCGACGCCGCGAACGGGAATGAAGCTATTCTCGATTCGCACACCAGTGTCGGGGAGTCGCGTAAACTAAAAGCGATTGGATCGGTTCGGTACAGCGATCTTCGGTGTGGCCGACGGGAACCGACCCGAGCGAACGGCCGACTTTTCATCCCGGCGGTCGTACCCACGGTATGGCCGACCACGACGACGAACTCGTCGAGACGGTTCGCGAACTCACGCGGACGGTCGACGACCTGCGTGCGGAACTCGAGTCGACCCAGCGCCAGTCCCGGCGTCCGTTTCGGCCGCCGGGTCCGCGACCGCCGACACCGCGGGAGCTCCTGCGGTTTACAGACGAAATCGCGATCCCAGCCACGATCGCAGTACTGGAGACCAGCGTCCGCGCACTCGAGGGGTTCCAGCGTGCGCTGCGGCTCGCCCGGACCGAGCGGGAGGTCCGCGATCGAACGAACGAGGCCGCGAGTGCGACGAGCGATCGGGCGACCGAGCTTCGGCGGACGACGCTCTCTCGACTCGATACCGTCCTGTCACAGCTGCAGCAGGCGGCGTCTGACGGATCGCTGCCCGCCGACGATCGGGCTCGCGAGTTGCTCTCCGAAGCGCGAGAACTGCGTGACGACGTCGACAGCCGTCTGCAGACGTCCGGTGACGCCGGTACCGACCGCGACCTCGAGCCGAGAGACGACACGGCGTCCTCGAGCGAGACGATTCGGATCGATATCGAGGACGGGCCCGTCGACGAAGTCAGCGGCGGAACCGCCCGCAAAGACGGGGAACCCGATGCCGACGATGCCGCCGAGTCCCACGTCGACGTCGACGCCGAACTCGAGACGCTGAAAGATCGGTACGGGGACGAGGCCGCAACTGACGATGACGAGAACGACGGGTCGAACGATTCCGACGGGAGCGACGGTGCCGACGCTGACACCGGCTCCGACGGGGAAAACGAGTCCTAGACCGGCTCGAACCGATAGCCGTCCCAGTCCTGGCTTTCGGGTTCGCGGATACCGGCGCCGGGTTCGCGCAGTTCGTCGACGTAGACGGGTTCGACCTCGTCACCGGTTTCGATCTCGTCGGTCGTCGCCTGCCCGATCGCACGGACCGTCTCGCCTTCGATTTCGAACTCGACGATCGCGAGCGTGTTCGGTTCGCGGACACCGGGCGGGGTGGCCATCGAGGTCGTCCAGGTGACGACTTCGCCGGTGTACTCGCTTAAATCGATTGTTTCGACCGGCTCCGCGCCGCCGGGGCCACGCGGATGGCCGGGGTAGCTTATCGAACCGTCTTCGTACTTGTACGCTTCCATGGTCATCGTGCTGCCTCCATGATCGTGGTGATAACGCAGTTACCAAAGCCGCCGACGTTACAGGCCAGGCCGACGTCGGCCTCAACCTGTCGCGGGCCGGCTTCGCCCATTAGTTGTTCGTAGATCTCGACACCCTGTGCAACGCCACTCGCCCCAAGCGGGTGGCCCTTCGATTTGAGGCCGCCGGAGGTGTTGATCGGCAACTCGCCGGTGTCACGCTCGGTGTACCCCTCCTCGACTAACTGCCAGGCCTCGCCCTGTTCGGCAAAGCCCAGCCCCTCCATCTGGAGGAACTCGAGGATGGTGAACATGTCGTGGAGTTCAGCGACGTCGATATCGTCGGGCCCGTAGCCGCTCATCTCGTAGGCTCCCGTACCGCTCTCGACGACGCCGCCCATGATCGTTGGGTCGTCGCGTTCGTGAACGACGTGGGTGTCGGTCGCGCCGTCGATTCCCGAGATGACGACGTAGTCGTCGGTGTACTCCTGGGCGACCTCCTCGGGACAGAGCATCAACGCCGCCGACCCGTCCGTGATCGGACAGAAGTCGTACAGCCGAAGCGGATCGGCGACGATCGGCGACTCGAGGGCAGTCTCCATGTCGATCTCCTTCTGGAACTGGGCCTTCGGGTTATCGACGCCGTTCTTGTGATTTTTGACCGCGACCTTCGCGAGGCTTTCCCGGGGCGCATCGAACCGTTCCAGGTAGTGACGTGCGGTCAGGCCCGCGAAAGAGGGAAGCGTGACGCCGGTCTTGTACTCGGCGGGGTGGGTCAGCGACGCGATGACGTCAGTTGCCTCGCCGGTCGTCCGATGTGTCATCTTCTCGCCGCCGACGAGCAACGTCATGTCGCTGGCGCCGCTTGCCACCGACTGCCAGGCGGCATAAATGCCAGCGCCACCGCTGGAACTCGTCTGGTCGACCCGCTGGGTGTAGGCCGGCATCGCGTCGAGATCGTGAGCCAACGCGTTCGGGACTCCCGTCTGTCCTTCGAACTCGCCGCTTGCCATATTCGAGACGTACAGGTGTTCGACCTCCGCCGCGTCGACACCTGCGTCCGTGAGACATTCGAGTCCGGCCTCTGCGAGGAGATCGAGGATCCACTCGCCCTCGCGTTGTCCGAACTGGGTCATCGACGCACCGATAATCGCAACACGTTCCATATCTTACTGGACTTCAAACAACGGTTTATAATATTGGGTCGGACGACGATTGCGAATAATTATGTATGTTGATGATAAATGGCATGGGGGAGAGTATCGAGGACCACGTCACAACCGACGATCCGTCGTCCGTTATGCCGACTCCGCAGCCGCGGTCCGCAACTCGCTTGCCCGCGAGCGTGCCTGTGAGATGACAGCGGGACGGGCCTCGAAGGAGACGACGACGTCCTCGTCGCCGTAGGCGACGTCCTCGACGTGTGCGTTGTCGTGGAGCCACGAGACGACACTCATCGTGTCGTCGGTCATCGGCAACAGCAGCCGTTCTTCCTCCCAATCAGGGAGTTCGCGGTCGATACGCTCGAGTAGCTTCTCGACGTTCGTTCCCTTGCGAGCGCTGACAGTGACCGGGTTCGGCGCGAGTGCTGACAACGCCTCTCGTTTCTCCGCGAGTTCCTCTTCGTCGACCTTGTCGATTTTGTTGAGGACGGTGACGATCGGTGCCTCGTTGCGTTCGTAGAGGGTGTCGTGACAGGTGACGAGTTTTTCGTGGATCTCGTCGATATCCTCGCTGACGTCGACGACGAGCAAGACCAGGTCGGCTCGGTAGACGGAGTCGAGCGTCGACTTGAACGACTCGACGAGCCAGTGGGGCAGATCGCTGATGAACCCGACGGTGTCGGTCACTAACACGTCACGCGGTTCGATGTCCGCACGTCGAGTCGTCGTTCCCAGGGTCGTAAACAGTTTGTCCTGGGACTCCGCGGTCGTGTCCAGATCGGGGTGGAGATCCTCGTTCTCCTCGACGTCAAGATCGGCCGCGAGTCGACGCAACAGCGTCGACTTCCCGGCGTTCGTATACCCAGCGAGCGCGACCAGATCGAACCCCGAATCACGCCGGCGCTCCCGGCGGTGTTCCTCGGTCTGCTCGATGCGCTCGAGCTCGTCCTTGATTCGGCTGATCTGGTTTTTGATGTCCTGCTCGCGGCTCTCGTCGTACTCGCCCAGCCCCATGAAGCCGGGGTGTTCGTCGCGTTTAGCGAGGCTGGTCTTGGCCTCGGCTCTGGGGAGTTCGTACCGGAGTTCGGCCAGTTCGACCTGGAGTTGTGCTTTCCGCGTCTGGGCGCGCTGGCCGAAGATCTCGAGGATCAGCGTAAATCGGTCGATGACCTCGACACCCTCCGGCAGGAGCTGTCCCAGGTTGTACGTCTGGTAGGGACCGAGCCGATTGTCGAAGATGACGGTCGTCGCACCGGTTACGGCGACCTCGTCGGCGAGTTCCTCGGCTTTCCCCTCGCCGAGCTGAAGGGCCGGATCGGCCTTCCGGGACTGGGTGATCTCGCCGACGACGGTATAGCCCGCCGCCTCGGCGAGGTCTCGGATTTCACTCGTATCGGGCGTTCCTGAATCGACGCGCTTGGCGATGATCGCTTTCATGCGGTTGTGAGGACGTGTTTGTAACTCTCGCTCGGACGTGGTTGCTCGTGACGACGTGAGACGAGCAGCTGGTCGGTCCGGCGAACCGTCGCTTGCGCGTGCCGTTCGCGACGGCCCCGCGCTCGAGACAGGAGGTGTCCGGCCACACTAGGGATGCCGGTCGGTCACCTCCGTTGTCGCTGGACGAACGCTACTCATAGCTATCGGTACGCCCCGGACCGTCTTGAATCCCGTGCTCGATGGTATCGCCGCCGTACTCGCGTTGCCGTGTGACGTCTCTCGTTCGGCGACACCCCGACCGTTATCGTGTTTTCAGATCGTCTTTGTCCTTGATGATCTCCGTTTCCGCTTTCCCACTCGAGTGTTCGTTGACGACGTCGTAGAAGTCGTTTTGCATCCCCGCGGGGAACGTGACGACGCCGATCCACGAGCCGTCGGGTTGCCACTCTTCGCGCTCGAGTTCGCCGAACTGACGGACCTGTGCCTGCGCGCTGCCGGCGTACTCGGCGGGAATCTGGACCGCGACCGTCACCTCCTCGAACCGGATCGGGATCACTGGCCGAAGCGCGTCGAGTGCGTCGTCGACCTGGCTCTCGACTGGTTCCATCGGGTCGACGGTGAAGCCGGCTTCCTCGAGAGCGTTCTCGATGCGCTCGGGCGGATGGGGGGCGTTGTCCATCTGCGGGTTGATCGCGTTGCGCGCGATGGTGTCGATCAGCTGTTTGCGTTTCTGTTCTTGCATCTCGCGGCGCTGTTCGGCCGTGATCTGGATCTCTCCTTGTTTGATCACTTCCGGAATGATCTCGAGGGGATCGGTCGTATCGAAGACTTTCTCGAGATCGCTTTCGGCGGGGCGGTCGCCGCGCGAGGCGTTCTCGAAGACGTCTTCGGCAGCGATAACGTCCTCTAACTCGCCGTCGAACTCGCCGCGTTTGATCTCGAGTGCCGCGTCCGGGTCGACCAACACTTCGAAGCGCGCCCCGTGGGACTCGAGTTGCGCCGTCACTGCCTCGTCTAGAGATATCATACCGGGAACTTTCCCCGGCCGATTAAAAGAGCTTTTCCTGATACGGACTGCTGGAAGTCAGTTCCGGCGCGACCGCGATCGTCCTGCGGTCAGCCGGCACATCGGTAGTCCGTACGACGGCGGTCGATCACGACGGCCGTCGACGTCGGTGGCTCGATTACTCGGCGTCTTCGTCGCCCTCGTCGAGGAGGTCGTTCTCCTCGAGGTGGGACTCGATCTTGTCGTGGTCGAACTGCTCGAAGGACTCGGTCTCTGCGTCGATCGTCGCGAGGCCGACCTCGCTTGGCAGCAAGGAGCCATCGTTGACCGAGGCGAGTGCGTCGAGTGCGAGGGCGATGCCGCCGTCGAGGTCGGCTTCGTCCTCGTAGTTCTCTTCTAGGTAGTCCTGGAGTTCGCCGCGGTCTGCGCCGACGGCCAGGGCCTTCCACTCGTACGGCGTCCCCGATGGGTCGGTCTCGAACAGGCGCGGCTCGCCGTTCTCGATACCGCCGACGATCAGGGCGACACCGAACGGTCGGGCACCGCCGACCTGGGTGTACTGCTGGATGTGGTCGGTGACTTCTTTGGTCAGTGTCTCGACGCCGATCGGTTCGCCGTAGCGAAGCTGGTTGACCTGCGTCTGGCGGCGCGCGAAGTCGATCAGCTGCCGTGCGTCGGCGACGTGGCCGGCGCTGGCGATGCCGACGTGGTCGTCGGCCTTGTGAATCTTCTCGACGCTCGAGTCCTCGAGCAGCGGGGAGGGGACTCGTTTGTCGACGGCGAGCACGACGCCGTCTGCAGTCCGAACGCCGATGCTCGCTGTTCCTCGCTTGACGGCCTCGCGAGCGTACTCGACCTGGTAGAGCCGGCCGTCCGGTGAGAAGATCGTGATGCCGCGGTCGTACGCCTGCTGTTGGGCTTGTCCCTGCATAGTATCACGCTAAATCGTAATCGAGGTCTGTCGTGCCCGCAAACGCCTCATCGAGTCGCACGTCTGGGGATCCATCGCAGACGACGGCGACTCGCTCCTCGTTCCCGAACACGACGTTTCTCTCCTTGGAAAGTTGCCCGCGGCGTCCTAAATAGTTTTCTTCCCGCGATGGCTGTGTCCGCTACGCGAAGACTCAAGGTATTCAAGGAGAGATCTTCACAATAAACGCCGCTTCTGGGCGTCAGCGACGCGGTAACCGTCTTGTTAGGTTGATGATATCTATACGGTAGCGGGGGGAACTCTCGAGTCCGGCACCGTACTTAAGTTCGCAGATGCTTCTGCTCGGCAGCACGGATCGTCCCGCTGATACCACGGACCCGGAGTCCAACGGGAGCGTCGTCGATTTCGTCGATGCAGGCGAGTGCCGCGCGGGCTGGCTCGGACTCGCCACGACGGGCTCGAACGATCGCTTTGCCGTGTCCGTCGTCGAACGCGAACCTGACGACGGTCATATCGGCGCGTGCGCTTCCAGGATCGCCGAGTAAGTTCTGGGCCGCGTACCAACACTCCCGCTGGAACGCTCGGCGGCTGATCGAGACGTCGGGCAGGCTCTCGAGGGAGACGGCGAGATATCGCCAACGCGGCTGGAGGTGTTTCGGGAGGTGTTTCATGCGTCCACGTCGTCCTCCGCCTCGGGGGACGGCGCCTCGACTGCGGCCGGCGTCCGTTCGGCGACCAGCACGCCGACCTGGTCGTGGACGCGTTCGACCGCGGTCAGCGAGAAGCCCGCGTCGGTGAAGGCGTCTGCGAGGACGCCGACGGTCGCCGGGTCGTCGACCTCGGGGGAGTAAAACGGCTCGTCGGGATCGGGCTCGCCGAAGAACATCACGTCCCCGAGGACGAATTTTCGTGGCTCGAGAGCGGCGACGACGTCGATCGCCTCGCGTTTCTCCTCGTCCGAAAGGTGATGGAGTGCGAAGTTCGAGGTAACGATATCCACGTCGCCATCGTAGTTGGGCTCACGGAAGCTCCCGTAGTCGAACTCGACGTTCTCGAGGCCCTCCTCGTCGGCCTTCGCTTCGGCCTCCGCCATCATCCCCTCGCTGATATCGCGGCCGACGACCCGTTTCACGTCGGGGGCAAGCGCGAGTGCGATCGCGCCCGTCCCCGTCCCGAGGTCGAGGACGACGTCCGTCGACTCGGTGTCGTCCGCCGCCGGAGCGGCGTGTTCGACGACGAGGTTCGCACAGGCACGGTACTCTTCGGATTTCGACTCGTCGTACTCGCCGGCTTTCTCGTCGAAACGGGCGGCGTGTTCCTCACGGCTCTTCTTCATACCTCCCACGTTCGACTCCCGGCTCAATGAACGACTCGGACTGTACGTAGCGATTGCGCTCGGCCAGACGGCCCCATTCGGTCAGCCCGGTCTCGATGAACTCCTTCGAGAAGCCCAGCTGTTCGCCGACGGCCTGTAGTTCGCGGGGGGCACGCAACTCGAAGTGGGAAGTCGGCTCCGCGCTTACGACGTAGGGCGCGTCGTAGTGGTCGACGAGTTCCGCGAGCTTCCGCAACGACTGGATGGCCCTGACACGACGGCCCCCGCTTTGTCGGAGCACTCCGGAGAGGTCGAACTCGAGGCGAACGCCGTTCTCGGTGGCAGCCTTGACGATGACGTGGTTGACGTCGCCGCCGTTGGCCATCGGATGGGACAACACGTCGACCTTGTCGGTTTCGACGGCAAAGCGGTTCAACGCCGTCGTCCCGCCGTGGACCGCGACGATCGTCTCGGTGTTCCGGTAGTTTCCGACCGAGCCACTGGCCTCCTGTTGGTCGTCGGCGCGAATCTCGACGCCGGAGACGACGTCGATTCCGTACTCCGCACCGAGCGCGTCGGCGTCGTAGTCTGCCCTCGAGTCGTGGTGATTCCGAACGACCACGCCCTCGAACCCGTAGTCGGCCGCCGTTTCGACGATCTCGGCGACCGAACGCTCCCCGTCTGGCTGGGCGTGGACGGCCTCGTACATACTCGAATCCTCTCACGGCGTCGACTTGGGGTTTGCGTCATGCTTCGGCGCTACCCCGCGGTCGAAACCGAAAGGGAACGGCCGGGAGCGCAGGCAGTCACATCGTATCCGACCGCGATAGACCGCAGTTAAAACGGTTTAGTTGAGAATCGACTGTGCGACCGTCGCGAGCTGGCCGTTGTCGGCTTCCTGCAGGCGCTCGTCGCCGATCTTCAGGCGGAGTCGTGGACGGCCGACGTCGATCGGGACCTTCTCGGTGTCGATTAGACCCATGTCCTCGAGCTTGGTCTTCGTGCGGCTGAACGTTGCCTTGCTGGCGATCCCGACGTCCTCGCCCCACTTGCTGATGTCGTACAGCAGCGCCTCGTTTTTCGCGGCCACGAGCAGCGAGATCGTGACCTCGTCGAGACCGTCGCCGTCGCCGCGGGCGGTCTCCAGCGAGTTCAGGATCGCGGTGAAGTCCGCCTCGGCGTCGGGGCTGATCTCCTCGGAAAGCGTCTCGCGGACGTCCGTGATCGGCGGCGTTCGGAGGTTGAACTGCGAGGCGTCCTCCCAGCGGGCCGTGTAGGTATCGTACGTGTCGTCGACGAAGCTCTCGTCGTCGGTGATGAGGCCGCCGACGCGGTCGCCGGCGTGGACGACGGCGATAACGCTGTCTTCCGTGACCAGCAGGGAGTTTTCGGGCGCTTGCTCGAGCGTGCGAAGCGCGAGGACGTCCTCGCTGATGAGATCGGCAGCGTTCGATGCGACGATGAAATCGTCCATGACGTCTTTGAGCGTGCGCTCGTCGGCGAGCATGTGGACCGATGGGCGCTCACCGTCGAACCCGGTCGCGACGGAGACGAACTCCTCGATGGCGTCCCCCGACGGGTTGATCATGTAGATGTCTCCGGTCGCGTCCTCGAGAACGGACTCGAGGATATCGTCAATCTGATGATTGAGTAAATTCGAAGCCATGTCTATACAGAAGTAAACGAACGGATATTACTTAATTTTGGCGGCCGATTGCACACCATAACATCGTATACAGCGATGACGACGGTAATTTTTGTCCCAGATCTCGTCATCTCAGCAACGTAATCGGGGGAGTGAATCGCTGTATAAGATTGTTTTTATATATTCGAAGACATTCAGGAGGACCGTTTCGCAGGGTGAACGTGGGAATTGGCAATAGATATTTAACATAGATCTGTCATCGTACTCCTATATGGGTGTCAGAGCGAACCGACTGTGGTCGATACTGTGTCCACTCATCGCCCGAAAGCGAGGGGAAGCGAACGCACAGCGAGACGTAATACGGGCAAAGCGGGTCAGCACCTACGGCGGTCCGTAGCCTCCGCCTCGAATCGCGATGCGAGTTCGGTCGACCAGTAGATGTCCCCGTTGTAGATCACCGACGCTTCCGTTTCCTCGAGAAGCGTCCCCAACTCTGCTGTCGTCACCGTGAAGTTCGATTCGGTGCCACAGAGGTACGCGAACTCGTTGTCCTCGACGTGTGGGAAGTAGTAGGAACCGGTCGCTTGCGTCGAGTAGCAGTCGAACGTAACCAGATACTCGCCGGTCTCGTCGTCGAGTTTCTCGAGGGCGATCGTGATCGGGAGGCGATGTTCGCCTTGTGTCAGTGAGTGAGTGCCGTCGCCGACGACGGCGTAGTCTTTCCCCATCATAATTCGCCTGCGTGCGAGATCGAGCGCGCGCTCGAGGCTGAAGCCGTTGACGAGGAGTTTAGCGAACGTCGAACCAACCTTGAT
The DNA here is from genome assembly GCF_030848565.1 of Natronolimnohabitans sp. A-GB9. Lineage (GTDB taxonomy): Archaea > Halobacteriota > Halobacteria > Halobacteriales > Natrialbaceae > Natronolimnohabitans. Next base: position 106,757 of record NZ_JAVDDV010000001.1, read on the forward strand.
GGCGTGGTCGTTCAACACCTTCGAAAACGTCACCGCGCCGGCGACGCTGCCGTTCTCGATCAGTCCCATTCCCTCGTAGTAGGATCCACAGGCGTTGAGAAAGAACGTCTGGGCGTTACAGCGTCGCAGACTCGACGTCGAGAGGGTGCCGTCCGAACAGCGCAGGCCATCTGTCTCGCAGTGGCCGATGTAATGGACGAAGTCATACTCGTCCTCGAAGACGCGTCCGAGGGCGGCCGTCGAGAGCGATTCCTCGACGGTGACGTCCATCGCCTGTTCCTGGGCGCGTTGGCGGTAGATCGCGGCGACGTCGTCGTGTTCGCCTGCCATCTCAGGATCGTTCAAAACGACACAGATCGACGTCGCGTCGCTCGAGCGCTCGAGGTAGTCGAGTCGGTTCCGATACGCCTCGGTGGTGGTCTTGAAGACGTCGATGGGGACGCCGTCGGCGAGCCAGCCGTGGACCCGCCCGTTCCGGAGGTCGGGTTTGACGATATCGACCGACGCGACCTGGCCGGTGTGTGCCCTGTCGACGACGCCGGTTTCGCTTGCGTTCGGAGCGGCCCGATAGAAGTCCTCGAGGGAGCGTTCGACCAGTTCCCTCCCCTCGAGTTCCGAGGTTCGGGGCATGTAGATCATACTCATCCGATCGAGCAGGAAGGGCAACGACTCGACGCTGTCGTAGGTCGGTCGGACGTACGTCGAGAGATGCCAGTCGGGGAGTCGGTGTTCGATCGCGGCGTCGGGAACCTCGAGATACGTCGCGAGGCGCCGTTGTGGAGTGGCCTCGTAGAGCGTGTCGGCCTCGAGATCGAGGACCTCGAGAATGCGCTGTTCGCCGAGGTTCGTCCCGTAGGGACCGGCGTTGCGGACGAGACAATCGAAGAAGAAACACTTGCGAAGCAGCCGCCCGACGTCGCGCTCGAGGTCGGGCATCGCCGAGAGTCGCGTTTCGATCGCGAACTCTGGCAGGCGGAGGATCGGACCGTCGGCCGTCCCGGTCTCCGGCGGCTCTCGTGGCGTGACCGTCGCCTGCAGATAGTAGGCCAGTGGTGCGGTAACGAACAGCGACTCGTAGTCGGCCGGTACGATCAGTTCGATACCCGAGTCGGGACGACCGGCTCGAACGGTGTCGGGGATCTCGAGGCTCTCGCCGCGCTCGAGCAGCGACGGGTGGCCCCGGAGGCTCGGATAGGTGCGGTCGGGACCGTCGGTCTTGTGGGCAGCGGCGAGGTGGGAGATCGCCGCGGCGATCCCCTCGGGCGTGTCGGGGACGGTGATCGTTTCGGCGGGGAGTTCGTGGTGGCTCCGGAAGCCGACGATGACACGGACCCGGTCGGGAAAGGAGACGACGGTCTCCTCGTAGCCGTCGGTCTTCTCGATCGTCGCCGCTCCGGAAAACCGGAGGTAGGTTTTGATCTGGGTGTCGATATCGACGACGTACTCACCGGGCGACAGCGACAGGGCCGAACCGTCGGGATCGAGTTCGTGTTGTTCGTCGGCGCCGAGGGAAAACGCGTAGGCGACTGCGTGGGGAAACCGGAGCTCGTCGGTGGTCACGACGATCGTCTCGTCGACCGGCCGTGGGATGTCGGGTCCGGTTCCGTCGACGGAGAGCGCGCTCCCGTGGACCGACAGTTCGGTGTTGTCGGCGTCGGTGACACGGAGCGTATCGCCCGCGGCCGCCCACTCTATCATTCGGTCAGCTGAATGTCCCTCGAGAAAGTTAGTTGTATCGGGTGGAAAACAACGATATTTGACAATACTGTCGGAGAGCACGATTCGTACGGTACTGTTGGACAGCACGATTCGACGATCGGTCGCGCGACTGCGGCCGTCCCGTAGGTGGGGCCGCGAGTTCGCGACCGACGGCTCACTGACTGCTGTCCGACAGTAGGGCTGCTGTACCGATGTCCTGCCGATCGCCAGCAGAGTAGTGGCTACACTCGCCGAAGACGGGTACACTTATACACTCGCCAGCCGCCACATCGGACATGGAGCACGAGCACGTTCGGGATGTCGATCCCGCCGTCGCCGACGCACTCGAAGGAGAAGTAGACCGTCAGCGAGAGACGCTGCAGATGATCGCCAGCGAAAACCACGCCAGCCAGGCGGTCATCGACGCGCAGGGGAGCGCCCTGACGAACAAGTACGCCGAGGGATACCCCGGCTCGCGCTACTACGGCGGCTGTGAGTACGCCGACGAGGTCGAGGAACTCGCTATCGATCGCGCCCAGGAGCTGTTCGGTGCCGAACACGTCAACGTCCAGCCCCACTCGGGCACGCAGGCAAACCAGGCCGTCTACTTTGCGATGTTAGAGCCCGGCGACAAGATCCTCTCGCTGGACCTGACCCACGGCGGCCACCTCAGTCACGGCCACCCGGCGAACTTCGTCGGGCAGCTCTACGACGTCGAGCAGTACGAAGTCGACGCGGAGACCGGCTACCTCGACTACGAGGGCCTCGCCGAACACGCCGAGGAGTTCGAACCCGACATCATCGTCTCGGGCTACTCCGCGTACCCGCGCGAAATCGAGTGGGAGCGCATTCAGGAGGCCGCCGACAGCGTCGACGCCCTCCATCTCGCCGACATCGCACACATCACCGGTCTCGTCGCCGCCGGCGTCCACTCGTCGCCGGTCGGCATCGCCGACTTCGTCACCGGTTCGACCCACAAGACCATCCGTGCCGGACGGGGCGGTATCGTCATGTGTGACGAGGAGTACGCCGACGACATCGACGCGGCCGTCTTCCCCGGCGGACAGGGTGGGCCGCTCATGCACAACGTCGCCGGCAAGGCCGTCGGCTTCAAGGAGGCACTCGAGCCCGAATTCGAGGAGTACGCCGAACAGACGGTCGCGAACGCGAAGGCACTTGGCGAGCAACTCGCCGACAACGGCTTCTCGCTGGTTTCGGAGGGGACGGACAACCACCTCGTGCTCGTCGACCTCCGCGAGAGCCACCCCGACACCTCCGGTGGCGACGCCGAGGAAGCCTTAGAGGAGGCCGGCATCGTCCTGAACGGGAACACGGTGCCCGGCGAGACTCGCTCGGCGTTTGACCCCTCGGGCATCCGCGCCGGCACGCCCGCACTGACTACCCGCGGCTTCGACGAGGAAGACTGCCGAACGGTCGCCGACCTGATCACCCGCGTCGTCGACAACCCCGACGACGAGGACGTGATCGCCGAGGTCCGCGAGGACGTCCAGTCGCTGTGCGACGCGAACCCACTGTACGAGTAGGCTCACGAACCGATTTCTCACCGTTTCGCTCGCGGTCACTGGGAGCGTGTCTCGAGTACGACCGGTCTCTGCAGTGTGTCGTCCGGCAGTAGATATCGTCGACTCGACGACAGAAACGGACGAGTACGGCGACCTCGAGGCCGAGTACGACGTCGTCGTCACCGACGAGCGCGACACAGCTTCCTGGGCGGTTTCCGAGCCGGGAACGGCCGACAGGAACACCGACGGCTGACGACGTCTTAAACGCGGGACGTATCCAGAATTTATCCACGAACGTGGATATTCACTCGCATATCGAGACCGAATCTGGGCACGAACCCGAGCGTTGATTAGCCTCGCGGCCGCCCACTCGAGTAATGACCGAGATCATCGACGGGAACGCTGTCGCGAGCGAGATTCGAGACGAACTGACGGACGCGATCGAGACCCTCGCGGACGCCGGTGCGCGGCCGGGGCTTGCGACCGTGTTGATGGGCGACGATCCTGCAAGCGAGACGTACGTCAACATGAAACAGCGCGACTGCGAGGAGGTCGGCATCGAGAGCTACCACGTCGACGTCGACGGGGAGGCCCCACCCGAGGACCTCTACGACGAGATCGCCGACCTCAACGCCGACGACGACGTCCACGGCTACATCGTCCAGGCCCCCGTTCCGGACCACGTCGACTACCGTGAAGTCATCCGTCGGGTCGATCCCGCGAAGGACGTCGACGGCTTCCATCCAGAGAACGTCGGCCGGCTCGTGGCCGGCGACGCCCGTTTCCGTCCCTGTACGCCCCACGGCGTCCAGAAGCTACTCGAGGCCACAGACGTCGACACCGAGGGCAAAGACGTGACCATCGTCGGCCGCTCGGACATCGTCGGCAAACCGCTGGCCAACCTGTTGATCCAGAAGGCAGACGACGGCAACGCGACGGTGACGATCTGTCACTCGCGGACGGAGGATCTCGCCGAGAAGACCCGTCGTGCAGATATCGTCGTCGCGGCCGCCGGCGCACCCGAACTCGTCGACGGTTCGATGATCGGAGAGGGCGCGGTCGTGGTCGACGTCGGCGTCAATCGGGTTGACGCCGACACCGAGAAGGGGTACGAACTCGTCGGTGACGTCGAGTTCGAGAGTGCCAAAGAGCAGGCCAGCGCGATCACGCCCGTGCCCGGCGGCGTCGGGCCGATGACGCGAGCGATGTTGCTGTACAACACGGTCAAAGCCGCGAGCCTGCAGGAAGGGATCGACGTCGAACTGCCCTGACCGCGGCCATCGCTTTCTTTTCTGTCGCTACTCGACACCGAACTCGAGATCGGCGAGTCGGTCCTGGGCCTGGGTAAACGCCAACTCGTCGCCGCGTAGCCCGTTTGCCAGGTCACGAGCGGCTTCGACGAGTCGGTCGGCCGTGTGTGGATCGATCTCACCGTCGAGCATCCGAACGCGGGTGACGTGTTCGCCGAGTGTCTCTAAGGCACTTCGTTCGGCGGTCATTAGATCCCGATCCGCGGCCCAGGTACGGACGTCACGTCGATACTCACGGACGGCGTTGGCGTAGGCGAGCCCGCGGGGACCGTGGAGGCTCGGTGGGACCTCCGTCGCGGGCGGTCGCTGACCATCGTCGGCGTCACGGAGCAGGGAGAGGAAGTACAGCTCCTCGCGGTCCTCGAGGCGGATGTCCCGTCGGACGATGTCGGCGACGTGGAGCAGTTCGCTCGCGGCAAGATAGGTGTCGTCGAGCTCGCGGAGGTCACCGGCGTTGACGAAACCACGTCGGCGGACGTACTCGCGACACGCCTCGCGAGCACGGTCGGCGACCTCGTCGGTCGAGAGCTCCTCGATCGCGTTGCGGACGTCCGTGAGGTCGAACCCGACCTGGAGATCGGTGTGTTCGGTGCGATCGTCGACGCCGACGCTGTGAAGGCTCCCACAGGCGGGACAGCCGACGCTCCCCGTCTCGTAGTACGACCAGCGGGTCCCACACTCCTTGCACTCGCGCTCGCCCCGGATCTTCATACCGTACTGTACGGACGGCCAGCCCAAAAACCACATCGGAGTCGACTACGTGTCGCCGACGAGCAGTCCAACGGCAGAGAGCCCCCCGACGCCGATCGTGAGCCAGTACGTACAGACCCGGTAGATCAATGCGACGGTCAGTGCAGCGGCCGGCTCGAGCTGTCCGATCGTGGTGAGCCCGGCCGTGACGATGGCTTCGACGCCACCCGTACCACCCGGTGCGGGGACGACCGATCCAAGCTTTCCGAGCGCGACGACGATAGCGACGACGGGTAAGGCGAGCTGGTACCCAAGCGCGATCGCACCGATGTAGACGGGCAGCATCAGGAAGGCCATCCCGAGGTGAGCGTAGACGGTCGCGATCACGAGCGTCCGTCTGTCGGTCGTGATCGTTTCGACGGAGGTATAGAAGCCGTCCAGTCGCGTGCGAACGGCACCGGGAGAGAGCTGGTCGTCGAATCGGTCGGTGAGTCGGCCGACGAGCCGGCGGACCACAGCAGCGGCGCCGAGAACGAGCCTGTAGACCACTTCTCGACAGCGAACGACGACGTAGACGAGCGACGCGACGACGACGAACAGGCCGGCGAACGCGGCGAACTGCACCAGCATTCCGTCTCCGAGGGTCCCACCGATCGAGATCATGCCGAGTGCCAGGAATCCGAACGTGTAGTACGGAATGTAGTTGAGCAGATCGGCGGAGACGATACTCGCCAGTCCGTCTTCGTACGCCATTTCGCCGCCCTGAGAGACCAGATACGCGACGAACGGCTCGGTCGCCAACTGACCGTAGGGTGTCGCGTACTTGATGAACATCGCAGTCAGAAAGATACTGCCGATCCGTTTGCGCGACATCGTCTCGTCGATCAGCGCGATAAACCGTTCCCAGACGAGTCCGCGAAACGTCAGCGCAAGCGCCCCCGAGAGGAAGCCGAGACCGAGCAGTCGATAGTCTGCCTCGGAGAGTTCGGCGAGGATGTCTCGACTGCCGACTGCGCCGATCAGGAGACCCAGAAGGATCACGGCGACTACGAATCCGAGGGCAATCCGTCGCTTCACGACCGCACCATTGTACTGTCCATACAACTATCTTATGAATGTAAAAAAGGAACGAACGTCGATCGGACTGTCGAACGTGTTCGATGCGCGTTTTGCCCGCGCTATCGTTCGATTAGGCGGTTCGACGATACGACCGGTGTGGTAACGCCGATTGCCGACTGTCGGATGCTCGAGTCTGCAGTGACCGTCAGCAGCTACTATCATCGACTGCTGACAGTTGTAGCAGTCACCGCCGAATTTATGCACCGAACGGTATTCGATCGATGACGGTCATCGGGCGTTAGATGACGTTCAACACGTCATTAACGGGCGGCAGTTGCAGGCCCCACTGAAACTACCGAGAACATCCTACCCAGAGATATGTCCGATTCAGAACTGAACCGTCGTAAGTTCGTCGCCGCCGCAGGTACCGCAAGTGCACTCGTACTCGCTGGCTGTGCCGACGAGGGCAACGAAGACGACCCAGAAGACGACGAAGAGCCGGCCGCAGACGACGACATGGACGATGACATGGACGACGACGAAGAAATGGACGACGACGATGATACGTACACGCTGACGGTCATCGTCGAGGACGAAGACGAAGAGCCAGTCGAGGGTGCGACCGTCGAACTCGAGGAAGCGGACGACGAGGAGGACGACGACGAAGACGACGAGGTGATGGACGACGACGAAGACGACGAGGAGGACGATGACGATGACGACGAGGTGATGGACGACGACGAAGACGACGAGGACGATGACGATGACGACGAGATGATGGACGACGAAGACGACGAGGACGATGACGATGACGACGAGATGATGGACGACGAAGACGACGAGGAGGACTTCCCGCGAGAAGAGGAAACCGACGAAGACGGCGAAGTCGAGTTCGACGACCTCGAGGACGGCGAGTACACCGTCATGGCCGAATACGAGGGCGACGAGGCCGAGGAGGACGTCGAAATCGACGGCGACGACGAGGAAGTCACGCTGACGCTGGACGACGATGAGGAAGACGACGATGACGATGAGATGATGGATGACGACGAAGACGACGATACCGACGACGCGCTCTAACGGGCAGCCACGGCCTGACGAGAGTACGACCTCACGATAGCACGACGCGGTCGACTGTCGATACGAAGATCGGCCGTTCGGCGGCTGACTTCTACCCGGCAGTCGTCTCTGGGCGGCCAGCGACCCACCGGCCGTCGTGTCCCATCGGTTCTCTCGACATCGCTCCCGGACAGCAGTATAAGCGATTTCCCGAACCGTTGTCGAATCGAAACCATCGGCTTCCCGACGAAAACGGCCGTAACGAAGCGGTCGCTCGGTCCAATCGGCTGTTACCGGCGTCTCCTCCGTCGAATCGGTGGTTCAACCCGAATCAGCGAGGAGACTTTTTCCGTTCTCCGCGTTATACCGACGTGTATGCGAGACGAAGACGAAATTCGTGAGCAGTACGAGTTCCTCAAAGAACACCTCGAGAGCGACGAAATGCGCCACGATGGCGTCGAGGAGATGTTCACCTACTACAAACGCGCCCTCGGCTGGGTCCTCGAGGAAGAACACATCTGAGCCGGTTGCGACCGTGAGGTGTCAGCCGCCGAGCCAGTGTCGTTACTTTTAAGTACACGCGGAGAAATCGTTCAGGTGACGCTTCGCTTGGAGGGCCGAAGCGTCAGCGGGGACCAATTCAGGGCGGCAAGCGATCGCGTGACACTTTTCCCGTCACGCGATTTGCTTTCCTGTTTCGAATGGAATCGAATTCGTAGCTGCTGGACTCTCGTTTCTCGCGTCGTCTACGGCGGATCCGATAGTCGTCTATAGATCTGCCTGATCCGATCGGTTCTGCCTCGAGTAGTATAAAAATACGAAACCGATCTAAACGGACAGTAAACATGAACTGCCGATTACGTATGTCCGTCCGTGAACCCATCACAGCTGTTATCTATTCGAATCCGCGAAGACGCCAGGTATCGGAGGTAATATCACTGTTTCACTCGTAACAACCCGATAGCCTTATTAAAATTCGACAGTAAGTACGACTGGTACTTTCCCAATGTACGACTTGACAGGATTTCAGCGAGACCTACTGTACGTCATCGCTGGCGAGGAGGAACCCCACGGACTGGCTATCAAAGAGGAACTCGAGGAGTACTACGAAAAGGAGATCCACCACGGCCGGCTCTACCCCAACCTCGACACCCTCGTCGACAAGGGACTCGTCGAGAAGGGACGGCGTGACCGGCGTACGAACTTCTATACGCTGACGCGTCGCGGCCGGCGCGAACTCGAGGCGCGCCGTGAGTGGGAAGCGCAGTACGTCGACCTGTAGGGCGTTGTACGGTCGCGAACGATCACCGCGCTCGTTGGGTTACTTCTCGGCGTCGCCGTGAGTATCGCCGCCTGGGTGTTCCTCGAGACGGTACTGCTGTTCTTGTTTCTCCCGTTCGTTCCATTTCTCTTCGGCTGGGGCGGGTCGGAGCGGACAGACGAGATGTCTCGAGCGAGTCGCGTCAAACGGTGTCCGGACTGTTCGTTCCAAACGACGGAGTCGGCGTTCGACTATAGTAACAACTGAAACGATTCACACACCGATCGCACAGCCGTCGTGCGATCGGGTGTGCATTGACTTTCAGTGGCTACTATACTGTCCGCGGGACGGTCGCCGACTGCAAGAGAAGCGAGTCCAGTGAGCACGTCTCCACGCCGAATTCGGCACGCCGCTTATATGTGCTCACGGAGAACGTCTGTCAGTGAACGAGGTTACGCTGCAGATCGCCGATGCGCCGCTGGACGAGACCGTCGTCCGGATCGCGCTGGCCGGTGCACTCGGGATGTTTCTCGGCCTCGAGCGCGAGTGGTCACAGAAGTCGGCGGGGATCCGGACGTTCTCGCTGATCAGCCTCCTCGGAGCCGTCTTTACGTTGCTGGTCTTCGAGACCGAGATCGGCGAAGCGCTTCTCGTTCTCGGTGGGTTGCTCGTGATCGTCCAGGGTGTGTTGCTGGCGATTCAGGGACTGCTAAGCGACGACGGAGCGGGCCTCTCGCTGACGACCTCGGTCTCGATGCTCGTCGCCTACGGCGTCGGCACGCTGGTCGCCGCCGGGTTCATCATCGAGGGTGTCACCGTCGCCGTCCTCTCGTCGCTGTTGCTCGTCCTCAAGCGGGAACTCCATGAGTTCGCCTGGGGACTGACCCACGAGGAAATGCGTTCGACGACCGAGTTCGCCATCCTCGCGTTCGTCATCTATCCGCTGTTGCCGCCCGAGGTGGCCCTCGAGTTCGGCGGGCTGGTGATCCCGCTCGAGCCCCAGGTCATCTGGCTGATGGTCGTTGCCGTCGCTGGGATCGGGATCGCCAACTACGCCATCGTCTCGACCTACGGCGGTCGAGGGATCGCCGTCACCGGCTTCTTCGGCGGGCTGGCCTCCTCGACGGCCGTCGTCGGGACGATGCTCGATCACGTCCGCCAGCGGCCCGAGGCGGCCTCCTACGCCGTCGCTGCGATCTTGCTCGCCAACGCGGCGATGGCCGCCCGTAACCTCGCCATCGCCGTCGGTTTCACGATGGGTGGCGGGACGGCGCTGCTCCTCGAAGCGATCGTCCCTCTCGGTGCGGTCATTCTGACCGCGTTCGCCGTCGCCGCCTGGACCGCCGACTGGCGCGAATCCGGACCGATCGAACTCGAGAGTCCGTTCTCGATGAAAAACGCCCTCGCGTTCGGGGCCGTCTTCCTCGTCGTCCTCGTCTTCGGTTCGCTGGCCGAGAGCTGGTTCGGGACGCTTGGCTTCTACGCGACCGCCGTCGCCAGCGGCTTCGTCTCGAGTGCCGGAGCGACGACGTCGGCCGTCGTCCTCTACCGTGGCGGCCAACTCGGGCCGGCCGAGGCGACGATCGCGATCCTGCTGGCGACGGTCTCGAGTATCGTCGTCAAGACCGTGCTCGCGGCGACGTCGTCGAACAGCCGGTTTCGAAATCAGGTCGCCGTCTACAGCGGCCTGCTTCTGGTCGGCGGTGCACTGGCGACCGTCGCGATCGTGATCTAGTACCGTTCCGGCCGGCGACTATTACTATACTCGCATGCTAACACATCGTATGGATCGCGACACGATCGAGCCGAGCGTCGGGGAGATCCCCGGCGAACGCGCTCGGCGGTGGGTCGATTTTCACCACGAACACGCCGCGCCCAGTACGCACGTCTACGAGTTCGTCTGGGACACGACTGCCGAGGCGATCGGGCCGTTCTGTACCGACGTCGACGGGAACGTCTTGCTCGATTTCACGAGTCACGTCGCTGCCGCGCCGCTTGGCTACAACAATCCCGCCGTCCGCGAGAAACTCGAGGCGTTCGACCTCGTCGATCCACTGAAGATCGCCGGACAGGACTTCTACGTGAGCAACGGTGGCGACCCCGAGGACACCGACCTTCCGGGGCCGACCCAGCTCATGGATCGGCTAGTCGCGATGACCGACCACTACGATATGGACCGAGTTTTCCTCTCGAACTCCGGTGCCGAGGCCGTCGAGAACGCCATCAAGATCTGTTATGCGTCGGGCGGCCACCGTGCGTTTACCTTCGAGGGTGCCTTTCACGGTCGGACGCTCGGTGCGCTCTCGCTGAACCGCTCGAAGACCGTCCACCGACGGGGGTTTCCCGAACTGCCGGGCGTCGTCAGCGTTCCCTTCCCCTCGAGCGAAGCGATCTACGAAGAACGGTGGCTGACAGACGGTCCCGGCGGCAACGTCGTCGCGGATCGACTTCACCCCGACGTCGGCGTCATCGATCCCGACGAGGTCGCCTACCTGATCCTCGAACCGATCCAGGGCGAGGGCGGCTACCGGGTCGCCATGCCCGAGTTCGCTCGCGACCTCGAGGCACTGCGGGAGCGATACGACTTGACGATCGTCGCCGACGAGATTCAGTCGGGTCTCGGCCGGACGGGCGAGCAGTGGGCCGTCGATCACTTCGAGCTCACCCCGGACGTCATCGCGGCCGGAAAGGGCCTCCGCGTTGGGGCGACGATCTCACGATCGGACGTCTTCCCCGACGAGAAGGGGCGACTCTCGTCGACGTGGGGCAGTGGGGACGTCATTGCCTCGGTACAGGGCGCGCTGACGATCGACGTCGTCCACGAACGGAACTTGCTCGAGAACGCCCGCAGGCGAGGCCGACAGCTCCGCGACCGCCTCGAGGACGCCATCGAAGACGGCGAGGCAGCCGGAGCCATCGACGTCCGCGGGAAAGGATTGATGCTCGCCGTCGAGTTCGACACGAAGGAGCGACGCGAGACCGTCCTCGAGGCCGCGTTCGAACGCGGCCTGTTGACGCTTGGCTGTGGCCACAAGACACTGCGACTGCTGCCGCCACTCGACGTCACCGAGCGAGAGATCGACCTCGCCGTCGAGCTGTTGCTCGAGGCGGTCGCGGCCGTCGAATCGTCCACGAACTGAGACGGACTGCTGTACTGATCTCCCGCCGATCGCCAGGATGGAGTGGAGCCGGCGATCGGCGGGCAGTGACGACGGGAGACCGTATGACTTGCTGACCCGTTTCGACGGGCCATCGTCACACGAAAGCCCGGTCCTCTTTCGGCTACCGCACGAACTCGAGAGACGATGATCGGCGCACTCACCGCGGGGAAAAAGGCAGTGACGTTCGGCTACAAACGCTACGGAATCCCCGGAGCGATCGCCTCGGGTGGCATCGCCCTCGCGGGTTATATCGCTGTCCGACGGGCCCTGCAAGCAGCGACCGACGCCGACGAGGACTCGCTGGGCGCAGCCGTCGACGCCGACACGCTCGAGGCAGCGATCGATCGGGGCGGCCTCGAGGCGGTGACCGACGTCGAAACGCTCGAGGCGGCGATCGACCGGGACCAGTTACGTTCGAACGTCGACGTCGACGAACTCCGGTCGTCGGTCGGTGAGGACGTCGACGAGTTCACCGACGTCGAATAGCTCTGTCCGACAGTAGCCACGAGGAATCCGTGGCGTCGTCGATCTCGAGACGGCTCGATTATTCGCCGCGAAGTTCGTCGACGTGGTCGATGCGCTGCTGGACGAGGTCGGGCTTGCCGATGTCGTGGCGCATGTGCAGGCCCTCTTCGCCAGCGACCTCGAGGGCGCTTTCGGCGATCTCCTCGGCCTCGGTGATCGAGTCGGCGAGTCCGACGACCGCAAACGACCGCGAGGTCGTCGTGTAGATGCCGTCGTCGCGTTCGTCGACGCTGGCGTAGTAGAGCAACGCGTCGCCGGCACTCTCTTCGTCTACCTGTACCTTCGCGCCGGCCTCGGGATCGGTCGGATACCCCTCCGGCACGGCGTACTTACAGACCGTCGCCTGGTCGGCGAACTCGAGTTCCGGCACCGACTCTCCGTCGCGGGCGGCAGTCAGGACCTCGAGGAAGTCCGTCTCCAGCACCGGCAGAGTGTTCATCGCCTCAGGGTCACCGAAGCGAGCGTTGAACTCGATGACCTTCGGGCCCTCGCTGGTGAGCATGAACTGCCCGTAGAGGATGCCGCGATAGTCATCGAGGGCGTCGACGGTTGCCTCAATGATCGAGACTGCCTCGTCGTAGTCGTCCTCGGTCATGAACGGAAGGGCCGTCGTCGCGTCGGAGTAGCTGCCCATTCCGCCTGTGTTCGGTCCCTCGTCGCCCTCGTAGGCGCGTTTGTGGTCCTGGACGGCCGGGGCCGTCTCGAGCGTACCGTTGGCGACGAACGCCTGGACGGTGAACTCCTCGCCGATCAGCCGTTCCTCGAGGACGATCCGGTCGTAGTCGGACTCGCGGATGTACTCTTTGCCCTCTTCGGGGGTGACCTGATCCCCGATGACCTTTACGCCTTTGCCACCGGTGAGGCCGGCGGGCTTGATCGCCAGATCACCGTCGTACTCGTCGACGAACTCACAGGCGGCTTCCATGTCGTCGAACGTCTCGAAATCGGGACAGCCCGGAATGTCGTTTTCCTCCATGAAGCGGCGCTGGAACGCCTTGTCCGTCTCGATCCGGGCGTCTTCGGCCTTCGGTCCGAAGGCGTAGATCCCGGCGTCCTCGAGTTCGTCCGCGACGCCGGCTTCTAGGGGTGCCTCGGGACCGATAACGGCGAGCGTCGCGTCGACGTCCTCGGCGTAGTCGACGACGGCGTCGGGATCGGTCGTCTCGAGCGTCTCGAAATCGGTCGCGATCCGCGCGATTCCGGGGTTTCTGTTGCCCGCACAGGCATAGAGGTCGACCCCACTGTCCTCGAGCGCACGAGCGATGGCGTGTTCGCGGCCACCACCGCCGATCAGGAGCACGTTCTCTTGCATGGTCGATAGCGGAACGCACGAACCTGTAAGCGTTGCTCTTTGCTCGAGTTAGATGTATGCACGTACGTGGTCAAACGAACGGTTCGTGACCGAAGTCAGAGCCTCCAGTCTTATACACCTCTATATTTAGGGCGTGAGAATAGCCGTACGGAGACCAACTTTCGAGCCAAGATGGGACAGCTGCGTACCGAACTCTACGACAGCCTGTCGAATCACCACCGACGGCGCCTCCTGCTCGAGTTGTTGACGGAGAGTCCACGGACCGCTTCGATTTCCCGTGTCGACGACGAGACGGAACGCCTCGAGTTTCACCACGTCCATCTCCCGAAGCTGGACGATTACGGGTTCATCGAGTGGCATCGTTCCCTGTGCTGTATCGAACGGGGGCCACGGTTCGACGACGCTCGGCCGATACTGGAACAGGTCGCGGCCGATACCGATCGGTTCTCGACGTGCAACTGATACCGTCTGACAGTATGCGCCACGTCACGCGACGATTTTCCTCCGTTACCAGTGGATCGGCGAGAACGCCATTACCTCCACGAGCGAACGAGCAGATGCGAGTGAGCGAGTGAAGTGAGGGATAGTAACAACTGCAACGGTTTACACACTGATCGCCGATCCGTCTGGCGATCAGGTGTGCAATGACTTGCAGTGGCTCCTATAGTTCACGCGTAGAACAGCGGCGGCCGTCGGTCGCCGCCGTGGTCCTCGTCGGGCAGGTGTGCTGCCAGTGCGCTCTCGTCTTCGTTCTCGAGTACGTGATCGAGGACGTCGACGGCGGCTCCGCGGTGGAGTGGCTGATTGTCGTTGCCACACTGCTCGTCCATCACGCAGGCGGGACAGCCGCCGGTGTTTCCACAGTCGCAGTCGGCGATCAGTTCCCGTGCGCGCTCGGCGACGGTCTCGAAGTTCTCGTAGATCGCCCGTGCGAACCCGAGGCCGCCGTCGATGCCGTCGTAGATGAACCAGCCGCTGGTCGGGTCGCGCTCGAGGCCGCTTGCGATCTCTCGGATGGTCGCTTCGGCGGCGGCGATGTTCTTGGGAGCGTCGTCGCCTGCCGACACGTCGGGTCCGGCGGCCGACTCCGAGTGAGCCGGCTGCTCGAGGTGTGAGTCGATCGACAGCGTCGCGAGTCCGCCGAGGTCTCGCTTGTCGACCATCAACTCGAGTGGTGCGACGCCGATCGTCGCGTGTTCGGCGGCGTGGAGCCCACCTGCGTACCCGAGGTGGGCGGTATCGGCGAACTCGTCTTCGAGCCCGGGAATCGAGACGTCGCGGTACTTTTCGATGAGAGCGCGCTCGACGCGCTGTGGCACCTCGAGCCAGCACAGCTGGGTCTCCATCGACAGCGGCGGGTTGTCGGTCGGGATCCCCTGTTCCCGTTTCGTTCCGCCGTGGACGGCCACCTTGTCGTAGGTGCCGTGGTAGACGAGCACCTGGCCGCGACCGAAATGCAGCGTGAACTCACCGATCTCGCGGGACTGCTCGGAGACGGCATCGAGGACGGTCACGTCCGTTCGCGTGCGCGTGTAATAGTCCACGTCCGTCGGCCGCAGCGTGACAGTCGGACGTGGCCCACCGTGGTCGACACTCGTCACCTCGTACTGTTGGCCCTGGTGCAATCTGACTGCCCCCTCGTGGAAATCACGCAGGACGCGTTCCTTCGCGAGCGGTTCCATCTCGGGATCGTACTCGTCCTCGACATCGTCGGCGAGGCGGACGTCGTACTCCTCGCCCGTGGTCGCGTACAGCGAGATCGACTGTTGGGGTCGAGGCGGTCCCGTATACGAGACGCCCGTCTCGAGAGCGCCCTGGAGCTGGCCGGCGCGACGCCACATCTCGACGGCGCGCTCGAGTCGCTCGCGCTCGGCGACGGTCCCAACGTCCGATTCGTCGACCGCGAGTTCGTCGGCCGCACACCGCAAGTGTTTCGCGAAGACGGCGTCGTTGTCGACGTCGACCACGGCGTCCTCGACGTCGTTCTCGAGCAGGTAGTCCGGATTCGAGACGACGTACTGATCGAGTGTGCGGTGGTCGGCGACGAGCACCGAGAGTGCACGTTTCGTCCCACGGCCCGCGCGTCCGATCTGCTGCCAGAACGACTGGCGTTGGCCTGGGTAGCCGAGCTGGACCGTCGCGTCCATCTCGCCGACGTCGATCCCCAACTCGAGGGCGTTCGTCGAGGCGACGCCGTCCAGAATGCCGGTCTTGAGCCGGTGTTCGGTCCCGTGGCGCTTCGCCCGCGAGTGGCCGGCGTGATAGGGCTCGAGCGCGCTTCCCCGGTCAGGATGCGTGTAGTAGCGGCGGTTGTCGTGGCGGTGTTCCGACGCTCGCTTGATCGAGAGCTCGGCGAGCTTCCGCGAGGGCGTAAACAGCAGCGTCTGGGCGTCGTGATAGGTGAGATGCGAGAGTACTCGCGGGGCCTCGACGGTCGCGGGGACGCGCTCGAGGGCGTCGTCGCCGTCGGTATCCTCGTCGTGATCGGCCTCGGTCCACTCGTCGCGCCCGTCGTGGCTCCCGTCCCGGTCTCGAGGCGGCGGGTTCCAGAGCACCAGATCCCGGGGCCCCGTCGGGGAGCCGTCCTCGTCGACGACGGTAACCGACTCGTCGATCAGCGCCGACGAGTGCTCGCCGGGATTGCCGACCGTCGCGCTCGTAAGCACGTACTGGGGTGACGCGTCGTAGTAATCGAGAACGCGTTTCAGTCGACGGACGATCCAGGCGACGTGCATGCCGTGGACGCCGGTGTAGGTGTGTGACTCGTCGATCACCACGAGATCACACGCCGAGAGGAACCGTGCCCAGCGATCGTGGTCGTGCAGGTAGGTGTTCACGCCGGCGAAGTTCGTGATGACGACGTCGGCTTCCTCGCGGATCCGCTTGCGATTGCGGCCGCGTTCGGTGTCGCCGTCGTAGACTCGGACCGTGATCTCGAGGCCCAGTTCATCGAAGAGGTCGTTCAGGCTCCGTTCCTGGTCCCGTGAGAGTGCCTTCGTTGGATAGAGCAGATACGCGGTCGATTCGATGCCCCGAGCCCGCGCCTCGAGGTAGTTGCGCGCGATCTGGAGCGCGTAGATTCGGGTCTTCCCCGAGGACGTACTCGTCGCGACGCAGACGTTTTCGCCGTCGGCAAGCGCCTCGAGGGCATCGGCCTGGTGGGTGTAGAGGTCGTGCTCGAGCGGTTTCGCGAGATCGGCCCGGAGCACGTCCTCGCTGGGGACCGTCTCCGCAGGTCGGCCGGGGCGCTCGAGGACGGTGACGTCGTCGGGCAAGCCAGGATAGGTTTCGACCAGCTCGTCGCCGGTGATCGGGACGTCCTGTGCGTTCGGTCGGTGGTCACTCATCTGTCAGAAGTCACCCAGTCCTGTCTGTTCGGTGTCGTCGTCGGCTGGGGCCCCGTTTGCGGGCGAAACGTCGTCGGCTCGCGGCGCGTCCCGGAGGCGCTCGTAGACGTGCCACAGCGCCCGACAGTCGTCCTCGCAGTAGGCCTCGTGGCGCTCCCACTCGAGTTCCGCACCGGTCCGCATGAACCGCTGGTAGGCCGCCGCCGTCCGTGCGCCGTCGAGACCCGTCCCTGCGCCCTCGTAGCCAAGCGCGTCGGCGACGACCTCGAGTTCGTTCGTCCGCCCGGGTAACAGGGCGTGTTCCTCCGTGACCGCCCACAGGTAGAGATCGAACTTGGGGATCGACTCCCACTCCTCGGTATAGTAGGGGACGTGTTTCGCGATGAAGGCGCCGAGATGTCGGTAGTCGAACCGCCAGCCGTTCCAGGTGAGCAGCGCTCGGTTGGGATGCATGCCCAAGAGCCAGTCACAGAAGGCCTCGAGTACCGGGCCCGGATCTGACGGATCGCCGCGTTCGACGAACGTCTGGTAGCTGTCGCTTGCGGGATCGTAGACGCCGATCTGCCAGATGATCGTCGGCGAGAGGCCGTCGGTCTCGATGTCGAGACACAGCGGCGGCTCGTGCCAGTCCGCTCCCGGGAGCGACTCGTCGGTGAGCCGGCGGGGCTCGCCGACCTCGAGGACCGTCGCGTGCTGGCGCATTCTGCGAGCGCGCTCGCGACTGACGTTGGGAAGGTCCGCGAGCGTTTCGACCGGTGTCTCGAGGAGTTCCGCGCGGGTGGTTACACCTCGATCGGCGAGTCGATCCGCCGTCTTCGGTCCGATTCCGGTGACGGCCTCGAGGCCGTAGTCGGTCACGTCGTGGGTGTCGACGCTCGTGACGCCGCCGGGGGTAACCTGCAGGCTCGCGATCGAACGGCCGTTTCCGTAGCCCTCGGCGGGACCGGCGCCACGAACGCGGACCGAGACGCAGTCGGCCGCGAGCGGTCCGACGCCGCCGATCGTCTCGTGGTCGACGTCGCGGACGGCACCGGTATCGGGCTCGAGGTGCCACAGCGCGTCGTAGCCGGCGGGTTGGCTTCCCGTCAAGAGAGTCGTTACCTCGCCCGTGGGGAAGGCGTCAGCCACTGTCGCTGTGCCCTCCAGATCCGTCTCGAGGGCTGTCGGTCTGGTCGTCGTCGTGACGTCGTCACAGACGAGCGCGGCGAGATCGGTGTCCACAGCGAGCGTCCTCGAGACTGACTCCGGGGCCGCCTGCAAGCTCTGTAGCCCCGGCGTCACGGCGACCTCGAGTGAGGCCGTCTCGCCGCCGACCCCGCCGTCGATCACCTGCCGAGACAGCGGGCCGTTCCCGGCGGTCTCGAGAGGCGGATGAAACGCCGGCGCGGCGAAGGTACTCCGGGCTCGAGCGAACGCCTGTGGCTCGCGTTCCGGACCGAGCACCCAGACGGCGTCGGGTTCGAGCGTTCGGTCGAGGTCCTCGAGGGTCGCGACGGGGCGGTCGGCGATCACCGACGGCGGGAGCGCGAGGACGGTGGCGCCGGCTCGAGCGGGCATCGGTCGTCGGGAGGCGCGCGGCGATAAAGAGCGTTTGGACAGCGGAGTGGAAGTGAACCGCACACTCGTGACCGGATACGAACGCAGACTCGAGTTCAGACTACCGGACAGCAGCCACTGAAGCGAATTCGCCGAACTGGAGCGGCAAACTCTCACACTCGTTCTGTCCGGTAATGTCAATGATCTCGACCGCCGGTCGACGGCGCTGGACACGTATGACTATACTGACGAATCTCCACCGGAACCTCAACGACTTAAGAACCACCACGCTCAACGGAGCGACAATGCAACAGTACCTCGAGTTAGTCGATACGGTCCTCTCCGAGGGCACCTACAAGCCCAATCGGACCGGCGTCGACACGATTTCGTCGTTCAGCGAGCACTACGAGGTTGATCTCCAGGACGGCTACCCGCTTTTGACCACGAAACAGATGGACGGCTACCGCTGGGATTCGATGCTCCACGAAGTCTGCTGGTATCTCTCCGGCGAGGAGCACATCCGCAATCTCCGCGAAGAGACCAAGATCTGGGACGCCTGGGCCGACGAGGAGGGACGACTCGACACCGCGTACGGCCGCTTCTGGCGACGGTATCCGATTCCGGACGGTGAGGCCCGACTCGAGGGCGAGTCCTGGCCCGACGAGACCCAGCAGTGGGTCACGGAGGAGGCCGACGGTCGTCGAACCTTCGACCAGTTGCAGTACGTGATCGATACGCTCTCGGACTCGCCGAACTCCCGTCGTCTCGTCGTCAACGCCTGGCACCCTGCCAACGCGGCCGTCTCGACGCTGCCCCCGTGTCACTACTCCTTCGTCTTCAACGTCCAGGGCGACCGACTGAACTGCCACCTGACCCAGCGCTCGGGCGATATCGCACTCGGCGTTCCGTTCAATATCGCGGCCTATGCCCTGCTGACGAAGGTTATCGCCCAGCAGACCGGTTTCGAACCCGGCACCTTCGCTCACACCGTCGTCGACGCCCACGTCTATTGCGGCCGTGGCGACCGCGGGGAGTGGTATGCCGACAACCTCGAGGCCTTGCAGTCCCGTCTCGCCGATGTCGACGACCGCGAGGAGTACCTCACCATCCGAGAGTGGCTCGAGTCCGAAGCCCCTGCCGAAGCCGACGGTGACGAACGCCTCGATCACGTTCCCGGCTTGCTCGAGCAACTCTCGCGAGAACCGCTCGAGCGCCCGACCCTCGAGGTCGCCGACGTTTCGATCGACGAGTTGGCCTACGAAGACGTCCAGTTGAAAGCATACGAGTCCCACGAGGGCATCGAGTTCGCGGTCGCCGAATGACTGACAGCGATTCTACCCCCGAGCCGGCCCTCGAGTCCGACCGCGAACTCGTCGGTATCGTCGCCGTCGCCGACAACGGCGTCATCGGAGCGGACGGCGACATGCCGTGGCACATTCCCGAGGATCTAAAACACTTCAAGGAGACGACGATGGACCATCCGGTGATCATGGGCCGGGTCACCTACGAGGGTATTCTCGAGGCGCTCGGTGAACCGCTTCCCGGCCGGACGACGATCGTATTGACGAGCCGGGATCTCGAGACGCCCGAGAACGCCGTCACTGCGGGCGGTCTCGAGGATGCACTCGAGGCGGCCGAGCGGGCTGCACGGGAGCACCACGACGACGCCGACCGGATCTTCGTCGCCGGCGGGGCGACCGTCTACGAGCAGTTCCTGCCGGCACTCGAGCGGCTGGTCGTGACCGAGGTTCACCGGGAACCCGGCGGGGACACCCAGTTCCCCGCCTGGGATCGAGACGACGAGTGGGAGGAGGTCGACCGCGATACCCACGACGGATTCGACTTCGTCGAATACGTGCGGACAGCCTGATCTGTCCGGTAGTGTGACCATCCCGTTCGATGCCGAGGTTCGAATCTCACGAGCGGAGCGGGAACCTTTCGGTCACGGTAGATTCTATCACGATTTTTGAAACAAACAGGGGCCGATACGACCGACAGCTTCAGGTAGTCAACCACCTACAAGTACGGCGCGTTAATACCCTCTACTCGGAAATCTCGGCAGTTTCAAATGTGATGACTTCGAAGGGGACACAATGTCAACCGATGAGTTCTCGGATGCAATCCGGGAGTTCGAACACGACGGCGAGACGTACAAGATGGCCGATCTCACGGTCTTAGAGGAGCAGGGTCTCTGTGACCTCGAGAAACTGCCGGTGAGCATCCGGATCTTACTCGAGTCGGTGCTGCGAAACGCCGACGGCGACCAGATCGACGCCGACTCGATCCGCGCCGCGGCCTCGTGGGAACCGGACGTTCCGGACGCCGAGGTGCCGTTTACGGTCTCACGGGTCGTCCTACAGGACCTGACCGGCGTTCCTGCAGTGGTGGACCTCGCGGCGCTTCGCTCGGCCGCCGACCGCAAAGGCGTCGACCCGACGGTCGTCGAACCCGAAGTCCCCTGTGACCTCGTGATCGACCACAGCGTGCAGGTCGACCACTTCGGTACCGAGGACGCCTACGAGCAAAACGTCGAGATCGAGTACGAGCGAAACGAGGAGCGATATCGTGCGATCAAGTGGGCCCAGCAGGCCTTCGACGAGTTCAACGTCGTTCCCCCGGGAACGGGCATCGTCCACCAGGTCAACTTAGAACACCTGGGGCGTGTCGTCCACGAGCGCGAGGTCGACGGCGAGCAGTGGCTCGTCCCCGACACGCTCGTCGGCACCGACAGCCACACTCCGATGATCGGCGGCATTGGCGTCGTCGGCTGGGGTGTCGGCGGTATCGAAGCCGAGGCCGCACTGCTCGGTCAGCCGATCAACATGTCCCTGCCGGAGGTCGTCGGCGTCCGCCTCTCGGGTGAACTTCCCGATGGTGCGACGGCGACGGACCTCGTGCTTCACATCACCGAGCAGCTCCGCGAAGTCGGCGTCGTCGACAAGTTCGTCGAGTTCTACGGCCCCGGCGTCTCCCAGCTTTCGGTCGCGGATCGGGCGACCATCTCGAATATGGCCCCCGAACAGGGCTCGACGATCAGCATGTTCCCCGTCGACGAGAAGACCCTCGAGTACCTCGAACTCACGGGTCGCGACCCCGACCACGTCGACCTCGTCCGCGAGTACCTAGAGGCACAGGGTCTGTTCGGCGAGCAGGAACCCGAGTACACCGAGACCGTCGAGTTCGACCTCAGCGACGTCGAACCCAGCCTCGCGGGCCACAAAAAGCCCCACCAGCGCATCCCGATGGGTGATCTCGACGGGCACTTCCCGAACCTGCTCGAGGAACAGGGCGTCATCGGTCCCGGCGGCGAACCCGCGATCGGCGACGGCAGCGGCACGGCCGCAGCCGACGCGACCGACGCCGGACCGGGCCTGGCACTAGACGAGAAGGTTCCCGTCGAACTCGAGGACGGCACCGAAGTCGAGATCGGCCACGGCGACGTTCTCGTCAGCGCCATTACGAGCTGTACGAACACGTCGAACCCGTCCGTGATGGTCGGCGCCGGCCTGCTCGCCCGCAACGCCGCAGAGCAGGGACTCGAGGTGCCCGACTACGTCAAGACGAGCCTCGCACCCGGCAGCCGGGTCGTCACGGAGTACTTAGAGCGAGCCGACCTGCTCGACGACTTAGAGGAACTGGGCTATCACGTCGTCGGCTACGGCTGTACGACCTGTATCGGCAACTCCGGCCCGCTGCCGGAGCCGATCGAGAACGCGATCGACGAACACGACCTCTGGACGACGAG
Source organism: Natronolimnohabitans sp. A-GB9 (assembly GCF_030848565.1). GTDB lineage: Archaea > Halobacteriota > Halobacteria > Halobacteriales > Natrialbaceae > Natronolimnohabitans. Next base: position 128,983 of record NZ_JAVDDV010000001.1, read on the forward strand.
TGTCCTCTCGGGCAACCGCAACTTCGAAGCGCGCATCCACCCGAAGATCAAGGCCAACTACCTCGCCAGCCCGCCGCTGGTCGTCGCCTACGGCCTCGCGGGCCGGATGGACATCGACCTCGAAGCGGAGCCGATCGGGACGAACGACGACGGCGAAGAGGTCTACCTCGAGGACATCTGGCCGGACACGGAAGAGATCCGCGAGACCATCCACGACAACATCTCCCCCGAGATGTTCGAAGAGAAGTACGCCAGCGTCTACGAGGGCGACGAGCGCTGGGAGTCGCTCGATGCCCCTACGGGCGACGTCTACGACTGGGATCCGGAGTCGACCTACATCCGCGAGCCGCCGTTCTTCCAGGACTTCCCGCTCGAGAAGCCGGGCGTCGACAACGTCTCCGACGCCCGCGCGCTGCTGACCCTCGGTGATACGGTCACGACCGACCACATCAGTCCCGCCGGTCTCTTCGGCGAGGATCTGCCGGCCGGCCAGTGGCTCACAGAACGCGGCGTCGAACCCCACGAGTTCAACACCTACGGCTCACGTCGTGGGAACCACGAGGTCATGATGCGGGGCACGTTCGCGAACGTCCGCATCAAAAACGAGATGTTAGACGGCAAGGAGGGTGGCTACACGATCCACCACCCGACCGACGAGGAGACGACCGTCTTCGAGGCCTCCGAGCGCTACCGCGAGGAGGACACCCCGCTGATCGTCATGGCCGGCGAGGAACTCGGGACCGGCTCGAGCCGCGACTGGGCCGCCAAAGGCACCGACCTGCTCGGCATCCGCGCGACGATCGGCAAGAGCTACGAACGCATCTACCGCGACAACCTCATCGGCATGGGCGTCCTGCCCCTGCAGTTCGAGGACGGCGAGGGCTGGGAGGAGCTCGGCCTCGAGGGCGACGAGTACTTCGAGATTTCCGGCCTCGAGGACGGCCTCGAGCCCAACGCCGAACTGACCGTCACGGCCGAGAAAGACGACGGTGAAACCGTCGAGTTCGACGTGACCGCACAGGTCGACACGCCGATGGCCGTCGAGTACGTCGAGAACGGCGGCGTGCTCCACCTCGTGCTGCGACGCCTGCTGCAAGAAGAGACGGCCTAACGGTCCGACAGTTTCGACGTCCGGAACCGTCGCCGACTGGATCGGTTTCCAGTTCGGAACGTCCGCTTCTAGTAACATACACCGGACTTTTATTATTGCCACCCGTAGCCGGGGGCATGGACCAGCCAACCCAGCGCAACCGCCTCGACGAGGAGGAGAGTCCCTACCTTCGCCAGCACGCGGACAACCCCGTCAACTGGCAGCCCTGGGACGAACAGGCGCTCGAGGCCGCCCGCGAACACGACGTCCCGATCTTCCTCTCGATCGGCTACTCGGCGTGTCACTGGTGTCACGTCATGGAAGAAGAGAGCTTCGCCGACGAGGAGGTCGCCGAAGTACTCAACGAGAACTTCGTTCCGATCAAGGTCGACCGCGAGGAGCGTCCGGACATCGATAGCATCTACATGACCGTCGCACAGCTCGTCTCCGGTCGAGGCGGCTGGCCGCTGTCGGCCTGGCTCACCCCCGAGGGAAAGCCCTTCTACGTCGGCACCTACTTCCCGAAGGAGGAAAAACGCGGCCAGCCTGGATTTCTCGACCTCTGTCGACGGATCAGCAGCTCCTGGAGGAGTCCGGACGACCGCGAGGAGATGGAAAACCGCGCCGAGCAGTGGACCGACGCGGCGAAAGACCGCCTCGAGGAGACGCCCGACGCCGTTGCGGGCGCGGAGCCGCCCTCGAGTGCGGTTCTGGAGACGGCAGCCGATGCAGCAGTCCGCAGTGCCGACCGCCAGCACGGCGGCTTCGGCTCCGGCGGTCCGAAGTTCCCACAGCCCTCGCGCCTGCGAGTCCTCGCACGTGCATACGACCGGACCGGACGCGGCGAGTATCTCGAGGTACTCGAGGAATCCCTTGACGCGATGGCCGCGGGCGGGCTCTACGATCACGTCGGCGGTGGGTTTCACCGATACTGCGTCGACGCAGATTGGACTGTCCCCCACTTCGAGAAGATGCTCTACGACAACGCCGAGATCCCGCGGGCGTTTCTCGCGGGCTATCAGCTGACCGGCGACGAGCGCTACGCCGACGTCGTCGAGGAGACTCTTGCCTTCGTCGACCGCGAGCTCACCCACGAGGAGGGTGGCTTCTTCAGCACCCTCGACGCACAAAGCGTCGACCCCGAGACCGGCGAGCGTGAAGAGGGTGCCTTCTTCGTCTGGACGCCCGACGAAGTCCAGGAGGTACTCGACGACGAGACGACGGCCGACCTCTTCTGTGCCCGCTACGACATCACCGAGTCGGGCAACTTCGAGGGGCAGAACCAGCCCAACCACGTGCGTTCGATCGCCGATCTGGCCACCGAGTACGACCTCGACGAAGACGAGATCGAACGACGACTCGAGGACGCTCGCACCCGACTGTTCGAGGCCCGCGAACAGCGGCCCCGTCCGAATCGCGACGAGAAGGTGCTTGCGGGCTGGAACGGCCTGCTGATCAGCACCTGTGCCGAGGCTGCGCTCGTCCTCGAGGAAGAGGAGTACGCCGACATGGCCGTCGACGCCCTCGAGTTCGTCCGAGAGCGACTTTGGGACACCGACGAGAAGCGACTCTCTCGCCGGTTCAAAGCGGGAGACGTCGCGATCGACGGCTATCTCGAGGACTACGCCTTCCTCGCCCGTGGAGCCGTCGGCTGTTACGAAGCCACCGGCGACGTCGACCACCTCGCGTTCGCACTCGAGCTCGCACGAACGATCGAAGCCGAGTTCTGGGACGACGAGGCCGGGACACTGTACTTCACCCCCGAAAGCGGCGAGTCGCTCGTGACCCGCCCACAGGAGCTAAACGACCAGTCGACACCATCCGCGGCCGGCGTCGCAGTCGAGACGCTGTTGACACTCGACGGCTTCGCGGAGGCCAACTTCGAGGACATCGCGGCCGCGGTTCTCGAGACCCACGCGAACCGCATCGAGACGAACGCTCTCCAGCACGCCTCGCTCTGTCTCGGGGCGGATCGCCTCGAGTCGGGCGTACTCGAGGTCACCGTCGCCGCCGACCGACTTCCAGACGAGTGGCGCGGGCGGTTCGCCGACGACTATCGTCCGGACCGCCTGTTCGCGCTCCGGCCGCCGACCGAGGAGGGGCTCGGGGCGTGGCTCGGTCGACTCGGCCTCGAGGAGCCGCCGGCGATCTGGGCCGGCCGCGAGGCCCGTGATGGCGAGCCGACGCTGTACGTCTGTCGCGACCGAACCTGTTCGCCGCCGACCCACGACGTCGAGGAGGCACTCGAGTGGCTAGACGACACCACAGTCGAGGACTCGAGCGGGACGACACTCGACGATCCAGAGAGTCCGTTCTAGGGCGCTTTCGTCTGTTCGAAGGCAGTCTCGGCGATCGACGCGGACGAGCCACCGTCGGCCCACCCCTCGGTGCGGCCGACCGACGCATCCTGCGGTTTCGAACCAGTCACGACGCTGACTCGAGTCGACCAGTGTAATCGATCAGACTGTTATGTGATACCATGTGATACGGTATCTATGGACTACATTCGTCCTGAAGCGGGACGAACACCGACGATCATCCGTTCGATATAGGAGAGGTTTAGTATATTCATGAACGTTCGTCGGTAACGGCATTGCGCAAAGCCGATTCGAACACCGGATATGAAAGAAGAATACGAGCTAGTCATCGTTGGCGGCGGAATCAGCGGAGCATCGCTGCTGTACACGGTCGCGAACTTCACTGACATCGAGAAGGTCGCGCTGATCGAGAAGGAAGACGAGATCGCAGCGATCAACTCCCACCACACGAACAACTCCCAGACGCTTCACTTCGGGGACATCGAGACCAACTACACCCTCGAGAAGGCCGAGACTGTCAAGCGAGGGGCAGAGATGGTCGCCGGCTACCTCGAGGAGAACGACCCGGACCGGGAGATGCACAGCAAGCGCAGCAAGATGGTGCTTGCGGTCGGTGACGAGGAAGTCGACAAACTCGAAACCCGATACCACGACGAAGGCTTCGGCGATCTCTTCCCGAAACTCGAGGCGATCAGTCGCGAGGAGATCGCGGAGATCGAGCCGAAAGTCGTCGAGGGCCGAGATCCGACCAAGGACATGCTGGCGCTCCAGACGCCCGACGGCTACACCGTCGACTACGGTGAGGTCGCGAAGTCGTTCGTCGACGAGGCTCGCGACGTCGACGGCGTCGACGTCTACACCGGGACGGAAGTCGAGTCGATCAACGAGACCGAAGACGAGTACCTCGTCGAAACGGAGGCCGGCTGGTTCTCGGCCGACACGACCGTCGTCGCAGCGGGTTCACACAGCCTCCAGATCGCAAAGGAGATGGGCTACGGCGAGCATATGTCCCTGCTCCCGGTCGCCGGCAGCTTCTTCGTCGCCGACGAAGGACTGCTGAACGGCAAGGTCTACACGCTCCAGATGAAGAAACTGCCGTTCGCGGCGGTCCACGGCGACGCCGAGGTCCACGACGGAGATCTCACCCGGTTCGGACCGACGGCCAAGGTCGTCCCGGCACTCGAACGAGGACGACTGTCGACGGTGCCGGACTTCTTCGACGTCTTCCAGCTGAACTCCGATTCGGTCCTGAGTTACACGAACATCCTCGCGGACCGTATCCTGTTTCCGTACGTCCTCAAGAACCTCGTCTACGACGTTCCGTCCGTCGGGAAGCGAGCGTTCCTGCCACACGTCCAGAAGGTCGTTCCGACCGTCGAACTCGAGGACATCGAGCGGGCGAAAGGCTACGGCGGCGTCCGGCCACAGATCGTCAACACCAAAACGAAGTCACTGGACATGGGCGAGGCGAAGATCACCGGCGACGGAATTATCTTCAACGTCACGCCGTCGCCCGGTGCCTCGACCTGTCTGCAGAACGCACTGCAAGACACCAGACAGGTCCTCGACTTCCTCGAGGGCGACTACGAGTTCGACGAGGAGCAGTTCGAAGACGCGACGATCGGGAACTTCCCGCGAGCGGACGGCGAACAGGATCCCGATCCGGTTCCCGCAGACGACGACTGATACGGACTGCTGTAACCACGTCCCGCCGATCGCCGACCCCGTCCTGGCGATCGGTGGGACGTGACGACAGGAGACCGTATGACCGACTGTCTCGAGTCCGGCCCGAACCGGTATTTTTCGTCTCGGAATCGATCGGTTGGTCGAAAAAAGAGGAAGCGGTAGCGCTTCCGTGCGGTGTTCGTACTACAGAATCGGCCGACACAAACTGCTATAGGGTACCGAATGACCGAAGCAGTAGTCGGTCGTGACGACGCGTTACAGTTCGTCCTCGAGTCGCTCGGCCAGCCAGACCGCCGGCGGCAGGTCCTCGGACTCGACAAACCGGACCACTTCCTCGCCGTCGTCGTTTTCGACGACGACCGTCGGGATGTATTCGATATCGTACTCCTCGACGCCGGGCCCTTCCTTGTCCTGATCGAGTGCGAACTCCTCGATGCGCTCGTCGGAGACGTCGGCCGCCTCGAGAGCGGCGCCGAGATCGGGCAGGAGCTTCCGACAATCCTTACACCAGTCGCCGCCCCAGATCTTGTACACCAGGTCGTCGTTGTGTGCTTCGAGCGTGTCGACTGCGTCTTCGTACGATGCGGCATCCCAGGTCGGGTTCGGCCGCATGGTCTCGAGACTCATACCCGACGGTACCGCCCCCGTAGGCTTAACGGCGGTGTTTCCGACGACGATCGTCGAGTCGCTTCTCTACCGAGACCGAACACACCCGAATTCGAGACACCGGCACGGACTGTCCGAGTCCAGCAGCGGTTTATGGCTCGACTGCTTAGGGGTTGCCAATGAAAGGCAGCATCCTGGACACCATCGGCTCGCCGCTCGTCCAGGTCGATTCGCCGGAGGGCGTCACTGTCGCCGCGAAGATCGAGTCCTTCAACCCCGGCGGCTCGGCCAAGGACCGGCCGGCACTCCAGATGATTCGGGCGGCCGAACGCGACGGCCGCATCGAACCGGGCGATCGGCTCGTTGAGCCGACAAGCGGCAACACCGGTATCGGCCTCGCCCTGGTTTGTGCCGCCCGGGACTACGACCTGACGATCGTCATGCCGGCGGACAAGTCCGAGGAGCGCCAGCAGATCATGGCTGCCTACGGTGCCGACCTCGAACTCGTCGACGGCGGCATGGGGGACGCCCGCGACCGCGCCGACGAACTCGAGGCCGAGGGTGCGATCCAGCTCGGCCAGTTCGAGAACCCCGCGAACCCCGAGGCCCACTACCAGACCACCGGAACGGAGATCATAGAGCAGGTCGACGACCGCGAGGTCGACGCCTTCGTCGCCGGCGTCGGCACCGGCGGCACCATCTCCGGTACGGGACGACGGCTCCGCGAGGTGTTCCCCGACATGGACATCATCGCCGTCGAGCCGGAACGCAACGCCGTCCTCTCGACCGGCGAGTCCGGCGACGACGATTTCCAGGGGATGGGACCGGGCTTCGTCAGCGAGAACCTCGATCGCGACCTGATCGACCGCGTCGAGACCGTCGCACTCGAGAACGCCGAAGACGAGTGTCGCCGCCTCGCCCGCGAGGAGGGTGTCCTCGTCGGCCAGTCCAGCGGCGCGACGAGTCTCGTCTCACAGCGGATCGCCAGCGAGATCGCCGACCCGGCCGGTACGGACGGCGATCCGCTCGTGGTCACGGTCTTCTGGGACAGCGGCGAACGCTATCTCTCGACTGGACTGTTCGACTGAACGTCACTCGAGTCTCACGGCGGATCGACGACGCGCGATATGCTGTCGGACAGAAGTACTGAAGCGGGTTCGCCGGACGGACGCGGCGACTGCCCACAGTAGTTCTGTCCGGCCGTATGAGCAAGCAAAAATCGTTTTTTCACCTTGGCGAACCTCTTTGAAGGAGTCCCGTTTTTATCCGAATATGACACGTCGATCCAGGCGAACGGTGCTGTCCGGCACTGCCGGCATCTTCGTACTCGCTGCCGACTATTTCGGCGATCGGATCTTCGACGGTGAAACCGACGAAGAGAGCGACCACGGTTCCGAGGAGAGTCCGACTGTCGTCGAGTCAGTTGACGACGTTCCGATCACCGACACCGCAGGTCCCGAGTCCGGTCCCGACGGAAAGTTGTTCTGTGACGCCGACGACGTACTCGAGTGGCTCACACGCTACGACCGCGACGACGAGGAATACACCGAGTTCGTCGACGTAACTGACTTCGAGACGTCGGTGATCGTCGCCCTCGAGGCCGACGCGCCGACACCCTGCCACGAGCTGTCACTCGAGGAGTCCGCATTCGAACAGCGGGACGAAAGCGAGGAGCCATCCCTCGAACTCGAGGCAGCAGTCCGCGAGGAAGAGGGCGACGAAACGGTGTGTCCGCAGGTCGAAAGTGTCGTCGGACGACTCATCCGGGCACCGATCGCGGACGAGCCCAGCGTCTCGGTGACGATCGTCGACCGTCACGGAGAGAATCACGATTTTCGGTTCGGTGACGGCGACGAGAGCGACTCGAACGACGCCGATTGATACGATCCCCTGTCGTCACGTCCCGCCGATCGCCAGGGCGGGGTCAGCAATCGGCGGGAGATCGGTACAGCAGTCCGTATGAGACTCGATTTTCGCGTCGCGTTCAGGGCGAGTGCTCGTCTTCGGTAAGCCGGACGACGAGCGTCTCGTCGACGTCTCTGAGGTCGTACTCCGGGAGTTCGCCGCCCGTCCGGCGAACGTACAGCGGCTCGACGAGTCGCCGAGTCGGTCCGGGAACACGGCCGCCGTTCGCCGATGCCTGATCGTCTCCGCTCGAGGCGTCCCCGTCGTCCGTCTCCGACGCCGGCTGCTCGCCGCTCGAGGTATCCGACTCGATCCGCTCGAGACCGTATATCTTGCAGAACTCGGCGGTCTCGGCCGGTTCGACGTCGCCGTTGCGGAGGTCGCGTGCGAGCGCTCGAGAGAGCCACTCCTCGTCGCTGACGCTTGGCTCCAGGACGAGTGCCTCGTCGACGAACCGCGTGAGATACCAGTTCAAGTCGTTTAGCAGCGAGATCGCGGCGCCGACGCTGACCGTCCGGAGCGCGATGGCGTTCTCGAACGGACGCGTCAGTTCGTACGTCGCGAGGGCCTCGCGGGAGGTCTCCCGGGAGAGGAGTTCGTACTGGAGATTACAGTCGTCGTTCCCGATGAGACAGACGCGAGTCACTACTCATCGGTCGGTTCGGCGATATAATGTGGGTTTCGCTCTCCCGACGACGTCGCGACCGTCCTCGAGTCGGTGCTGATCTCGTGATCGGCGATTCCCAGCGTTGTCCGTCGCTAACGGGATCGTCTCAGGGCTCGACGAGGTCCGCGTTCCGGGCTGCGCGTTCGGCCCGCTCGAATACGTCGTCGGGTTCGTTCTCGAGGAGAGGCTCGAGGCGAGCGTTGGTCTCGGTGCGGTCGGGAGCGACGCGGTTGCAGCCGGCGTCGATCGTCGAATCGGTGAAGGTACCGATCTCGCGGGCCTGATCGACGATGTCGTGTTTGTCGCGGGTGAGCAGCGGCCGATGAATCGGGAGATCGGTGGCACGACTGGTGACGCCGAGGTTCTGGATCGTCTGGCTGGATTTCTGCCCGACGGCCTCGCCGGTGACGATCCCGTGGGCGTCGACGCGCTCGGCCAGCGTCTCGGCGGCCCGGTAGAAAAAGCGTCGCAGCGAGAGCATCCGTCCCTGTTCCATCTCGTCGACGAGTAGGTCGACCGTCTCGCCGCCGGGGATCCGGTAGACCTGCATGTCGAAGTTCGGTGCGTACTGCGAGAGCGTCCTGACGGTCTCCATCGCGCGGGCCTCGTGATCGATCCCACCGTAAGCACCGAGGTCGACGTAGGCCGGGACGATGGGGGAGCCACGGCGCATCAGTTCGTAGGCCGCGACCGGCGAGTCGATCCCGCCGCTGACCAGTGCGATCACCGGCTCTTGGGCGCCAAGCGGGAGACCACCCGGACCGGGAGCTTTCTCGAGGTAGATAAACGCGGAGTCCTCGCGGACCTCGACGCCGAACGTGAGATCCGGATCGTCGAGGTCGACTTCGGGCTCGAACTCGTCTGCGACGGCTTCCCAGATTGCGGTGCCGCCCTCGCGAGCTAGTTCCTCGCTGTCGTATGGCAGAGTCTTGTCGGCCCGGCGGGCGTCGACCGCGAACGTACCCCCGTCGTAGCGTTCGTGGGCCGTCTCCACGAGGGCTTCGATGATAGCCTCCTTCTCGATGGTGACGGTCAGACACGGGCTCGCGGAGACGACGCCGAAGGCGTCGGTCGCCGCGTCGGTCGCCGCCTCGACGTCGTCCTCGGTCGTGTGGATCAGTGGCCGGTTCCACCGCTTTTCGACCTCGGCGGGGATCTCCCGGTCCGCGAGGAGGGCCTCGAGGTTCTCGACGAGAAGCCCCTCCATGTACCGCTTTACGGTGTTGCTCTTGGTGTTTATGTCCCCGTGGCGGACGAGGACCGTGTCGGCTCCCGGAGGATGCATGGCTGTGAATAGATGAGTGGGGCTATAAGGGGGTTGCGTAAGGACGAGACGGGACCTCGAGGGCGTCGGCCGCTCTCAGCTCACTGACTCGCCGACCGACGGACTGACGCGGCCGGTGTGGACGTAGATGCCGGCGACGAGGACGATCCCGGCGAGCATCGGGACGATCGCGCTGACCCCGTAGATGACCTCGAAGCCGACGACGTCGACCAGCGGTAGCGAGACCAGTGGTCCGAGTCCGCCGCCGACGTCGCCGAAGACGTTGTTCGTCCCCATCGCACGGCCGACCCGTTCTTCCGGCGTGAGATCCGCCAAAAGCGCCGTCAGCGGACCGCCGACGCCGCCCTGGCCAGCACCGATCAGGAGACAGGCGACGATCATACCCTCGAAACTCGTACTGAACGCCAGGACGGCGAAACCGATACAGGAGGTCGTCAGGAAGCCGATCATGATGGGGACGCGAGCACCGACGGCGTCGGAGAGAGCGCCGCCGCCGAGGGTAAACACCGAGCCGGCGAGTACCGTGATCGCCATCAGCATGCCCGACGACCCCTGGGCGTCGAGTCCGAAGATCGAGATCGCGCGAGCGTCGAGCAACAACACCAGTGTCGAGAAGAGCACGCCGATGTAGGCGAAGTAGAGCCCGAAGTTGACCAGCCCGATCGTCAGTGCGGGGACGCTGCGCTCGACGTCCCAGGGTTTGACCGACTCCTGTTCGCCCTCGACGTGGGTCTCGGGGACGATCAGATAGGCGATGACGCTCGCGAGGGCGGCGAAGGCGGCCGCGAGGACGAACGCCTCGACGTTCCCCCAGACGTCGCTGACGACGCCGCCCAGAACGAGTCCTGCGGGGAAGCCGAAGGTGATACCCGCACGGACGATACCCATGCTCGTCCCCCGAGAGTCGGCCTCGCTGACGTCGGCGGTGATCGTGTAGGCGGTCGCGAAGACGAGCGCACTGCCGATCCCCCACAGCACCCGGGCGACCATGAACCAGGCTTCGGGCATCGGCGAAACGATTGCGACGACGTACATGAACGTCGCGACACCCTCGATCGCCAGCCCGGCGACGAACGGTGTTCGGGTCCCGATCCGGTCGACGAGGATCCCCGCCGGCGCGTTGGCCACGAGCCGCGTAAAGCGGTTGGCACTCAGGATCAAACCGACCATAAACGCCGAGATTCCCAGTACCTCGCCCAGATTCGGCAGGATCGGGAAAATCACACCCCCGCCGAAGCCGACGAAGAAGGTACTGGCGACGACGGCGAGGACGATCCGGTTCGACTCGGGTGTCGGAAGGTTCACTGGCGATCGCTCTCGAGGAATGGGTCGATTCGTAACTCCAGGTCGTACCACACCGCTCGCGCTAAAGGGAGTGTCGAAACCGGTGGATCGCGAGGCCGCGTCGACTGCCGACCGACCGACGCGTCGGCCGATCGAATCTTGTGTCCGCGGCACAAACCGGATATCGGACCGATGGGCCAGCAGCCACTCCGCGTCGTCGCGCTTTCGGGACCGAGCGACTCGGGCAAGACGACGCTCGTCGAACGTCTCGTTCCGCGACTGGCCGACCACGGCCGCGTCGCGACGGTCAAGTCGATCCACCACGACATCGAGATCGACACCCCAGGTGCCGACACGCATCGCCACCGGACCGCAGGCGCCGAGACCGTCGTCGGGATCACGCCGGAACTCACCTTCGACATCAGCACACACGGCAAGCGCGACCCACCCGATCGGCTCGACGGCACCGACGTACTCGCCGCCGACGACCCGGAGATACGGGCCCTCGCGAGTACACTCGAGCGCCTCGAGCGCCGTGGCTACGCGTTCGTCGTCGTCGAAGGGTTCTCCGCGGCGCCGCTGCCGACGATCCTCGTCGGGGATCGTGATCCCGACACCGTCGGCGGCGAGATCGTCGGTCGGGGAACGGACGACCTCGAGACGCTCGTAACGACGATCCGCGAACTCGAGGGAATCGGCGACCGATCCGAAGACGGAGGTGCTGACGAATAATTGATACCTACACGAGAATGACTCCGTCACAAGACGGATCATTCACCGTGTAATTCGACTTCGTCGTTGCTAATCTCTTTGGAAACGGGATTATTGGATTCCCCGTCATACGCTTGGTTGAACTCATGACATCGATCGCAGACATCGAGATCCCGGCCGACGGAACCGGAACCGGCGAGCTGTTCGAGGCAGCTCCCTCACTGAACTGTGAAATGGAGCGAGTAATCGCCTCGAGCGGCCACGGCCTCTGGCTCTCCGGCCCCTCCCAAGACGCCATCGAGTTGGCGCTGAACGACGCCTCGGCGATCGGCGCGTACTCACTGATAAACAGCGAGGACGACCGCTGGCTCTACGACATCGAGTTCGAGCCCGACGCTATCGACGTCTTCGATCTGATCATCGAAGAGAACGGGACGGTGCTCTCGGCGTCGGCCGCCAACGGCACCTGGCTGTTGAGCATCCGCTTTGCCGACCGCGAGAGCGTCAGCTCGCTGTACGACCGCTTCGACGACGCCGGCGTTACGCCGACGATCGTTCGCCTGTTCGACCTCGAGGAGGAGAGCCACACCCAGTGTGGACTCACCGCTCGCCAGTACGAGACCCTCGTCGCGGCGATCGATCACGGCTACTTCGAGATCCCCCGTGAGGTATCGATGCAGGAACTCTCCGAAGAGCTCGACATCTCCCACCAGGCCCTCTCGGAGCGGCTCCGTCGGGCCTATCGCGCGCTAGTCACGTCGGAGTTGAACGTCTCCGAAGACGATACCGTCGCGCCGCCGGTTCCCTCGAACTGAATCCGTCGACCTCGGGTGTCACACGGTGTGTCGTTCGGAGTACGAGCCCCTGTTTTCGTCGAACGGCTACGATCCGTGAGGGCAGACAACGCATACCGTTATACGTCACGGCCGAGACCGGTCGTGCATGCACGTCGATAGCGAGGACGGGATCCTCCGGATCACCTTCGATCGACCCGACGCGCGAAACGCCATTACGACGGAGACAGCCGTCGAACTCGCCGAGACGATCGACGACGCTTCGCCTGCGGAGTATCATGCGATCGTCCTGGCCGGCGACGGCGATGCCTTCAGCGCCGGCGGCGACATCCAGTCGCTTGCCGAGTTTCCCGACACGTCGCGAGACGCCTACGAGACGGTTACCGAGACCTTCGGACGGGTCGTCGAAGCGATGCTCGAGTGTCCCGTGCCGATCGTCGCGAAGGTCGATGGCGACGCCATCGGCGCCGGTCTGGCGATCGTCGCGCTCGCAGATATCGCGTACGCAGCCGAGGACGCGAACTTCTCCTGTGCGTTCGTCCGCGTCGGTCTGATCCCCGATACCGGCGGGACCTTCATGCTCCCGCACATCGTTGGCCTGCGGGCCGCCAAGAAGCTCGCGTTCACCGGCGAGTTCTTCGACGCCGAGCGTGCCGCCGACCTCGAACTGGTCAACGAGGCCGTGCCGGCCGAGGAACTCGACGACCGCGTCGCCGAAACCGTCGACCAGTTGCGCTCGAGTCCGACGGAGATCATCGGCATGATGAAACAAGCGATGCACGAGAACGTGACGCGCCACTGGTCGGAGGCACTGGACTACGAGAACCTGCTGCAAGTCCAGGCCCGCACCTCCGACGCCCACGAGGAAGGCGTCACTGCCTTCCTCGAGGGACGGGATCCAGAGTTCGACGACTGAGACGGTCTCCTGTCGTCACGTCTCACCGATCGCCCACCCCGTGTTGGCGATCGTCGGTGTTCGATACGACAGTCCGTATGAGACGGACGGTTCGCGGTCTCGAGATGCGTTCGCGCGCTCACGGACTGTTAGCAGCCAGTATCGCTCTCCAACCGCAAGCCACCGCAAGCACCACGATGATCCTTTTGTTGGCCATCTAGCGTATTGCAATGTCCCCACAGTTTACCGACGACGACATCGGCAAGACCGTCGTCAACGCCCACGGCGACGAGGTCGGGCTCGTCGCGGACGTCGAACACGGCACCGCCCACGTCGAGCCGGATCCCGGCATCACGGACACGATCAAGGCGAAACTCGGCTGGGGCGGGACCGACGAAGATACCTATCCGCTCCAGGAGGGGTCTGTCGCGCAAGTGACCGACGACCAGGTCCGCCTCGAGGGTGACCTCTCGGGCAGTGCCGGTAGCACAACCGGTACTGGAACCACGAGCGACATGGACACAGGGTCGGAGACGACAGGCACGACCGATACCGGAACGACCGGCACCGGAACCGACAGGGGCGACGATGAGTTGATCGGTGACGATGACGACGATATGATCGGTGACGACGACAGCGGACTCATGGACGACGATGACGACGATATGATCGGTGACGATGACGACGATACGATCGGTGACGACGACAGCGGACTCACGGACGACGATGACGAGTTGATCGGCGACGACGATGACAGCGGACTCATGGACGACGATGACGACGACCTAATCGGTGACGACGATGACAGCGGACTCACGGACGACGATGACGACGACCTGATCGGTGACGATGATGACAGCGGACTCACGGACGACGATGACGACGATGTTATCGGCTGAACAGGCGCAATACCACGCCGTTCACGGCGTTGACGAGACGCGAAGCGTCTCGTTCGCACACCAGAAATCTCCGATTTCTGAGGACGTGGATACGCGCCGTCACTCTGGGAAACGTCCTACCGTTCAAACGCCCGCTCTGAGTTTCCTACGGTGAAGTTTAAGTGACAGGCCGACCTGCGCTAATGTAGGAATTGGTCGGAACGGAGCGGATTCCGAACCGTCCTTCGGAGGTCGTTCGAAAATCGGATATTTTCGTGATCTCGAGAGACACAGTCTCTCGGACGACGGCCTGTCCGCCCACGCAACGAGGCAGTATCCGGAAGGGCAGTCGGTGAACGCACATTCCAGAAGAGTGTGACCGTGCCGACTACTGAAAGCGAGCACCACGATACCCCCGACTCTGCTGACGCCTGCTGGCGTCCCCGTGGCAAAAACAACACCGGGACGCCATACACGGTCGAGGATAGGGGTAACGGCGGTTTGGCACCGCCAGCAGTCCACCACACCGACACTGTGGGACTACCCGTGCCCGAAAGGTGTGGTAGTCCGTCGATTGGACTGCAAACCTGAAACTCCCACCGCTCGGGATTCCTCCGCCTTCAGGCGGAGGAGGATGTCAACGGCGACGACACCCGCTAGTCGATCGTCGCCAGACCAGACGCCACCGGTTCCGACTCGAGCCGTTCGTTATTCGCCGAGCATCGATCCTTTTTGTGCGGTTCGTCGACCGATCGAGAGAACCCGCACTCGAACGTCGCTCGAGTCACTCGTCGGTCGATTGCCGACGCTCATATCGTCGGAGGCGGGCGTGAGAGATACTCTCGAGTGAGACGCCCGTCAGGATTCGGAGTCCGGTTCGCCGTGGGTGACGCCGTCGCGCTCGTCGGCCCGCATCCGTCGCAACGCCGCCCGCGCGTTGCTCGCCTCGTAACCGAAGCAGACGCGCTCGCCGTACTCCGCGGCGACTTCGGTCGCGTGGATCAGATTGTCGATATCGACGTTTACCGCGTACAATTCGATGTTAAACGGCGTCTCGAGCGCGCTCTCGAAGCCACGAGCGATCGTCTCGAGCCAGTAGGTCGTCTCGTAGGCCGTATCGTACAGTGGGACGACGAACTCGTCGACGTGTTCCTCGATCGCCTCGAGATCGATGCCGGCCCGTTCGTAGAGGTGGCCTGGGTATGGGTCGGGGTACAGCGTCATGTAGACCGTTCCAGGAATGCGGTCGGTGGCCTCCTCGATGAACTCGGTGATGACGTTCGCGCGCCACTCGAAGCGGTCGTCGAACTCACTTTCCTCGAATGCCTTCTCGCAGATCCCACAACGGCAGTACTCGGCCCGTGGGAAACCGACGTCGTCGAGTCGAACGTCCTCGTTTTCGGCGACGCAGTCGTCGATGACCTCGAGTAAGCCCTCGCGGTAGTCCGCCCGGGAGGGACAGATATACGCCCAGTCGAAGTACTCCCGATCGCGCGTGGCCGGTCGGCCGAAGTCGTCGACGGGGACCAGCGACGGATCGGCGTCGGCGGCAGCGTTGTCGCCGAAACAGGAGACCATGTTCACGCCGTCCTCGATCGGTTCGGCGGACCGGCCGGTAACGTCTTTGACCTCGTAGAACCCCCGATCGAACTCCGGCCAGCGGACCTCTTCAGCGTTGCGCGTGACGACGCCGTACATAACTCAGCGTACGACGCCGTCGCCGTAAGCCGTTCGGAATCGAACGGTCGATCGCGCGTGAGCGCCCGCGCCCGCCATCGAGGGGACGCGGATGGATACGACACTGCCGGCCGACGGTCCGACGAACCGACCGCGTCTCGAGTGCGATCGGTGTGAACCGGGTCGTCCGACAGTCCACTCGGCAGCTATTCGGCGGGTTCGTATTCGACCTCTTCGATATCGACGTCGGAAGAGCCGCTGCTTACGACTTTCCAGAGGACGGCGATGACGAACAGGGCAACCAGAATTTTGACTGTACGAGACATGTACGAGAGAACGTTATTTTGACAACCACTTAGAGATTCTGGATGTCACTCTCACCGTGGCATCGAGATCCGGATCCGGTTTCGGCCTCGAGCGTCGCTGCAGGTCTCGTACGGCTCTCTGTTCGTCTCATACGGTCTCCTGTCGTCACTGCCCGCCGCTCGCCGACCCTGCGTAGTGACGACGGTAACTCGGTACAGCAGTCCGTCTCAGGTGTCGATCAGCGACGCGATCTCCTCGCGGACGATCGTCCCACAGTAGGTACACCGAACCCCGTCGTCGAGCACCTCGAACCGGCTGGAGACGGGTTCGTCGCCGGTGGTGATACAGCCCGTGTTTGGACAGGAGAGGACGCCCTCGACGATCTCGGGGCGCTCGACGCGGTGTTTCTCGACCACCTCGTAGTCGCGGACGATGTTGATCGTCGCGTCGGGCGCGATCAGCGAGAGGACGTCGACCTCGTCCTGGCTGAGTTCCCGTCCCTCGACCTTGACGATGTCCTTGCGCGCGAGGCGATCGGACGGGACGTTCATCCCGACCGAGACTTCCTCTCCCTGGCTGCCGTCGATTCCGAGGATCGCCAACACGTTCAGCGCCTGTCCGCCGCGGACGTGGTCGATGACGGTCCCGTTCCGAATCTTGCTGACGCGCAGTTCGTGTTCGTCTCCGTCGCGGTCGTCACTCATCGGTCTCACCTCCCTCGGAGAGGAAGAGATCGAGCAGTGCCATCCGCACCGGGACCCCGTTGTGTGCCTGATCGAAGTACGCGGCGTAGTCGGTGTCGTCGATTGCCGGCGCGATCTCGTCGACGCGGGGCAGTGGATGCATGATCGTCAGATCGTCGCTCGCCGCCTCGAGCGTGTCGGCGTCGATCTGGTACTCGCCGGCGACCTTCTGGTACTCCCGCTCGTCGGGGAACCGCTCGCGCTGGATCCGGGTGACATAGAGGACGTCCAACGACGGCAGGATCTCCTCGAGGGAGTCGTGTTCGCGGATCGTCGCGCTCTCGTCGACCTGATGGAGGTCGTAGACAACCTCCCGTGGGAGCTGGAGGCTCTCGGGGCTGACGAAGTGCTGGCGCGTATCGAAGTTGGTCAGCGCGTGTGCAAGCGAGTGAACCGTCCGACCGTACTTCAGGTCGCCCATGATCCCGATGGTGAGATCGTCTAGCCCGGCGTTTTCCCGGATCGTGTAGAGATCCAGCAGCGTCTGTGTGGGATGATGTCCGGCCCCGTCGCCGGCGTTCAAAAGCGGGACGTCGACGTACTCGCTTGCCATCTTGGCTGCACCCTCTCTCGGGTGGCGCAAAACCAGGGCGTCGGCATAGCCTTCGATGACCCGGACCGTGTCGGCGAGCGTCTCGCCTTTCTTGACACTCGAGGACTCGATCGAACCCATGTCGACGACGTCGCCGCCGAGTCGCTTCATTGCGGTTTCGAAGCTCATCTTCGTCCGCGTGCTCGGCTCGAAAAAGAGCAATCCGAGCAACGTGTTTGCGTGGCGGTCGGCGACGGCCGCTGGATCGGCGTCGATCTCGGCCGCCCGGTCGAGGACGGTCTCGATGTCCGCCCGCGAGAGTTGTTTGCTCGTGATGAGGTGATCGTGACGCATTCGTTCGTGTTGGCTCCTGCCGAGCCCTTGAATCTCTCCATTCGAGATCGAAAACTGGTTGTGAGAACGAACTGATTTCGTGATTGTTTTTTGTCTATAAATTAGTTCGAAGCCAAAGAGTTATGCAAGCGCTGCGGTAATTGATTCCAATTGTATGGTCGGTCGGCTGGAAACCGGAATCGACGTGCTGGACCGGAAGCTCGACGGTGGGCTCCCACCGGGCTGTATCGTCGCCTACACTGCCGATCCGGCCAGCCAGTCCGAGCTGTTGTTGTACGAACTCACGGCTGCCCGTGGAACGCTGTACCTGACGACCGAACGCTCCGACGACGCCGTCCGCCACGCGATCGACGCCTCGCCGTCGGCGGTCGGCAACCCGACCGTTCGCCACGTCACCGGCGACGAGCCACTCGAGGAGGCAACTCGGCTGATCGGCGCGCTTCCCGACGGTGCGAACCTCATCGTCGACACGATGGACGCCTTAGAGCGGACCGACACCGACGCGTACGTCGATTTCCTCAACGATCTCAAGACCCAGATGCTCGAGACGGGATCGATCGCCGTCTTACACTGTCTGAAAGGCGCCGGCGAACCCGACAACCGCACGCAGACCTACCACGCCGCCGACGCCGTCTTCGACCTCCGGACCGCGACGGCTGGTACCGAACTCGAGAACCACCTCACGATTCCCAAGTTCCGTGGTGGCGGGCAGCCGACCGAGGCGATCAAACTCGAGTTAGTCGAGGAGGTCGCGATCGACACGAGCCGGGATATCGCCTGATCAGCCGTCCGCTCGGCGGTCCGACGAAGCGACCGCGGACCGCTCGGCCGCCCGGTCACTCGGAGCGGATCTCGATCGAGCCAGTCATCTCGTCGCTGTGTGACTCACAGAGGTAGAGTTCCATCTCGTCGGTCGCGTCGACGGTGAGTGCGGTCGTTTCGGATTCCTCGTCGACGAAACTCGTCGACGTGATCGGTTCGTCCCCATCCCAGATCGCGAGGTTGTGGCTCGCGCCGTCGGTATTCGTCCAGACGAACTCGTATTCGGAACCCTCGTAGAGAGCGATATCGGGGTTCTCGACGTCCTCGATGACCGACGGACGACGTCCGACCCAGGCACCCTCGACGGCGTCGAGTTCGATCGTCTCGACGTCCTCCCACTCGTCGTCTTCGTCTTCGTCTTCTGGTGGGTCTTCGTCGTCGGCTTCCTCCTCGAGTTCGTCGGTACCGTTTTCGTCCGGTTCACCGCCCTCTTCTCCGCCGTCAATACAGCCGGCGACGAGCCCTGCGGTGACGAGTCCGCCGCCGAAACGAACGACGGTTCGTCGTGAAAGCGGATCGGTTCGTTTCATTACCTCGGGCTTGTCTCCTGCGAGAAATAAGCTAGCGGCCGACACTCGCGTGGGGTCGCCGTGTCGGTCTCGCGTTGAGTTGGAGAAAGCGAATCGAAAATCGGGTCGGTCGTTACTCTTCGGCGCCTTCGAGCTCTTCGACGATCTCGTCGGCATCGACGTCGGCGTCTTCGAGGGCGTCCTCGATGTCGCCGCCGCCCATACCGCCCATGCCGCCCATCATACCGCCCATGCCCATACCCATGCCGTCGATGACTTCCTGGACGATGACGCGGTCGACGCCGATCTGGTCGATGATCTGCTGACCGATCTGCTGTTTGCCCATCATCCACTGCTGGTTCATCGTCATCTGGGGCGTAGCCTCGAGATAGAGCGTCTCCTTCTCGACGACTTCGGTCTCGAACTCAGGCTCGGCAGGTTCGTCGTCTTCGTCTTCGTCCTCGTCGGGTTCGACGGGGACTTCCTCCTCGACTTCGTCCGTCTCGATCCAGAGTTCGGGCTCCATCCCGAGCATCATCTCGAACAGGCCGGCTGCCTGCTGTTCTCGGTCGTCGACGACGTCGAGTACCTCGTACTCGTACTCGACGTCCTCGCCGGCCAGCGGGTGATTGAAGTCGACACGGGCGCGGCCGCCGATGATCGTGCTGATGTAGCCCTGGCGACCGTCGACCTGGACGTTCGCACCGGGGTAGCGGTCGTCCTCGTCGATCTTCTCTGCGCTGACGGTCTCGACGTTGTCAGGGTCGTACTCACCGAAGGCATCCTCGGCGGGGATCGTCACGGAGCCCTCGTCGCCGGCCTCGGAGCCGATGATGGCCTCCTCGACACCTTCGAAGATGTGTCCCTCACCGAGGACGATCGTACGCGGTTTGAACTCCTGACCCTGGTCGTCGACGCCTTCTTCCTCGGCGACGTCCGGGTCGGTCGTGTCGACCAGCTGGTCGCCCTCGACCGTGTATGCGGTGTATTCGATCTCGACGAAATCGCCCTCCTGAAGCCCTTCTGCTTCGGCTTCAGCGTCTTCGTCTACGTCCTCTGCAACGTCATCGGCCTGTTCCTCAGGCTCGGCCTCCTGTTCCTCGGTCATACGTTGTACGTCCGCCCGTCTACATTTAAGTACGACGTTTTTCCCCGAGAACGACCGATACTTACGACCGCTCCCCGTGGCCCCGCTCATGTACGAAGTCGAAGTGAAGGTCCCTGCCGACCTCGAGGCCGTCCGGGAGCGACTCGAGGCCACGGACGCCGACCGAAAGCGGACCGTCGTCCAGGAAGACACGTACTACGACGCGCCCCACCGATCGTTCGTCGAAACCGACGAGGCGCTGCGAATCCGTCGGGAGTCGATCCCCGAAACGGGCACCGACGAGAGCCGTATCACCTACAAGGGTCCGTTACTCGACGACGAATCGAAGAGCCGTGAGGAGTTCGAGACCGCCGTCGGCGACGGCACGACGATGGACGCCGTCCTGACGAACCTCGGCTTCGAGGCGACCGCGACGGTCCGCAAGGAACGCGAGCGGTACGGCCTCGAGGAGTATACGATCACGCTCGACGCGGTCGACGACGTCGGCGAGTACGTCGAGGTCGAGACCGACGTCGAACGTGAAGCCGACGTCGAGTCGGCCCGCGACGGTGCGTACGCCCTCCTCGAGCGACTGGACCTCGATCCCGACGAGGGAGTTCGGACGTCGTATCTGGGACTGTTGCTCGAGTCCTGACCGCTGTCGATCAGTACCGGTCCCCCCACAGATGGGCCCTGAGTTCGCTCGTTACAGCGGATTGCACGACGGGCACCAGTCGATCTGAGACTGCCGTTCGCCGGCGGTTCGGTTCGATCTCTCTCGAGCGATGTGTATTACTACCAAGCATTTTCAATTCGATTTTGTTTCCGCAAGTTATAGAACCACGGTCCTCCAATCACCGGTAATGAGCGAGCGGAACATTCGGGTCGAGCCGATCGACCGACAGGCAGTCGAAGACCAGGAAGTCGAAATCGTCGAGCGAAAGGGAATCGGCCACCCCGACTCGATCTGTGACGGGGTCGCTGAGGCCGTCTCCGGCGCGCTGGCCCGGGAGTACATCGACCGCGTCGGCGAAGTGTTGCACTTCAACACCGACGAGACTCAGCTAGTCGCCGGCGAGGCCGCGCCCGCGTTCGGCGGCGGCGAGGTCGTCGACCCGATCTATCTGTTGATCGTCGGCCGTGCGACCAAACACTACGAGGGCCAGACGATCCCTGCCGAGACGGTCGCCCTGCGGGCCGCCCGCGAGTATCTCGAGGAGACGATCCCCCATCTCGAGGTCGGTGAAGAGATCGTCGTCGACGTCAAACTCGGCGAGGGCAGCGGCGACTTACAGGAGGTCTTCGGTGAAGAGGAAGTCTCCGTACCGATGGCAAACGACACGAGTTTCGGCGTCGGTCACGCACCACTGACTGAGACCGAACGGATCGTCCGCGACGCCGAAGCCCGACTCAACGGCGAGTTCGCCGAGGAGAACCCCTATCTCGGCCAGGACGTGAAGCTCATGGGGAAACGTGAAGGTGACCACATCGACGTCACCGTCGCCGCCGCGATGATCGACGAGTACCTCGCCGACCTGGACGCCTATATCGAGGCCGTCGAGTCAGTCCGCGAGTTCGTCGAGTCGGTCGCCGACGAGCACACCGATCGCACGGTCGACGTTCACGTCAACACAGCCGACGACTACGAGGAGGGGTCGATCTATCTGACCGTCACCGGCACCTCCGCCGAGCAAGGCGACGACGGCTCCGTCGGTCGCGGGAACCGCGCCAACGGACTCATCACGCCCAACCGCTCGATGTCGATGGAAGCGACCAGCGGCAAGAACCCCGTCAACCACATCGGCAAGATCTACAACCTACTGTCGACCGAGATCGCAGAGGGTGTCGTCGACGAAGTCGACGGAATCCGTGATCTGCGCGTCCGCCTGCTCAGCCAGATCGGCCGCCCGATCGACCAGCCACACGTCGCCGACGTCCACGTCGTCACCGAGGACGGCGTCGCCCTCGGTGACGTCGAGACCGAGATCGAATCGATCGTCGACGAGAAACTCGCGAACGTCACCGACATCACCCGCCGCGTGATCGACGGCGAACTCTCGACGTTCTGATACTAGCTGACGACAGTCAGTATACACCCGATCGCGTCTCGAGGCCCGTCGTCCCGCGACGACGTCTCGAGTGCGATCGGTGCTGCCCGACAGTATGAGCCGCCGCTACCGACGGCCAGCGATCCGTATCAGAACAGTTCGACGCGGATGCCGTCGGCCTCGAGTTCGTCGGCGAAGGCCTCGGCGTCGGCCTCGATCGGCTCGAACGTATCGTAGTGTTCGGGCAACACGAGTTCCGGCTCGACGCTTCGCGCGAAGTCGGCCGCTTCATGGCGGTCCATCGTGAAGTGGCCGCCGATCGGCGGTACGAACACGTCCGCGTCGATCGACTCGTGGTGCTCGAGAAAGTCCGTGTCTGAGGGCATGAACACCGTCGTCTCGTCGATCGTCAGCACGAGCCCGATCACCTCGCCTTCGGCGTGGAACGGGCTCCCGTCGTCGTCGACGTGCTCGCCCTCGGGATCGTTGTAGGCGGGCACCGTTCGGACGTCGACCCCCTCGACGGTCGTCTCGCCGTCGTGGGGCAAGTCGACGACGTCGAACGCGAGGTCGCTCGTGTCGACGGCCTCGTAGACCGCGACGGTAGCGTCGTCCCCGGCGACAGCTTCGATCGCCTCCGGATCGTAGTGATCGAAGTCGTCGTGGGTGACGAGGACGACGTCGCCGTCGCCCGGTTCGCCCTCGAGAACGTCCCCCCATGGATCGACGTAGACGACGAGCCCGTCGTCGGTTTCGAGTCGCTTGCTGGCGTGGCCGAGTCGCTCGAACGAGAGTCCCTCGTGGGTTACGGACATGGTCGCTCGAGAGCTACGAAGGCTCGTCCCTTATAGCTCCGCCATCGAGACGTCGATTCGTCCCGGAAACCAGGGTTCCCGCTCGCTCGTCATATCCGGCTCCATTCAGGTCAAACGGCTCGAAGAGTAGTCTTTTCGCGTCTGTGCAACTATTTCGCGACTCGAGTCGTTCGGGTCGCGTTCTTAGCTCACCGCTAAGCGTTCTCGCTGGCAGACCGGAACTGGCGCTGAACGGCCAGATTCTCACGTCACGACCGTTCGATTCCTGCGACCGTTTCGGAACCGATTACGTCGACTATACGTAAGGCACGCCACTGTCGACCGGGGGACGTGACTACAGACGGTTCACGAACACAGCGATTCGGACGAAGAACGTATCTAAAAGGGTGTCTCGGCGGTCTCGGAACGCTCTCGATCGCCGGCGTGGCGGCCGCGGACGATGTCGATGACCAGTACGATACCGTCGTCGACGTCGTCGAAGCAGGTGCAGACGACGAGGGCAACGAGTCCATCACGCCCGTCCTTCGAGAACACGTCGGCGACGACACACTCCTCGAATTCCCGCCAGGACGATTCTACATGGATGAGCAACTGCGACTCACCGACTTTGAGAACGTCGGCTTCGTCGGCGAGGACGCGACGCTCGTTCCGGCGAACTACTACGCGTTCGACGGCCCACAGTATCGCCTGTTCCGGCTGGGAACGAGTTCGGCACCTGGTCGTGACCTTCGGTTCGAGAACTTCGACGTCGATCAGACCGCCACCGACACCGGGATCCGCGTTATCAGTGCCGAAGTTACGGACGGGCTTTCCGTCCGTGACGTAACGGTCCGTGGTGTCCACGACAGTGGGACGTGGGGCCCGGGACTGTTCAACGTCCTCGACCCCGACGGAGCGGGACTCGTCTCCTGTTTCCGTGCGGACGACGGCGGCGCCCACGTCGACGACACGCCAAACGAGGGCGGCATGTGGCGGGGCCCGACCGGTATCGTCGTCAACGAGAACCATCACGGCACGCTCCAGTTCAGCAACTGTCGTCTGGGCGGATTCCCGGACAACGGACTGTACGCGTCGAACGATACCGGCTGGATCCACGTCGACGGCGGCAGCTACTGGAACAGCGGCACTGCATCGATCCGTCTCGACGGAACCGCCAGTACGGTCACGGACGCGGTCGTCGTCGTCGGCGAGAACCCACACGACGCTGCCGGCCAGCACGCGATCCGACTCGACGGCGGTCGCGCCGAACTCGAGAACGTCACCGTCGACGTCCCCGAGCCCAACAACGACGCGATCAGGATCATGAACGACGTCGAGCGCGCCACGATCACGGAAACGGAACTCAGCCTCGGCGAGAACCCGTACACCGGGATTCGGATCAATCCCGAAGCGGGGCAGACGACACTCGAGGACGTCGCTATCGAGATCAAGGGCAGCGCCAACGCGGTGCGCATCCTCGGTGACGACGCCGACGGCGCCACCCTCGAGAACGTCCGGATCACCGGCGACGCTGCCGGGACCCGGAACCGCCACGCGATCTACTGTGAACGACACGACTGTCGATTCGTCGACCTCTCCGTCGAACAGCCGGGGCCTGACAGCCGGCGTGGCCTCGAACTCCGGGGTAGCGACTACCTCGTCGCCGACAGCGAGTTCGAGACGACCCATACCCCGATCGTCGTCAACGGGGCGACCGACGTCACCATCGAGCACACGTCCGGGCGAGCCCGAACGGACGGCAACTCCGTGCGAATTACCGACGACGCTGGCTCGGTTACGCTTTCGGACAACGAGTTTCCCGACGGCGTACGCGACGATCGATAACCGACTCGAGACGGCGTCCTCGGACGCTCGTCCGACGAGAATATCGAAGTGTTCACGCAGGTAGCGAGCCGGGTGCGATCATAAACTACGCCGAGACGTTCCTGCTCGTTCGCTTCGCTCACTGTGCGGGCTTCGACTCGTCTACTTCAAATCGCTCTAGCCGCTTTGCTCCTCGCGTAATTGCTCGGAGTAAAAGCGGGCCGGGCGCGATTTGAACACGCGACCGTCTGATTAAGAGTCAGACGCTCTGCCGGACTGAGCTACCGGCCCTGTACCTCCGACTTTTTGCCGGGTATTAAAATACGTTTCCCTTGAGTGCCGTTGTGACATCTGTGGACACAAATCAGTACGCGTTTCGATCCTCGCCTTCCCCTCCCCGAGAAAAGCTACATCGTCCGATAACAATCTTCGGGAGCGTTAAGTGTGGTCGGTCCGACCACACGTTTAATGAGTACGGGGGTTACGATCTCGTCGATCTCTGATTATGCTATCTTAGGCTGTGGGAGCGTTGGCTACGCCGTTGCGGAGGAACTCGTCGAGCAGGGCAAAGACGTCCGTATCGTCGACCGAGATGAGAGTCGCGTCGAATCCCTCCGGGATCAGGACCTGGACGCTCGTACCGCCGACATCCGCGAACCTGAGGCCGCCGAACTCGTCTCCGACCGCGACGTCGTTCTCATTCTCGCTTCCGACGTCGAATCGAACAAACGCGCCGTCGAGCACATTCGTGAGATCGACGACACGCAGTTCGTCGTCGCCCGTGCGAGCGATCCCGTCTCCGGGGACGAACTCGAGGAACTCGGCGCCGACATCGTCATCAACCCCTCCTCGGTGATCGCCGAATCCGCGCTTCGAGCGCTCGAGTCCGGCGAACTCGAGTACAACGCGGGGAAACTCGCCCAGCTGTTAGAGGAGACCAACGAGCGGCTGGCGATCGTCACCCAGGACAGCCCCGATCCAGACTCGATCGCCAGCGCGGCAGCGTTACAGGCGATCGCAGACCACCTCGGGATCGAATCGGATATCATCTACCTGGGTGACGTGGGCCACCAGGAGAACCGCGCGTTCGTCAACCTGCTGGGGATCGACCTGGTCCAGTGGGACGAGATCGAGGACTACTCCGTCTACGACACCGCCGCACTGGTCGATCACACAACCACCGACGGGATGGATCTCTCCGTCGACATCGTCATCGACCACCACGAGGCCGAGTCGGAGTTCGAACCCGAGTTCGTCGACATCCGGCCGAACATGTCCTCGACGTCGACGATCATGACCAAGTACATCCAGGAGTTCGACATGAACGTCTCCGAAGAGGTCGCGACGGCCCTGCTGTATGGCATCCGCGCGGAGACCCTGGATTTCAAACGCGACACGACCCCTGCCGATCTGACTGCCGCCGCCTATCTCTACCCCTTCGCGAATCACGACACCCTAGAACAGGTCGAGTCGCCGTCGATGTCCCCCGAGACGCTGGACGTCCTCGCCGAGGCGATCACCAACCGCGACGTCCAGGGGAGCCATCTGGTCTCGAACGCCGGCTTCGTCCGCGACCGCGAGGCACTGACCCAGGCTGCGAGCCATCTGCTGAACTTAGAGGGTGTCACGACGACGGCGGTCTTCGGAATCGCCGACGAAACCATCTTTCTCGCCGGCCGCTCGAAGGATATCCGTATCAACATCGGCAAAGTCCTCGAAGATGCCTACGGCGAGATGGGTGAAACTGCGGGCCACTCGACACAGGCCAGCGCGGAGATTCCGCTGGGTATCTTCACTGGAATCGAAATTTCCGAAGACACGCGGGATACCTTACTCGATCTCACCGAGGAGGCCGTCAAGCGGACGCTGTTCGACGCGATGGGCGTCGACGGCAGCAGCGAGGGATCGAACGGGAACTGATACTGTCGGACAGCAGTCACTGCAGCGGGGTCGCCTGACGGAAGCGGCGACTGCTCACAATAGTTCTGTCGGGAGTCTGATACAGGAGACATCGCGACTACCGCAGCGTTGTCCGGGCGACCGATCGTCAACACCAGGCTGGATATCGGCGCAGTAAACTCGCAGCGTCGGTCCCGATCGACCGGCGACTCGAGTCGCCTACGCGATCAGTTCGTCCTCTTCCTCGTCGGGCTGTTTGACCCGTTCGACGACGTCGTTGATGAGGATCACGTCGCCGACGGCTCGAACCCAGCGGTAGGGGACGATGACGCCCTGCCCACTCCGGGAGGCGTCGGTAAACAGTTCGGAGTTCAAGTCACCGAGCGCGAGTCCGGTGACGGTCTGACCGTCGACGTTCAATCGGAGGTCTTCGACTTCGCCGACGAAGACGCCGTTGTTCGAGTAGACCTCGCGTCCGACGAGGGAGGTAATTTCCTGGGGTGTGTCGTCCATGTATTGGCTCATGCGTGGGGTTCCCTTAACTTTTGGTCAGACGTACCAGTCGCAGTCGTTACCGGTCTCGTCGCGATAACAGTGGCGAACCCTCACCCATTCGATTACGTTTCGAGACGGTGGTAACGGCGTCGGCAGTTCGATCGGCCGACCGCATCCGGACGACACGCAAACGCCCTCGAGTCGCTACTCCTCGAGTATCGAGTCGACGGCCGCGTGATCGATCAATAGTTCCTCCATCCGATCGACGGTTTCGGCGTCCCGCGTTCGACCGCTTCGGACGACGTCTTCGGCACGTTCGACGGTCGTGAGCGTGTCCGTCTGGACGGAGAGTATCGGCATCGATTTCTCCGCAGCCTGGCCGACGATCGCTCCCGACGGCCTGTGGCCTCCGGTCAGGATGAGACAGCGAACGCCGGGTGCCTCGAGTGCGGCTGTGTGGATTTCGGCGCGGTCGCCGCCGGTGATCACGGCGGCGTCTTTCGTCCGGCGGAAGTGTCGTAAGGCGCTGTCGGCGCCCATCGCACCGACGCTGAACCGTTCGACGTAGCCGTCTTTCCCCTCCTCGACGAGCATCGTGGCGCCGAGTTCGTCGGCCAGATCGCCGACCGTCACACCCGAGAGCGTCCGCTCGCTTGGAATTACGCCGAAGACGTCGATCCCCCGCCCTTCGAGGTAGGGGACGACGTCGGTCTCGAGGGTATCGTAGACGGCGTCGGCGACGTCGTTGAAAACGACACCGGCGAGTCGGTCGCCGAAGGCCTCGGCTGCAGCGAGGATGGCGTCGACGTCGCCGGGAACTTCGTAGGCGGCGACGAGGACGACACGGGCGTCGAGCAACGCTGCGATATCAGCGTCGGTGAGATCGATAATCCCACCGAGGTCGTAGGTCGTGCCGCCCTCGACGAACAGTCGGTCACGGCCGTCAGAAACCGTCCCGAAGGCCTCGAGGATCCGCTCTCGGAGTTCATCGGGCGACTCACGACCGCGGATCGCTTGCTCGATGAACGTCGGCGAGTAGACGATCGGCTCCAGGTCGTGCATCTCGGCCTCGAGGTCGAGCAACTCGCGGGCGAGCAACGGATCTTCGTCTAGGGTCTTCCCGACGTTGCTCTCCAGTCGGGTTCCTTTTGGTTTCATGTAGCCGACGCTGTCACCGTCGTCGGCCGCGATCCGGGCGAGTGCCAGCGCGATCGCCGTCTTGCCGGTACTCTCGGGGAGCGAACTGACGAGGACGGTGTCCGTGTCGTTCGTGTCGATCTCGGTCGGTTCGTGCTCGGTCGTCTCTGGGTCGGTGTCGGTATCGCTCATTGGTCTGGATCGGTCTCGAGCTCGTCGGTGTCGACGGTAAGTCTGAGGTCGATCGCCTGTACGCCATCGGGGCCCGCAACCAGCGGATTAATATCGAGTTCGAGGACCGACGGGAAGTCGGTCACCAGCTGTGAGAGGCGCTGGATCGTCTCGACGACGCCGTCGACGTCGGCAGGTTCACGTCCGCGGGCGCCGCGTAACAGCGGCGTCGCCTGGATCTCGTCGACCATCGCCCGCGCTTCGTCCTCGCCGATCGGGGCGACGCGGACCGACGTATCCTCTAAGATCTCGACGAAGATGCCGCCGAGGCCGAACAGCAACAGTGGGCCGAACTGCGGGTCACGGTTCATCCCGACAATCGTTTCGGTCGCGTCATCGAGGTCGACCTGCTCCTGGACCTGCACGCCGAGGACGGTCGCGTCGGGCTGGTAGTTGCGTGCTCGAGCGACGAGATCCTCGTAGGCGTCGTAGACGTCCTCGTCGGCGACGCCGATCTTGACGCCGCCGATATCGGACTTGTGGGAGATGTCGGGACTGACGATCTTCATGACGACGTCGCCCTCGATCGACGTGGCGACCTCGCGGGCCCGGTTCGGGTCGTCGACGATCTCTCCGTCGGGTGTCGGGATGCCGTAGGCGTCGAACAGGTCCATCGACTCGACGCCCAGACGGTTGTCGTCGCGGTCGGTCGCCCGTGTAAGGATCTCGCGGGCACGCTCGCGGTCGACGTCGAACCGTTCGGGCTCGTCGATCGTCCGCTCGCGGACGTCGCGGTAGGTCGCCAGCGCATCGAGACCCGATACCGCCCGGGACGGATCGAAGTAGTTCGGAATGCCGAAATCACGGAGGACTTCCTCGGCGGCACGAGCCCGTTGTCCTCCCATCAGACAGGCGACGACGGGCGTCTCGTGTGCTTGGCGTTTCTCGATGATCGTCTCGGCGAGGTTGTCGTATTCTAAGACCGCCGTCGGCGAACTGACGACGACCGCACTACCGACGTTTGAGTCCTCGAGAACGATCGATAAGGCCTCGCCGAAGCGTTCGGCGTCGGCATCACCGATGATGTCGATCGGGTTGTAGACGCTCGCTTCGTCGGGCATCGCCGCGGCGAGTTCGTCGATCGTCTCGTCTTCGAAGTCGGCGATCTCGAGGGTCGAATCACCCACTGCGTCAGTCGTGAGCACGCCGGGACCGCCGGCGTTCGTGACGACGGCCACGCCGTCGCTGTCGGGTTCGGGCAGCCCGGAAAGCGCCCGCGAGTAGTCGAACAGTTCCTGGACGGAGTCCGCGCGGATAACGCCAGCCTGCTCGAGGCCGGCCTCGTAGGCGCGCTCGCTGCCGGCGATCGCGCCAGTGTGAGAGGAGGCGGCCTGTGCGCCGGCGTCGGTCCGGCCCGACTTGACGAGGACGATCGGCGTCTCGTCGGTGACCGCACGGGCCGTCTCGACGAACTCGTCACCGTCGTCGATCCCCTCGAGGTAGCCGATGATGACGTCGGTGTCGGGATCGTCGCCCCACTCGCGGACGAAGTCGGTCTCGTCGAGAACGGCCTTGTTACCGAGTGAGACGACGTCCCGGAAGCCGATCCCCTGCTCGTTGGCCCAGTCGAGTACGGCGGTGATGAACGCCCCCGACTGGCTCATAAAGGAGATCGAGCCCTCGATGGCGTCCTCGGGACCGAAACTCGCGTTCATATCGTTTCGCGTCGACATGATCCCGAGGCTGTTGGGGCCGACGACGTTGAGATCGTAGTCGGCGGCGACCTCGCGCAGTCGGCGCTCGCGTTCGGCACCTTCACCGCCAGTCTCGGAGAAGCCGGCGGTGATGACGACGACGTTTCGGGTTCCCGTCTCGCCGATCTCGCGCAGCGTCCCGGCGACGGCGTCGGGTGGGACTACGACGACCGCCAACTCGATCGGCGGCGCACTCGACACGTCTTCGTAACACTCGAGACCGAGCACCTCGTCGCGACTCGGATTGATCGGTACGACGTCGCCGCCGAACGTGTCCCGGAGGTTCTCCAGGATCGCGCGGCCGACGGCGCCTTCACGGTCGGTCGCCCCGACTACGGCGACGGTCTCGGGATCGAATAAGTCGACTAGCCGTCCCATCGTTCGACAAGTCGACACGTATGGAAGTAAAGCCACTCCCTACTCCCAGTCGGGGAGAACCTCGCAGAGAATAGAACGATCAGTGCATCGAGATCGCAGATCCGGACCGATCGGAGACAGCGATCGCGAACAGGTAGAAAACGATCGCGACGACGACGATCGATCCTCCGGGTGGAAGATCCGCGCTGATCGCAAACGCTAGCCCGCCCAACACTGCGATCTGGCCGACCAGGATCGAGAGATACAGCGTCTCGCGAAAGCTCCGGGCGACCTGTGAGGCAGTCGCGACTGGGATCACGAGCATCGCGGCGACGAGGATCACGCCCAGGATCTGCATCGCGCCGACGACGACAACCGCGGTCATGACGATCAACAGGGTGTTGTAGCGGTCGACGTTCAGCCGTGCGACGCGGGCTGCCTGCTCGTCGAACGTAATAAAGAGCAGTTGCTTGTAGGTCACGGCGACGACGGCGACGACGGCGACGGTGAGAAGTGCCACCATTAGTGCTCCTTCGATGGTGACAATCGAGAGGTTGCCAAACAGGAAGCCCTCGATGTCGATCGCCATCGCGGCGAAGTCCCGACCCCAGCTGATGAGCAACGTCCCGACTGCGAAGCTCCCGCTGAGAATGATCGCGATCGGCACGTCGCCGTAGCTGTTCGTCCGTTCGGTCAGTCGCTGGAGTCCAATCGCGCCGAGTACGCTCACGACGAGCGCGACGAACAGCAGCGAGCCGTGCCAGCCGGTGGCGGCGATAAACAGGACTCCGATGGCGACACCCGCAAACGCCGTGTGAGCGAGCGTCTCGCCGATAAGCGCCATCTGGCGGTGCACCAGATAGGTTCCCACGAGCGGCGCGACGATTCCGATGAGGACGCCCGTCGCGATCATCCGCCATATGAACGCATACCGTAAAACGCTCGTCCCGAGGTAGACGTCCATATAGGCACCCACGATCAGGAACTGCTCGAACGCAAGCGTCGCGTAGGGTCCGACGACGGCCCACTCGGGCGCAAACCGGAGCCAATCGAGGAGGACAAACCCGATCATCAGGACCGCGAACAGGCCCGTCGCGGCGATCCCGACGAACTCGAGGCGTTCTCGCATCGTGTCTCCGAGAAACCACGCGAGACGGCTGGTGTTTCGCTCGATCGTCTCCTCGGATCGTGTGTCCAGGCTCATGGATGATCGTGTTCGACGACGCCGTGAGCCGCGCCGTAGGCTTCCGCTAAGGCGTCGCTCTCGAGGAACGAAACGGTGTCTCCGTGGTGGTACAGCTTCGTGTTGATACAGGCGATTTTGTTCACGTGTTTGGTGAGAACGTCGATGTCGTGTTCGATGAGGATGATCGTGATCCCCTTCCGATTGAGGTCGTCGAGGAGGCCATAGAACTGATCGCGGGACTGGGCGTCGACGCCGACGGTCGGCTCGTCCAGTGCCAGCAGGTCGGCCTCTGAGGCAAGCGCTCGCGCAATGAAGGCACGCTGGCGCTGGCCGCCAGAGAGCTGGTTGATCCGTCGCTCGGCCAGATCCGCGATATCGACCGTTCGAAGCGCATCGTCGACGATCTCGTAATCGGCTTCTCGAAGCCGCGAGTGGCCGACGTGTGCGAACCGACCCATCGTTACCGCTTCCCGGACGGTGATCGGCATCGTTCCGCCTCTGTCGGTCGATCGCTGGGCGACGTAGCCGATGCGTTCGCCGTCCTCGAACTCCTGGGCCGGCTCGCCGAACAGCTCGACCGAGCCGCTATCGGGCTGTTGCAGGCCGAGCATGAGGTGCAACAGTGTCGTCTTGCCCGAGCCGTTCGGCCCGATCAATCCGAGGAAGTCTCCCTGCTCGACCGACAGCGAGATCTCCTCGACTGCAGTCTTCTCGCCGTAGGCGAACGTAACGTCGTCGACGGTGACAGCCGGCTTCACGGTGATCGTACCCGGTTCTTGAGCGTCGTGCGGTTTAGTTCTTCTATCTCGCCCCGACGATCGTATCTATCAGCTGTCCGGTGAAGTCGTCGACTACGCATGCTTCAATCAGAACCCAGCGCCTTCTCGAGTGCGGGGATGTTCACTTCCTCCATCTGTTCGACCCAGCCCCAGCCCTTGTCGGCCCACTCGTGGATCGTCCCCTCGGCAGGGGTAAGCGGTTCGGCGTCGGTCGCGGAACTGTTTTCTAGGAGCATCTGGGCCGCGTTGGGCAGTCTGTCTTCATGCGGCGTCTCGAATGGGTCATAGAGGATCGTGTCGATGTCGTGTTCATCGACGATCTCGATCATATCGGCGATGTCGTTGGGTGACGCCTCGGCGTCGGGCGTGACACCGACGGGGGTGTGTAACTCGAAGTCGTACCGCCGTTCGATGTACTGGAACGAGTCGTGAGCGACGAAGACGGCGACGTCACGCTCTGCGTTCTCTGTGAGTTCCTCGAACTGCTGGTCGACGTCGGCGAGTCGCTCCTTGTACGCTTCGGCGTTTTCGGCGAACAGTTCGGCGTTGTCCGGATCGACCTCGGCGAGTCCGTCCGCGATAGTGTCGACGACTCGTTGTGCGAGGACGGGATCGACCCAGACGTGTGGATCGTGGCCAGGCCCAGCACCGTCGTCGTCGATCTCCTCGACCACATCGACGCTCATCGGGGCCGCGTCGGTGTCGTAGACGAGGTCGCCCTCGTGTCGAAGCTCGAAAACGATCTCCGTCTCCCCTTCCTCGCGGCCGATCAGTGCGACGGAATCGCCGTGTGACTCGATCTCGAGGACGTCTTCGGCTGCCCCCTCGGCCAGCCGTGCGTCGAACTGAAATGCCTCGTTGGGACCGAGCGGGACGACGCGCTCCTGGCTGTCCGTGAAGACGGCCCCGATCGGGACGTTGTCGTCGACGGGAACGTCAGGTACGCCGCCGTGCCAGTGATCGATGTGCCAGTAACCCAGTTGGTCGTTCGATCGGAGGTCATAGAAGTCAAAAACGTCTCGAGAGATGTCGTCGGGATCGAAGTCGTGGTCGTCGTCGGGTTCGGGCAACGAATCGTCCTCGCTGCCGTCGAACGGGATGAGATACGGCCCCATTCCTTCGAGGCCGTCGATGACCGTGACCTCATCCTCGTAGTCCCGTTCCAGATCCGCGACGATTTCCTGCGCCCAGGAGAACTCGGGCGTGTCGAGGTAGATGAAGACCTTGCTCGAGGCAATCTCCGGAGCGAGGTTGCCGTCGGGTTCCCAGCCGTGTCCCATCTCCCCCGTATCGACGGGGTTTTCGAAGTCGATCTCGTCGCCAGCGACGTGGTTTGCCCAGTCCCAGAGCGCGAAGAACGCGGCGTATCCTCCCTCGCCGCTACTGTCCGCGAAGGGATCACTCAGACAGCCGGCGAGTGTCCCGAGCGTTACCGCTCCGGCACCAGTTTTGAGGACTGATCGCCGTGTGAAATTCATATCGATAGCTGGCGCCGCTGCGTTAAAAGTGTTATTATCTGGAAGAGTTCTATTAATAACTCGTGATGGTATGAGAGATGTCACTAGCAACTCGAGTGGACGCCTCAGACCCATGTCGAGAAAACGGTCATACTGTCGGACAGCAGTCACTGAAGCGAATTCGCCGGACGGAAGCGGCAAATGCTCACAATAGTTCTGTCCGACAGTGTCAGGATAGCAGCGGCCGAGACGGACTGCTGTCTGTCAGTGCCAGCCCAGCCGCGACACGGCTGTGGGTACGCTGGGACATCGGTACAGGATCAGCCCGACTCGAGTTCAACACCGATCGCAACGCTGCCGGACGATCGGGTGTGCAGTAAAATCAGTGGCGAATTTAGCCGTCGATTCTAGCTGTCGCCGGCGAGTCGGAGGACAGCACGCTCGTCGTGCAGTTCGACGATCGAGTACTCCTCGATGTAGTCACAGTCCTCGACTGTGTCGGTCTCGTATTCGACGTGACCGTCGACGATCTCGATCGCCCCTTCGACGTCGGAGAAGAAGGCGAACGTATCGTCGTCGTGGTCGTCGTCGTGGTCGTGATCGTCGTCGTGGTCGTGATCGTCGTCGTGGTCGTGATCGTCGTCGTGGTCGTGATCGTCGTCGTGGTCGTGATCGTCGTCGTGGTCGTGATCGTCGTCGTGGTCGTGATCGTGATCGTGGTCGTCGTCGTGGTCGTGGTCGTCGACCTCGAACGCGACGTATCCGCTGTCGCCTTCGATGGTGACCTCGAACGGCTGGTGCGTATCGGAGATCGTCGGTGCGTCGTCCTCGGACGCACCCGCCGTAAGCGGGTCGCGTTCGTCGTGTTCCTTATGACCACAGGCGTGGTCAACGTCGCCGTCGCTCAGCCCGTCGTCGTCATCGTAATCACCGACACCTTCGACGAGAAGCGTCACGGTCGACTCCGTCGCTTCGTCGCCGTTCTCGTCGCCGTTCTCGTCGCCGTTCTCGTCATCGTCGCCACCGAGACAGCCGGCAAGGCCGAGCAGCGCGACCGAACCGGATGTTGCGAGCAGCTTTCGACGAGTCGATGAACGTGGGTTCACAGCCATGATAGTTTCTGGACAGTGATTGCGACTGCTTAGTAATAAGTAGAGCGGTTCTATTAACTGTAGCTAATGGTTTATGTAGCGATAGCATGACCACGTTCGAATGCGATCACCTGGAGACAGTTCGATCGTCGCTGGACCCGTTTTTCGGCGCAACTCTCAGACCGGCTTCCGTTGGGTCAAACGTAACGTACAGTTGTCCCTTACAGTAGCTACTATGGCAAAACGAAACGAAACGCCGATCTACTCGAGCGAGAGCTCGACGTCGACGCCGCTCCGACGTCGATACGCCGGCGACCGGTCGGGGTCGTCGTCGCGGACGACCTCGAAGGCGTCGAACCGAACGACGAGACGACCGGGCTCGATCGTCGCCCGCAGGATCGGCCCACGACTCGTGACGACGACGTACGGCGGTGCCGCGACGGGCTGGGCCGGCAGCTCGTATCCGGTCGCGGCGACGACGTCCGAAAGCACAAGCGGCAAACGCTCGAGAAGGCCGGTCGTCTCGAGGGCCGACCGGAGCCGCTCGGCGACGGCATCGCTGTCGGTCGTCCGCGACGTGTCCCAGGGGTCTGCGACACGATCGGCACAGTGATCGATCCCCTCGACGATCGCGGCGTGTTCGTCCTGAATCCGACGCCGCGCGTCACGTACCGGGTACGACACGAGTGCGTGTGTACGGGGCAGCCACTAAGATGTCTCGACTTTCCTCGCGTCGTTACAGGTCGTCGCGGCTCTGTGACTACTCCCGGCGTTCGATGGTTCCGACCTTTAGCGTCCGGACGTGTCCTAGGATCGTCCGTCCCGCACGCTTCCAGCCCGATTCGTCCTCGCGACGGCGGGCGTCTTCGAGGTCGCGTCGCAGCCGTTCGTTCTCGGCCTCGAGGTCGTCGACGGTCGCCTCGAGTTCGTCGACGCGGTCCTCGAGACGATAGCGTCGGGTGCGTTGGGCCCGCAGGTCGTTGCGCAACTGATCTCGCTCTCGCTCGAGCGTCTCGGCGCGGTCGCGAAGCCGCGCTCGCTTTCGACGTTCGTCGTCGACGAACGGCTCGCGATCGGTGGCAGCGATCGACTTCTCGATGGGGTCGGTCGTCTCGCTCTCGTCTTTCTCGTCGGCTCCGGGCTCGAGGTAGCCCGTCCCAACCGCGTTGACGACGGCGCCGGACAGCAAGATCAGGCCGCCGAAATAAAGCCACGTCAGCAACAGGATGATCGCTCCCACCGGGCCCGCCCCCTCCGATTCGGCGGCAAAGCCCACGTAGACGCGAAACAGCGACTGCAGTGCCATCCAGCCGACGGCCGCGAGCACGACGCCGGGGACGACCTCGCGGCGGGAGGTCCCCACGTCGGGGAAGTAGTAGTACATCGGGTAGAACGCGAGCGTGAGCAACGCGACGAGCAGCAGTGACTGTACCAGCCCGAGACCGGGAATGTCCGGCAGGAACGCAAAGACGATGCCCATCGCAGCCGCCACGAAGAGTGCGCCGCCGATCGCACCGAAGACGATCAACGCGTCACGGAGCTGGTCGACGAACGAGCCCTCGTTTGCCGTGCCGTAGATCTCCGAAAACGCCGTATCCAGCCCGCGAAAGATCTTTAGCGAGCCCCAGACGAGGACGACGATCCCGATCAGTGTCGATCCCGCGGTCGCAGGCGAATCCTCGAGTGACTCCTCGACGAGCAGTTGCCCGCTCTCGGGGAGGACCCCTTCGGTCGTCTCCGTGACCTGCTGGGCGAACGTCTCGTCGCCGACGATCGTGACTA
This sequence comes from Natronolimnohabitans sp. A-GB9, assembly GCF_030848565.1. Lineage (GTDB taxonomy): Archaea > Halobacteriota > Halobacteria > Halobacteriales > Natrialbaceae > Natronolimnohabitans. The sequence goes on from NZ_JAVDDV010000001.1 coordinate 165,906, forward strand.
AAAAGAAGACGAGCACGAGCAACGGCAGCAGGGAGATAAACGCCTGATAGGCGATGCTCGCAGCCATAAACGGCACGTTCTTCTCCGAGATGCCGTCGACGACCGACTTCCCAAACGAGAGGCCGTCCCGCAGGTCAGTTGACATAGATAACAAAACGTGATCGAACCACGATAGCCTACCGGCTTGCAGCACCCGAGTCGACCGATTCCGCTACGACTCCGTCGTCGACCGCTCCTCGAGCATCGATTCGACCGCCCGTCGGGTCGGCAGGGCCGCCATCGCGCCCGCGTCCGTCGTGGCCGTCGCGGCGACAGCGCTCGCGAACGTGAGGGTTTCCTCGAGCGAGCGGCCGTCGCGCAACGCGGCGATCGTGCCGGCGACGAACGCGTCGCCCGCACCAGTCGTGTCGACGACGTCGACGTCGAACCCGGGGTGGCTCGCGACGGTCGGAGTCGTGTCGGTGTCGGTGTCGGTGTCGGCCCACGACGCACACTCGGAGGCGGCCGCCAGCGCGCCCTCGCTCCCGCGGGTGACGAACACGGTATGTGGGCCGTCGCCGGCATCGAGGACGTCTCGAGCGATCGACTCCGCCGCCGACACGTCGTCCGCCCTGCCGTCGAAGCCCAGTCGCTCGAGTTCGCCGACGGTCGCCTTACAGACGTCGACGTGGGCCAACGCGTCGCGGCCGACCTCGGCGAACGCCGACGCGTCGGGCCACAGCTCCGGTCGGTAGTTCGGATCGAACGAGGTCGTACAGCCCGCCGCGGACGCGCGCTCGAGTAGATCGAGCGTCGCCTCTTGGGCCCGTCCATCGGCCAGGGTGACGCCGCCGACGTGGACCCACTCGAGGCCGGCGAGCGTGTCGCCGTCGATCCGCCCGGGCTCGAGGCGGGTGTCTGCGGTCCCGTCGCGGTAGAAGGTAAACTCCCGGTCGCCGGTCTCGTCGTGGGTGACAAACGCCAGCGTCGTCCTCGCGTCAGGGTCACGATAAACGAACTGATGGGGAAGTCCCGTGTCGGCGAGCGTCGTCTCGAGGTAACGACCGAAGGGATCGTCGCCGACGCGTGTCCAGAACAGCGGCGTGTGCTCGAGGCGCGTGAGGGCGACGGCGACGTTCGCCGGTGCCCCGCCGGGTCGGCGATCGAAGCCCGGAACGTCCTCGAGCGGCCCCGGTCGTTCGGGAAGGAAGTCGATCAGCGTTTCGCCAGCGACGAGCACATCGTGGGACATACACGCGGATCCGACCGCCGGCGTGTTAGACCTACCTGTGTCGAGCGTCTCGAGAGGCGGTCGGCGACCGGCAGGAGATCGGTACAGCAGTCCGTATCAGAGGACGATGCTCTTCGTTCGCATCATCTCGTGGATCGAAGCGTCGAGTCCCTCGCGGCCGATGCCCGAGTCCTTGTTGCCGCCGAACGGGACGTCGCCCATACCGTGGCTCGGCGCGCCGTTGATGCGAACGGCGCCGGCGTCGACGCGCTCGGCGACGCGCATCGCGCGCTTGTAGTCGTTCGTGAAGACGGCAGCGTCGAGCGCCAGATCGGAGCCGTTGGCGATCTCGAGGGCCGCTTGCTCGTCCTCGAAGGGAGTGATGGCGGCGATGGGGCCGAACTGCTCTTCGTCGACGATACGGGCGTCGTGGGGAACGTCCGCCAGCAGCGTCGGTTCGAAAAACTGCGACTCGAGGTCGTCGGTGACTCCGTCGGGGGCGCGTCGTTCACCTCCGCGGACGAGGTCGGCGCCCTTCTCGACGGCGTCAGTGACGAGCGTCTCGACCCAGTCGGCCTGGTCTTCGCTGATTAGTGGGCCGACGGTGGTGTCTTCCTCGAAGAGGTCACCGGGCTGCCAGGCGTCCATCTGGCCGTCGATCAGGTCGACGAGGTCGTCGTGGACTGACTCGTGGGCGAGAACGCGCGAGACGGCCGAACAGCGCTGGCCGGCGTACTTGAACGAGCCCTTGGCACAGTTGCCCGCGACGTCGGTCAGATCGGCGTCCTCGAAGACGATCGCCGGCGCGTTACCGCCCAGTTCCATGTGGAGGTTGACCATGCCGCTCTCGCGGGCGACGTGTTTCCCGGCACCCGACGAACCGGTCATCGCGATCGCGTTGACGCGGTCGTCGCCGGCGAGGACGTCGCCGATCTCGCTGGCGTCGCCGGGAACGAAGTTGAACGCGCCCTCGGGGATTCCCTCGACCTCGCTGACGACGTCCGCGAGGATCGCCGCCGAGATAGGCGTCTTGCTGGCGGGTTTGAGCAGGACGCTGTTGCCGGCAGCGAGTGCAGGGGCAACCTGTAATGCCGTCGTCGCAAGTGGATAGTTGTAGGGCGTAATGCAAAGCACCGCGCCGATCGGCTCGTGTTTGACGATCGCCTGCCACCCCTCGTGACCCTCGGTCGATCCCTCTCGGAACTCGCCTTTGCTGACGATGTTGCGGGCCTCTTCGGCCGCGCGATCGAACCGCTCGGCGGCCTGCGTGACCTCGCCGCGGGCCGAGGAGATCGGTTTACCGGCCTCGCGGACGATGACCTCCGCGAGTTCCTCCTCGCGCTCGCGCAGGTCCTCGGCGATCGTCTCACACCACTGGGCGCGCTCGACGACCGTCGTCTCCCGCATTCGGGGTTTGATCTCGTGGGCCGCCTCGAGCGCGGCGTGTGCTGTGGCCGGGTCTGCAGCGGTCACCTGCGCGAACGTGCCGCCGTCGGCAAGATCCGAAACCGAAATCGCGTTCTCGGTCTCGAGCCACTCCCCGTCGACGTATATCCGCTCTCTCCGCTGTGCGGCTCTCGTTGCCATACCCACCTCTTGAACGTCCATGGTGAAAATATTTACTCACCCTCGAAAAAACAACATTACGTCGAGTGACGACAGTTCTCGCGTGGTAAACAGAGACAAGCCAAAATATGGCGGGTAAACCGAAAACAGTTGTTTCCCCTTCCGGAAAAAATATTTTGTCATGGGGAAGCTTTAAGTGGGATGCGCGCGTAGTGTCAAAACACAATGAGCACCCAGAAGACCGTCCGTCAATCGGCCGACGTCGTCGAAGAGAACGAGCTTCGGTTCGAGCAGGAAAAGGCCGAGCAGATCGTCGAGGCACTGAACACGGAGCTTGCAAACGCCTACGTCCTGTACCACCAGCTCAAGAAACACCACTGGGTCGTCGAGGGCGCTGAGTTCCTGCCGCTCCACGAGTTCCTAGAAGAGGCCTACGAACACGTCGAGGAAGGCGCCGACGTCATCGCCGAGCGCGCCCAGGCGCTTGGCGGCGTCCCGGTCTCGGGACCGCGCAACCTCGAGGACCGTGCTACCGTCGAGTTCGAAGGCGAGGACGTCTACGACGTCCGTACGATGTTCCAGAACGACCTCGAGATGTACGGCGACATCATCGAGTCGATGCGCGACAGCATCGAACTCGCGGAGAACCTCGGTGACCACGCGACTTCGGAGATCCTCCGCGATATCCTCGTAACGGTCGAAGAAGACGCACACCACTTCGAGCACTACCTCGAGGACGACACCCTCGTGCTCGAAGAGGCCACGAAGTAACGCACCGACCGGCGACGTCGTCACGACGCGGTCGACAGCGGGATCGTTTTTTTCGCGTTCTTCGTCACAGCCGACGTTCTCGAGTGCCGTTCTCGACGAGAGCCGTCTCAGCGCCGACGGTAGATGATTCCGACGAACAGCGCAACGGCAACGAGACCGAACAGCGGTCGGATCGGATCGACGTAAGTCGCCAGCCACGACGTGCTAAAGAGGGCGATGAGGATGGCGTTACAGTGTGGACACGCGACGGCCAGAAAGCCACCGACCGCACCGCCGTAGGCACAACGATCGCCAGAACAGTCGGTGGTCGTGGCTCGTTGAACGACGTAGACGCCGGCGAGAAGCGACGTGAGGACGAGAAACGTGTAGTCGAGTACGGTTCGCGGCACCATCCGCTCGAACACCGGCGTCGGAACCAGTCCGGTGACGACGCCTGTCACGAGAAAGAAGGCACTCGAGGCGAGGATCCCCTTCAACAGCGCGTCTCGAGGAACGTGCATAGTCGTGACTTCATGGTGAAATTCTGTCTGCTCACAGGTATGCGTTCCGGAAGCGTCGTCTCGAGACGAAACCGACGAGACGGGAGTCACGAGGAGAGGACGCGAATCCGGCACAGCGTAGCCTCGCTGGGGCCGGTAGGACGGACGTAGACCGTCTACGAGAGTCGAAGCGGGTTCAGCGAACGAGGTCGACGGTGTGATCGGTAGCGATCCAGCCGTCGGTGTTGCCGCGTTCGGTGAAGACGACGTTTCCGGGGCGGGTTTCGTGACTGGTCACGACCGCCGCCGGCGCTTCGGGCTCCTCGGAATCGTCACTGCGTTCGGGATCCTGCCTGCGGGCGGGTGCGGTCATCACGTAGAGTTAGGTGCACCTAATTCTAAAAGGTTTTTGGTCGGCCTAAGTTCTCGGGATCGGAAACGAGCTCCCGCTCTGGGACTACTTTCAATCTGCTCGAGGTGCTACTGACACGTATGAAGTTCGACGTCGTCCAGGGCGACATCGCTGCACAGTCCGCCGACGCGCTCGTCAACGCCGCCGGAACGAGTCTCCGGATGGGGTCGGGCGTCGCCGGCGCGCTCAGACGGGGTGCCGGCGAGCAGCTCAACGAGGCGGCGATGGAGAAGGGGCCGGTCGAACTCGGCGAGGTCGCGGTCACCGACGCCTACGACCTCGATGCCGACTACGTCATCCACGCCGCGGCGATGCCCCACTACGGAGACGGAGAGGCGACCGCAGCAAGCATCCGGAACGCGACCCGCAACACACTCGAGGAAGCCGACGATCTCGGCTGTCGGTCGCTCGTGATCCCAGCACTGGGCTGTGGCGTCGCCGGCTTCGACCTCGCCGATGGCGCCGAGATCATCGCCGGCGAGATCCGCGAGTACGACCCCGACACCCTCGAGGACGTCCGGGTTATCGCCTACAGCGACGAGGAGTACGACACGCTCCGCGCAGCCACCGACACGGCCGAACGCTCGGGGATGGCTGAAGAGAGCGAGGCCGACCGTTAACCGACCGCGACGAGTCCTCGACGCGATGGCGACGATCCGTCGTATGCCGTCTCGGGGGAGTTCCCCCTCGCTGAGAACCAGTCCTAGTTTTACTTCGTGGGCCGTGGGAGCATCACTCGAGTGAAAAGAGATGTACGATACGATCCTCGTTCCGACGGACGGAAGCGAACAGGCGGCCCGCGGCGTCGAACACGGGTTGAACCTCGCAGCACAACACGATGCGTCGGTGGTCTGTCTCTACGTCGTCGACGAACGACGCCACGGACGACCGCCGGCGCTTGGCAGCGTCGAGGCCGAACACGAGAAAGTCGAAGACGACGCCCTCGACATGCTCGAGGGGATCGCCGACCGAGCCCGCGAGCGCGACCTCGAGGTAGCGTGTGAGTGTTGTCGCGGCCTCCCGTGGGAGGAGATCATCGCCCACGCAGACCGGGAAGACGCCGACTTGATCGTGATGGGCCGCCGGGGTGCGACAGACGACCGACGGACGCCACTGGGTAGTGTCGCCGAGCGGGTTATCCGTCAGGCCGAGATTCCGGTGCAGGCGGTCTGAACGGGACCGACCGTCTCGCGGTCGGGCCGAAGGACTTCTCGAGCGTCGATACGTTCATACGGTCTCCTGTCGTCACTGACCGCCGATCGCTGACCCCGTCCTGGCGATCGGCGGGACATAGTTACAGCAGTCCGTATCAGGACAGTGAGAGCCCGCGGATCTCGACTGTGTCTCCTGTCTCGACGTGGCCGATGATCCGTCCGTCGGTAGCAGCGACGAGGTCGTCCGCACGATCTTCGGGGACGGCGACGACGAAGCCGGTTCCCATGTTGAACGTCCGGTGCATCTCCTCGTCGGTCACGTTGCCCTCCTCCTGGACGAACTCGAAGATCGGCTGGGCCGGGAACGGGTCCTCGATGACGTACTCGTGGTCGCCCATCCGTAGTAAGTTGGTCCAGCCACCGCCCGTAATGTGGGCCGCCGCGCGGACGCCGTGGGCTCGCATCGGCTCGAGCAGGTCCGTGTAGATCCGGGTCGGTCGGAGCAGTTCCTCGCCGATCGTGCGGTCCTCGTCGCCCGGGAACGGGTCGGTGTAATCGTGATTCCGGGTGGCGGCCTCGCGGGCCAGCGTCAGCCCGTTCGAGTGGATGCCGTTCGAGGCAAAGCCAACGAGGACGTCACCGACCTCGGCTTCGCCCTCGAAGACCGCGTCTTTCTCGGCCAGCCCGACGCAGGTGCCTGCGAGGTCGAACCCCTTGACGACCTCGGGCATGACAGCCGTCTCGCCGCCGAGCATCGTTAGATCGGCTTCCTCGAGGCCGACGGCGAGCCCTTCGCCGATCTCGTTGGTCTGTCCCTCGTCCGGTTCGTCGATCGCGAGATAGTCGACGAAGCCGACGGGTTCGACGCCCGCGGCGACGAGGTCGTTGACGTTCATCGCGATGCAGTCGATGCCGATCGTCGAGAAGTCCTCGATGGCCTCCGCGACGAGCAGTTTGGTCCCGACGCCGTCGGTGGCAAGCGCCAGGTATCGGTCGCCGATGTCCATCAGCCCTGCGTACTCGGTCATCAGATCGCTGCCGAAGGCCTCGAGCAGCGCTGCGGTCGCATCTTCGCTGGCTTCGATGTCGACGCCGGTGTCGGCGTAGGTGAGCCGTTCCGCTTCGGAGTCGTCCGATCGGTCGGTCATGTCTGAACGACCTCCCGGGGCGAGCAAAAGGTCACCGGTCCGCCGGTCCCACGGCACGGAGACGAACGCGGCGACGTGAGCCGGCATGGCTCATACTGTCGGACAGCACGATTCACCGGTCGGTCGCCCGACTGCGGCCGTTGCCGGCGGTGACGGCCGCGAGTCCGCGACCGACGGGTCACTGACTGCTGTCCGACAGGGTCACCACGGCCAGATGCCGAAGACCCAGATGAACCCTGCCAGCAGGACCAGGCTCACGCCGAAGACGGCCCCGAAGACCGGCTTGCTCCACTCGAGCACCGATTTCCCGTCGAGAGGGCCAAACGGGATCATGTTGAACGCAGCGAGGAAGAGGTTGATGAGCACGCCCATATGCCCGATCGCGCCGAGGAAGCCGGCGAGCCCGGGCTGGCCGCTGAACAGCAACAGCGGGAGAAACAGGAGCGCGAGCAGGTGGTTCGTCACCGGCCCGGCAAGCGCAATGTGGCCGTTCTCCCGTTTCGTGATCCGACCCTGGTGATAGACGGCGCCAGGTGCGGCAAAGAGGAAGCCAATCAGCGCGCTCATGATCGCCAGAAACAGCATCTGATAGTCGGCACGGAACTCGGCGATCTGGCCGTACTCGATCGCGACGACCTTGTGTGCGAGTTCGTGCAACAGGAACGCGACGCCGACAGTGACGAAGCTCAGTGCCACCATCAGCCCGAAATCGAGCGGCGTCGCCAGTCCGCGGTGGATCGGCGCCAACAGGAGTGCGAACGCGACCGAAAGCGTGATCCACGCTAACGCGAGGTCGAACAGCTCCTTGTCGCTGAAAGAGAGCTCCGGCTCCGACCGCCGACGGGTTCGCGTGCTCATGCCAGCCCCCGGAGTAGTTCAAGCGTGTTCTCGGCGCCACGCCACAGCTCGGTAAACAGCGCGTCGACGCCGCCGATCTCCGGCGCCAGCCACGGAATCACGACGATGAAAAACAGGAACGTCGCGATCATGCTGCCGATGTTAGTCAGGGCGACGATCATGATCAGCCGGAACAGCGGCACGTCGAACATCTCCGAGAAGGCCTCGTCGACCGGTCGGTCGGTATCTCCGATGATCTCGTTTAGCGTCTGGATGTCGCGGACGTTGACCGGTCGGTGTTTGAGCTCGACGTACCCGGCGAACCAGCCCGGAGCCAACAGCGGATTGATGCTGGTCAGCCACGCGACGGAGCCGCCGACGCTTGCGCTCGTCCAGTGGGCGCCGGCCAGCCGTGCCAGCGTGAACGCAAAGAGGCCGTTGAACAGGAACCACGCGCCGAACAGCTGAAGCAGGAAGGTGTCTTGAACGCCGGCCATGATCAACAGGAAGAAAAAGCCGATGAAGGCGATCATGACGAGATAGCCGACGATCTTCAGCGGCGAGAACCGACGGCTCGAGGCCGTCCCGGAGATCGACTCGAGGCTCGGAATCTCGGCAGGGTTTTGCAGGTGACGTTCGATTCCAGCCTTGTGTCCGGCACCGACGACGGCGACGACGTCGTACCCCTGCTGGCGGAGCTGGTGGAGGTGGTTCGCGATATAGGCGTCGCGTTCGTCGATTAAGGCGTTTGCCCCACGCGGACTGAACTGGCGGAACTCCTCCATCATCGCTGCGACGACGTCACCGTCGGTCATCTCCTCGATATCGACCTCGTCGATCTCCTCGACATCGCTGCCGGCGTTGCCGAGGACCAGTCCGAGGATCGCACCGGCGGCGACGCCGACCCCGAGCCCGGCGACGATACCGACCGTCCCACGGATCGCGTACGTGCCGGCCGATTCGAAGGCTCCTGCCGAGAACGGTCCGACGAACGTTCCCGTCGTCAGCAGCGCCAGACAGCCGGCGATCCCGAGCCCGACGCCGGCGAGGATCCGCAACGAGAAGCCACTGACGGGCCCGCTCGAGCCGCCGATCGACTCGAGCGAGGGGAGAAAGAGTGCGCCGACGAAGGCGCCGGCGATGGCGCCACTGACGACAGCACCGGTGTACTGTAGGGTCGTCGAACCGGTAACCCCGAGCAACAGGAGCTCACCGAGCCCCAACAGTGGGGCGAGGAAGGCAGCGAAGACGAACCCGAGGACGATTCCCGTGACGGCGCCGAGCGTGAGGCCGATCGTCCGCGGATCGGTAGCCCCGAGTGCGAGCCCGCCGACCATCTTCAACTTCTCGGTAACCGAGAGCCGACTCCAGAATCGCTGGATCGTCACCTGGATGTCGCGGTCGACGAGCGCGACGCCGCTGCCGTTGCGTTCGGCGGCCTCGATGGCGGCGCGCATGTCGGCACCGGGTTCGATGTCGAACCGCTCGCCGAGACGCGACTGGACGTAGGAAAGCATCCAGTAGGCCAGAAACTGGAAGACGGTGTTGCCCGAGAGGAGGTCTTTGGCCTCGATGTCATCGGGCGTACCACCCTGCATCTGTCGGTACCGACTCTCATCGAGTTCGACGGCGACGACGTCGGGGTCCTCGCGGTCGATCGTTTCGTGGACGTCGTCGACGCTCGCCTGCGAGACGTGTGCTGTCCCGAGAACGTGTACGGAGCCCTGGTCATCACCGGGGGGTTCTGGGGGCTCCGGCACGTCGGCGTCGCCTGCATCGCTCATTAGCGGGTCAACTCGGCGACGACTTTTACCAGTATCGGACTGTAGAAATAATAAATCCGTCCTGTTTACGATTGAATATATCGACAATCAGAACACGATGGTCGTCCAGTTGACGACAGAGTGATTGCTCTCGTTCGATAAGATCGGTCGATGACGGATCTGATGGAGACGCTGGTCGAAAACCGCGAGATGGTCCAACCGAACCACGCGAACATGCTCGAGGTTGCCCACGGCGGAAACGTAATGAAGTGGATGGACGAGGTCGGAGCGATGTCCGCGATGTTGTTCTCCGGCGAGACCTGTGTCACCGCCCGCGTCAACCGAATGAACTTCGAACAGCCGATTCACGTCGGCGACACGGCTTACATCACGGCCTACGTCTACGACGCCGGCGCCTCGAGCGTGAAGGTTCGACTGATCGTCGAGCGCGAAGATCTACGGACGCGCAAACGAGAGCAGACGACCGAGTCGTACTTCGTCTACGTCGCGATCGACGACGACAACACGCCGACGTCGGTCCCGGAGCTAACGGTCAACAGCGAGACGGGCGAAGCGCTTCGGCAAGACGCTCTCGAGGGAGAAAACGGCGACTGATACGGACCGTTCGGTCAGTTCTCGCTCGAGTCGTCGCCCGAGAGTGGCACGTACTCCTTCTCTCTGGCCTCTTCGAGGGCGGCCGTTGCGGTGTCGCGAGTGTCGGCGACGACGGCACCGATCATCGCACCGATCGCGCCGCCGGTGCTCGCGGCGTTTCGACTGAAGACCGAGCCGATCGCGGCCCCGATCGCCGCACCGATCGCAGCGTACCGGGCTCGACGCAGGACGTGTTTGAGACGTTCTTTCATACGTCGACGTTCGTGACTGTCATTGATAAATATGTCTGTCGACACGTCCGTTACGGCGATCCGGTCTGTGTTACTACAGGAGTGTCTCGACGTCGGCCAGCGACTCGAGGACGTAATCGGGCTGGACGGAGCCCGCTTCGATATCGGTCCGATCCGTGACGCCGGTCAACACGAGCGCGGTCGTCATCCCGGCCCGCTCGCCGAGGGCGATGTCGGTGTCGAGTCGGTCGCCGACGACCAGCGTCCGCTCGGGATCGGCTTCGAGGCGATCCAGCGCCGCCGTCGCGGCGATCGAGGACGGTTTCCCGAGGATCGCGTCGGGTTCGCGACCGGCGGCGGCTTCCATCGCAGCGAGGATCGCACCCGTTCCGGGGATCTGGCCGCCGTCGACTGGAATCGTCACGTCTGGGTCGGTTCCGTAGAACGGGATCCCGTTCTCGAGGGCCTGTAGAGACTCCTGGAGCGTCCCGTAGGAAAAGCCCCTATCGAACGAGCCGAGGACGACGTCCGCGGTCGTCGGATCGGCGGTCAGCTCGACGGCTGCTTCCTCGAGGATCGCTTCGAGTCGTTCGTTGCCGATCAGATACACCCGCTCGTTCGGATGAGTCCGCGCGAGATACGCAGCCGATACCGTCGCCGAAGTGAGGACTGACTGCGGATCGACGTCGATCCCGTGTGGCTCGAGTTTCGCCCCGTAGTAGTCGCTGCCACGTGTCGGATTGTTCGAGAAGAGCAGTCGGTCGATACCGGCGTCGTCGAGGGCGTGAAGGCCGTCGGCCACGTTCGCTAGGAGTTCCTCACCGCGGACGATCGTCCCGTCGACGTCGAGGATCGCCGCCTCGTAGTCGGTCATCGTGGCGCTCTAGGGCGGGCCGGCGATTCAGTGTTGGGATCGATCGCGTCGGCCAGACTGTCGTCCGACTCACCTCGAACGCTCGAGTTCTAACTCCTCCGTGTCGATCCCCGCGGCATCGGCCCGCTCGTTGGACTCGATGAGTCGCTCGAGTTTCGCCTCGAACTCGGCATCGGAGAGTTCGCCCGCAGCGTATCGCTCCTGCAGTTGGGTGACGGGATCGCGTTCGGCGTTCGTCCCCTCGCTTGCGGTGGTCGCCGATTCGTCCCCGCCACCCTCCGAGCGTTTCATCAGCGACCAGACCAGAAAGGTGCTGACGACGAACAGCGCAGTGATCGCGAGCGCGTACAGCGGCCCGGCGAGCAACAAGGCCGCGATGATCAGGACGTCGGCCAGGACGAACTTGACGGCGAAGATCTCCGTAAGGCTGTAGGCCCGTCCCTCGCTCTCACTGCCCATAGTCGACGTTCGGACTCCGGAAGAATAACTGTAGGGATCGAGACATCCACACGGTCGTGCTCGTCGGTATCGATCTCGGCGTGAGTGAGCAAGAGAAGACGGCGGTGGGAATTCTTATCCGCGAACCCTCCCTACGTACGGTCATGACACTCGAGGTCGAACCCCCCGAGCCGCCGGAACTGGACTTCGTCGATCCCAACGAGTACGACGACGCGACGATCAGCGCCGAGGGTGACGTCGACTACCGCCGCGAAGAGCTCCAGGCGTTCCTCGAGAACGGTGCCTGGGAGGAGGCCTTCGAAGAGTGGCGTGACGACACCGATCTCGAGGAACGCGAGTACGAGATCGCCCGCGATCTCGATCTCTTCGCGGGGTTCGATTTCTTCTGGGACGACTTCGCCGACAGAGTCGGCTACCACGCGCCCGGAATCCCCGAGGACTGGCAGGCCCGGGAGTACCATCCGGAACTCGACACGTGGGGAACCGTCTCCTCGATCAACGCCGAGTTGACCGAGTTCGGTCAGATCGTCTCAGTCGTCCTCAAAGAGGAGTACATCGATTGGGAGGCCGAGTACGAGCCCCCAGAGGATCTGCCGGATTTCGACTGATACCCCGAGCGTGTCGTCTCCCGACGAAACCGTAGCGATACCCGACCCGGCAAACGCAGGGATAACGTAGTTTCTCGTAGTTCGATGTATCTCCGGACGGGGTCGACTATGAGCGAGTCCGAATCGATTCAGTACGAGGCCGAGAACCTCGCGTTCGTCTACCAGGACGAGACCGAGTCCGGCCTACGGCCAGGCCGTCCTCATCGCAGTCACAGCGGTAACAGCGCGGAAGCCCACCGGCTTTAGCGGTGGGAGGAAGCGCATACGCTCCGCGAAGCAATCCACCGACCACAGCATTGCCGACTCCCCCAACGCTATACAAAATATTAATAAAAAGTAACCATTACTGTGATATACATGGCGTGGGAGGTGACTCGAACGGTTCGCGTCCGTCTCGACGTGCCCGACGACCGCAAGAGTGACCTCCACGCCACCAACGACAAATTCCAGTACTGCGCGAACCGCACCGCAGACTGGGCGTGGCGCTACCCCGACGAGGACTGCGTAACCAGCAAGAACGAAGCCGAAGACGCCATCTACGACGACCTTCGTGAAGAAACAGACTACCTGCACGCGAACCCCGTCCAGAAGGCGATCAAACGCGCCACCGACGACATCGACAACTGCGTTGACCGGCTTGCTGACGGTGAGAACACCAGTAAGCCAGAGTACGACACGTTCAGCATCGTCTACGACAAGCGGGCAGCGACCTACTACCGAGACAAAGTCAGTCTCGCCACCGTCAACGGCAGAGTCGAATGCGACTACGACCTACCCGACGACCCGGACGATACACCACACGGTGAGTATCTGCTGAACGACGACTACTCATTTTCGACCAGCACCGTCCATTACGACAGCGAAGCCGACGAGTTCTACCTGCACGCTGCAATGGAACGAGAACTCGACGTTGAACGTCCTGAGAAAGCCGAGCATTCGAACGTGCTTGGCGTGGACTGCAACGTTGATGACCACATTGCAGTGACCTCTACGGGCAGGTTCGTCGGCAACGCTGACTATCTCAACCATCAACGCCGCGAATTCGAAAAACGACGGGCCAGCCTCCAACAGACTGGAACACGGAACGCCCATCTGACGTTCCAGCGCATTGGCGACAGGTTCGGTCGCTGGAGCGAAGACTACCTTCATCGGTGTTCCAAAGAGATCGTCGCGGAAGCCAAGCGCCACGGCTGTACGCACATCGCCTTCGAGGACTTGGAGCAGATCCGAGAGCGTATCAGCGACGACAAGAAGTTCCAGCAGTGGGCGTTCCGCGAACTGCAAGAACAGACCGAACACAAGGCGGAACTGGCTGGTATCGTGGTCGAAACAGTCGAACCGTCCTATACCAGTCAGCAATGCTCGAAGTGTGGCTGTACGCTCGAAGAGAATCGTGACGGCCAGCACTTCACGTGTCTCGACTGTTCGTACTCGGCAAACGCCGACTACAACGCAGTCGTCGGATTACATCCGACGGGCAGCAAAGTCGCGTAGCGACTTTGCGACGGCGAAAAACGTTGCCCGGAAACTCGCACTCAAACTCCAGCAAGGGCAGAAGTCCCCTGTTGGAGGGGCGTTCTGTCAGTACGCCCTGAAGTCGGGGACAATGATCGTGAACGCTACTGACGTGGCGTCCGACGCCTACGTGTCGGCAGAACAGGAGTCCACCGACAAGCCAACGGCTTCAGCCGTTGGTAGCTGACGACACACCGTTCGACCCCACTTTCCTGCGTTCGATACCGCACACTGGAGCGACCGACAGCCGCGACTCCAGTCCGCGGCGAGATGGCGATTCAGTTCTCGAGGACGAGTTGCCTACCCCGACCACTCCCCGGAGATATCACCAGCGATGTTGTTCCGCCAGTGGTCGAACTCGGCCGCACAGTCGGCGTTCTCGTCGATGTGATCGACGAACCCCGCGCCGGGGGACGCCAACTCGTCGCCACAGAACGGACAGGCGATCGGGTCGGACCAGTTCGTCGTCGTGTTGACTGCCATTGTACCCTACTCTACTGGAACCTCCCAGATAAACGTAGTCGGCTAGGATATATTACAATCATATGTGGTATAATCACCCTTATATTCTTTGGCGACCCTGTCCATCGAGGAACACCGCTCGGGCAACCACGAATCCACTCGAGCGGGACCGTCTCGAGTCGACCGCTATCGAACCGGAGGGTATTCGTCGGTTGGTGCCTGACCGCCTCGATGGACCCGGATGTCGCTTCGAGAGTCGGCCAAGCGGCTCACCCACTACGACGTGCTCGTAGTGACGGCTGCGATCTGGTTTCTCGCAAAATTCCTCCGGTACGCGTTCCCGCCGCTTTTCGACTCGTTTCAGATGAGTTACGGCGTTTCGAACGCCGTGCTCGGCACCGCCTACACTGGCTTTATGCTCGTCTACGCGCTCATGCAGTTTCCTTCGGGCGTGCTCGCGGATCGGTTCGGGTCGGTCGGCGTCATCACTGCGGGCGCAGTCGTCGCCGGGGTCGCCGCACTCGCGTTGCTCGTCGAGTCGCCGTTTTTCGTCCTCGTCGTCGCGATGCTCGTCATAGGTGCCGGCACCGGCGCCCACAAGACCGTCGCCGTTCGGCTCTTATCCCACGCCTACCCCTCGCGGACGGGCCGAGCGCTGGGTGTTTTCGATACGTTCGGTACCTTCGGCGGCGTGGTTGCGCCGGCGGCAATCGTCGCCGTCACGGGCGTCTCCTACGCGCTGGGTGCGAGCTGGCGGGTAATCTTCCTCGTCGCCGGTCTCGTCGGTCTCTCGCTTGCCGTCGCCTTCCGGCTGCGTGTCCCGAAACGCGTTCCGAGCGCAACGGAGGGCGACGCCGCCACCAGCGCCGCCTCTGCGATCGATCTCGGGCAGTACACGACCCTGTTCCGTGACTGGCGGTTCTCGGTCTTCGCGCTCCTGACGGTGCTGTTCTCGTTCACCTACAATGGGTTCGTCGCGTTCGCGCCGCTGTATCTCACACAGGAAGCGGGTCTGACCGACGCGGCCGCCGGACTGCTCTACAGCGCGCTGTTTCTCGCGAGCTTAGTGCAACTCGCGACCGGCGATCTCAGCGATCGAGTGGGTCGACTCCCGCTTATCGTCGGCACGCTCGGTCTGGCCTCGGTCGCGTTGATCGTCTTTATCGTACTAACTGGTGTCGTCGGTCCGGTCGTCCTCGGCGCCGCATTGATCGCCGTCGGGATCGGTTCCCACGGCTTCCGACCGGTAAGGGGTGCGTATCTCATGTCGGCGATCCCCGACGAGGTCGCCGGCGGCGGCCTTGGCGTCGTCCGGACGCTGCTGATGGGCGCCGGTGCGGTCGCGCCGGCCATCGTCGGCGTGGTCTCCGACGTCGCCGGCTTCCAGCCTGCGTTCGGCCTCCTCGCGGCGTCGATCACTGCCGCGACGGTCCTCGGCGCGTTGCTCTGGACTCTCGAGTGAGGTGATTTTCACGCTAACGTAGCCACGAGCACATCGATTTACCGTGGAAAGAGTTAACACGCCAGGAAGAATGCGTTAACACATGGCATTCGCCGAGCCACTCGAGTACGAGTGTGTCGCCTGTGGCCGCCGTGAGACGGTCGCGGACGCGCTCGTCAGCACCTGCCGACGATGCGGGGGCGAGATGCGAAACGTCGAACTGATTAGCGAGTGATCCCGTCGAACGACACAACCGACGGCCGGTCGGCTGCAAACGACGACATCGGTTTTTTTGCGCCCGTTCGTGGTAGCCCGCCGTATGTATTCACAGACCGATCTCGACGCCGTCGAGCCCCGAGACCTCGAGGGGGAAGCACCGACGTTGCTCCCGGTCGGACTCGAGCTCCAGCCCGAGCAGTTGCGTCCAAGCGTCTGGCACTACGAGAAAGGCGAGGAAAACGCCTACCACCGCCAGGAGCAACAGGAGGAGCTGTACGTCGTCCTCGAGGGGACCGTCGACGTCACCATCGAGCGCGGCGACGACCGCGACGTCGTCGAACTGACGAAACACGACTTTCTGGTCGTCCCGCCGGAGTCGTGGCGCCAGCTCCGGGCCGTCGAGGAGAGCCGCATACTGGCGATCGGTGCCCCTAACGTCGACGACGACGGTATCCTCGAGGACGAGGCCGAGTAGGCCCGCGCGGATATACTGTCAGCACGATTGGAGATCGAGCGCTCGACTGCGGCCGTCCCCGCGGATGAGAGCCACGACGTCGCGACCGACAGTTCATACGGACTGCTGTACCCTCGAGGGCACGTTTTTTGCACCTCGAAATCATCAGTTCAACCGAAATGTCCGCCGAGAATCCGATCGCCGAGGTCGTCGACAACCTCGTGTACGAACCGGTACAGGTCCACGAGCACGGGATCGATCTCACCGTCAGCGCGATCTACGAGGTCGCCGCCCCCGGCCGACTCGACTTCGGTGGCGACGAACTCGAGGACGCCGACCTCGAACCGGTGGCTACCGAGCTCCGGAATCCGGACGACGACTACGGCTGGTGGGACCTCGAGGGCGGCCAGTACGTCCTCCAGCACAACGAGTTCCTGACCGACCTCGAGGAGCCAGTACAGCTCCAGCCGCGAAACGAGTTGCTGGCTCGGGGCGGCTCCCACCCCTCGATGCTGGTCGCCTCACACTTGCCGCTGATTCCGTTGACCGTCGCCGACGGTGGCCTACAGATCAAGGAGAACGCGCGGGTATCGACGCTGATTCCGCTCGGTTCGTCACCGACACGCTCCGAGTGAGCCGTCGGAGACGGCGGTCATCGACGTCAATCGGCTTCTTCTGCCGTCTCGTCGTCTTCTTCGCGGAGTTTGAACTTCTGGACCTTCCCCGTCGTCGTTCGAGGGAGTTCCTCGACGAACTCGACCTCACGGGGGTGTTTGTACTCCGCGAGATTGGTCAGACAGTACTCTTTGATCTCGTCTTCCGTAACGTCGGCGTCGGAAGTGGGAACGATAAAGGCCTTTATCGTCTCGCCACGCCGTTCGTCGGGAATACCTGCAACGGCGGCGTCGGCGACGGCCTCGTGTTCGAAGAGCAACTCCTCGACTTCGCGCGGGTAGACGTTGTAGCCGCCCGTGACGATCATATGTTTCTCGCGATCGACGACGTAGAAGAAGCCGTCTTCGTCGTGATACCCGATGTCGCCGGTGTGGAACCAGCGTGTGTCCCCTTCCTCGGTGAACGCCTCCTCGTTGGCCCCGGGCAGCTCGTAGTACCCTTTCATCACGTTCGGCCCGGAGACGACGATCTCGCCGGTGATCTCGTGGAGGTCCGCCTCGTCTTCGTCGACCGGCCCCTCTTCGATCGGGTCGACGGCCTCGAAGGACTCGTCGACGACCTTCGCGTCGATTCCTGGGAGGGTCGTGCCGATGCTCCCGACGCGACGGCCTTCGTCCGGGCTGTTGAAGTGAGTGATCGGGCTCGTTTCGGTCAGCCCGTACCCTTCGTAGATCGTCGCGTCGTAGAGCTCTTCGAACGTTCTGAGTACCTCGACGGGGATGCCCGATCCGCCGACGCCACAGAGACGCAGTGAGGAAAGATCGAACTCCTCGGCGTTGGGTTGGTTGATGATGTCGTTGTACATCGCGGGAACGCCGTGCATGATGGTCAGGTCCTCGTCCTCGATGAGCGAGAGGGCGTCCTGGGCGTCCCACTTCGGCATCGGATAGAACGCCCCGCCGTTGAACAGCGTCGCGTTCATCACGACGGTCATCCCGTAGATGTGAAACAGCGGCAACACGCCGAGAGACCGATCGTCCGGTCCGATCCCGTCGGGAGCCAGCTGTGCTGCGGCGCCGGCGTTCGAGACGAGGTTTCGGTGAGTGAGCTGGACGCCTTTCGGCTGGCCGGTCGTACCGGACGTGTAGGGTTGGACCGCGACGTCGTCGTCGCCACGATCGGCGATTTCGGGATCTCCTGGCTCGAGAAACGCCTCGAACTCGGTGGCGCCGTCGGCCTCGCCACCGACGCTGACGACGTGCTCGACGGCCGTTTCGTCGCGTACCTCCTGGACGAACGGGACCAGATCGGCCAGCGTCACGACCACCTTGGCCTCGCTGTCGGCGAGCAGGTGGCCGATCTCGCGGGCTTTGTACTGGGGATTCATTGGGACGACGACCCCGCCTGCACGCAGCGTTCCGTGGAACCCGATCAGAAACGGCGGGACGTTCGGCAGATAGAGCGCGACTCGATCGTCGACCCCCAGCCCCCGCTCCTCGAGGGCGGCGGCGAACGCGCCGGTCTGCCCCCAAAACTCCTCGTAGCTCGTCTGGGCCCCTTGAAACTCGATCGCGGTGTTCTCGCCGTGGTCTTCGACTGCAGCCTCGAGGCTGGTGACAATGTTCGCCATGATCTATGTAGTATATTCACACACCTTTTCAAAAAGATTGGCAAGAGGCGGGTCGGCGGTTCCGCAGCCCCTTGGGTCAGTTCGCGATGGTCTGGTGCATACGAGAGAGCAACCGCTCCTCGCGGACGGTACGCCCGAGGCTGTCCGTATCCTCATACTGCCGGACAGCACGATTCACCGATCGGTCGCGCGACTGCGGCCGTCCCGCGGGTGACGGCCGCGAGTTCGCGACCGACGTGTTACTGACTGCTGTCCGGCAGTATCAGTCGGTTCCTCGTTTCGGTCGGTGGCAGTGGTGTGGGTGTGTTCGTCGAACGCGATCACGACGGATCGATCCAGGCGAGGACGTCGCCTCGCTCGAACTCGTCGTCTTCCTCGAGGGCGATCTCGTCGAGCGTCCCGCTTTCGGGTGCCGGAACGTCGACGCTTACCTTCTCGACCTGGAACTCACAGAGATCGTCGCCCGCCTCGACGCGGCTCCCTTCGCTCAGAAACCAGTTGACGACGACACCCTCGTCCTCGTCCGTGTCCGCCGGCCAGACGTCACCGGTCTCGACGGCGACGCGGTCGTCGGTTGCAGTCATTCGTTTGCGTTTCGAACGGCGGTTTCGATGTCCTCGACGCCCGGAATGACCTCGTCCTCCATCGGTCGTGCATACGGGATCGGAACGTCCGGAAGGGCGACCCGTTCGACGGCCTCGAGATCACCCAGGCCGTCTTCGGCCACGCTCGCAACGATCTCTCCGGTGACGCCGTATGACTGGTAGTCCTCGTCGACGACGACTAGCCGTCCTGTCTTCGAGACGGACTCTCGGACGGTCTCGGTGTCGAGTGGCACGAGTGTCCGCAGGTCGATGACTTCGGCGTCGATCCCGTCCGCTGTGAGTGACTCGGCAGCCTCGAGCGCCCGGTGGACGTGGAGGCCGAGCGTGACGACAGTCACGTCCGATCCCTCGCGTTTGACGTCGGCGCTGCCGAAGGGGATCGTGTACTCGTCTTCGGGAACGCCGGTCTTTGGCCCCTCGGGTGCGGGCATCCAGCCGATTCCCATCAGCCGTTTGTGGAACATGTAGACGACCGGATCGTCGTCGCGGATGGCGTTGTGCATCAGCCCCTTCGCGTCGTAGGCGGTCGACGGCACGACGACTTTCATCCCCGGCAGGTGTGCAAACGTTCCGTAAAGCGTCTGGGAGTGTTGGGCGGCGTCGTTGTAGGTCCCACCGACCGCCGTCGTCAGTACCATCGGAACGCTCACGCTGGCGCCGCTCATGTAGGTATTCTTGGCCATCTGGTTGTAGATCTGGTCCATAGCGACGCCGAAGAAATCGACGAACATGAGCTCCGCAATCGGACGCATTCCGGCCTGGGCCGCGCCGACGGCTGCGCCGAGATAGGCCGTCTCGCTGATGGGGACGTCCATGATCCGATCGTAGCCGAACTCCTCGAGCAGCCCCTCGGTGCTGTCGAAGATGCCGCCGTAGTCGGCGACGTCCTCGCCCATATAGAAGACGTCGTCGTCCTCGCGCATCTCGTGAGCGATCGCCTCGACCATCGCCCGGCTCATCGTCAGCGATCGCTCCGTCTGCTGTGGTTCCTGTTGGGCCATCAGTCGTCACCGCCGGTCTCAGCGAGAGACGGTTCGCTGTCGGTCACGCCCGACGGGGGATTCACGAACACGTCCTCGTAGGCGTCGTCCGGCTCCGGCTCGGGCTGTTCTGTGGCCCACTCGATCGCCTCCTCGACGCGCTCGCGGGCCCGGTCGCGCAGCTCCTCGATCGTCTCGTCGTCGACGCCGTGGGCACGCAGCTCCGACTCGAGGCGTTCGATCGAATCCCGTTGTTCGGCCGCTTCCTGATCTTCCGCCGGACGGTACGCCTCGGGGTCGCCCATGAAATGGCCCATTCGCCGGTGGACCTGTACCTCGAGCAGCGAGGGGCCGTTCCTGTCTCGAGCACGACCGATGGCCTCTCTTGCGGCCTCGTAGACGGCGACGGCGTCGTCGGCGTCGACGCGCGTTCCCGGCATGTCGAACCCGTCGGCACGCCGTGCACCGTTCTCGACGTCCGTGATACGGTCTTTGGGCATGCTGATCGCCCAGTCGTTGTCCTCGACGACGAAGACGACGGGCAGGTTCTGGACGGCCGCCAGGTTCAGCGACTCGAGGAACGCGCCCTGGTCGATCGCGCCCTCTCCGAGGAACGCCACTGCGACGCTGTCGGTGTTTTGTTTTTTCGCGGCCAGTCCGGCACCGACTGCGGGCGGACAGCCCTCGGCGATGATCCCGCTACACGCGAAGTTGACGTCGGGATCGAAGAGGTGCATGTGGCCGCCTTTCCCCTTGCTGGGTCCGCTCTCACGGCCGAAGATCTCGGCGGTCATCCGCTTCAGGTCGACGCCTTTCGCGATGGCGATGTGGTGGGGTCGGTGTGGCGCCGTCACCGTATCGTCATCGCGCAGGTGTTGACAGACGCCCGCGCCGGAGGCCTCGTGGCCCGCTGCGAGGTGTAACTCGCCCGGAATCGGGCCAGCGGAGATATCGAAGGCGGGCTGTTTCCCGACCAGATACTCCTCTTGCAGTCGCTCTTCGTAGTGACGGGCCGTCACCATCGTCTCGTACATTTCCTGTAACTCGTTACCAGATACCATACTATGCCTGTAAGGCTGATGCGACGAACGGCAAAATAGCTACGCCCCATGGCAGTAGAGCTGAGACGGGCTACTGTAGCGATGCCCCGACGCGAACGCGACCCGTCCGACTCGCATCAGAACCGACGGACAGCAGCCCGAATGAAGCCACGATAGTAGGCCTCGAGGCTATATACGTTCGTGCTCCTAACGTTCGATAGAATGTATCTGGACGTGCTCGTTCCGACGGACGGGAGCGACGGGACGCGACGATCGATCAGTCACGGGCTGGCGATCGCCGAGCAGTTCGATGCGACGATCCACGCGCTGTCGGTCGTCCCGGAAGGCCCACTCGGAACGCTTCAAAGCGACGCGGCGATCGACGCCGCCCACCGTGCAGTCGAGCGAATCGAAACCGAAGCCGCGCAGAACGGCGTCGACTCCGAAACGGCGATCGAACAGGGCATCCCCCACGAGGAGATCCTCGCGTACGCCGACGACCACGACGTCGATATGATCGTCATGGGGACACAGGGCCGGACCGGCCTCGACCGCGTGCTGGTCGGCAGCGTCACCGAACGCGTCGTCCGCATGGCCGACACGCCGGTCGTGACCGTTCGACTGACCGAGGACGTTCGGATCGGGGACGCCGACGAGGCCGAACGGATCGCTCGCGAGGCAGTCGCCGCCGAGGAGAAGTCGATTACGGCGGACGAGCCCACCGTCCTCGAGGCCCCACATCGGACCAGCGCGTCCTGGATCGTTCCCCTCGAGACCGAGTCGGGATCCGTCCACGTCCACGTCGATGCGCTCTCCGGCGAGGCACGGATCGCGAGACGGAACGAGTAGCTCTGACGTCATAACGCCGGCAAGCGGCCGCGTGACGGCTCGTATCCGTAGCCTACCGGTCGTGTATCGTGTCCGTTCGATCCGTAACGACACCCATCCGATCTGCATCAGCAAACGAATAGTTTCAATATCAAATTTGGTCGAGCAACGGTAGGGTAACTTTTTGCTGTGAGTTCGGGTCGAAACCAGGAGGAGGCCAGACGCGTGAACAGACGATCGATTCTGAAAGGGGCTGCTGTTGGAGGTATCGTCCCGGCGACGTACGTCGGTACAAGGCGGTTCGGGAGCGAGGAGACCGCCGCCGAAGCGACCACCGAACGGACGACGTCCGCGAAACCCGACGCCGAGGAAACGGACGCCGACGAAGACAAAACGGCGGTATCGATCCGGATCGTCGACGTTCCCGACGCGATCCCCGGCGGCGCGTTCCTCGAGTGGAGCGTCGAAGTCACGAACCCGACCGATCAGCCAGTCCGCCCGACTCTCGAGTACGCCGTCGACGGCGAGTCGGCCGGAAGCGTCACGCTGACCGTCGATCCCGGCGAGACGGAGCGGCCGTTCCCGGTAAGCGTCCCGACTGAACCCGTCGCCGAGGACCGTCCGCTCGAGATCCACGTCGAGACCGAGACCGACGTCGACACGGCGACGGTCACGCTGCTTGGCGTCGACGAGTTGGCTCCCGATCTGCTGTTTCCCGATCGAGAGCTTCGAGTCCGGCCCGGAACCACGGTTCACTTCGAGGTCGGCGCCGTCGACCCCGAGACACCGCAGACGACGAGTTGGTGGGTCGACAGCGAGAACGTCGGCGACTCGCTCGGGGCGTGGCAGGCGACGTACTTCGCCGATCAGGGCGCCCACTACTGGCAGGAGACGTTCGACGAGCCGGGGACCTACGAGGTCGCCGCTTCCGTCGCTGTCGACGACGAACGGTACCGGGCGAGTTGGACCGTCGAGGTCGCCGAGACGCGACCAGAGGGGCTCGCCGATCCCGTCATCGAGGCCGGACGCCCGGCGCCGGGCGTCCTCGAGGTCGGCCCTGACGAAGCGGTCGACCTCGAGATCGACGTCGCTGATCCGGACGGGAACCTCGACCGGGTCGTCTGGTGGCTCACGCAGGCCGATACGATCCTCGGGGTGAGCGAGGTTTCCGGCGAGTGGGATACGGCCACGCTATCGGTCGACGGTGGGCTCTGTCACACCTGTGCGATCATCCCCTGGGTGATCACGGGCGACGGCACGTTCACCGACGCGCCGGTGTGGGTCGTCGACCACCCCGGTCTCGAGTCGCCCGAACTCGGTGACGACATCGGTCTCGGAGACGAGCACGGCTTCGGACGGTAGGTCGCAGTCGCGGTCGACGGTCGTCTGGTCTCTGCCGACGTTGCCCCCCCTCGCACTCGTGAACGTATCGGTGTTCGCTATAGGAGTCACTGAACGTCACTGCATACCCGTCACGTAGTCGTCGTGCGATCGGTGTGTCAATCGTTCCAGTTGTTATACTGTTGGACAGCACGATTCACCGTCGGTTGCACGACTGCGGCCGTCTCCGACGAGGACGGCCATGAATCCGCGACCGACGGGTCATTGACTGCTGTCCGACAGTATTACTGTAGTCGACCGCCACTCGAGAGGGAGTTACTCTCTGCCAACATGATTGGCCAACAAACATATCTGGACTAACGACGTTCGTTCGAACGACGAGGGTGGAACACCAGTCGTTGCCAGAGGGGGTTCCGGCTCTGAGACAGCAACCTCGTCGTTCCAACGTCGGCCGGTTTCGGCTGACCGTTCGATACTTGTGACACCGTCCGCTGTTCACGGACACTGTTGTGTTCATCGGACTCGGGATCGAAACACGTCGTGTGATACGGTCTCCTGTAGTCAGTTACCGCCACCACTAGTGTCAGTCGATGTGATCGACTGAGCCTTCATTTCAGTCGTCGTGTTCATCGAATTGGACATGAGAGGTGCGATTGGTTGCACTGTCGGCGTCAGGGTGACGACCGCAATGAGGACAGGGCTTCCCTGACCGGGCTTCGTCGATGAACCCGGACGCAAGAATCGAGGCGGGGAGCGCAAACATCCCGATTCCGAGGATGGCTGTTAGGCCGCCGAATAGCTGTCCGACCGCGGTCACAGGGTATATATCACCGTATCCGACAGTCGTGAGGGTGATGATGCCCCACCAGAGCGTCTGCGGGATGGATGTGAACGTTTCCAGCTGGGCCTGGTGTTCGACGAGGTAGACGAGACTAAACGTAGTGACGAGCAGTACACTGTTGACGACTGTCACGACCATCAGATCACGCTTTTTCCAGTCAAGGACGCGAACGAAGATTGTAAGCGACGTCGAATACGTTGCGGGTCTTCCCGGAGCACTCGAGTAGCGACCACTCGAGTCCGAAGCGTTGGCGGAGATAGCGAAGGATGTATCGCGCTGAGGCTGTCTTCCCGACGCCGCTGGGGCCGTAGATGAGGATGTCCTCGGCGCGCTGGCCGTGCTCTGTCGGGGCGAGGAGCCTCGAGAGCGACTGGAGTTCGTCGTGCCGATGGAGGATGTCGGCTTCGTACTCGTCGTCGAAGATCCACCGATTCTTACTTATAGACGACTGTTTTGGTTACTGTCATAATATGGGTGGCGGGCATCGTTTCGAAACAGTTGTCGAAGCGTACACCAGTCAGTCGACAAGAGTCTTCTATGAGGCTGCTCTCTATGCAGATTCTGCACTCCTCGCGATTTTCACACTCTTAGTGTGTTATCGCTGCTGGGAATTCATCAAATACGAACTCAAGATGCCAGATCAAGCAGATTGGCCTCAAAACTAGCGTTGGCGGTGAGTCATCCCAGTCGTTGATCTCTTCACCGAAATCCTGAATATGCGACCTCATTGAGTGGATATCATCGCCAATTCTGATTTACAGTGTTCGCTTGCATATCTTAGTACCTTGAACAAATTATTTTGATTACTCATTATAATAGATATATATATATATATATATATATATATGAATGTATTTAGAACCAAAATGTATGGAGAGAAGAAAAATCCTCCAAGCGATTGGCGTATCCAGTGCACTGTCCGCGAGTATCGGAACTGCCTCAGCGAAAGATTCCGACGGTGACGATTTCAAGCAGGATATGCGTCATGCCCTAAAGATTGGGCATTCAAGGGGTAAGGAAGCCAGAGAAAAGTTCTTTGAAGAGAATGGGTATTCATACACTTCAAAGACTATTGAGAAATCGATTTCACTCGGATCTGATGACAGTCAAACTGAGGATGAGGTGTCCACAGAGGCTATCAACGATCCGAAGGATGGTGGAATACGAGTAACAATCGGTGCCACTGAAGGTAGAGATCCTCCAGAGTCAGCAGACCTATTTGCTTGGGTGTCTGTTGACTACAAGTTCTCAGCAACGTGTGCTGGTCAGGAGTTCATTGGTGATAGTTCCGGAGAGGATCCAAAGGATGCACTCGGTATCGCATGGAACTCTCGACAAAATGAATACTTCAGACTAGCCGATGATGGTGGGGAAAGTGCGATGGAAGCAATTGGCAGTAATGTATCTTGGTACGAGGATATGCACGAGCCAGTAGTTGGGAGAACTGTATTTAGATTCAACGATAGCGATAGCTACTCTGACTGGGTGTCAGACAATGTAGATAATACTGACTGTGGATTACTTAATGCTGGAGAGAAAGTAGTTGGACCTTATCCTGGTGGAACGTGTGGCGTTTATCTCACTACTTATGGAGACCATGATCCTGACGAACGTGTTGTACGTGCCTCGTATACGCACGCTCATGCAACAGTCGATGTTGCAACGTCGTTGAGCTTTACTTCATCAGGTCCAGGAATCGAAGTTACTCCAGAATATCGTACTGATTATGATAGGATTGCTACGGATCCAGATGGTGATGATCTTGAAGTCTACCAATCAGAGCTAATATCGTTCTAACCGTCAACTGATGGGTGAAATCAGACGCAAGCGATTTCACCCTGCAGTTCAGACTTTGACCACCACTAGTATAGAATATTATGATATATAGGAGAATTTATTATATTAGACTATATATGATATTGTATGGTATTCGAAAATAATCAAACTGGAATGCTTTTTGGTATTCAGATAACAATAGTAGGATTGGCATTTTTACAAATCGTTGCACTTGAAGATGCTTTTTTTAACCTGTTCCTTTTCGGAGTCGCATGTATCGTCGGCGGGACTGCACTGACGGTTGCTGAGGTGGTGCGGTCATGAAAGACGAGAACGTACCGATCGTGGCGCCGATAGCGCCGGTACAACCGTTCGATTGCCGGTAAATAGCTACAGCAGTCCGTATCAGTCGCACTCCACCACCATGATTGGGCGATAAACATATCAGTAGTAACGATGTTCATTCGAACGACGAGGGTGGAACACCAGTCGTTGCCAGAGGGGGTTCCGGCTCTGAGACAGCAACCCTCGTCGTTCCAACGTCGGCCGTTTTCGGCGGACGTTTCGATGGTTGTGACACCGTCCGATGTCTACGGACACTGTCGTCTGTCATCGGACTCGGTACCGCAACACGTCGTGTGATACGGTCTCCCGCAATCCATTGCTCGAAGCCCACCGTCGAGAGCGGCAAGCGCTCTCCAACTCAGCGTGGTCTTCGAGAAATGCGCCACTATCCTTATTCTTGGGCAGTAACAACCGTCAAACGGCGGGGCGGGGAGACAGATTGTCGTTGTCTCCAGCCACCCCACAGTTGACACACCACCTCGCCACCGCGACCGGGGATTGCCACATCCCCTTCGCCTGACTCAGCACAATACGTTCCACCGCCACAGGGGCATCGGTTCCCCAAGCGGTGGGTTCGTGCCATCCGTTGAACTGTTGGTTCGGCTTACTGGAGCAGTGTATCTCCCAAAAGTCGGGATGCCAGCAGGTAGAGAATTCAAGCCAGGGGTGGGATTTGAACCCACGAAGTCTCGATTACAAGTCGAGTGCATGAACCGCCCATGCTCCCCTGGCGCAGTTCGTCCTTATTCGTCCTCCTTTGAGTGTGTATCGTTTTCGGATCGGCCGCCCTCGGCCGTTATGTCCCGCGTCATCGCGACGCGATACGTCTCGTACCCCCGATGCTCGTAGAAGCGGCGTGCGGCCTCGTTTTCGGCCATCACCTCGAGAACGACGGCGTCAGCGCCCTGATCGGCGAGTTCGGCCTCGGCGGCCTCGAGCAACGCCGCACCCAGCCCCTGATCACGGTAGGCGGCTTCGACGTAGATGTTCGAGAGCAGTCCGCGGGTCGTATCGAGCTCGAGCGAGCCGCGCTCGAGGGAAAACGACGCGAAGCCGACGATCCGGCCGGCGTCGCGGGCGACGAGCAGCCCGTCGTTGACCTGGTGGGCCGCGAGCGTCTCCCGCATCGTCTCGCGGTTGGCATCGGCGCGGATCACCGAGTCGTGGCTCCGCTGGTCGCGGGCGAGGCGGACCCACAGCTCCGTAACCGCCTCGAGATCGCTCGGTCTCGCGAGTTCAATCGTCGGCCGGCTGTTGCTGTTTGGGTCCATCCTCGAGTGCGGTCACGGCGGGCAGCGGTTCCGCGGTGAGCATCCGCAAGGCGGCACCGCCGCCGGTACTGACGTGGGAAAAGCCCTCGACGCCGAGTCGCCGCAACGCGGAAGCGGTGTCGCCGCCGCCGACGATGCTGGTATCGACGTCGGTCGCGGCGCCGTAGAGCTGTCGAGTGCCTTTCTCGAAGGCCTCGTCCTCGAAGACGCCGGCGGGACCGTTCAGGATGACCGTTCCCGCGTCCTCGAGGAGGCGCTGGTAGTAGGTAAGCGTCGAGTCGCCGATGTCCATGGCGGCCTCCCCGTCTTCCGGCGGCAAGGCGTTGACGCCGATCTCGTAGCGCTCTCCGTCGCGTTCGACTGCGACGTCACGCGGGAGCGCGATACTGTCGCCGTAGGCATCGAGGAGATCGCGGGCCCGGTCGATCTCGTCCCAGTAGCCCTGATCGTAGATGAAGTCGGTACTGTCGTCGCCGAGGTCGACGCCGTCAGCGACGAGGAAGACGTTGCCGACGACGCCGGCGGTGAGGACGTGATCGGCCAGCCCCTTCTCTAGAACCGACCAGGCGACGTCGATCGAGTCGGGTACCTTCGCGCCGCCCAGGACGTAGATCCGGGGCTCGGGGGTCTCCTCGATCGATCCGAGGACGTCCAGTTCCGACTCCATCACCCGGCCCGCATAGCCCGGTAGGACGGTCGGAAAGCCGACCAGCGAGGGCTGTGAACGGTGAGCCGCAGCGAAGGCGTCGTTGACGTAGACGTCGAGTGCCGGTGCCAGCCCCTCGACGAGGTGGGTGCACGCGGCACGTTCGGGTTCGAACTCCATGTACTCCTCGCTGTAGAAGCGAGTGTTCTCGAGGACGACGCAGTCGCCGTTTTCGAGGGCGCCGACGGCCTCACAGGCGGCGTCGCTGAACGTCGCATCCACGTAGTCGACCGGTCGGTCGAGCAGTTCCGAGAGCCGTTCGGCGTGGGGTTTCAGAGAGACGAAATCGTCACCGCCAGGTCGACCCTGGTGTGCGAGGACGGCGACTCGACCGCCGCGCTCGAGCAGTTCCGAGAGAGTATCGACGTGGGCACGCAGTCGGGCGTCGTCGGCGAGAGCACCGTCGTCGCCGATCGGACTGTTGATATCGATTCGGACGCCGACGGTGGTCCCTTCGACGTCGAGGTCGTCGAGGGTATCGGTCATTATCCACAGGTGCATCGTGGCCCCCGAAAGGTCTTTCTATCGGAGACATCACTGTCGGTGGCTGTTGACACGGCACATTACGGTCGTGCATCACTGATGACGGACGAGAAGGCCGCGGCGCTTGAGTCCCATCAGACTGTCCGACAGTCCGTACAGACGAGCTGGCCGTTGGCGTCCCACAGCGAGTCGGCCAGCG
This sequence comes from Natronolimnohabitans sp. A-GB9, assembly GCF_030848565.1. Lineage (GTDB taxonomy): Archaea > Halobacteriota > Halobacteria > Halobacteriales > Natrialbaceae > Natronolimnohabitans. The sequence continues at coordinate 194,783 of NZ_JAVDDV010000001.1, forward strand.
AGCCACAGGCCTCACAGACCCCCTGCGTCGAGTACTCGTCGCCGCCGTTGGTGACCGCCCGCGACTCGAGTTCGTCGCCGGACGTGGTGGTCGACTGTGTGATCGGCTCGTCGGCCGGGTTCCCCTCGAGAGGGGGTTCGCTCGAGCGCGTCGGAGTCATCGTCGCCTGGAAGGATCCCGCGGCGGCGATGACGTCCCGTTGGGTCACGAGCCCCAACACGCCGTCGTCGTCCTCGACCACGACGTTGCGAATGTTCTCGCGGGTCATCGCGTTGGCGGCGTCGGTGAGCGAGCGGTCCGGCCCGAAAGAGATGACTGGTGCGGTCATCACGTCACCGACGGTCGTCTCGGCGGGGTCGCGGTCGTCGCTGACGACGCCGAGTACGTCCCACTCGGTCATGATGCCGACCGGCTCCGAACCCCGCACGACGAGGACACAACTCGCCCGTTCCTCACGCATCAGTTCCACTGCACCGCGAACGGTGTCTGACTCGCTGACGCCGACGTATTCGTTCGTCAGGACGTCCCTGACCGACAGTTCTGATTCCATGTAGGGATGTTACTCCCTAACAGGCTAAAAGCTACCCCCGCCACGCTTAAGCGAATTCGAGACGAAGGTCGAAATTCGGAGACTCGAGTCCCAACTGCGGATGTTCTATGGGACCGAACCCGCCGACGGTACGGACTACTGTAACGAATCAGTGGATATCCATTCGTCCGACAGCTACGCCGGACGATCGGTACAGTATTCGGTATCAGCTGTCTCTTGCTACCACTCGAGTTCGACTCTGGTTCCGTCGGCTCGACAGGTCTCGAGGGCATGTTTCGCGGCGAAGCCGGCGTCGTGAGCGTTCTCGCCACGGCCGACACCGACCTGGAGGTCGACGTCGACGGCCTCCGAGACGTGCTGGATGGCTTCCTCGTAGTCGGCGGCCTCGAGGTCCGGACAGACGACGATGATGTTGTCTCCGCCGACGAAAAACGAGAGGCTGTCGTGGGCGTACCGCATGTGACGCATCAGTTCGGCGTACCCCTGCTCGATCTCGATGAAGGTATCGAAGGCGTTGAGCTCGTCGGTGTAGTTGCCGGTTGCGTTGATCACGTCGAAGTGGGCGATCTGGACGTCGTCGTCGGTCCGGTGGACGTCCTCGATGACCCGTCCCTCGAGACACTCGCGTCGATCTTCGTCCTGGGCACTGCCGGCCTCCTGGATGCGCTCGGTCGCGTCGGCGAGTGCCTGCACTGGGTCGGTACCGGTCGCGACGCCCAGACTGAGCGTCACTGGGTAGCGGTTGCCGACTGACTCCTGCAAAAGCGCGTGATCGTCGCGATCGAGCCCGTTCGTGACGGCGATCATGTTGTCGAAGCGAGTGAAGAAGGTGTAGCCGCCGCGGTTGCCGACGAACTGGGAGATGTCGGCGTAGAGCCGGGACTGCATCGTCTGGAGGTCGGCCTCCCGACGCGGCTCCGGCGTCACGGTCCAGGGCCCGTAGTTGTCGATCTGAACGAGCGTAACCTGCGTATTAGTCACGGTGCCCGATTCTTTCGAACGCCATCATATAAGTGATACGCAATCCAGATTCGTGATGAGGGCTCGAGCACCGACACTCGAGCGCGGTATGACAGAACTCAGGCGTGTTTCTTCTCGGGGTTGGCGCCTTTCGGATGGTAGTCCCAGAAGTCACCGGCGCGCATCGCTTTCCCGACTGCCTTGTGCATGTCGAGGATCGTCTCGAACTCCTCCTCGTCGATGTACTCGAAGATGTCGCGCATCGCGACGACTTTCTGGTGGTTGATCCGGATCGGGTCGTCGCCGTGTTCTTCGACGAACTCGTCGCGGTCCAGCGGGAAGTCCTCTTGTTCGTCGACCTTGTCGGCGATGATTCGCATGTCGAACTTGCGCATTCCTTCGCTCCCTTGCTCGCCGTCGGGATCGTGTGGCCAGTCCATACGGGAACGTGTGTAGGGGTCCCGCAAAAGGGTTACTCTCCGCCGCCGGGCGTGACGTCGGACGGCCCTGTCCTGGCACACCCATGGATTGGTCGCAGTCGTGTCGGGGCCGGCGGACCGCGGCGTCTTAGTCGATTCGTGCGCGTTGCTCGGCCTCGAGTTCGGGTTCGGCCGGCTGCGTCGCTCGTCCGAGCTCGCTCGAGCGGTAGATGGCGTCGATGACGCGCTGGACGGTCAGTGCCTCCTCGATGGTGTTCGTCCCGGGAGCCGTCCCCGACGCGACGGCACGAAGGAACTGCTCGTCCTGGGCCGTGTATCCGGTCAGTGACTCGTCGCCATCCAGGTAGACGTCCGCGTAGTGATCGCCGCCGGCGGTGCCGGTCTCGAGGATCTCGAGGCTCGTATCGCCGATGTCGAACTGGGCACCGCCGTCGGTTCCGCGGATGCGAAAGTCCATGCTCTCCTCGCGATTGGTCGCCCAGGCGGCCTCGAGCGAGATCGTCCGTCCGTCGGTCGTCCGGATGAAGGCGCTGACGGAGTCGTCGACGTCGTAGGCTTCGCTTTCGGCGTCCCAGTTGTCGCCGAATCCGTCGGGATCGGCGTACTCCTCGTCGTCACCGAACGTCGTCCGGGTGACGCCGGAGACCTCGGCGATCTCTGGGAAGCCCATGGCATAGAGGGCGAGATCGAGCGCGTGGACGCCGATGTCGAGTAGGGCGCCGCCACCGGCGAGTTCAGGATCGGTAAACCACGAGCCGGGACCGGGCACGCCGCGTCGCCGCACGTAGTTGGCTTCGATGTGGGTAAGTTTGCCAAACCGGCCCCGCGCGTGTTGTTCGTCGAACATGGCCATCGACGCGGCGTGGCGGTTGTGAAAGCCGACCATACAGACGGCGTCGCTTCTCGCCGCTGCCGCCGCGATCCGTTCTGCACTCTCTAGGTTGTGTGCGAGGGGCTTCTCGACGAGCACGTGTCGGCCGCCCTCGAGTGCGTCGACCGTGATCGGCTCGTGGAATCGGTTCGGCGTCGTGACGATAACGGCGTCGACGGCGTCGTCCGCGACGAGCCCTTCGTGGGTCTCGTAGGTCCGTGCGTCGAACTCGTCGGCAAAGCGCTGGCGCTGTGCCTCGACGAGGTCGGCCCCGGCGACGACCTCGGCGCCGAGTTCCGTCACTGATCGCGCATGGAGGGTCCCCATCCCTCCGAGTCCGACGATGCCGACACCGATCCCGTCGCCGATCATCGTGTACACCCCGCCTGTCGTTCGATCGAGCCAGAAATCCTGTAAGAAACGAGCCCATACGTCGTTTGCGTGCGATCCCGATCCATAGAGAGAGACAGTGGGCGATCGAAATAAGGGTTATGACCGATTAATCTGTACGGCCGTCGTTCTTTCAGAACTCACTAGTATATTACGCCAAAGTACGATACTATTGTCTCGATAAATTTCATATTTTTCGACGAATGTTAGGTATAGTTATCAACCAACTGAAGAGGCGGTAGCGCCGATGACAGAGCGATGGCTACGGTCACGATCTGGAACGAGTTCCGCCACGAACGCGAGGACGAGGACGTCGCTGCCGTCTATCCCGATGGCATGCACGAGACGATCGCTGCGGGCCTCGCCGAACACACAGACGGGAGCGCGACCGACCACGAGATCCACACCGCCACCCTAGACGAGCCCGAGCACGGACTCACCACGGATGTCCTCGAGCGGACGGACGTCCTGTTGTGGTGGGGTCACGAAGCTCACGACGAGGTCGACGACGGGATCGTCGATCGCGTCCAGCAACGCGTTCTCGAGGGGATGGGACTGATCGTCCTCCACTCCGGACACTACTCGAAACCGTTCAAACGGCTCCTCGGTACCTCCTGTAGTCTCCAGTATCGCGAGGACGGTGGGACCGAACGGCTCTGGGTCGTCGATCCGGGTCACCCGATCGCCGACGGCCTCGAGGAATCGATCGAACTCCCGCAGACGGAGATGTACGGCGAACCGTTCGACGTCCCCGAGCCCGACCGGCTGGTGTTCGTCAGCTGGTTCGAGGGTGGCGAGGTGTTTCGCAGTGGCTGTTGTTACCGTCGTGGCAGCGGTCGAATCTTCTACTTTCGGCCGGGCCACGAGACGTACCCGATCTACGAACACGACGCCGTCCGGCGTGTGCTCCGCAACGCCGTCGAGTGGGCTACTCCGACTGACGGATCACCGCGGACGTTCGGCGAACGGGACTGATACCAAAGACTACAGCTCCTGTCGACCTTCGTCGGTAATGACGCTCTCGAGTAACTCGATCGGCGTCGCGTCGTAGTTGGGGTTCTCGATGTCGAAGCCCTCGGCGGGCTCTAACATGACCTCGCTGCCGGACCGGAACTCGTTTTCGAAGACGAACCCCTCGCTGACGAGCTTCGAGGCCGAGCCGAGGACGGTCACCGGGACGTCCAGTCGTGCGGCCGTCGAGGCGATCGGGAACGTGCCCACTCGGTTGTACAGCGTGTCGTCGACGATACAGTCCATGCCGACGACGACGCGGTCACACTCCTCCAAGTAGATGCCGTGTGCACTGTCGGTGATCAGGGTCGTCTCGACGCCCTCGAGGTCGGCGAGTGCACGTGCCGTCTTGCGGCCAATGTAGCGGGGTCGCGCTTCTGTGACGTACACCTCGAACGTCTTGCTGTCGTCGACTGCCTGCTCGAGGGCTTCGATCACCGTCGACGAGTAATCGTGGGTCAGCAGCGTCGCGCCGTCCTCGAGGTGAGAGGCGGCGTTTTCGGCTGCCAGTCGCTTTCCAGACTCGACACGGGAGACGACGGCGTCGATCTTCTCTTCGGTGAGCCGCTTTGCGTCCTCGACGCTGTCGGGTTCGGCGTCGGTGACGTCGGCGACGACTTCACGAACCGCGTTCTGCAGGGAGGCGTGTGAGGAGTTCGCCCGCCGAAGCACCGTTCCATTACGTTCTAACGCGCGTGTATACTCCTCGACGGTGGCAAACTCCCGCTCGACGAGTTCCTCGAGCGCTTGCGTCGCGTTTACTGCCACTACCGAGGAGCTGTGAGTCTGCATCTCCTGGATCTCCTCGACCGTCTCGTCGATCATACACGGACAGATTCCCGTCAGCGGCAAAGGTGTTCGGGTCGGGTTCGGTGATGAGACCGTAATACCGTGGCCAGTGATAGCATTCGACGACCGTCAGAATGGGACAATAGTCTACGGATAATGAGACAGGGAGACTGACGGTCAGTGATCGGTGGCGGTCAAAGGCTTCAGATACTACGTTAGGGAACGAAATCCGCGGGCGATGGATATCGTTGCTCGATGGACAACGACGATCGATGGGGGCTCCCCAACACGCATCTCCGTCGATACGAACCCGACGGCAGCGTTCTCGGTGGACTCGTTCACGACGTCGATAGGAGACAAGCGACACCACGACCGTAGGAGTCACCAATCCAGCGATGGGACTCGCGTTCGGTCCGCTTACCCGAGACTCCAACGAGAGTGATAATCGTCTCTCCCAACCTATACCCCCTATAACAATTCAGTCTCTCGGCATCGAATCGGGACGCACCGATGGATCGACGAACATATCTCGCGACGGGTCTCACAGCAGGCGCGGCGGCGTTTGCCGGCTGTGCAGATCTCGGAAGCTCCGAGGATACGGAGACGGACGAGCCGTCCGACGACCAGACCGACGACGACAACGACCAACCTGACGACACCGAATCCGACGATTCGGAGCCGGAGCCATCCGGACTGACCGGGACCTTCGACGACTTCGAGGATCTCGATCTGTGGTTCGCCCACGAGGACCTGGGTTCGGTCGAAGCGGATACCGAACGCTACTACGAAGGATCTCAATCGGCGGTGTTCGACCCCGAAGACGACGGCCAGGCACGCATTCGCCGCAGCCTGGACGAACCGATCGACATTCGAGACGTCGTCCCCGGAATCGCGATGACCGCCGAGACCGACAGCATCGTCCGGATTCAGCTCCAGGACGAGGACGGGGACTACGTCGAGTACAGCCAGCGGGTGACCGACGACATGGACCTCGAGCGACACAACTTCGGTCTCACTCGGATCCGCGGCGATCCGGATCTAAGCGAGATCATCGTCTTGCAGGTCATCCACTGGTCCGAGGACGCGCGGCTGTGGGTCGACGACTTCCACTTCGTTCCGGCTGCCGACCAACCGGGCAAGGTCATGCTCCAGTTCAACGGCGGGTACGAGACCCACTACACGGAAGCGCTTCCGGTCCTCCAGGAACACGGGCTCACGGCGTCCGCGTTCGTCCCGACCAACCGGATCGGCCCCGACGCTGCGGCTGCGGGCGACCGTCTCACCTACGACCAGATCGAGGAACTCTCCAGCGCCGGCTGGACGATCGGCAGTTTCTCGGCACAGGGAACCCAGCTCAGCGACGTCGACTCGGCCGGCGACGACGACCTGGAGACGAACATCACCGACCCGATCGAGTGGCTCGAGGAAGAGGGGTACGAGGAGGGCGCACGCTTTTTCGCCTTCCCGGGTTCGGAGTACACCCAGGCGTCGTACGATCTCGTCCAGGAACACTACGACCTCGCGTTCGCAGGGCGGGCCCCAGCTCAGGGGTACGCCGGCAACCCACACCTCTGCTCGGTGACCGATTCGCCGGAGCCCGGCGAAGGACCCGAACTGCTGGAGTGGACGGCCGAACACGGCGGTATCACGACGATCCCGTTCTACCGGCTCGAGGAGTCGGATACGATCACCGCGTTCCAGGAGACGGCCGCTCGGCTCGAGGAACTCGTCGACGAGGGTGAACTCGAAGTGATCACACCCGCGGAGATGGCGGATCAGTACGTCTTCTAGACCGGGGCGTTTCGATCACTCGTCGGCGTCGAACTCGAAGATTTGCCGTAACTCGCGCTCGATTCGATCGACGAGTTCCTCGAGGACCGGTTCGAACTGCTCGTGGTCAGCGACTGCACCGACGCGGTCTCGGACGTCGTCGGGGAGTTCGACGCGGAACGCTCCGTCTCCCTCGTAGAACGGCTCGCTCTCGCTTAGCACCTGCCGATCGATCGCTCGGAGCACCTCCGAGTCGTATCGTCCGTGTAGCTGGTTGTAGGCGTTCGAGTAGGCCTCTTCGAGTTCCTCGAAGTAGTGGACGTACTTCTCGTCGAACTTCTCGGGGTCGAAGTCGGTCATAGCAGGCACTGCGTAGGCCAGCGAGTAAACGGTTCGGTCCGATGCGACGCTATCGCCTCGCGCCCGGTTTCGCGCGCCCGCAGCCTTATACTGTCGGACAGCACGATTCACCGGTCGGTCGCACGACTGCGGCCGTTGCCGACGGTGACGGCCGCGAGTTCGCGACCGACGGTTCACTGACTGCTGTCCGACAGTATGACGTACGCGACACACCTAGCGTCGTCGATGAGCGTCACCGTCCGATACACCTGTCCCCACTGTAACGCCGTCGTGAGCCTCGAGCGTCCCCCGGACCTGGCAGATCGGTCGGTTACGAAACTCCGTCAGCCGGGCTGGGAGTACGCGCAACCGGACGATCCGGACCGCGAATCGGCCGACGGGATCGAGTTCGTCTGTGGCGAGGACGACCCCGTCACCGACTTCGAGGGCGAGCCCGTCGAGGGCTGTGGCCGCCCGTTCTACCTGAACTTCGTCCGGTACGAACGCGGAGTCGAACTCGAGCCGGAGCCGCCGACCTACGGCGGACCGCGCTTCGATTTCGACGCGTAGCGGTTCCGACCGACATCCGACGAACACAACGCTTTTCGACCGCCGACCCTACCTTCGGGCATGGACGAAGCCGCCGTTCGCGACCGCCTCCGAACGGTCGAGGATCCGGAACTGGGCGACGATATCGTCTCGCTGGGACTCGTCAACGACATCACCGTCGACGGCGAGCAGGTCGATATCGATCTCGCGCTCGGGGCACCGTACTCGCCGACTGAGACCGACATCGCCGGCGAGGTCCGCGAACTGCTCGTCGAAGAGGGACTCGAGCCCGGCCTCTCGGCGAGTGTCCCCGACCGAGACGATCTCGCCAGCGAGGACCAGGTGTTACCGAACGTCAAGAACGTCATCGCCGTCGCCTCCGGCAAGGGCGGCGTCGGCAAGTCGACGGTCTCGGTCAACCTCGCGGCCGGTCTCTCCAGGCTGGGCGCAAACGTCGGCCTGTTCGACGCCGACGTCTACGGCCCGAACGTCCCGCGGATGTTCGAGGCCGACGAGCCGCCGACGACGACCGAAGACGAGACGCTCGTCCCGCCGGAGAAACACGGCGTGAAACTGATGAGTATGGCCTTTCTCACCGGCGAGGACGACCCCGTCATCTGGCGCGGTCCGATGGTCCACAAGGTCATCACGCAGCTGACCGAGGACGTCGAGTGGGGCCACCTCGATTACCTCGTCGTCGACCTCCCACCGGGGACCGGCGACACCCAGTTGACGATGCTCCAGACGATGCCCGTCACGGGTGCGGTGATCGTTACGACTCCACAGGACGTCGCCTTAGACGACGCCCGCAAAGGCCTCGAGATGTTCGGCAAACACGACACCGTCGTGCTCGGGATCGCCGAGAACATGTCGACGTTTGCCTGTCCGGACTGTGGCAGCGAACACGACATCTTCGGCTCCGGCGGCGGCCGGGAGTTCGCCGACGAACACGAGATGCCGTTTTTGGGATCGATCCCCCTCGATCCCTCCGTCCGTGAAGGCGGTGACACCGGGAAGCCGATCGTCCTCGAGGACGACAGCGAGACCGCAGACGCCTTCCGGACGATCACCGAAAACGTCGCGAACAACACGGGGATCGTTCACCGACGCGACGTCTCTCAATCACGCCAAAGCGGTGCGGTTTCGCCCGATCGGTAACCGTCGACGACCACGGAACGGGCCAACCGACCAGCCGCGTCGTTTTTGCGTGTCTACCCCAAGGGTCGAGTGTGGACGCGAATCAGCGATCTCGAGCGAACCCCTACGGGATGGACGAGGACTGTGAAAATTGCCCGGCGCTCTGTGAGACGCGCACACAGGTCGTACACGGGTACGGCGACGTCGCCGCAGACTTTTTGTTCGTCGGCGAGCGTCCGACCGCGAGCGCCGACGAACTGGGCGTGCCGTTTGCGCCACCCGGCGGATCGACCGACGATGTACCGTCGAGTGACGAGCCAGAAGACGCAGCGTCGGGAACGACGCTTCGGCGAATGCTCGAGCGCCTTGGCCTCTGTGACGCGACGTCGCCGGCCGACGCTCCCGGCCTCGAGAACGTCTACCTGACGAGTCTCACGCGGTGTCGTGATCCCGACCGGCGGCCGACCGACGAGGAAATCGCAAACTGCGATCCCTATCTTACCGCCGAGATCCGGATGATCAACCCCGAGATTCTGGTTCCGGTCGGCAAACGAGCGCTGCGAGAACTCGGCGTCGAGTACACGACGACGCCGGCCGAGAATCTCTCGTTGCCGGCCGACCACGGCTCTCGGATCCGGGGTCGAGGGTTCGAACTCGTCCCGATGATCGATCCGTGGGACCAATCCGACGCCCAGACCCAGGCGTGGCTCGAGGCCTTTGTCGAACTGATGTCGTCGGACTATCGGCAGACGAAAGGACAGCGGGATCGATAATCGCAACGTTTCGAGTCGCGACGGCGTTACCAGTACGGCCCCTCGAGCCACCGTCCCGATCGAGCACCGAGAGCGGCCAGAACGGCGACGACGAACACTGTCACGGCGAGGGCGCCAAGCGTCGGCGCGAGGTAGGTACCGGCCTCGAGGAACTGGCCGTCGACGAATCCCCACACGCCGAGCACTGCAAGCGCGACGATCACTAGCGTCCCGAACAGTCCAACCGAACCGGGTATCGATCGCGTTACCGTTTGGTCGTCCATACCGGGGTACTCGAGTCCAGACACAATAATTCACACGGGACCCATACGATAGTTGACTCTCCCGCGACTGACAGCCCAGCGACGAGTGCCGGAAGCGCCGCGTTCAAGGGTCGGGCCGGCAGAACTTCGAGTATGATCGTCGTCGTTCCGGTCGATCCACCCCGGGAGGGGCTCGTTCTGTCGTCGCTCGTCGAGGAAACACCGCTGTCGGCCGCCGACGCCGTCGAACTCTACGAGGCCGCCGTCGCCGACGTCCTCCACGCCGTCACACGGAGCGGCGGTGACCTGCTGGTCAACTACCGCGACGCGGAGACGCTCCCGGACGCGTACGCCGACGGCGATCCCGAGGCCGAGGTGTACGCGGTAGCCGAAGACGTCCTCGGTGATGCCGTAAACGCGAGCGACGACAGCGACGGCGGTGGGGCCGTCCGGTTCGAACGCCAGGTCGGCTCGAGTCGCAGCGCCAGGATCGGCAACACCGTTGCCCACCTTCTCGAGCGCGAGGGAGCCACCGGCGTCGGCGTCCTCGAGCCGACGGTGCCACTGATTCGGCGGACTGAAATCGACAGCGTCGCGATGTCGATCCGGCAACACGACGTCGTGATAGGACCGTCACAGGACGGCCGGACGTACATCACCGGCTTTGCGGAGCCGATCGATTTCACCGATGCGTACACGATGCCCGAAGTGGCCACCGTGGCCGACCGCGCGGTCGAAGCGGGACTCGACGTCGGGTTCGCATCGATGCTCCCGACCGTGGCGACGCCGGCCGGGCTCCGGACGACGATCGCGACTCTCGAGGCTCGAACCGCCGCCGAGACACCAGGCGGTGCGGTAACGGCGGCCGTCGTAGACGAACTGGGACTTTCCGTCGGGGACGACGGGGGGCTTGAGTCGCCGTAACTCGAGAGAGACCGATAACCCTTTTTAGACGGATCGGATAGGGGGTAGTGAGGTGGGGTAGCGAAGCGGCCCAACGCGCCTGCCTTGAGAGCAGGTGGCTGTCAAGCCTCATGGGTTCAAATCCCATCCCCACCGTTGCTGTCGCGAACAAATCCATGAGCGACAGCAGCGTCGATGGGATTTGAACGAGATTCGACTGTCTGATACCGCTCAGCTCCCGCAAATACTGTCCGCGTCCGTGGGGGCGCCATCGACAACGGCGCCGGCTGGCCGTAGCGCCGACGAGACAGCAGGAACAGAAACGCCGGGACCGGTGGCCGCGGCCGGCTACTGGTAGGAGAGTTCGAGGTCGCGAGCGCGCTCGAGCAGCTCCTCGTCGTAGTACTCTTCGGTCTGTTCGGGGCGGGTCTCGTCGATCGCACGGACCTGCTGGACCGTGTTCCGGAAGACCTTGAACGTCGCCTCGTCGACCATCTGGCCGTCGAGCGTAACTGCGCCGGTCCCCTCGCGTTTGGCCTCGTTGAACCGTTCGATCTTGCTCACGTCGCGCTCGAGTTCCTCCTCGCTTGGCATGTGGATCGTGTTCGCCTGGATCGTCTGTTTCGGGTACAGCGACCAGGAGCCGTCGAGACCGAGGTGGGCTTCGTGTTCGACCTGGTCGGCGTAGGCGTCGGCGTTGTAGTAGGTCAGGCCAGCACGTTCTTTGAACAGGTCGTCGAACGGTCCACCGATCGAGAGCAGACCGCCGGCGCTTGCCTCGTTCGAGAGCTCCTCTAAGAGGGCGTCCCAGCGCGGACGGCCGTCACCGAGGTCGCGGGCGCCCAGTTCGGCGGCGTAGTCGACCGGACCGAAGACCAGGGCGGTGAGCCGGGAGTCCTCGCCGAACTTCGAGATCTCGCGTAGATCCGAGCGGGCGCGACCGGTCTCGACGATGATCGAGAGCTTGATCGAGCCCTCGTCGTAGCCGTGTTCGGCCTCGGCCTCGGCGACGACCTCGGCGGCTCGTTTCACGTCCTCGACGCGGCCGACCTTGGGGACGACGACACCTTCGATCTCGTCGCCGATCTCGGCGACGAGCTGGTCGATCTGTTCGCGACCGCGATCGCGGAAGGATGCGTCCTCGTAGCTCCACTCGACGCGGGGCCAGATCTCCCCCGGGAACTCGTAGTCGGGGATGAGTTCGATCGTGTTCTCGAGACCCTCGTCTTTCATGTTCGGCGCGGTGCCGTCTTCCATGTCGGGGACGAGCCAGTCGGGGGCCTGGAACCCCTCGGCCTCGAGGCCCGAGCGCAGGTACTTCGCCGAGTCGTCTTTCGGAACGGCTGCCGGTGCAGTCTGGAAGGTTCGACAGAGTCGGATATCGTCGGTCATGTGTTCGTGTTTGCGTTCGTATTTGTCCGCCACTATTTATAATATTCGATAATACTAGTTCGACCGTTTCCGAATTTCGGCCGTTCGGGTCCCCGAGTAGACGGGTTCGTCGTCCTGATTGAACGCGATATGCTGGAACCGGACGGTCCCCGCCTCGTCGCTCGAGGCGTCGTCTTCTGCCTCGAGAACGCGCGTGAAGGCGTAGACGGTGTCGCCGACGGCGACGAAGGTATGGAAGGACTCGTCGTCGAAGCCGACCTCGCGCCAGGTCTGTTCGTCCGAGCGGGCGTGACCGAGCGCGGTCGAACGGGTGACGTCGCCGTAGGTGACGATGTCGCCCGACGGCGAGTCGCTCATGACGTCGACGTTGTGGTGCTGTTTGGCCGTGTTCAGCGTCGACAGCGGCAGGGAGGCGACGGTGACGTCGTCCTGCGTGCGACCGCGCTCGTGGCGGTAGGCAACGGCGCCGTTTCGTTCGTCGGCCTTCTCGAGGGCCTCGACGAAGTCCTCGAAGTAGCCGCCCTCGGGCGTGACGAACTCCTCGGGGAGGTCAGGGGTGTCGTCCTCCTCGGCGGCCGCGGCACCACCGTCGGTGGCGACGGGCTCTCTGCGCGGGATCATGTTCGTGCGCTCGTAGGAACAGAGCACTTCGCCCGTCTCTGCGTCCTTGCCGCGGGTTCGCCAGGAGACGATGCCGTACTCAGGCCGGGAGCTCGAGGTCGCCGTGTTAACGACTTCGCTCTCGACGTGGAGTTCAGTTCCCGTATAAACGGGCGTCCCGGGGAACCGCACGTCAGTTCTGCCGAGGAAGTAACCTCCCTTCTCACTGAGATCCTCGACGGTGATGCCGAGCGTCGCGGCAGTGAGGTAGTCCGGATGGACCGGTGGCTCCTCGAAACCGCGATCCGCGGCCGCGTCGGACCGCCAGTAGGCGGGGTCGTGGTTCAAGGTCTGGCTCATCCACTGTTCGTTGCCGAACTGCGTGAGCGTGAGCCCGGGGTCGTGTTCGATAACGTCCCCCTCCTCGAAGTCCTCGAAGCAGTTGCCTTTCTCCTTCGTATCGACCTGTTCGAGTGCCTGTGCGAACGTATCGGGATCGGTCCAGTCAGTCATCTGCAGTCACCTCGTCAGTTGTCGCTTGCTGTTGTCGTCGTGCTCGTCGTGCGATCGTTCGTCGCATCTCGTTTTCGACGATCATATAGCCCTCGTCGAAGCCCATCCCGGGCTTTGCGAGTACCTGTGCCGCGTTCGTCGCGAGCGCGACGTGTGCACAGGCACGCGCGGAGGTTTCCGTTTCGTTGCAGGTGCCGCCGAGATAGGCGCGGGTCTCGGTCCCCTCACAGTAACGGACCGCCTGTCCGCTGCGGTGAATGCCACCCAGATCGGGCGTCTTGACCTGCACGAGATCGGCCGCCTCGGCGTCGACGAAGGCTTGGACGTCCTCGAAAGTGTTACACCATTCGTCGGCGACGATGTCGACGTCGACGCCTGCGTCGGCCAGTCCCTCGCGGAGTTCGACCATCGCCTCGATCTGGTCGGCACGGTTGCCGACGTCCATCGGTCCCTCGATCTGGATCGGGTACGGGGCGGCCGCTTCCTCGAGGTCGGCGAAGTAGTCGACGACCTCCTCGCGGTCGTAGGGCGCGCCGAAGATCTCACCGATCATCCCGTAGACGTCGATGTGGAACCGTGGCTCGTAGTCGTCGGGCCCGAGTTCCTGTGACCGCTCGACGAGCCACTCGACGTACTCGAGTAGGGTCTCGCCGTTTTCACCGATCTTCTCGACGCTGTTTATCAGCGCGTGCGGGAGCACGGGCACGCCCTTGACGAACATCTTCTCGGTATTGATATAGCGGTCGTCGCCGGACTGCCCGAAGACGGGCACGGGCTCGGTCGCCGGCTCGGTGCCCAAGGCGTCGGCCATGACGTCCGTGCGCGTGGTGTGTTGCGCTCGGGCCGCGGCGGCCAGCAGCGCCTGGGAGACGCCGTAACGGATCGCGGTGTGGAGGCGATCGCCGTCGACCTGCATTTCCTCTAGAGTCTCGGCGTTGTCGAGGAAGGCGGTCGCGTCGCGACCGACGAGTTCCTCCGCGACAGGGCCCTCGACGACGGGGGCGTACTCCTCGGCTTTGAACAGCGGGTCGCGCCCACCGGCACCGGAGTACTGCACTGCGGCGCAGTCGCCGCGGGCGACGGTGCCGTCCTCGAGTTCGACGTCGACGATGAGCGTCTCGCCGGCCTGGCGGATCTCGTCGAAACCGTCGGTGACGGGCTCGCCGTCGTAGGTGAATCCGTCCTGCTGTGCTCCCTGCTTGATCGCGCGCTGGTCGTCGAAGAAGAACCCGGAGAACCCGGGCGTTGCGTACACTCCTGTGATCTTCATGGTTTGACGTTCCCCTGTGGTCGGCCGATGAGCTTTCCGTCGCTAATCGCGTCGACGTCGTCCGCGACCATCCGGAACGATTGGTCGCGGCCTTCGGTGTCGGCGCGTCGCGAGAGCCGTGCCTTGTGGATCTCCTTGATGTCGTCGTCCATCGCGAGGTCGGCCCACTCGAAGATGCGGACTCGACCGTCGTCGTCCCGTGCCGGGAGGACGGCCCCCCTCGCGCTGTCGCTGGGGGCGAAGGGCACGTCGAGCGCGCCCGAATCGAAAGCCTTGATCGTCCCCTGAACGACGTCGCCGTCACCGTGTTCGAAGATGGTGTCCATCAGACACCGGGTCTCGCGCTCGATGAGTTCCTGTTCTTCCTCGATGCCGTCGATGTCGATCTTCTGCTCGATCGCCATGTCGATGACCTGCCGTGTCGTGCGCAGGCCGGAGGCGTTTGCCTCCTTGGTCGGCACGCCCTGGAACTCCTGTGGGGACTTGGTGATGACCTTGTCGGGCTGGGCGATGGCGGCGGTCATGCCGCCAAGGCTGATCACGCCGTTAGCGCGGGCCTCGTCCGGCGGGAAGCCACCCATCCACTCGTGGAAGACGGTGGTGACGACGACCTCGTCGGGGAGGTACTCGTTGCCCAACTTCTTGAGGGCGTTCAGGGCGGCGACGTCCTGGACGACGTTGCCGACCTGCCCGTAGCCGAGCGTGATCGAGCGCACGCCTTGAGTCGCGGCGAGTTGGCCTTCGACGATCATGATCGCGATCGCGATCGACGGCGGGACGAGTGTCCCCGTCAGCGGACCGAAGGGCTCGCGGTTGATCCGCACGCCGCGTTCGGTGTAGGCGCCGGCCAGTCGATCGACGAACTGCCACTTCTCGATGGTTTCCTCGAGGCCGTGGCGTTTCGTGTAGGGGATGTTGTAGGAGATCGGACCGCCCTCGAAGCTCTGGAAGCCGCCGGCGAAGGTGATCGCCGCCAACAGCCGGGCGTCGGGCGTCCCGTGACGGACCTCGATAGGGGCGTCGATCGAGTCGATCAGCTCCCGGCAGCCGTCGACACCGTGGTTGACGGCCGGGAAACCGTTCAGCGTGTCGTCGCCCGTCTCGCGGGCCTTCTCTAAGCCCTGCTGGGCTTTCTCGTACTCGTTGTCACGAGTGTAGGAGTCGATGGTGGTCGGCAGGAGGTCGGCCTGCCCCTCACTGTGGAGGTACTCGAGGAGCTCGACCTGGTCGTCGAGCCGGGGGACGCCGGCTCGGGGTTGGAGGAGCGGCTTGTCGGCCGACTCGAGGACGTCCGCGAATCGCTTGTGGTCGGGTAGCGATTCGTGGTAAGCGATAGCGTCCTCGAAGTCGACGTCCGCTCCCGTCGGCCAGTTGGATCGAATCTCCTCGTCGATACGCCGTAGCTCGTCGGAGGGAATACGTTCGTCTCGTATCATCTAGGAACTGATAGTAGCACGTTCCGACTCGGTCGGTCTGATCTGGAGGTCCTCTCGTAGCGCTTCGATCGCGTCTTCGGGGTCGGTCTCGGAGTCGAAGACGCGGTCGAAGCCGAGCTCGCGGAACGTCCGTCGGGTCCGCTCGAAGTCGTCCTGTCCGACGGCGAGGTTGCCACCGATGTAGGTGACGGCGTCGACCTCCGCCTCCTCGAGGACCTCGTGGAATCCCTGACAGTCCTGCTCGGCGTGGCCGTAGAGCGAGGAGACCAGTACGGCCTCGGCGTCGTGGGCTACCGCTGCCTCGGCGAACTCCTCTTGGGAGGTCTGGACACCGAGGTTGATGACGTCGAAGCCTGCTGCGCTGAAGGCCTGCTCTAGGATTGTGATTCCAACGACGTGGGCATCCGAGCCGATCACGCCGAGGACGACCGTTTGGGACATCGTATGCAGAACCATGAGGAACCACCCTATAAACCTAATGATCTTCCATGATAATATGCCTTAATGAAAATTATACTATTACTGTGTCACTATTACACAAACTACATGATCGATAGTAAAGGTTTTGGCAGTGGTCTCTGAACTATGTGACACATGGGAGCGCTTTCGAACCTGCGTGTGCTCGACTTGACCCAGGTGCTGGCTGGGCCGTACTGTACGATGTTGCTCGCGGACATGGGCGCGGACGTCGTCAAAATCGAGCGCCCGGGTGGTGATATGATCCGATCGAACCCGCCGTTCGTCGACGATCCCGAGGAGGAAGCCTACGGCGGCTACTTCCAGAGTGTCAACCGCGGGAAAAAGAGCATCGAGCTGAACCTGGGTGACGAAGACGACCGAGCGGATCTCCTCTCGCTGGTCGAAGAAGCCGACATCGTCGTCGAGAACTACCGCTCGGGGACGATGGAGAAGTACGACCTCGGCTACGAGACGCTCAAAGAGCACAACCCACAGCTCATCTACTCCTCGATTCGGGGCTTCGGTGACCCACGGACGGGCGAAACGTACCGTCAGGGACAGCCCTCCTTCGATCTCATCGCACAGGCGCTTGGCGGCGTCATGGAGACGACCGGCCAACCCGACGGGCCACCGACGAAGACCGGCCCCGGCGTCGGCGACCTCTTTACGGCGACGCTGAACTGTATCGGGATCCTCGCCGCAGTCAACCACCGCGAACAGACCGGTGAGGGTCAGTACGTCGACACCGCCATGTACGATTCGATGATCAGCTTCACCGAGCGTGCCATCTACCAGCAGTCGTACACGGGCGAGGCCCCCACCCGCCGGGGCAACTCCCACCCCACGCTGTTCCCCTACAACGCGTTCGAGACCGGCGACGGCTACGCCGTCATCGCCGCGTTCAACAACAACCACTGGGCGGAACTGTGTGACGTGATGGACCGCGAGGACCTAGCCGAGGAGTATCCGACCACCGCACAGCGACTCGAGAACCGCGATCTGCTTCGTGAGGAGATCGCCGACTGGACCGTCGAGCAGACCAACGAAGAACTCGTCGAGAAACTCGAGGGGCGGGTCCCAGCAGCCAAGGTCCAGACCACTGAGGAAATCTTCGAGGACGAGCACGTGCACACGCGCGACATGCTCGTGCCGGTCGAACAGCCCGGCGCCGACACCGAGGTCGAGATCGCCGGCAATCCGATCAAGATGAGCGAGACGACACCCCAGCCCCGTGGCCGTGCACCCCTGCTGGACGAACACCGCGAGGAGATCTTGGGCGAGAAACCCGAGACGACGGCCAACGACTGATACTACAAAACGAGTCAGGGGTTTTCGACTGAACGGGGGTCAAAATCTGTACTGACTTTTGTCCGGTAGTGTGAGGAGCCCCGTACCGGTATCTCGGCGCCCCGCAGACGGATCGCGGGTGTACTGGAACTGATGGATAGCAGACCGTATGGGGAGCCACTTTCTTGGGCAAATCGTAGTTCGGCTGGCACTGCGACGTCGCCCATACAACCGACTCGTCGTTCCGTTTTCCAACGGCAGTTCGGGACGTTTCGATCGTCGCTATCGTCGTCCGTCTGTGCTGGGCCCATAGATGATAACGCATAACATGTGCCGGGAAGAAAACGGGCATATGGATCTCCGAGACGGACAGCCACACCGACAGCTCATCTATCGATCCACCGCGGTCCGGGCGACGACAGTGAGTCAGTAACTATGTCTGGAATCGGTCGACGACCGTCCACCGATCACCACACGAGGGAGTAAGCGATGAGTTTCATCGCGGAGTATACGTTGTCGAACCCGATCCTCGAGGAGACTCGACGGGCAGTGCCTACGGTCACGGTCGAAGTCGAAGACGAACAGCCGGCACAGGGCGAGCAGTCACAACTGATCTTCTGGGCGAGTGGAGAGGAAGACGCCCTCGAACGGTTCTTTCGGGAACTCCCGAACGATCCGTCGATTACGTCGTTCGAACTGCTCTCGATCCTCGACGAACGACGTCTCTTCCGAGTCACGCTGACCGATTCGGGTGAACGAGGCCTGACGTATACGGACGCGATAGCGCTCGATATCACGTTTCTCGATATCGAAGCGAGGGGGATCGGAATGCAGTACCGCGCTCAGGTTCCAAACCGTGACGTACTGTTCGAATACCGCAAGCGGTGTGAAGAGCGCGATCTCTCGTTCGAGCTTCGGCGACTCTACCGGAGCGAGGCAGCGACGACGGAAAAATACGATCTGACTCCCCGCCAACGGGACGTGTTACGCCGTGCGCTAGCGGAAGGATACTTCGAAGTCCCACGCGAGATATCGACGGCAGAACTGGCCGAGGAGTTCGATATCTCGAGTCAAGCGATATCCGCCCTCCTTCGACGCGGCCAAAAGGCGATCCTCCAGAGCACGCTCGATGACGGGGATAGTATATAAAGCGTTGGTCGATCAACCCGGAAAAACTCCCCTCGATACCACCTCACCTACTCGTAGCGATGTCCACGAGCCGCGATCAGCCACGAGGGGAACCTTGCCAGGAGTGTATCACGTACACTGCATCGGACGATGAGAGTCTCTTCGACGCCGTCATCACGGCGTTACAGAAGGCTGCAGCCGAGACGCCATCGAGTGACGACGTCGAGACGCCGTCGGTCGGTGGGCTCTCTCCGCTCTTCGAATCGATCGATCCCGACGCACTCGACCGACTCTTCAGTTCCACAGGCAGCGGTGCGACGAGATCCGGCTCCGTCTCCTTTACGCACGACGGGTACGAGGTAACTGCGACGGCCGCGGGCGAGGTCGTCGTCTCGAGCGAATAGGGAATACAGTATCCGGTCTCGAGTACTCCTTCTTCGACGAGCGACTCCGTCGAGCGACGCCTGAGCGAGCGCACCTCGTTCGTGATCGACGGCCCGACGTTCTATTCGAACAGCTGGTTCGGTAGCCGTCTCGATGGACGTCGGACTCGGACGCTACTCGGACTCGAGTGCGTCGGGAGCGATCCGACAGCCACAGGGAGCCACGACGCCGTCAGTCGGGCCGAGAACAGTCATCGAGGCGACCGACGAGCCACAGGATGGACAGTCGGGAACCGACGACATCGATGGCGAGTCGTCGGCCGCGAGGGTCTCGTTTACCTCCACTGGCACCACCCACCGCTAGTCGTGATTCGAAACGGCGTCACTCGACGTCGTGGGTGGTTCGACGGCCGTGCGGGACGGTCGAGTCCCGGAGGGGTACGTACACTCATAGCTTCGACTCGCGCGAGGCGAACACCGTGTATTCGACACGGGTCCTTCTCGAGAATCGTGCGAGTGCTATTATTAAATTCTGCCTACATTAACTTATATCTGTTGAACAAAAATGAAAGGTAGATGGTGTCGAAAATCGGTGATCGGAACCCAGTAACTACCGATCGCTATAATCGATTTCGATCCCCCAACCAATAGCTATTACGGTCAATTCAGACGGTCTCCTGTCGTCACGTCTCGTCGATCGCCGACCTCGTGCCGGCGATCGGCGGGAGATCGGGACAGCAGTCCGTAGCAGGAAGCGCTGCCCGACGACCGTGGCAGGAACGCTCCCGTGAGATCTCGAGTGACACGCTCACGATCAGTGCGACGACTGCAGGCCGTCGGAAACGGAGCTATCGCTGGGGGAGAGACGGTCGAGAAAAACGCGGTCGGTGGGCGGCCTTACAGGACCTCGTCGAAGTCGTGGTGGCCGTGGATGTCGACGCCCTCGTCGGTGATCTCACAGAGGAACACACCGTTACCGGAGCCGGTGTCACGTTCGACGGCGGATTTGATACCGCGGGTGGCGACCGTCTTGGCCTCCTCGTTGGACATGTCCTCTTCGTACGCCTGCTCTAAGTGACCGTAGGCGAGTTGCATCCCGGAGCCGGTGACGGTGTAGTCGTCTTCCATGACGCCGCCGGCGGGGTCGATGCTGTAGACGTGACTTCCTTCCTCGTCGACGCCGCCCAGGATCGGGTGGATCGCGAAGAACGGGCCGCCGCGGGCGAAGTTCCCTGCCAGCGTCGCCAGCGCGTCGATGCTCATGTCCTCACCGCGTCGAGCCTCATAGAGGTTGACCTCCGCGCGGAGACTCGAGATGAACGACTGGGCGCCGCCAACGCTCCCGACCAGCGTAAGCGCGCCGGTGGGGTGGATCTGTTCGACCTTCTGGACGTTCTTGTTCGAGACGAAGCGGCCGCCGAGGCTGGCGCGCATGTCCGTCGCGATGACGACGCCGTCGGCCGTCGAGATACCGATCGTCGTCGTCCCGGTCTTGTTGACGTTGTCGAGGTCGGCCCGCGAGAGGTCGTTTTCGGGCATCGACCCGATCTCCGGCCCGTAGGGGTTGGGCTCGTCGGTCAACTGGTCGACCGTCCGGGAGAAGTCCGAATTATGTTGGGGTGCTCGCATTGACCGAACGTTACGACCGGCACGATATAAAACACCGGCGGTCACCGCCGTGGTTTCCGCTTCTCGAGCCGACGACTCTCGATTCTCGACTCGAGTCATCAGAAATCAGCACGATACAGTGTGAACCGATCAGGCGTCCCCAGACTGGCTGGCCTCGTAGGCGTCCTCGACGTTGGCGAGGAGCCGGTGGATCGGGAGAGTGATTCCGGCCTGACGGGCGGCGATTGCGAGAGGCATCGCGACGATCCCGATCACGATGCACAGTTGGTACAGTGCGAACAGGGTCGCGCGGTACACGCGGGATATCATCAGCGTTCAGCCGTGGCTCAGACGGAGGTGATATATAAACTTTCTTGAAACGCGAGATCGATAACGATCGATAATTGTAGAACGGGTCGACGCAGTCATGCGATTCAAATCAAGGTTCAGTATAGACAACTCAAGGTGTACTCGAGACGATGTACGGCTATGCAGGCGGGAATCGATCCGCCTCATCTTCGTAACTTATGCGAATCATTCGGCTCACGTGCGCACCGTCGACGCGCCGGCGTGAGTGTGTCACGAACGGTCGGCGACGAACCGCAAGACAAGAAACCCCCCGGAACGACTACTGCATATGAGCAATTATCTCGTCGCGATGGAAGCGGCGTGGCTAGTTCGCGACGTCGAGGAGATCGACGACGCGATCGGCGTCGCCGTCAGCGAAGCCGGGAAGCGACTCAACAACGAAGACATGGACTACGTCGAGGTCGAAGTCGGCGCGACGGGTTGTCCCGCGTGTGGCGAACCGTTCGACTCCGCCTTCATCGCGGCCGATACCGCCCTCGTCGGGCTCGCACTCGAGATGGAAGTGTTCAACGCCGACGGCGAGGAACACGCCTCTCGAATCGCCAAAAGCGAGGTCGGCGGCGCGCTGCGTGACGTCCCGCTGTCGGTCGTCGAAGTGATCGAAGCGCCCGACGAAGACTAATACTGTCGTCATCGGTCGGCCGAACCGTCGACCGACGGCTGGCGAAATCAGTACTGACCCAAAGTATTTTTGATAACCCGCAGTTATTGGTCCGTATGGAACTCCCGACGCCCGCGGACCTGCGCCAGCGCCGTACCGATCTCGGGCTGACCCAGAGCGAACTCGCGGAGAAGGCCGACGTCTCCCAGCCGTTGATCGCCCGGATCGAGGGCGGAGACGTCGATCCGCGCCTCTCGACGCTCCGGCGGATCGTCAACGCCCTAGAGAAGGCCGAAAGCGACGTCGTCCGCGCCGAGGACCTGATGAACGAGGCGGTCGTCAGCGTCTCACCGGACGACGCCGTCACGGAGGCCGCCCGCAAGATGGAAGAGGAGGCCTACTCCCAGCTTGCGGTTATCCAGGACGGAATTCCGGTCGGCTCGATCAGCCAGAGCGACCTCGTCCACCTCGATTCCGAGGCTCGAGACGAATCCGTCGAGGAGCACATGAGCGAGAGCTTCCCGACGGTCTCGAAAGACGCGACGCTGGACGAGATCAGCAACCTACTCGAGCACTACAAGGCCGTGATGATCACCGAGGCCGGTGAGACGGTCGGGATCATCACCGAAGCCGACATCGCGTCGCGGTTCTCCTGATCGCGACCACGGTCCGTCTCAGACCGCGAGATACTCCGTCACCGCGTCGCGTGACTCGAGGCGCTCCGGGCCGAGTTCGTCGACGATAGCGCCCTTGTCGATGGCATAACAGCGCTCGCCGAGCCGTTGGACGACGTGGAGGTTCTGCTCGACGAACAGGATCGTCGTTCCCAGTTCCTCGTTGACCCGCCGCAGGTCACGCGTGATATCCTGGACGATCGACGGCTGGACGCCCTCGGATGGCTCGTCGAGTACCAACAG
The DNA here is from genome assembly GCF_030848565.1 of Natronolimnohabitans sp. A-GB9. Classification (GTDB taxonomy): domain Archaea; phylum Halobacteriota; class Halobacteria; order Halobacteriales; family Natrialbaceae; genus Natronolimnohabitans. The sequence goes on from NZ_JAVDDV010000001.1 coordinate 217,470, forward strand.
CTCCGGGTTGCCGATCAACGCGCGGCCGATCGCGAGCAGCTGTTGTTGGCCGCCGCTCATCGTCCCCGCCTCTTGGTCGCGGCGCTCCTCGAGGATGGGGAAGTAGTCGTAGACGGCATCGTACTGCAGGTCGTCGGTGCCGTCGTTGATCGTCTCACCCATTCGCAGGTTCTCCTCGACGGTCAACTCCGGGAAGACGTCCCGGCCCTGCGGAATGTATCCCATCCCGTGGCGTGCCCGAACGTCTGCCGGCTCGTCGGTAACGTCCTCGCCGTCGAAGACGATCCGGCCCTCGTCGGCCTCGAGCAGCCCCATGACGGTCTTGACGAGTGTCGTCTTACCGACGCCGTTTTTCCCCATGATACCGACGATCTCTCCGGTCTCGACGCTGACGTCGATGCCGCGGAGAATCGGTGTCTTGCTGTACGACGCGTGTACGTTCGTGATTTCGAGCATCAGTGATCTTCCCCCAGGTAAATCCGCTTGACTTCGGGATCCGCTTTGATTTCCTCGATGGAGCCTTCGCGGAAGATCGTCCCCTGGTCGAGGACAGTGACACGGTCCGCGATCGATTCGACGAAGTCGATATCGTGTTCGATGACGATCAGGGCGACGCCGTCGTCGGCTGCGATCTCACACAAGAGGTCGGCGATTTCGGCGGTCTCCTCGACCGAGAGGCCAGCGACTGGCTCGTCGAGCAACAGGAGCTTCGGCTCCAGGGCCATTGCCATCCCGATCTCCAGACGTTGTTGCTGGCCGTGTGAGAGGTCCGAGGCGGTCGTCTCGCGTTCGGCGAGCAGATCGAACCGTTCGAGGATCTCGCGTGTGCGCACAGCGAAGTCGTCGTCGACGACCTGCTGCAGCGGGACCCGCAGGTTCTGGGCGACGGTCAACCCCTCGTAGATGCTGGGGACCTGGAACTTCATGCTGATCCCGCGTTCGACGCGTTCGTGTGACGGCATCGCCGTAATGTCGTGACCGTCGTAGTAGATCGAACCGGCCGTCGGCTCGAGCTGGCCCGTAAGCAGGTTGAGGAACGTGCTCTTGCCGGCGCCGTTGGGCCCGATGAGACAGCGCAGTTCGCCCTCCTCGAGGGCGAAGTCGACGTCGTCGGTCGCCGTGAGGCCGCCGAACTCCTTTCGAAGATCCCGCGTCTGCAGGACCCGGGACGATTTCCTGCCGGTCTCGTCGACTGCCGGTTTCGTCTTGATTGTCGGATCGCTTACTGCCATCAATCGTCACCTCCGGGGTAATCGGTCGCTGCGGGCGTCTCTGCCGGCTCCGGATCGTTCGGCTCGCGGTACTCGGCCACGTGGTCGTGTAACCGCGGCGCGACCCCTTCCGGCATCACCAGGACGACGAACACGAGCAACGATCCGATAAAGACCAGCGCCCACTCGCTGCCCGAGATCGCGAGCTGGTAGTCGACGAACTGGATCGCGAGCGCGGCGCCGACGGTGCCAAGCAGGGACGTCCGGCCGCCGACGCTGGCCCAGACGACCGGCAGCGCGGCTGCAGTGATCCCGAAGACGCTCGGATCGATGTAGTTGTTCTGGGTCGTAAACAGGACGCCGCCGAGGCCGGCGATAGCGCCGCCGATCGTGAACACGGCGAACTTGATAAACGTCGTGTCGTAGCCGAACATCTCGGTCCGGGTCTCGTCCTCACGGGTTGCGACCATCGCGTAGCCAAACTGGCTGTTGACCAGCGCGCGCAGGCCAAGATACGTCGCCACGACCGTACCGAGCGTCACGTAGTAGTGACCGACGAGTCCGACCTCGAGACCGACGGAGCCGACACCGATCCCGAGATCCGGGACGCCGCTCATGCCGTTGAACCCGCCGAGGCGAGCGTCGCCGATCGCCCACTCGCCGCCGGCGGTCTGCCCCATGAACGTAAACAACACGAGCGCCACGACGAGCGTGAGGATCGTCACGTAGACGTCCCGGACGCCGCCGTAGAACATGAAGTAGCCGAGCACTGCGGCGAAGGCCGTCGAGACGGCGACCGCTGCGAGCAGACCGAGCGTCGCTCCGGTCAGCGTCGAGACGTTGATCGCGACGATCCCGAAGGCGTAGCCGGCGACGCCGAAGAAGGCGACCTGGCCGAAACTCAGGATGCCACAGTAGCCCCAGATGAACGCGAGGCTCATCCCGAGCAACGCGTACGCGAGGAACACGGCCCCGACCTCCGCGGCGTAGTAGCCGAAGACGACGGGCATCGCCGCGAGAAGCGCCACAGCGACGGCCAGGCCGGCCCAGAACGCCGACGAGTTACCGAGCGTGTTCGGTCCCTCGAAGGGTCGACGGAGCTGGGCGAGATGTCCGTCGCTCGAGTCGACGCTCATTCGCTCTCACCCCGTTTCTCGCGGAGGTCCGCGAGCAGGCCGGTGATCCCCTCGGGTAGCAGTCGGATGGCGACGATCGCGGCGATCAACATCGCGACCTGGCCCATGAACGTCCCGGCAACGTTCGTGACTGCTGCGTTGACGGTCCCGAGGAAGCCACTGGCGAGGACGGTGCCGACGATGACCGAGGCACCACCGACGACGACGGCGACGAAGGCCTCGACGAGAAAGCCCGTCCCGTACTCGGGAGTGATCGGCATCACGGGCGCGTACAGCGCGCCGGTCAGTCCCGCAAGCGCCGAGCCGATGGCGAACGTCGAGGCGTACATCCGATCGGTGTCGATTCCCATGCTGCGAGCCGTCTCCTCGTCTTGCATCGTCGCACGGGCGCGGACGCCGAAGTCCGTCCACATGAACAGCGCGTAGAGGCCGCCGAGCAGTCCGACGGCGATCACCGCGAGGACGAGGTAGTAGACGGGACCGTCGACGATCGGCAGCTGTCCAAACGGAATCCCGATCCCGGGCGCGGAGTTACCGAAGACGATCCGGACGAGCTGGATCATCACGAGGCTGATCCCCCAGGTGACGACCATCGAGTCGAGCAGTCGGCCGTAGAGGTGGCGGATGATCAGTCGCTCGAGAACGACGCCGAAGACGGCCGTGATCACGACGCCTGCAAGCATCGCGAGGGGCAAGGGCAGACCCGCGGCGAAGCTAAACGTCGTCGCGTAGGCCCCGACGAGGATGAACTCGCCGTGGGCGAGGTTGATGATTCCCATCATGCCGAAGATCACCGCGAGGCCGACCGTCGCCAACACGACGAAGGCAAAGATCTCGACGAACTCGAAGCCGAAGTCGAGCAGTCCGAGTCCCGCCATCTCAGGCCACCTCGTAGAACGCATCCGGTTCGTACTGGGTCTGTTCGGCCTCGCTCGTCAGATCGCAGCCGACCTCCTCTAAGAAGGCCGGCCCGATCGTCTCCGATTCCGTGAACGTGATCTCGTGGTTCTCGTCTGCGTGTGCGACGCGCATGTTGTGTTCCATGTGGTGGGTCGCCGGATCGAGGGCGATGTCGCCTTCCGGCGCCTCGACTTCGAGTCCGGACTCGAGTTGTTCGAGTACGGCGTCGGTCTCGAACGTGCCCGCGCGCTCGACCGCTTCCTTGTAGAGGTAGACCGAGAAGTAGTTGTTCTGTGCCTCCTGGTTGATGTACTCGGCGTCGTCCCAGCGCTCGTCGTAGCGCTCGACGAAGGCCTCGTTGCGGTCGGTCGGGAGCTCCTCCATGTAGTTGACGCCGGCGTAGACGTCCTGGAGTGCGGGCGGATCGATCCGGAGGTGTTCGTACTCCTGTGCCATGTTCGTCGACGTCCCGATCGGCACGTCGGTGAGTCCGCTGGCCAGTCGCTGCTCGTAGAACGAGGAGTGATCCTGCCCGACGAGCATCGACATCACGAAGTCGGGATCGGCCGACTGGATGTTGTTGATCGTCGAGCCAAACTGTGATTCGTCTAGTGGAATGTACTCCTCGCCGACGACCTCCGCGCCGTGTTCCTCGGCGATGATCCGCACCCAGTCGCCCGACAGCTGCCCGAAGTTGTAGTCGGCGGCGATCGTGTAGATCTCGTCGCCGTACTCGTCGATCATGTAGGGAACGACTGCCCCGAGTTGCTGGCGGGCAGTCGCACCCAGCGGGAACACCGTCTTATCGCAGACGCCGCCCTCGTACTGGGTCGTATAGAAGTACAGCTGCTCGTGATCGTTGACGATCGGACGAATCGCCTCTCGCGTCGCACTCGAGTAGCCAGCCCACATGGCGTCGACGTCCTCTCGGTAGATCGCGTGCCGGGTGAGATCCTGGTAGCGCATGTTGTCCGACTGCGGGTCGGGCGCGAAGACGTCGATCTCCTCGCCCAAGATCCCGCCGTCGCGGTTGATCTCCTCGATCGCCAGCATCGTCGTTCGGTACTTCGGTGTCCCCGTCAGTGCGAAGTCCCGCGAACGGTCCTCGAGGACGGCGAGAGTGGGACCGTCGGAGCCGGACTCGAAGCCGACCATACCGCCTTCCGCGACGCAGCCGGCGAGTCCGGTGAGTGCGGTGGCCACACTGCCGGCGAGAACGTCACGGCGAGCGACGCCGCGACCCGTCACGCGAGATCACCGGCGACGGATACTCCCACGTGAACCGAACGCAGTCTCATAGCGCGACCCTCCCGCAACCGACCACGACATTTACTTCTCCATTCGAACACCGAAACCACGTATCCGTCCTGTTGTGCGAGGACGATCGAATGATCGTCGTCGCGTTCGAGCCCCGCGATGCGCTCGCGATCGCCCTCCCCGCGGCGACCGACGACCGTCTCGAGGCAGCGGTCGAACTCGGTCACCGGATCGGCAACCAACACTGGGACCTGGCGGTCGAAGACGGCGTCGTCTACGTCCCCCTCGAGGCCGACCGCCACATCGTTGAGCGTGTCGTCGCCGACGTCGTTCCAGGCTCGGAACTCCGGGAGACGACCGTCAAAGCGGATCTGTTCGTGACCGATGTCGACGCCGACGCTCACGGCCACGGCGGCGATTCCGAACACGGACACGCTCGTGCTATCGACCACCACGACCATGGTCACGCTGACCACAGTCACGACCACGCCGGCGGCCACGAGCACGACCAGACTGACCACGAACACGACCACCATGACTATTGATTCGAGTGTGGAACCGGACATCGGCGCGGACTCGGACTCGAGTGAGGGTGTGTTCCTGACCGCACTCCGGCTCTCGGACTCGTTTCTCCCCGTCGGTGGCTACACAGCCTCCTACGGCCTCGAGCAGTACATCAACGAGGATCGGATCGAAGATGGCGACGACCTCCGGGCGCTGATCGCGGCCTACCTCCGGCGGGTAGTCGGTCCCTGCGAGACCGTCGCGCTGGCCAACGCCCACGCCGCGAGCGCGGCGGGCGATCTCGAGGCCCTACTCGCGGTCGACGAGCGCCTCCACGCGGTGACGATGCCCCGCGAGTTCCGTGAGAGTTCGACGAAAGCGGGGGCAAAGCTCTGTGAACTGTTCGCCGAGACGGCTGCCGACGACGATGTGCCAAGCGGCCTCGAGGCCGACTTTGCCGACGCCGTCGCGGCCGACGAAACACCTGGTCACTATTCGGTCGCCTTCGGCGTCGTCGCCGAGACGCGAGGGCTGTCGCGACTCGAGGCCTGCCTGGCACACGCCTACTCTTTCGTTACGGGGCTTTTGGGTGCAGCCCAGCGGCTCGGGCGGTTCGGCCACACGGAGATCCAGTCGGTGCTCTCGAAGCTAGAGGCCGTCGTAGCCGACGTCTGTAAACGGCACGTCGACGACGATGCGACGGCGATGGCCTCCTTCGCACCGCTGGCGGAGATCATGGGGATGCGCCACGAACGAGCCGGCAGACGGCTGTTCATGAGCTAGCTCGCGATCGACGTCGCCGGTCGAGACGCGGCGACGCGAGCGGTGTTGCGGTGCTCATACGGACTGCTGTCCCGCCGATCGACACGGGGTCGGGGACCGGCGGGCAGTGACGACAGGAGACCGTCTCACTCAGCGGTCGTCGACTCGGGAGACCCGAGTTCGTGCTCGAGCAGTTCCTGATACCGGTTGCGGATCGTCACCGTACTGACGTCGGTGGCGTCCGAGACGGCGTCCTGTGTGAGTTCGTCGTCCGTCAGCCGGTCGGCCGCGTAGATCGCCGCCGCAGCGAGACCGACCGGATGTTTGCCGCTGTGGATTCCCGACTCGATCGCGCCCTCGAGTAGTTCGTGGGCACGCCGTTCCGTCTCCGAGGAGACCCCGAGCGTCGAGGCATACCGTGGCAGGTACTCGAGCGGGTCCGGCGGCGCCATCGGAAGTTCGAGTTCCCGAACGAGATACCGGTACGATCGAGCCGTCTCGAGGTAGTCGATCCGGCTAACGGTCGCGAGTTCGTCGATCGACCTCGGGATGCCCGCCTGCCGGACCGCGGCGTGTAACGCGGCCGTCGCCATCCCCTCGATCGATCGACCGGGCAACAGCTCCTCCTCGAGTGCCCGTCGATAGATGACACTCGCCGTCTCACAGGCGGCGTCGGGGATGCCGAGTGCGCTCGCCATGCGGTCGATCTCGCCGAGGGCGTGTTTGAGGTTCCGATCGCTTGCATCGCGCGTCCGGAAGCGTTCGTCCCAGGTTCGAAGGCGCTGCATCTGCCGGCGCTTTCGGGCCGAGAGGGTGGCACCGTACCCGTCTTTGTCCCGCCAGTCGATCGTCGTCGACAGCCCCCGATCGTGCAGCATGTTCGTGGTCGGGGAGCCGACGCGGGACTTCTCGTCGTTCTCGGCGGCGTCGAACGCACGCCATTCGGGGCCGCGGTCGATACGGTCCTCGTCGACGACGAGGCCACAGTCCGCACAGTGTGTCTGGTCGTCGCGAGCGAGCAATCGGCCATCACACTCGGGACAGGTCGTAGACGCAGTGGAATCGGTCGTCGACTGGTCTGCTGCCCGTTCGGACGAGGGCTGTTCGCGCGTACGCTCCGGGGTCGTCGATGACGAATCGAATCTCGTGTGTGGCATTATCCTGAGTTCGGTCGCCGAAACGCCGGTGTCGCGATCGAACGGCGGCTTCGGCAGTCAGTGCTCAGACGTCGTAAACGAACTCTAATTACTCTTGCCCCATATTAGGTTATACAGAAACCATATTTGGTTTACTAACGGCAAATATTGTATCGGTCGATCGAAACGGCTCCCATGCTCGAGCGCCACCGATCGCTTCCCGTCGGTCCGATCGGTCAGAACAGACGTCTGTCGCTACTCGTGTCCCGACACCGGTACCGGCTCGTAGGGCTCCTCGAGATACGCCAGCTCCGAGGCCGACAGTGAGATGTCGAGGGCTTCGACGGCCTGTTCCAGGTGTTCGACGCTGGTCGTCCCGATGATCGGCGCGTCGACCCACTCCTTGTGGAGCAACCAGGCGAGGGCGATCTGTGCCATCGTCACGCCCTTGTCGGCAGCGATCTCGGCGACGCGTTCGTTGATCTCTCGGCCACCTCCCTCGCGGTACGGATGTTCGTACATGTGTTCTTCGGCCTCCCCGCGGGCCGTCGCATCGATCTCCTCGTGTGGGCGCGTGAGATAGCCGCGGGCCAGTGGCGACCACGGCAACACGCCGATCTCCTCCTTTTCACAGAGGGGTAACATCTCGCGTTCCTCCTCGCGGTAGACGAGATTGTAGTGGTTCTGCATCGTCTGGAATCGCTCGAGACCCGACGCATCGCTCGTATAGAGCGATTCGGCAAACTGGTGGGCCCACATCGAGGAGGCGCCGATATGGCGGACCTCGCCGCGCCGAACCGCGTCGTCGAGCGCTCGCAGCGTCGTCTCGATCGGCGTCTCCTCGTCCCAGCGGTGGATCTGGTAGAGATCGATGGTCTCCATCCCCAGTCGCTCGCGGCTGGCCGCCAGTTCCTGCTCGATCGCCTTCCGGGAGAGCCCACCCGAGTTCGGATCGTCCTCGCGCATCTGGAAGTAGCCCTTCGTGGCGACGACGGATCGCTCGCGGTGACCCTCGAGAGCCTCGCCGAGGATCCGTTCGGACTCGCCTTTCGAGTAACTGTTCGCCGTATCGAAGAAGTTGATTCCGAGGTCGATGGCACGGTCGATGATCGCTTTGCTCTCTTCCTCCTCGAGAACCCACTCGCGCCAGTCGCTCGAGCCGAAACTCATACAGCCGAGACAGAGTCGACTGACCTCCATTCCGGTCGAACCAAGCGTCGTGTACTCCATACCGGCCAGAGGCAGGCAACGGGGAAAACAGTACGTGAGTCGGCAGTCTGTATCAGTCCCACACTTCGTTGAATCAACGGCGAAGAGGGCAAATATCCATTACGTTTTAGTCGATCGTGCTGCTAGTATCACGTGTCTATGGCGGACGAACACACCGACCGAGACGCGGATCGCAACGACGACAGCGGTATCGTCTCGCGAATCAAGAGCGTCTTCAGTCGTGACTGAGACGGACTACTGTACGTCGGTACCGGCGCAACCGCGACCCGGGCTGCGGCTGCGCCGGTACATCGGTACAGCAATCCGTATGAGACGGTCTGCTGTCCGCCAGGTCCGGTGTGACCGCAGGGCGGTCGCGGGTACACCGGGAGAGCGATACGGCAGACCGTCTACCCGCCGCCAGCGGCCGTTTCGTTCGATATCGCCTTTTTCGCGCGCTGTGCCGGTGTCACTCGCCCCGAGCCTCGAGTCTCTCTCGTCGACCGCGAAGGGGTGTTTCGAGTATCGGCGGCCGATCGCGACAGCGTCGACGACCTCGGCGTCGACACACCACCGACCGACGAGACAACGTCTTCGAGTATCGATGGCGGTACAAACCACCATATCCGATGCGACCGTACTGACGACCATGACTCGTCTCCGGACGACGGAAACGCACGACGGTCGCCGACTCGAGGCCTCCCACGTGATCGCGGCCGATGCTGCCGACGCCTGGGAACTGCTCGTCGACACCACCCGCTGGCCGACGTGGTCGCCGATCGTCTCGGGCGTCGAAGCGACCGACCGTCGGATTCGGCTGGGGACGACCGGCCGCGTTCGGGCCCTCGGGACGTGGGTTCCGTTTCGGATCACGGCGTACGTCCCCGCCGAACGGCGCTGGAACTGGCGGCTCCTCGGACTTCCCGGAGCCGGCCACCGCGTCGACGACCTCCGCGAGGGGCGCTGTCGAGTCGCCTTCGAACTCCCGCCGACGGCAACCGGGTACGCGCCCGTCTGTCTGCGCGCACTCGAGGCACTCGAGGACAGTCTCACCGAGTAGGGCAGCGACCCCGAATCTCATCGCTCGTACTGTCGTCCGACGGCGATCGCTCCCGTGACAGCTATCGTCGTGTTAGCTGATTCGAAACCGAACTGGTAAAGCCGGCCGAGACGTAGCCGAACCAACTACGACGATGTCATCCCACCAGCCCGATCCCCGCGACGAAGAGATCGACTCGGTCGACGCCTGCCCGGTCATCGCCTCGCTCGAGCAGATCGGCTCCCAGTGGCGGCTGGCGGTCCTCCACGAACTCCTCGCCGGTGAACAACGGTTCAACGAGCTCAAACGGTCGACCGGCGCGAACGCCCGCACCCTCTCGCGGGTGCTCGACGACCTCGGCGAGATGGGCTTCGTCGAACGACGCATTGAGGAAGACGCCCCGATCGCGACCTACTACAGCCTGACCGAGAAAGGCGAGTCACTCGAGCCCGTCTTCGACGAGATCGAGTGTTGGGCCGGCTCGTGGCTCGAGGACGACGCCCTCGAGGCCTGAGACGGCCTGAGTATGTCAGTTTAGGCGCAAGCGAAGAAGTACACCGTGTTTCAACCCCACAAGGGTTCGTCTGAAACCACGTCCGCGCCGAATTGCACTCGGAGGACAACGGAGTAGCTTCAACCCCACAAGGGTTCGTCTGAAACGAGATCGTCATGGTCGACGACCTCGACCGGTGTGCGGCTTCAACCCCACAAGGGTTCGTCTGAAACCGGACAATTGCTACAGGTCCAAGTAGTCGCCGAGTGCTTCAACCCCACAAGGGTTCGTCTGAAACCGCGCTTGCGGGTCGGTCTGCCGAGTACGCCAGTGAAGCTTCAACCCCACAAGGGTTCGTCTGAAACTCTTGGTTCGGGCGAACGGCGGCCACGTAATCCTAGATGCTTCAACCCCACAAGGGTTCGTCTGAAACACCCGGTTGATACTGTTCTCAATAGAGCGACCAAGGCTTCAACCCCACAAGGGTTCGTCTGAAACCGTCGCCCTTGGTGTACTGTCTGAGTTTCTTACTTCGCTTCAACCCCACAAGGGTTCGTCTGAAACAACATCCACCCCGACGAGTTAGACACACTCGAGCTTCAACCCCACAAGGGTTCGTCTGAAACTTCGTCCACGACTGTCTCGAGCGCCAGAGTGGGGCGCTTCAACCCCACAAGGGTTCGTCTGAAACGATCAGTGCATCCGTGTCCACGTTCCCGAGGGACGGGCTTCAACCCCACAAGGGTTCGTCTGAAACGCGTCTTGAAGTCGCGTTTCACCGCTGTCAGATGTTCGCTTCAACCCCACAAGGGTTCGTCTGAAACATGCGTTCATGAAACACTGTTCGCACATTGTGGATGCTTCAACCCCACAAGGGTTCGTCTGAAACCCCGAGGAGAGCGACGAGCGCGGTCGCAAGCAAGACGCTTCAACCCCACAAGGGTTCGTCTGAAACCGGTCGGCCGGCAGCGGGCGACGGATCTCCTTGAGGCTTCAACCCCACAAGGGTTCGTCTGAAACGCCGACAGCCGGGCTTCCGTCGATGACGACCAGGCGCTTCAACCCCACAAGGGTTCGTCTGAAACGCCGTCATTTCCGGCATCATGGGCAAAAACCCAGACGCTTCAACCCCACAAGGGTTCGTCTGAAACACGACGCCGTCGAAGTGAACCTGGACACCGAAGGCGCTTCAACCCCACAAGGGTTCGTCTGAAACGCTTCCCGCGCCAGGCGGTTCGCTGGAAGGTTCGCTGGCTTCAACCCCACAAGGGTTCGTCTGAAACGACACCGTCGTCGCTTGCGCCCGTGACGCGGATGTCGCTTCAACCCCACAAGGGTTCGTCTGAAACCGGCATCACGACTGAGGACATTGACTTCCCGAACCCGCTTCAACCCCACAAGGGTTCGTCTGAAACGAGTTCGCGCTTGCGCCAGGTGGCCGTGTTGACGATGCTTCAACCCCACAAGGGTTCGTCTGAAACGCACGGATCCGCTCTATCCCCACCTGATCGTCGAGGGCTTCAACCCCACAAGGGTTCGTCTGAAACACTCCGAGCAGCAGCTGGTCGAGATGGGGTACCGAGAGCTTCAACCCCACAAGGGTTCGTCTGAAACGCGGGCCGAATGATCAAAGATACCATCCTGCCGTTGATGGAGGCTTCAACCCCACAAGGGTTCGTCTGAAACACGCTCAGGAAACGATTCTCGAGAACGCTTTCGGTGCTTCAACCCCACAAGGGTTCGTCTGAAACACGGCTGGATGGGGCACACAATCCAGACACAACCCGCTTCAACCCCACAAGGGTTCGTCTGAAACTGTCTTAAGGCATTATTCCCACTTGGGACAACGTCGCTTCAACCCCACAAGGGTTCGTCTGAAACCTGTCGTCTCGAAGGATTATCTTTTGTCATAGTACTGCTTCAACCCCACAAGGGTTCGTCTGAAACCGCGCACCGTCGACGAAGAGCCTCGGCACTGTCCACGAGCTTCAACCCCACAAGGGTTCGTCTGAAACTCGTAGCGCGGGACGCCCTGCTGTGGCGTAAACTGGCTTCAACCCCACAAGGGTTCGTCTGAAACTCGTCCACACGACTACTGAGACCGATGACTAACGAGCTTCAACCCCACAAGGGTTCGTCTGAAACGTTGCTCGTTGCCGCTCGAGTCCTCGAGTTCGAGGAGCTTCAACCCCACAAGGGTTCGTCTGAAACGTTGCTCGTTGCCGCTCGAGTCCTCGAGTTCGAGGAGCTTCAACCCCACAAGGGTTCGTCTGAAACGGTCCTCGAGGACGTCGTAGTGCCAGTCCTCGTCGCTTCAACCCCACAAGGGTTCGTCTGAAACCGATCGTCGTTCCACCGCCACCGCCGCCATCCGACGCTTCAACCCCACAAGGGTTCGTCTGAAACCCGACAACCGAGACGCCTATGCCAACGCTGGAGCGGCTTCAACCCCACAAGGGTTCGTCTGAAACGTACAGATCGGGTTTCTCGTCGGCACCTTCGTCGATGCTTCAACCCCACAAGGGTTCGTCTGAAACAAGGTTGCCCAGTTGTGGCGGACTATCGACGATGATGCTTCAACCCCACAAGGGTTCGTCTGAAACTGTCGGCCTCGGCGGGGGAGACCTTTCTCCAAGTCACGCTTCAACCCCACAAGGGTTCGTCTGAAACCTCCTCAAAACCGTCAAAGATGTCCGAGGACTTCCAGCTTCAACCCCACAAGGGTTCGTCTGAAACTCGCTGACTAAGCCTATTGCCGTCTGGATGTGTCGCTTCAACCCCACAAGGGTTCGTCTGAAACGAGCAGCGTGTAGAGGAGTTTGCCGACAACATTGCTTCAACCCCACAAGGGTTCGTCTGAAACTTTCGGGCGTTTCGGGTTCGGATTCTGGATGGTATCGCTTCAACCCCACAAGGGTTCGTCTGAAACGCTATCCAGCCGAACCCCGACGAGGAGATCGACGAGCTTCAACCCCACAAGGGTTCGTCTGAAACTCCATGCCCCGGTAAGTTTCACAATCCGCGAGTCAATGGCTTCAACCCCACAAGGGTTCGTCTGAAACTGGGATTCAGGCAAGACGCTAAAAGACCTTGCTGATGCTTCAACCCCACAAGGGTTCGTCTGAAACTCGAGTTCACTCGCGATCAGGTCGTCCTCCTCGAGCGGCTTCAACCCCACAAGGGTTCGTCTGAAACGCGGGTTCGAGCCAGCGCCGAAACGGATCGTCGACGGGCTTCAACCCCACAAGGGTTCGTCTGAAACACTGGCATCGGCAAAAGTGCCGCACACAGCGTGACGCTTCAACCCCACAAGGGTTCGTCTGAAACTCGGATCTCGGTTTTCGACCACTCCGCGGCGTGTGGCTTCAACCCCACAAGGGTTCGTCTGAAACCAGACGCGCCAAGACGCCGGCAATTGGTCTGAGGTCGCTTCAACCCCACAAGGGTTCGTCTGAAACTGTGAAAGCTCACTTCGTCGGGGTCGACTCGCTCCGTGCTTCAACCCCACAAGGGTTCGTCTGAAACCGATGAAACCCGACACGGTTTGCTTCGAGTGCGGGCTTCAACCCCACAAGGGTTCGTCTGAAACTAGTCGACCGGGATTTGACCTAAGTCGTTGTCGCTCGAGCTTCAACCCCACAAGGGTTCGTCTGAAACTCGACGTCGTCCTCCGGGGTATCGTCGCCGCTGGCGCTTCAACCCCACAAGGGTTCGTCTGAAACGCTTGTATGAGCGACGGTTACGAGTGTCCTGACTGTGGCTTCAACCCCACAAGGGTTCGTCTGAAACACTGCTCGAGGGCGCGGACTGAGACGGTGCGGGCGCTTCAACCCCACAAGGGTTCGTCTGAAACTCGGAGACGACGATCCAACCGCCGATGGTGGGACGGCTTCAACCCCACAAGGGTTCGTCTGAAACCCCAACGATCACCTTAGACCCATCATCTAACCCTAGAGCTTCAACCCCACAAGGGTTCGTCTGAAACCTTCGCCACCGGCCACGTCGTACATCACAACTCCAATGCTTCAACCCCACAAGGGTTCGTCTGAAACGCGCCGCAACCGTTCGGGATTGCTCCGCGCGTCGGGCTTCAACCCCACAAGGGTTCGTCTGAAACGAGCGCGTTCGCAACACAGCGTTCCAAAATAAAGCTTCAACCCCACAAGGGTTCGTCTGAAACGTAGACGCGCTCGAGGTTCTGCTGTTGCATATCCTCGCTTCAACCCCACAAGGGTTCGTCTGAAACTCGGCGAGCGTCAGCTCGCTTGCGTCAGCCTGGCGGCTTCAACCCCACAAGGGTTCGTCTGAAACGGCTCGCAGCAGTGGTCGTCGCCGGTATCGTCGGGCTTCAACCCCACAAGGGTTCGTCTGAAACCTGTATAGGAACAAAGCCAATACCCATCTAACTGTTCGCTTCAACCCCACAAGGGTTCGTCTGAAACACCTAATCGTGCTCACTGGCGACGGTACGGACGCTTCAACCCCACAAGGGTTCGTCTGAAACGATCATCTCGACCTTTTCGCTGGTGTCGGCGTAGATGCTTCAACCCCACAAGGGTTCGTCTGAAACCGAGGACGTCGTTGACGATCGTGTCTGCGAACAGGCTGCTTCAACCCCACAAGGGTTCGTCTGAAACACGGTCTTTGTAGGCATCACCGCCGGGTTCAGGCTTCAACCCCACAAGGGTTCGTCTGAAACCAGGCCCGCTTTGTTCGTCTCGAGGAGTTCTGGGTGCTTCAACCCCACAAGGGTTCGTCTGAAACCGTCTTGCTGGTCGACGTCGCCCGGCATGTACTGCCGCTTCAACCCCACAAGGGTTCGTCTGAAACTGTCAGCCCAGCGCGGATCTCGCGCTCGGTGGGTTTGCTTCAACCCCACAAGGGTTCGTCTGAAACATCTCGAGGAAGAGATGGAGATCGTCTTGGACGAGACGCTTCAACCCCACAAGGGTTCGTCTGAAACCACTGACCGGCACGGCGATGTCGTGGTCGTCGAGGCTTCAACCCCACAAGGGTTCGTCTGAAACACGCGAGAGCACGAGGCGTTCGTCCGCATCAACCTGCTTCAACCCCACAAGGGTTCGTCTGAAACGCGGCACTTTTGCCGATGCCACTCACCCAGTCGCGGCTTCAACCCCACAAGGGTTCGTCTGAAACGACGCTCTCCAGGTCGACGGCGAGAACGTGTGCCTGCGGCTTCAACCCCACAAGGGTTCGTCTGAAACTGAGCGTCACTGAACTCCGGACGCCAGAAGATGGTGCTTCAACCCCACAAGGGTTCGTCTGAAACCTTGGCAAACCGATACGAAACTAAAATAAGAGTTAGCTTCAACCCCACAAGGGTTCGTCTGAAACGATCTAACCCAGGTGCCCTGGGATGAGTAACAAGCTTCAACCCCACAAGGGTTCGTCTGAAACCAGCGCTTTTACCGTGTCGTCGCTCGAGCCACTGCTTCAACCCCACAAGGGTTCGTCTGAAACTGGAGTCGCGGGCTCGAGAATCGATTGTAGCTGGTGCTTCAACCCCACAAGGGTTCGTCTGAAACCGCCACACAGCATGGCAGAGTACGTCCCCGAGTGGGGCTTCAACCCCACAAGGGTTCGTCTGAAACCCGAGTCTAAGACGGTCCGTAGCGCCTCATCTGACGCTTCAACCCCACAAGGGTTCGTCTGAAACTTTCACCACAGACCACACACTCCTTATCGTGGTTCTCGCTTCAACCCCACAAGGGTTCGTCTGAAACCGTAGCGTCTTCGCCCATCTCCAAGACTAATAGATCGCTTCAACCCCACAAGGGTTCGTCTGAAACTAATCAAAGTAACCGAAAGGACAGGGGGTGGCAGTTGGCTTCAACCCCACAAGGGTTCGTCTGAAACTGGCGAACAAGAGGCCGATGACTGCCATGATGACGAGGCTTCAACCCCACAAGGGTTCGTCTGAAACAACACGCAACCGCCGAGTACGACGGGGAGTATGGGGCTTCAACCCCACAAGGGTTCGTCTGAAACCACATCAGGTCAACGAGAGCGCGGACAAGATCGTCTTGCTTCAACCCCACAAGGGTTCGTCTGAAACTGCCGTCGCTTCCGATACCGCCGGGTCGCTGTGGCTGCTTCAACCCCACAAGGGTTCGTCTGAAACCAGTTTATCGCTGTTCAGGATCGAAACGTAGTCGCGGCTTCAACCCCACAAGGGTTCGTCTGAAACTCGAGACGGTCCTCGAAGAGGGGGACGAAATTGAGGGCTTCAACCCCACAAGGGTTCGTCTGAAACTAACGCGGTGGGCCGACTCGCTCGTCGACTCGATCGGCTTCAACCCCACAAGGGTTCGTCTGAAACCCGCAGCCAGCGGCGGCTACTCCGCCGATATCCCAGGCTTCAACCCCACAAGGGTTCGTCTGAAACCATGCTCTATTCTTGAGCTACAGTCTCTGTATTGGGCGGCTACGATAAAGAACTTCCGTCGACCCGCAATACTAGCTCAGCCCACCGGGGTCGACGGAAGTTCACAAAAATCGCTGCTCTTCCGTGGGATCTTCACCGTAGACTGTTCGATCGAGAATGGTGTCCGACGAAAGTTCGTAAATGATAGTCGATTCGCCGGGCTTGAGTAGGTCATCGATCTCATTTCGTAGTTTCTCGAGGTCTCCTTTGGAGATTTCACCCTCGAGGACGGAGTTCTGGACGTGGGTGAGGTACCGGCGACCGATCTTTAGAGCCTTGTGGGTTCGGTCGGCCTGGAGGTCGTAGACCATGATGACGTACATCTCACCACCACCGTTCGAACGGATCGTACGGCTCGCCCGTCAGGAGGTGCTTTTTGAGTTTGTATGCCTCGAGTCGCAGCAGGTACTGGTAGCTGACCTTTCGGTTGAGGTCGGGGTGGTCGACGGTGCGCTCAAGGGTTTCCTCGAACGCCTTCGAGTAGGTCTGGCGGCCCCCCTCGGTCAGCAGACACGACCCGAGATCGGTCTCGAAGTCGTCGTGAGTGATCTGCCCGCGGTTGACCAGGCGAAACAGGACGCGGTCGGCGAGGACGGGTTTGAACAGGTCGGCGAGATCGAGCGATAGCGAGTAGCGCCGTTCGCCGGGTTCGTGGAGATAGCTGATCGTCGGGTCGAGTGCGGTCGCCCGGATCGCGGAGACGCAGTTGGCGTAGACCAGCGAGTTGCCAAACGAGATCAAGCTGTTGACCTCATTCGGTGGCGGGTTGTACTCCCGTCTCGAGAGCCGGAACTCCTCGGGGAGGATCTCGTTGAACGTCCGGTAGTAGATCTTTCGTGCGGTCGCCTCGATCCCCATGAGTTCGTCGACGGGAAGGTCGTCAGCGACACGGTCGGCTGCCGCCTCGAGGTCAGCGATTTCAGTCTCGATATCGCGGCCGCGACCGTCGTAATAGACGGCGTTGGTTCGCATGTTGTGGATGCTTCCGGAGACGATCGATGCGGCGAGTCGTCGCCGGTGGTCCTTGTCCTCGTAGGCGGTGACCTGCGAGACGACGGTTTGTCCTGAGGTCTGGCCCCGCTCCGGCATGATCGACCCAGTGTAATAGTCCCCCCAGCCAAACACGTGCATGGCGACGCCTTCTTGGTTCAGAAACGACATCAAGCGAGTATTGAAGTCGATCTGGCCGTGGAGGAACAGCGCCTCGGCGTTCTCGATCGGGATGTACTTTTTCTCGTCGTCGTCGGTGACGATCCGGACCGTGTCGTCTTTGCGTTCGATGCGACCGTCTGAAAACACGTGGTAGTTTCTGTCCATGATCAACACCAGCAAAAGTCGTGGTACGCACAGGCCTCACAGAATGGCTTTTCCTCCGCAGACGGTGGCGATTCTCGAGTCACCACATCGTAGATTCCGCGGATGGCGGCCTCGACTTTCTCTGTGCGTTCCTCAGTGAGTTCGACCGGTTCCCGCTTGCGTTCACGGGGGTGAGCGAGCACGCCGTTCCGCTCGACGTCGGCGACGTGCTCGAGATACCAGAGGTAGTACGATAGCTGCATCCGCGCCGGTTCGGTCAGCGCCGAGGATGGTTTGACCTCGAGAATTCGGCCGTCCTCTAAGACGTCGAGCGAGATCATCCCGAGGTGGAGGTTGCGGCGGTTCTCGCTGTAGGCGGTATCGTCGACTCGAGTGCCGCGGACGACCGTGGGGTTTTCGCGATCGATCTCGAGATTGCGCGATTCGAACCAGAGCTCACGCGTACAGACGTGGTAGTACTGCATCATCACGCCGGTGACGCGAAACGGCTCGTCGGTTGGGTTTCCGCGGGCAGTCTCGAGGAGACGTGAGACGGGATCTGGCTCGGTCACAGGAACCTCCGCTCGACGGTGTTGTCCGGAACGACGAAGCCGGTCGTTGGATCGAAGAAGTCAGCGAACTCCGGCCTCGAGGGGTCGACGTACCGGACATCCGCCTCGGGATGAATCGGTGGGAGGTCCCCAAGTTCTCGTGCTTCCTTCGAATCGGCACTGTAAAACGGAACCGACACCTGTCTCGTTCGGAGGTCGTCCATTCGCCGGTTGACTTCGTCGAACTCGTAGCGGTCCACTGCATTCTCAATAGCGTCCACGGCCGCCCGTTCTTCGTCCGTTCGACAGACGACGACATCGATGGCGTTGCGCTGGTCGATCAGCGAGAGGTTCTCGAGTTCGTCGGCCCGGGCCTCGTCGACATAGCTCGCGTACGTCTCTTTCCCGACGTTTTTCTCCCGGTGAAGGGCCTCGTAGTATTTTTCGACGGCGTCCTTTGCGACCGCGGTTTCCTCGAGGAACTCCCCGTCGCCACGGACGGACTCGAGGGTCCGCGCAGCGACTGGCAAGAGAGAGACGCCGCGATTGTACACCGCTTCTGCAGGGGTCCTCTCTTGTTCTTCGGGTGCCTCGAGCCACCAGACGGTGACCTCGCCCCGATCTCGTTCGAACGAGCGGTTGCACCTTCCGGCAGCCTGGACGATGCTGTCGATCGGCGCGAGATCACGATAGACGCGGTCGAAGCTGATGTCGACACCAGCTTCGACGAGCTGGGTCGAGATCGTGAGAAACGGGTGTCCGCGTCCGGTCAGTTCCTTCGCTGTCTCGATCAGGGTGAGCCGATCGACGGGACGAAGCCGGGTCGAGAGATGTAGAATAGACAGATCTCCAGCGGCTTCGGCCCGCTTGGCAACCGCCGCTGGATCGACAGCCTCTGGATCGCCCACGGCCTCGAGTTCGTCGGCGTAGATTTCTCCGATATCTACCAGCCCAGGGGACCGTTGTGCCACGAGTTCGGTCAGCTTTCTCGCGCTGTCGATCGTGTTACAGACCGCGAGCGTGGCGTCGCCACCCTCGAGGGTCTCGAGTAGTTCCGTTACCGCATCGTCGTATGACTTCGCGCCGTCTTGTTCGTCGATGTACCGTTCCGTCGACTGATCGAGACGGTACCGGACGCGTTCGGTCGCCTCGAAGTACGCAGTCGGCTCGTCGACGAGTTCAACTGCGCTGTCGAACAGTTGCGGCTGTGTCGCGGTCATCGCGATAACCGTCGCGTCGTATCGTTCCGTTAGCATCGTCACGAGACGAGGAACGAGTTTCCACCAGTCGAGCGGAAGGCTCTGTGGCTCGTCGAGGACGATAACGCTGTTTCGGAGCGCAGGAACCTTCATCGACTGCTTGTTCGCCGGGCCTGCCAGACTCTCGAACAGCTGGACGAACGTCGTCACAGTCAGGCCGGCCCGCCAGCTCTCGGCGAGCATTCCGGCGACGTCGTCGTGTAAGTCCGCTTTGTCGACGTCACCCTCGTTTACGTCGCGGATCGTGGTCTCCGCGAGATGGTGGTGAGCGGTGAGCAGACGGCCCGCAGTATCGGTCTCGTAGATGTCTTGGGCTTCGTCGACCACCTGATCGATGATGCTGGTAAACGGGAGTGCGTAGACGATCCGTTCGCCGCCGGTTCGGTTCCGGATGGAGAGTGCCGCTGACAGTCCGGCGAGAGTCTTGCCCATTCCCGTTGGCAACGTAATCGTCGCGACACCACCGCCGTCGTCGGCGAACGACTCCGCGTTCTCGAGGACGGTCGACTGTGCCCGCGAACGGTAGTGGTTCAGCCGTTCACTCCGGGTTCCCTCCGGGTCGGCACACGCATCAGCCTCGAGGTCGCCGATGTACTCGTCAAGTCGCTCGAGGCTCGGTTGCTCGGCCGCATAGGCGTCCTCGGAGAGTTCCGATGCTCTCGAAGCCGAGGCAGCACTCGTCTTGTCCGCGAGCACGAGCGATCCCCAGCATTCCAGAACGAGTGCGTAACACGACGCAGACAGCGACCCCCGGTCGACGCCAGGGCCGGTTCCTGTCGCCGCGACGGTCGATTCAATTTCTCCGAGTAACTCGAGGAACCCCTCGCAGAACGCCTCCCACGATCCGTTTCCAGCCGTCGCTTTCTGGATGATTTCACTTGCGAGGTCAGGGACGTGATCGTCGATGTTCTCAAGTTGCTTTGCGACAATTACCTGCCTCTTTTCATCGGTGTTCCAATCACTCGGAGAGACGTTCTCGCGACGGTGGGAACGATCGAACACGTACTTCGCGATGTCCGGCAGGGCTCCGTGGTGTTTCCCAACGGCGACAAAGCCCGCGAGACAGGTCTCGGCGTCGTACCCGCGGGCGTCTAGCGCGTAGTAGGCGGTGAACGCTCCGACTGGTGCGTGGTACCGATACCGTTCGTCCGGCGGCGTTCCTGACTGCACCCCGAGATACTGCTGAAAGTGCGTTGTCGCCTTCCCGAAGTCGTGGACGTACGCGAGTGTCTCGACAACGTCCCTCATAGGCTCTCCCGCAGGCGTCCGGGCGTCTGACGGCACCACGTATCGGACGCGTTCGGTCACGTCCTCGAGGTGGTCCCACAGGAAGACGCCGTCGTGTCCCTCATCGGGTGGATGTGAGTACCGAGTCGCCATCTCAGACGAACACCACGGTTCGCCCGTCGACGCAGCACAGCTCCACATTTTTGACTTTGAGCGAACCGGCGTCGGGATTGTACGTGTAGGCCGTGAAGCCGGCAGTCGTCCGCCCGCCGGCGTCGGTCGTCATGAACGCGGGCGACTCCTCGACTTGACACCGCGTGCCGGGCTCTAAGACGACGTCCTCGACGGCATCGGGGACTGCCGAGTCTATCTCGACTTTCTCACCGCTCGGCCCGGGTTCGACCTCGAACTCGCCGTGGTACTCGAGTTCCGCGAGGTGTTCCGAGAGACCGAGACTGGGGACGTAGTGGCTCTTGCCGGCCTCGAGCGTTTCCCGGAGTTCCCGATACCGCTCTTCGTCAGCCAGCCAGAGGTCGATCCGATACGCTGGCTCGACGAGGACCTCGTAGTTGTGCTGTTGACGAAGCGTCGTCGGGTCTGGGAGTTTCACGCTAAGCTTTCCCCGGCCGTTGAGCGACTGGAGGTTCCCGTCGGCTGTCGAGAGCGTGTTCATCGGCATGTTGATCGTCCGAATCTCGCTGACGGGCTCGATCGCCACCGCGGACTCACCGGGTGCGAACAGGTCGTAGTAGCCATCGCGTTCGATGCCGAGGACGGCGGCGAATAGCCCGGCGACGGTGGTCCGCGGGATGATCCGGTAGGTCTGCTTGACGACGTTCCCCTCGATCCGCCGGAAGTGTCCCCACGGGCCACGAACGGTGACGGAGAGACAGCGCTCGGGTGAGACGGTGTCGCCACTATTAGTGTCGCTCTCGTCGTCTCCTGCCCACTGTTCGAGCGATTCCTGTTCCATCGTCACTCGGCGGCGTCCGGCAGCGTCGTGGTGTGTTCCTCGTAAACGTCGACGACCTCGACGGCCTCCGAACCGAGTGCGTCCTCGAGTGCGTCGTACAGCACCTCGGGACCGCCGACCTCGTCGTCGTAGGACAACTCGAGGACGTCACTCGCGACCACGCGCACGCGCTCGACCCGCCCACTCGCGTTCGCCAGCCGATCGACGAAGCCGTCGACCTCGAGGGTCAGATCCCGGACCGTCCGGAGTTCCTCTTCGGGTTCCGAGCGTTCCTGGTCGAGCTCGAGGTCCCGATCGAGGCCGCCGAGGTGGAAACTCTCCTCGGCGTACTCGACGCGACAGTACAGCCGCGGTTCCTGGCCGACCTTGCTCCGGGAGATCGTCTGGTTCTTGATCGCCCGCCAGCAGAGCGTATCGAGTCGCTCGATGTCGTCCGTGGTGAGTTTCGTATCCTCGGCTCCGTGTTCGTCCACGAGCCCGTGGAAGCGAATGAGTCCGTACTGAATGCGATGATCGTCCAAATCGAAGCCACCCTGTTCTTTCCCCTCCTGGGTCGCGATCACGCTCGTCAGGCTGTCGTACTCCTCGTTTTCGTTGACGGCGTGGATCGACTTCCCTGGTGAGAACTGGACGGGCCCGGTGAAGTGATCCGGCAGGTGTTTCGCGTACTCGTCGTCGGTGTCGACCGACATCGTCGCACCGAAGTACCGGACGTCGACACTGTTGTCGAGGAACTCGCCGAAGACGTCCTCGCGGAACTGTTGAGCCTCTTCGTCGTCCTCGAGGTCGTAGTCGTCGTAGTCGACGGCTTTCAGTCGGTCCTCGAGGAGTTCCCCGCGGGTATACTGAGTCCCCTCTTCGTTGACGTTCCGGATGTAGACGCCGTGACCGTCGTCGTCGAGCTGGTCACGGAGGTATCGTTTCAGGCGGACGTCGGTGACGATCGCCTGCTGGGTCTGGGGGTCGATCCGCGGGCGGTTCGCCCCGCTAAGGGGGTTACCGTTCGGGTTCGCGTCGACGGCGTCGTACAGGAAGACGATTTCGGAGCGGTTCTCTACGGTGTCAGCTGTGTCTGTCATCTCAGTGTTCCTCCTCGAGGTCGGGTTGGTCGTCGGACTCTACGTTCTCCCAGTCTGGGTGGTCGTTCATGCCGTAGGTAATCCCGAGCGCGTAGTAGAAGCGGAGGTCGTCGGTATCGATCTCCCACTCGTCTGGGTCGGGATCGAGGATCGTCTCCCGGAGCCGGTCGACGATGTAGTCCGCCTTGGTGCCAGGATAGGACTTGCCCTCTTTCTTTTCTTGACGTGTGTAGGTGAGCGTCTTCGCGATTGTCTCCTGGGTTACCTTCTTGATCCGCGACCGGGTGATCGACTTCACGGGATACTGATCGACCAGCGTCGTCGATCGGTCCTCACTGTACTCCTGGTAGCTCGCGATGTCACCGACGAGCGCGCCGAGTAAGAACGCACCACGGCGTTCGTCGGTGATCGATGGCCCGTCGGGATCGGGCGCGAGTGCAGGCGTGTCTTGGATAAACGATTCGAGTTTCGCGTCTGCGGGGTGGCCCCCGTCAGTGGCTAGTATGTCCGGAATTTCCATCGTGTATTCCTCATAGGTCGGTTCGCGCGTGATCGGTTCTTTCTCCGTATCGGACGTGGTGAGCAACTCGAGGTCGCCGTCGGCGAGTGCACACAGCTGGGCGAACTGGCTCGCAACCAGAAACGACGGGAAGCCGTCGTACTCGTCGTCGGTTTCCTCACTGATGATGCGGGAGACGAACTCCTCGAGTAGCACGTCGACGGTGATCGGCTCACCGCTCAGGACGTTGACCAGCGCCTGAATGCGTGGGTCGTCCGCGTCGGCGTCAGTGTCGTCGCGTTCGGCGAACGTCTGGTAGAAATACCAGCCCGTCGAGACCGCGTGAAGCCGGTTGTCATCACCCGCGAGCAGTTCCCACTTCTCGTTTGTCGGCATCGGTGCCGTCCAATCGTCTCCCTCGTCGGTGACAAACGCCGAGGTGTTCTGAACCAGCCGATTGTGCCTAAAGGCGAGTTCCTTCGGGTAGTGCAACTGGCCGTTCAGCGTCTCACCGAAAACGTCGTAGCGAGACATCTGGTGGGGCATCACCGCTGAGACGTAGAATCGAAGGGACGTCTCATCGAGGTCACGTTCCCTGTGCTCTTCGTAGGCATCCTCGATCGGGGTCGTATCCCCGTCGTCTGCTGCCCGATAAAGAAGCCCGTACAGATCGCGGGCCTTCTCGGACGTCGGTCGCCCGAAGAAGTACGGCAGGTAGTAGACCTTGGCACCAAACGTTCGGTACGTACAGGCCTCGACGAACGCCTCCGCGTTCATTACCGTCACGGCGGCGTCTTCGGAAATCGGGTGGGATCGCCACGCCTCCTCGATGTCCAGCCCCGGGAACTTTTCGAGTTGCTTGCCGAGGAAGTAGTTCTGTGGGTCTTCTGAGGTCCCCACCGTCCGGGACGGCTCTCGTGTGACGAGGTCCGTCGCGTCCCCTGAGGAGTCGTCGGCCTTGTTCTTGGTGACGAGCTTCGAGAGCTTCCGTCGCCGCATCGCCTCGAGGAAGACGTCGACCTCACCGGGCCAGCGATACTCGCCGTCTGTCTCGGTCTTCACCTGAACTGTCAGAAGTGCAGTCGCGGATTCGCCACCGAGGCTCGTCTTCACGCCGTCTTCAATGGCCTCGAGAACATCCTCGTCCTCGCTGAGTTCGGCGAGTTTCTCGACGATCCAGCCGTCTTCGTGGGCGTCGGCGGCTGTTTCTACTACATCATCGGTTGCCCACTTGGTGAGGCGCTCTTTCGCGTATCGAGCGAGCTTCTCCGGATCGCTGTCGCGTCCGGCCTGATGGGTGACGCTGTGGTCGATCCCGCGTGCAGCCGGATACTTACAGTGGCTAACCTGCTGGACCAGCCCCTCTGTATACCGTGTCAGCCAGACTGCGCCGAGGTGATCGTCGGCGAGCCGTGGCTCCGTACCCGAAACGTCGACGCGAACGACGAGCAGGCTGTCGTCCGTGTCGATCAGATCGTCCGCGGCGTCGGGCGTCAGGTATGGCGCATACTCCCCGCCACCGGTAGTGGCGAGCGTGTAGAGTTTCCCGTAGAGGTACTGCAAGTCCCGAAGCGACCCGATGGGGGAGTCCGGCAACTCCTCGGCTAACTCCTCGTCGTCGTAGGCGTCGCGGAACGCTTCAGGCGAAAGCATCCTCTCCCTCGAGTTCGGTTTCACCCGGCCGGGTTCGATCCGTGACGTTCACGAACCCCAGCCCGAGCGAGTTTCGTTCTCCGAGACCGACGTCCAGCGCGAGGTTGAGGTGTCTGCGGTGGTTGTCGTCCCGGACAGTATACTCGAACTTCCACTTGCTCAACACGTAAGTCATCTCCTGGCCCTCGGTTACCGTCACCGGCACTGCGAACGTCTTGAGCAGCTCGTAGCCGTCGAACAGGTCGCCGTCGACCTCGCTCGGTCCTGGCAGATACTCGGGTGCGAACAGCCGATGTTTCTTATCGAGGTTGGCCTCGAGCTGTTCCATCAGTGGCTTAGTGCTATGTGAAGGCCGCCAGAAGACTGCCGTATCACCGCCAGGATGGTCGATCCCGTACTCGTCGCACTGCCACGGCGGGATTCGAACGAGCAACCCGGTCCCCGTCTCGAGTGTTCCCCGCGTGCCCGGTTCGCCGACGTCAGGCTCGAGAGAGCTCACGTCCTCGACGTGAAACGGCATCTCGCCGACGTTCAGCTCTCGGTCTGCGAGCAAATCCTTGGCGACATGTGCAAGGACCTCCTCATCGTGTGAGGCGACGAGAAGTTTCCGCTCGTCACCCTCGCGCATGTCGCCTGGTGGGAACGGATTCGACATCACGAATCCTGGTGGTTCGTCCGTATCGTGGGCTGCGTCGTAGTCAGTCCCCTCGAGCGCCTGCCAGATTCGCCCACGGAGCTTGTGGTGGTAGGCGTTGTCGTAGGCAGCGTCCGCTCGAGCGGACAGGTGTGCCATGAGGCGCACCGTCAATGGTAACCTCCATTTCTAATATACATAATGCCTGAAACTAGTTAGAGATAGGTTATAAAGGTGGTGTTCAACTACCATGCGGTTAGAATCAAACAAAAGGCCAGCGGAGCGGTCGAGCCAGTTCACCAACCAAGTGCTTCAACCCCACAAGGGTTCGTCTGAAACTCGAAGCACCCGACCGTGACGCGTTCCTCGTAGCTGGCTTCAACCCCACAAGGGTTCGTCTGAAACTTGCTCCGTCCGCTGGCGGGACACCAGCATTTCGTACTTCAACCCCACAAGGGTTCGTCTGAAACTCTCCGGACGGTACTGAACAACTCCCGAACCAGCGACTTCAACCCCACAAGGGTTCGTCTGAAACTGGTGCCCACACTTTCCATCGGGATACTTCGCCTTGCTTCAACCCCACAAGGGTTCGTCTGAAACCTCGGCGACGGTGAGAGTGTAACCGTCCCCCAGGACGCTTCAACCCCACAAGGGTTCGTCTGAAACCGGATATGACGCTATCCAAAAGTGGTTGGAGATTGACGCTTCAACCCCACAAGGGTTCGTCTGAAACGGTCTGCCGAGTTGTCGGGATACCGCCAATCCAGAGGCTTCAACCCCACAAGGGTTCGTCTGAAACAATGTTGACCCTGAAACACTTGAAACGAACTGGGAGGCTTCAACCCCACAAGGGTTCGTCTGAAACCGCCGTCAGTCGCTGCAACTAAGGACGTTTGAGGGGCTTCAACCCCACAAGGGTTCGTCTGAAACCGGCAGTACCGCCCGCGACGTCCGTCGAGAAGTCGACGCTTCAACCCCACAAGGGTTCGTCTGAAACCTCGTCGAGCGGCGGCCGGTCGCCCGAATCGCGGAAGCTTCAACCCCACAAGGGTTCGTCTGAAACCAATCATCACCACAAATCGGGCACTCTTCTGTAGGGCTTCAACCCCACAAGGGTTCGTCTGAAACTCGCAGACGATGATGTCCGAGTGGTGTGACCGATGCTTCAACCCCACAAGGGTTCGTCTGAAACCGCTCGCTTTTTCAAGTCCCTTATCACCCCACTTCGCTTCAACCCCACAAGGGTTCGTCTGAAACCATCCCCGCCCGAAACCGCTTCGGAGGCTTCTAGGCGCTTCAACCCCACAAGGGTTCGTCTGAAACCATATCTTACAGTCCATGTCGGAAGCCTCGAAAGAGGCTTCAACCCCACAAGGGTTCGTCTGAAACCGGGCTTGCGTGCCCCTCGAGCAATCACTCTATTTGGCTTCAACCCCACAAGGGTTCGTCTGAAACCCGTGGTAGCGGGAGTGACCTATACATTGACGGGAAGCTTCAACCCCACAAGGGTTCGTCTGAAACTCTGATGCACGGGACAAGGCGCGTGAAATCCTCGAGCGGCTTCAACCCCACAAGGGTTCGTCTGAAACGAGTGCTCCCGCGACTAATCCTAGTACACCTATCAGTGCTTCAACCCCACAAGGGTTCGTCTGAAACCGTAGAGTGCAGCCCGTGTCTTCTCGTCACGAATCGCTTCAACCCCACAAGGGTTCGTCTGAAACGAGTACAAAGACTTCGTGCTCATTATCTTCTGGCCCGCTTCAACCCCACAAGGGTTCGTCTGAAACGCCGAAAACACAACCGAACTCGAGGCTAACTTTGCTGCTTCAACCCCACAAGGGTTCGTCTGAAACGCGAGTCGCTGTTCGAGTTTGACCCGTCCTGGGACGCTTCAACCCCACAAGGGTTCGTCTGAAACAAGCGACCGCTGACAGTATCTTAGACATTATCGAAGAGGCTTCAACCCCACAAGGGTTCGTCTGAAACCAGAAGATTTCGATGGCGTTGGTATCCGCCTCAGCTTCAACCCCACAAGGGTTCGTCTGAAACGATCTCCGATGGGAGGCTGTAGTCGAAGATGAAGACGCTTCAACCCCACAAGGGTTCGTCTGAAACCGGCGGACGCTCTCAAGGCTCCGTCTACGCGGGTACGGCTTCAACCCCACAAGGGTTCGTCTGAAACGATCTCGTCGAAGACGTGGTATCTGTCGTCGAGAGCTTCAACCCCACAAGGGTTCGTCTGAAACGCCGACCACGATCAACGCGACGCCGACTTTACCGAGGCTTCAACCCCACAAGGGTTCGTCTGAAACCCGTAGGCGATATCGTCGCGGACGGACTTGACGCGGCTTCAACCCCACAAGGGTTCGTCTGAAACGCCAGATGAGGCCGAGACGATCGAGGCGGAGGTGGTGCTTCAACCCCACAAGGGTTCGTCTGAAACTGTCCCTCGACCGCGAGACCGCCGAGTCCCTATACGAGCTTCAACCCCACAAGGGTTCGTCTGAAACCGTCCTCGCCACCTGCGCCTCGAGCAACGACGTGGGCTTCAACCCCACAAGGGTTCGTCTGAAACGGCCTGTACGAACTGGTCGACGATCCACGCGAGAGCCGCTTCAACCCCACAAGGGTTCGTCTGAAACTGGCCAGACGTGTCAACATCGCCAACAACGCCCTTGCTTCAACCCCACAAGGGTTCGTCTGAAACCGCGAGCCTGTCCGATTTCGGAGGGAACGCGGATGAGTGCTTCAACCCCACAAGGGTTCGTCTGAAACGGCCGCTGTGGCGGCCTGGCGACGGCGCGAGCCGAGGCTTCAACCCCACAAGGGTTCGTCTGAAACATTTCGCGCTTGGTGCTGTCTCGCCATATCCCAAGTGCTTCAACCCCACAAGGGTTCGTCTGAAACTGGAACGAGTGGTTCGATGAGCTTTGTTCTCGGACCGCTTCAACCCCACAAGGGTTCGTCTGAAACCATGGCCGGAAACGACGCCACAGTATCCTCATCGTGAGAAACAGACATATGTCTTCCGTCGACCTCGAGTATGCGATAAACAGCAGGGGGTCGACGGAACGCAACCGCGAACGTCGATACAACGTTCCGTATGACGCCCCGGTTTCTCCTCACCCGCTCGAGCCATACACGAACGTGCATATAGAAACCCATTTACCCGCCGACTTTCACCACCTAGATGAATGAGTCTTGCCGATTCGGACCGCGAACTCGTCGTCGAGGAACTGGACCGGGAGCCGACCCCGGCCGAGGCGGCGCTGTTCGAGAACCTCTGGAGCGAGCACTGTGCGTACCGCTCCTCGAGACCGCTGCTGTCGGCCTTCGACAGCGAGGGCGACCAGGTCGTGATCGGGCCGGGCGACGACGCGGCGGTCGTCGCACTGGACGATGACACGTACATCACGATGGGGATCGAGAGTCACAACCACCCTTCCTACGTCGACCCCTTCGACGGGGCCGCGACAGGCGTCGGTGGGATCGTCCGGGACACCCTCTCGATGGGTGCCTACCCGATCGCGCTGGCCGACTCGCTGTACTTCGGTGAGTTCGAGCGCGAACACTCGAAGTATCTGTTCGAAGGCGTCGTCGAGGGGATCAGCCACTACGGCAACTGTATCGGCGTTCCCACCGTCGCGGGCAGCGTCGATTTCCACCCCGACTACGAAGGGAATCCGCTGGTCAACGTCGCCTGTGTCGGCCTGACGAGCGAGGATCGACTCGTCACTGCCGAGGCCCAAGAGCCCGGCAACAAACTCGTGCTCGTGGGGAACGCGACCGGCCGGGACGGGCTCGGCGGCGCGAGTTTCGCGAGCGAGGACCTGGCCGAGGACGCCGAGACCGAGGACCGCCCCGCGGTCCAGGTCGGCGACCCCTACGCCGAGAAGCTGCTGATCGAGGCCAACGAGCAGCTGATCGAGGAGAACTTGATCGAGTCGGCCCGCGACCTCGGTGCCGCCGGCCTCGGCGGCGCCTCGAGCGAGATGGTCGCCAAAGGTGGGCTGGGTGCCGAGATCGAACTCGAGCGCGTCCATCAACGCGAGCCGAACATGAACGCCTTAGAGATCTTACTCGCCGAGTCCCAGGAGCGAATGTGTTACGAGGTCGAACCCGAGAACGTCGACCGCGTCCGTGAGATCGCCGAGCGGTTCGATCTCGGCTGTTCGGTCATCGGCGAGGTCACCGAAGGGAACTACACCTGCACGTTCGAGGGCGAGACGGTCGTCGACGTCGACGCCTACTTCCTCGGCGAGGGCGCACCGATGAACGACTTAGCGAGTGAAGACCCCGAGCCGCCCGAGACCGACCTCCCCGAGGTCGACCTCGAGGAGGCGTTCGACGCCGTCGTCTCGAGTCCGAACACGGCCTCGAAGCGGTGGGTCTACCGGCAGTACGACCACGAGGTCGGCGTCCGAACGAGCGTCGGCCCCGGCGACGACGCGGCGATCATCGCGGTCCGGGAAGCCGAACAGGGGCTTGCGATTTCGGCGGGTGCTGCACCGAACTGGACCGCAGCCACCCCGCGGACCGGTGCCCGTGCCGTCGCCCTCGAGAACGCGACGAACATCGCAGCCAAGGGTGCGACGCCGCTGGCTGCCGTCGACTGTCTCAACGGCGGTAATCCCGAGAAGCCGGACGTCTACGGCGGCTTCGAGGGAATCGTCGACGGGCTCGCCGAGATGTGTGAGACGCTGTCGACGCCGGTCGTCGGCGGGAACGTCTCGCTGTACAACGACTCCGTCGAGGGACCGATCCCGCCGACGCCGACGCTCGCGATGGTCGGAACCAAAGACGGCTACGATGCGCCGCCGCTGTCGGTCGAACCCGCGACCGACAGCACGATCCTGCTGGTTGGCGACCACGGCCTCGAGGACGGCGACGCGTCGCTCGGTGGCTCCGAGTACATCGCGCAGTTCGACGGCAGCGACGCCTTCCCCGAACTGCCCGCCGATCCGGCCGCCGTCGTCGAGACGCTGGCCGACGTCGCCGACGAGGAGTCGACGCTTGCGGTCCACGACGTCAGCCACGGCGGTCTGGCGGTCGCCCTGGCCGAGATGGTCTCCGACGACGCCGGGCTCGAGGTCTCGGTTCCGGCCGCCGAGTCGGCGGCCGATCCGGTCGCTGCGGCGCTGTTCCACGAACAGCCCGGTCGCGCACTGATCCAGACCGAGTCGCCCGACGCCGTCCGCGAGGCGTTCGACGGCGTCGCGCCGGTCGTCGAACTCGGATCCGCGACCGACGACGGTCGTCTCGAGGTGTCCGTCGCCGATCGAACGATCGAAACCGACGCGGCCGAGATCGCCAAGCGACGCGAGACGATCGAGCGCGGCCTCGAGTAACCGACCGCGTCGAGTTGCGGTTTCGAGACCGACTCGAGACGCCTCGGATCGAATTCCCGGTATATTGATATACCCAGAATACGAGTCTTTCGACGAACCGAAACTTCGGGTGCACACCGTTCGATGGCTACTGACACGTCGTCCGTACTGATCGTCGAAGACGAGCCGGAGCTGGCAGACCTGTATGCCTCTTGGCTCGAGGACGCCTACGCCGTCGAGACGGCCGTCGACGGCGTAGGCGCCCTCGAGACGATCGACGACACCGTCGATGTCGTGCTCCTCGATCGACGGATGCCGGAGCTGTCCGGCGAGACGATTCTCGGGGCGATCCGGGATCGGGGCGTCGACTGTCGAGTCGCGATGGTGACGGCGGTCGAACCCGACTTCGATATCGCCGAGTTAGGGATCGACGACTACCTCGTCAAGCCGATCTCGAAAGCCGAGTTGTCGGAACTCGTCGAGCAGTTGCTGTTGCGCTCGAGTTACGACGAGCAGCTCCGGGAGTTCTTCTCGCTCGCCTCGAAAAAGGCCGTGTTAGACGCCGAAAAGTCCGAAGCCGAACGCAAGTCGAGCGAAGAGTACGCCCGACTACAGGATCGACTGGCGGTGCTTCGGGCCCGGGCCGACGAGACGATGTCGACACTGCTCGAACAGGACGGCTATCGGCGGCTCTGTCAAGACCTCGAGCGCGAACCGGGCGACCGGGGCGAGAAGTAACAGCACCACGGCCGCCACGCCTACCCACCCTTCCCACGTCTCGTTCTCATCCCGATCGCTCGAGGGTCGTCACGTCCCGTATCTCGAGTCGCGTCCCGCCGTGGTCGCCGTTGTCGACGGACAGCCGCCAGCCGTGGGCTTCGGCGATGGCTCTGACGAGTGCGAGTCCCAGTCCGTCGGTGGTGAGATCGTCCGGATCGGCCGTTGGATCGAGGACCCGCTCGTGGGCCGCCGGCGGGATCTCGGCGGCGTCGTCGAGCAAGAAAAACCCCCGCGCCCCCTCTCGATCGTCGAGCCCGACGAGTCCGACCTGAATCGTCACCGTTCCGTCGGCGCGGGCCGCAGCATCGTCGAACGCCGTCTCGAGGAGGTGGACGAACCGGTCGGTGTCGGCCCGCAACGTCGCGTCCGTCTCGACGACGATACAGTCGCCGTCGAGCCGTGACCGTTCGCGGGCGTCGTCGATCGCGTCGGCGAGGTCGAGACGACTGCGCGGGCCGACCGTCGAGGCGTTCCGGGCGAACTCCCGAACGTCGTCGACGAGGCGCTCGGCCCGGTCTAACGTCTCGTCGACGGAATCCTCCTCGAGGGGAAACTCCCACTCGTCGACGGCGGCATCACCATCCCCCTCGAGGGCGTTTGCGACGTCAGAGAGCTGTGCCTTCAGATCGTTCGAGAGGACCTCCGCGACAGCCTCGAGGCGTTCAGTCTGGCGCTCGAGTTCGGCGGTCCGGTCCCGAAGGACTTGCTCGCGGTCGGCCCGATCCAGCGCCGCGCGGGTGTTC
The DNA here is from genome assembly GCF_030848565.1 of Natronolimnohabitans sp. A-GB9. Taxonomy (GTDB): domain Archaea; phylum Halobacteriota; class Halobacteria; order Halobacteriales; family Natrialbaceae; genus Natronolimnohabitans. The sequence continues at coordinate 249,583 of NZ_JAVDDV010000001.1, forward strand.
TCGACGAGCATCGAGACGAGTTCGACGTCGGTCTCGTCGAACTGATGGGGCTCGAGCGAGCCGGTCATAAGGATCCCGTGGGTGCCGATCGGCGCGATGATCTCCGAACGAATCGGCGTCGCCTGGTTGTAGATCCCATCGACGGTCTGCAAATCGTCGAACCGCTCGATCTCGCCGGATTCGAAGACGTCCCAGACCAGTCCCTCGCCGGGGTTGAATCGGGGGAGACCACCGAACTCGTCGTAGGCGCCAGCGGTTCCGGCGACGGGCTCGAGATACCCTCGTTCGTCATCGAGCAGCCAGACGCCGCTGATCGGAAGCTCGAGCAGGTCACCGCCGGCGTGGACCGCGATCGCACAGATCTCCTCCGGATCGTCCGACTCGAGGAGCCAGCGCGTGATCTCGTGTAACGACGTAACGACGCGTTCGTACTCGTGGCGGTCGGTTACATCCCGGATCACGCCGGCGACGGTCGCGACGTCGTCTTCGATCGGGACGAAGCGGAACTCGCCGATTCGGTCGGTCCCGTCGGCGTCGGTAAAGGACGCCTCGAGCGTGCGTTCGGCCGCCGAGCCGACGTCGACGTCGGTGATCGCCCGCCCGATCTCAACGGCGTCTGCGTCAGCGATACCGGCCCGTTCGATGAGCGCCTCGACGTGTTCGCCGGCGAGTGCCGTCCGGTCGACCCCGAGTGCCGTTTCGGCCGCGTCGTTGAGCGAGACGATCTCACGATTTCGGTCGAGGGTGACGACCGCGTCGTAGATCGCCTCGACGACGGCCGCATGCTGGGCGAGCGTCGTCTCCTGGGCCTTCTTCTCGGTGACGTCGCGCATGTACACCGAGAGCCCGTCCTCCGATGGGTAGGCCCGCGCCTCGAACCAGGTCTCGAGATGAGCGTGATAGATCTCGAAGGAGACGGGGACCTGTTCGTCCATCGCCCGATGGAACCCGTCGGGGAACTGAGTCTCGACTGTCTGTGGGAATTCGTCCCACATAACGCGGCCGATCAGCTCCTCGCGGGAGCGTTTCAACAGCGTCTCGGCGCGCTCGTTGAGGTAGGTAAACCGAAAGTCCGTATCGAGCGCGAAGAACGCGTCGGTGACCCGGTCGACGATCGGGACCGATCGCAGCGTCACGGCTCGTCGCCTCCGTCACCGTCCCGTGGCGATACCCTCGTCGTCGCCGCCTCGAGCCACTCGGCTCGTCCCGTCGCTTCGATCATCGACAGCCAGTTAGTGCCCCTTTTGTGGAGAGAGTATTTCAGTGGCGTGACTGCGTGTTCGGCTGCGACAGCGGGACCTGCGTCCGGATCCTGCGCTCGAGTCGCGCTCGACGGTACCGACGAGAACGTCACCGAAGCCGTCGGTGACTTTATCCCGTCAGGACTGGTCACGAATCCTATGGGAATGGATGTCACTGCCTCGGCACGGGAGCGTGTAGCGGCGATCCAAAACGGCGCTGCGTCCTCGGCGAGCGCCGTCGGTGCCGCCCTCGAGCGGATCGACGCCATCGAAGATCTGAACGCCTTCGTGACGGTTCTCGAAGACGCCGCACGCGATCGCGCTCGCGACGCCGACGCCGCGGCCGACGACGGCGAGGATCGCGGGCCGCTTCACGGCGTGCCGGTCGCGGTCAAGGACCTCCGGGATCGCAAGGTCGGCGTCCGGAACACGCTCGGACTCGCGGCGCTGTCGGACAACGTCGCCGAGACCAATTCGATCGCGGTCGAGCGTCTCGAGGCGGCCGGCGCGGTAATCGTCGGGACGACGAACACGCCCGCACTCGCCCACACGATCAAGACGGACAACCGACTCGTCGGCGCGACGGCCACGCCGTTCGACCACGAACGGTCGGCCGGCGGCTCGTCCGGCGGCTCCGCGGCGGCGGTCGCTGCAGGTTGTGTCCCCATCGCAACGGGATCGGACATCGGCGGCTCGCTCCGAGTGCCGGCCGCCTGTTGTAACGTCGTCGGGCTCAAACCCTCCCACGGACGCGTCCCGTCGAACTCCCGGCTCGACGCGTTCGACACCCACTCGCCGTTTATGGTCGGCGGGCCGATCGCACGTACCGTCGAGGACACCGCACTCGCCCTCGAGGTGCTTTCCGGGCCGGATCACCGCGACCCGTTTAGCGTGCCAGCAGGCGACGACGACTTCCTCAAGGCGATAGATCGGCCGGCAACCGAGCTGTCGATCGCGTACAGCCCCGACCTCGACCTTCAGCCCGTCGACCCGGTCGTCCGTGAGACCGTCGGCGACGCCGTCGCCGACCTCGAGGCGACGGGCGTGACGGTCCGGGACGCCGACGTCTCACTGCCCGATTCCGGGACGCTCCGGCAGGCCTACTACGCACAGGTCGGCGCCTACTTCGCCTCGGTTGCAGAACGCGTCGAGGACCGCTACGGGATCGACTTCGAGACGGCCGACGTCGAGGAGACGCTTCGCTCGACGATCGCGCTGGGTCGAACCCTCGACTCGCTCGAGGAGCGACGGGCCAACGGACCGCGAACCGAGGCGTATCACGCGATCGAAGCGGCGATGGGCGACGCCGACGCACTCGTTACGCCGACGCTTACCGTCCCACCGTACGGCAAACACCTCAGCGATCGGTATCCGACGGAGATCGACGGTCACGACGTCGACGGGATCCCGACCGACGCGATGCTCACCTGGGTGTTCAACCTGACCGGCCACCCGGTCGCGTCGGTGCCGGCCGGGCTCACCGACGACGGGCTCCCGGTCGGCCTCCAGGTCGTCGGTCGCCGGTACGCCGAATCGGACGTCCTGGCCGTCGCTGCGGCACTCGAGCGCGCACGGCCCTGGAGCCGACACTACCGCGACATCGACGGCTGAACTCGAGCGGCGATCGGCGGACCGTCAGAAGAACTCACCGAGGTAGACGTCGGTCTTCGGGAACAGCGTCGCGAGCGTCTCGACGACGTCCGATCCGGCCGCCTCGAGTGACCCAGTTCGCTCGAGGGCGGCCGCCGAGCGAGCGCGGCGATATCCATCGACGCGTCGGCCTCGTCCGGAGCGGTGGCGGTCGATCGCTCGCAATCGCCACGCCCCGCCGAGACGGTAAGCTGGAACGAGCCGTCGTTCCAGTCGGCCAGCGGATCCTCGACGGCGATCGTCAGCGACGCTTCACAGTCCGGATACGACAGCGCCGAGAGCGTTTCGGCGACGTCGACGAGCCGGACCATCGGCCCGTTCGAGACTGTGGTGTCGATCTCGTCGGGATCGCGTGTGATTTCTCGCAGCGGGAGGGAGTCAGGAACCCGGAGCCTCACTCGCTGTACCTGTGATTCGTGGCGATAGCAGAACGCGAACAGCGCCAGAAGTGTATCGTAATCGACGCAGACGAGTTCGGAGACGGCCATCGTCCGGGCGCTCTCTTCGTCGTCGATCGTGTAGACGAGATACCCACTCACGTCGCCGTCGCGTTCGTAGGCGTAGACGAACGGGTCGCGATCATGACCGCCGAACACCCGGTGGTGCCACCACGCGGCGTCGCGTTCGAGCGCAAGTCCATACCGCCGGCGGTGGCTCTCGTAGGCCGCCTCGAGGCGCTCGTAGTCGTCGGCCTCGAGACGCCGGAAGCGTCCGGTATCGTCCTGTTCTGTGGCCGCAAACGCCAGGGTCGCGGGCTCGCACTCGTGGGTGACGATCCGGTTTGCGGTGTCCCAACCGTACTGACGATAGAAGCGGTAGCGAAACGGCCACAGCACCGAGAACCGGACGTCGCGGTCGCGGTACTCGGCGAGCGAGCGGGCGAGTAACTCGCGGACGTATCCTCGACGGCGGTACTCGGGCGGCGTCGCGACCGACGCCAGGCCGGCCGTCCGGTGGGTATCGCCGCGGACGCGCGACTCGAGCCAGTAGTGGCGACAGATCGAGCGCGGTTCGGCGTCGTCGGTCGCGTCGCTCGGATAGACGGCGCGACGGGCTCCCAGCATGTCCCGCGGTGTCTCGTGTTCGTCGGGGTCGTACGTCGGTACGCCTTCCTCGGGCCGGAACGCGTAGCTGCGGTACTCGTGGAAGACGCCCCGTTCGTCTGGAAGGGGGCGATAGTCGACCATACGGACGAGAGCGACAGCGATCGAGAAAACAGTTCGTGCTGTCCGACAGTATGATCAAGGCGTGAAAATCGAGAACGAGCCGGTCGCTCGAGCGACCGACTCGTCATCTTGACGGAGGTCGGACTCGAGGTAGGCGATCGATTTCCCTCTCGACTCGAGGATCGTCTCACAGGTCACGTCACCGTCGTGGACCGGCTGCAAGTAGTTGATCTTGAGTTCGATCGTCGCACACACCTCGTCCTCGCCGAGTTCGGGACTGAGCGCGGCTCCCATCCCCGTGTCGGCCATCGTGTAGAGGACGGCGCCGTGGAGCATGCCGTGTGGGTTCTTCAGATCGTCGGTCACCGTCAGCGTCCCGCGGCTATAGCCCGGTTCGACCTCAGTGATCGTCAGTCCGACGCGTTCGGAAAAGACCTGGGGGAACTCGGTCGTCATACCCGTCCCCAACTCTGTCACGCATATTGAAACCTCCCTCGAGCGCGGTCGAGGGAGCCCACGTCCGAATCGGGTTCCGACCGGTATCGGCCGGCGTCGTTACGTGTGCTCCTCGACGAACGCCTCGATCCGTGCGAGTGCTTCCCGGAGGTCCTCGAGACCCGTCGCATAGGAGATCCGCAGGTGGCCGTTACCGCCGGCGCCGAAGACGTCGCCGGGGACGACCGCGACACCCTGTTCGCGCAGCACTTCCTCGGCGAACTCTTCGGCGGTAAAGCCCTCGGGTACCTCGGGGAAACAGTAGAACGCACCCTTGGCCTCGAAGACGTCCATCCCGATCTCTCTGAACCGCGAGAGGACGAACCGGCGGCGCCGGTCGTACTGACTCACCATCTCCCGGACGTCGCCGTCACAGGAGTCGAGCGCCTCGAGGGCGGCGTGTTGGGCCGTCGTCGGCGCCGAGAGCATCGTGTACTGGTGGATCTTGTTCATCGCGGCGATGGCGTCTGCGGGACCGAGCGCGTACCCCAGTCGCAGGCCGGTCATCGCGTGAGCCTTCGAGAAGCCGTTGAAGACGATGGTACGTTCGCGCATTCCCGGCAGCGTCGCGATCGAGACGTGTTCGTTCCCATCGTAGGTGAGTTCGGCGTAGATCTCGTCCGAGAGGACCGTCAGGTCGTGTTCGCGGACGAACTCCGCGACCGGCTCGAGATCCGCTTCCGTCATGATCGCCCCCGTGGGGTTGTTCGGGTAACAGAGCACGAGGGTGTCGGCCTCGTCGGCGCCGGCCGCCTCGAGGGCCTCGACGGTGAGTCGGAAGTCGTCTTCCTCCGTCGTCGGGACGGGCAACACGTCGCCGCCGGCGAAGACGACGCCCGGTTCGTAGGAGATGTACGACGGCTGTGCGATGGCAACCGTATCGCCAGGATCGACGAACGCGCGGAAGGCCAGATCGACTGCTTCGCTGGCCCCGGCGGTGACGATGATCTCCTCGTCGGGGTCGTAGCCCAGTTCGAATCGGTCGGCGACGTAGTCCGAGATGGCCTCCCGGAGTTCGCGTTTGCCCCGGTTTGCCGTATACGACGTCTTGCCCTGCTCTAGAGAGGTGATCGCGGCGTCGCGAGCCGCCCACGGCGTCGCGAAGTCGGGTTCGCCGACGCCAAGCGAGATGACGTCGTCACGCTCCTCGGCGATTTCGAAGAACCGTCGAATGCCCGACGGTGGCACGGTTTGGACGCGATCGGAGAGTTCGAATCTCATGATTACGGTGAGAACGAGAGCCGTTCGTCGTCTTCGCCGTCACCGAGTTCGATCCCGTTTTCCTTGTAGGAGGTCATCACGTAGTGAGTGACCGTCTGGGTGATCTCGGGAACGGGCGCGACCTTCTCGCTGATAAACTGCGAGACCTCGCGGATGGAGTCGCCCTCGACTTCCATGTGGAAGTCGTAGTCGCCACTGACCAGCCGCAACGCCGTGACCTGTGGGAACCGGGCGAGGCGCTCGGCGATATCGTCGTAGCCCGTCTCCCGATCGAGGCGGACGTTCAACTCGACCTCGGCGCGGACGCGTTCCTGTTCCAGTTTATCCCAGTCGACGACCGCCTGGTACCCCCGGACCACGCCTGCTGCCTCGAGTTCCTCGATTACTGCCTCGACCTCGGTTTCCTCGAGGTCGGTCATTCGCGCGATATCGGCCGTCGAATACCGCGCGTTCTCACGAAGCAACTCGAGCACCTCGCGTTCGCTCATACAAACGGAAAGCGCGACCGTGAGTAAAGTTCTAACGTTGTTCGTCCGTCATACGATCACGTACCACCGCGATCACGTCAATGGAGCGACGACTCACACCGCGGACAGATCCGCGACTGCATCGGGACCTGAGACCGGCAGTCGGGGCACGTGATATCCTCCTCGAGCTGGAAGCGGTGTGCTCGGTTCATCACAGTCGGTGCTACCACTCCCGACTACCTAAGCTCTCTCGAGGATGCGCCTGACTGTTCGCACGCAGTGTCGTTTCGGTCCACGGACCGGTGTTCGAGCGAACGGACGGTCCTCCAGTACCGTGTATGACCCCCGGTCAGCGATAGTTCTTGAACAGCAGCGCCCGAACGTCGTCTTTGGTCTGGACCTCCTCGGTCGTTCCGTCGGGGAGGTCGACGCTGTACCGGTAGTCAGAACTCGAAGACTCCTCCCATTTGTCGTCGTGAGTCTCGAGCAGGCTCATCATCTCGTTTAGCATGTCGTCGTCGTCGGCCGCGCCGTCGCCGTCGCTCTCGTCTCCGTCGGCGCCGTCCACGTCGTTTTCGTCGTCCTCGATTCCGTCTCCATCGATCGGTTCGTCGGTCACGTCAGGCGTGTCGGCCTCGCTCGCGGGGCCGACGTCGGGGCCCGTTTCACTACCGACGGTGAGGCCGTCCTCGCTGGCGTCGAGAGCCGACCGATCGTCTTCGTCGTTCTCGTCTTCGACGTAGGAGACTTCCTCGAGGTCAGCCGGCGACGAGTCGCCGTCGATCGCAGCGTCGACGGAGGTCGCGACGTCGTCGGTCGCCGAGGCGTCGGCCACGTCGAGCTCAACGTCGACCTCGGGATTGCCCTCGAGATTGTCGATCAGAAACTGGATCGCGTCCTGCTCGCGGACGAAACCGTACTTGCCGACGACCCGTTCGGAGATCTCCGCGCGGAGTTGCTGGATGGCCGCGTACTGTTCGTCGGTGACCTCGAGCGTTTGCATACCCCATCGATGTCGCGGCGGGTACAAATATCTGGGCAGTGTTTACTCTCTTTTTCGAATTCGTCCTGGAGATATAAGATCCCAAAGCGAGTGGTATACTGTCGACAGAACGATTCGACGAGCGGTCGCAAAAGGGCGGTATACACACCGAACGAACCGGACCGAACACGAAGCTTAAGGCCGATTACGGAAAACCGACGACCATGACTCTGGAAGAGTCCGAATCCGAACTCGAGGCCGGCGACCCAGCTCCCGACTTCGAACTCGAGGGGACAGACGGCGACACCTACACGCTCGAGTCGTTTACCGACAACGAGGCACTGCTGGTCGTTTTCACGTGTAATCACTGTCCGTACGCCGAAGCGAAGTTCGACCTGTTGAACGATATCGCTGCCGAGTACGACGACGTCGCGGTCGTCGGCATCAACTCCAACGACGCCGAGGAGTATCCCGAAGACTCCATGGAGAAGATGCGCGAGTACGTCGACGACGGCCGAATCCAGTACGACGCCTACCTCCGAGACAAAAGTCAGGACGTCGCCGAGACCTACGGCGCAGTCTGTACGCCCGACCCGTTCCTGTTTCGCTGGTCCGACGACGATGGCGAGTTCCAACTGGCCTACCACGGTCGTCTCGACGACGCGTTAAATCCCGAGGACGAACCGACGCGATTCCACATCCGAGAGGCGATCGACGCGATTCTGGCCGGCGAATCGGTCGACCTCGAGTGGCAGCCCTCCCAGGGGTGTTCGATCAAGTGGAGTAACGAGTAGCGCGTTTTGCGTGTGCCGCACGCTCGATTCAGACGGACTACTGTACGTCGGTACCGGCGCAACCGTGACCCGGGCTGCGGTTGCGCCGGGAAATCGGTACAGCAATCCGTATCAGACGGTCTGTACCGACGCCCTCGCGAACCGACGGGTCACTGACTGCTGTCCGGCAGTATACCTGTGGAGTCGCCGGAACTGACGGCCAGTGGTCAGTGGTCCATCTCACGAGATCCGGCCGGCAGGCTCACGCTACCCAGAACAGCACCGACAGCGCAGCCGGAACGGCGACTAGTACCCAGGCGAGGCGGTTCCAGTCGTACACAACGCGTCCGTTGTACACGTCGAACGGCCAGACGACCGCGAGAATCTCGAGAACGACGTAGACGATCGCGACGGTAGTCACGGTCCGTTCGATCCGATCGGAGAGGTCGACGAACGGAACCGTGCCGTAAGCGACGATCGTTCCGAAGAGGCCGACAAACGCTAGCGCCGAGACGAAACTCGCAGGTCCGAGTCGGTCGAGTTTGTGACGATAGGTCCACTCCCGGCTTGCGGGCTCGAGACCGCCGGGCATCGGGAGATATCCACCCAGCGCCGCGATAGCGAGTCCGAACGGGTAGCTGTTTTCCCAGCTCCGGTACCGCCACGGCCCGTCGTCGACCGCCGTCGCAATCTGCCGGGGCAGGTGCCTGACCGCGAGAAAACCGACGGCGACGAGTGCGATGGCGCCTGCGTGTGCAGCCGCCGTCCCGACGCCGGACGACGCCGCGACGACGACCCACAGCAAGACGACGTTCGCGATGACCGCCTCGAGGAGCCGCCCCGCAGAACGCCATCGGCGGCTCGGCGACTCGGCGGCGGTCACAGTCTCCGCGGCGTGGGACGATCCGGTCGCTGCCGTCGCCTCCTTTCCGTTCGCTATCGTCGGCTCGACGCTGCCGTTTTCTGCCCCGTCCTCGTCGGTAGTCAGCGTTCGGGCCCACAGGTGATGGCCTGGTGCGATGTAGTAATGGAGCCACCACCACAGCGACACCGTCCCTCCGAGACCGTAGGAGTCGACGGTTTCGCGGGTCGAGATCGGTGTGAACCCCCTGGTCGCGAACAGCTTGCTCGAGCTCGTGTTCTTCCATTCGACGATCGCCAGCACGCGCTCACAGCCGCGGTCGTCGAAGTACTCGATCGCCGACTCGAGTAGCCGTTGGCCCACTCCCGCTCCCCGGACGCTGTCGGCCGTGAATATCCACTGCACCAGGCCGACGCGGGATTCCGGACGGGGCTCCCGAATCTTCAGTACCGCACCGCCGACGATTCCACCCTCGCGTCTGGCAACCAGCGTGTGTTCCGTCGTCGAGACCAACCGTCCCTGGAGGGTCGGAAACGCCTCACGGCCGAGTCGTTCGACGGCCGCACGCGTCTCGAGGTCGTCGGGCGACACGCGGGATACGGCGACCATGCGCGAACGTGTTGACCATACAATATAAATGTGGGCGCTCGAGAAGCAAACAGCTCTACGGCGAGAGCTCGTCCCGACGGGTTGCGACTGCCGGGGTCGTTCTCAACCGGAGTGGATTAGTATGCCCACCGCCGAATGGTTGGTCCGACTTCGATCCTCCCCTCGCATGCTGCGACGTTGCGACCAGCACCGATCCCGCGGCTCCAAGAAACGTATCTCTCCACGGTCGGTGCACAGATACTCGCGACGCTCCTGCTCGTAGCCCTCGTCCTCTTCGGTCTCTGGACCGCTTCTCGACTCCGGGACAGCCTCGAGCGACACTACGGAACGCAGATCGCCGAAGCCGGCTCCGTCGTGCTCCTCGGTAGTCTCGTCGTGGTCGGCGTCTACCTCTTCGTCGTGATCTGGCAGGTCACCTACATCCTCGAGTACACGCTACGGACGATGGCGATCGATCGATGGCTGGCCGCCCAACAGCTCGTAACCGGAGCCATCGCAGTGACAGCCTACCTCTCGATCAGATTCGTCAACCGCTCGATCGACAAACTCGCCCAGACGGACGCGCTGACGAAACACCAGAGCGAGGTCGCGTACCACGTCTCGGACGTCGCGATCGTCGGCGTTGCTGCGACGATGATCCTGACACTGTGGGGAATCGATCTCACGAACATCTTCATCGGTGCCGGCGCGATCACCGCACTCGTCGGGTTGACTGCTCGCGAGACGCTGGCAGCGATGCTTGCCGGGTTCGTGTTGCTGTTCGCTCGTCCGTTTCACGTCGGCGACTGGATCGAGGTCAACGAGACGACCGGAATCGTCACCGACGTCACCATCTTCAGTACCAAGATCCAGACGTTCGACGACAGACACGTACTGGTTCCTAACGACGAGGTGACCGACAGCCAGCTTACGAACTACTCACAGAACGAGCAGTTGCGTGTCGATCTGGAGGTCGGAATCGACTACGACACGGATCCAGAGCACGCTCGATCGGTCATCACCGACGCCGTCGCCGACCTCGAGTCGGTCAAGAACAATCCGACACCACAGGTGATCGCGCGGGGGTTCGACGACTCGTCGATCCTACTCGAGTGTCGGGTCTGGATCGCGAAGCCGACGATGCGGCGGAAACTCCACACTCGGACCGCGATGATCGAAGCGATCGTCAGTGCCTTCGACAGCGAGGGACTCGAGATTCCGTACCCACAACGCGTCCACGACACGCGCGACGATGGCTTTCCGATCGATGGACCTCGCAACGTCGACGGCCAGTTCCCGACGCTCGAGGACGAAGACGGACTGCTGTAACCATTGACCCGTCTGTAGGTGTCGGGATCCGGGTCTGGGTCTGGCGGACCGTATCGATCACTCGACGACGAGATGGCCGATCTGGTCGGACGAGTGGAGGGTACAGACGTAGTTTGCCATCTCGGGATCGGCCGTAAACTCGAGCGTGTCGCCCTCGCCGTCGGCACCGACCTCGTCGGTGATCAGGTCGTCGACGATCTCGCCGTCGTCGTCCCAGATCGCGAGATCGTGCATCATGTCGCCGCTGTTGATCCACTCCATCGTGTACGATTCCCCCGCCTCGAGAACGAGCGTCGGATTCCGGACGTCCGCGATGGGGTCTGGTTCGATCCCCACCCAGTGGGAGACGTACCCCTCGAGGACGATCTCGTCCTCGGGGGCGATCTCGTACGTTTCGTCGTCGTCGCTTCCGAGACAGCCAGCGACGGCGATCGCGATCGCGGAGCCACCGGCGGCGTTCAACAGGGCCCGTCGCGTGTGTTCGACCATCGTTGTCGGCCACTCGGTTCGCCCGAACGCTAAAAGAGACGCCGATTCCCACGTCGTGGGGAGGAATCCGGCCGACGTAACCGAGCGACGAACGCGCAGTACCTACCCGTGTCGGCGTCGACGACACGCCTATGAACACGCCAACACCGATTCTGGATCGAGTCGACGCTTCCCGTCCGCTGTTGGGAATGGTACATCTCCCACCGTTGCCCGGGGCACCGGGGTACGACGGCGATCGCGATAACGTCCGCGCCCGCGCACTCGAGGACGCCCGCCGACTCGTGGCCGGCGGCATCGACGGCCTCGTCGTAGAGAACTTCGGGGACGCGCCGTTTCACCCTGATTCGGTCCCCAAACACGTCGTCGCTGAGCTGACCGCGATCGCGACGGCAGTGACCGAGGACGTCGACGTCCCCGTCGGAATCAACGTGCTCAGAAACGATGCCGAAGCCGCGCTGTCGATCGCCGCGGCCGCCGGCGCCGACTTCGTCCGGGTCAACGTCCACGTCGGCACCGCGGCGACCGACCAGGGACTGCTCGAGGGACGGGCCCACGAGACGCTACGATTGCGCGATCGGATCGACGCCGACGTGGCCATCCTCGCGGACGTCCACGTCAAACACGCCACACCCATCGGCGACGCCGACATCGAACGGGCCGCACTCGAGACGGTCGAACGCGGCCGGGCCGACGGCGTCATCGTCTCCGGTCCGGGAACCGGCGCCGTGACCCCACTCGAGGACGTCGAACGGGTCGTCGAGGCGCTCGCAAGCCGAGACACGGACGACGCTCGGACGCCGGTCTTCGTCGGTAGCGGCGTCACGAGCGAGACGATCGATGACTGTTTCTCGGCCGGCGCCGACGGCGTCATCGTCGGGACGGCGCTCAAAGACGGCGGCGAAACGACGAACCCGGTCTCGCGCGACCGCGTCGAAGAACTCGTCTCGGCCGCTCGAGACGGGAAGCGAGACGAGCCCTGATTCCTGCGGTTCGTCGCCACCGGCGACGGTCGTCCAGATGCGATCGAGCGGTCATTGACTGTTTGCCGACACCATCAGAACCCGATCAGTATCGGCCCGATCAACACGCCCATCAGGTGGACGCGACGGGCCCGAAACCGGACCGGAACCATACCGATCGCCGCCGCCACGGCGAAGACGACGATTCCGACGGGCCCCGTAAAGAGATACGAGAGTACCAGCAGGAGTGTGAGGACGGCGACCGATATCTTCCAGTACGCCAGCCGGCCGACGAGATCGAGGTAGGCGTCCCCGACGACGATGACGACGACGAACCCGAACACGCCGGCGAGGACGACTCCCGCGAGCAGGATCGGTATCTCGAGCGGCGCGCCGACGGTCTCGAAGGCGACCATCACGCCGGTTCGGGGTTGTCCGATCGCGACCAGGGCAAACAACGCGAAGATGGTGTTTGCCGTGTCGACGCCGCTCGTCGCGACGACGTAGCCGCGGTCGCCCGACTGGCCGGGGACGAACACCAGTACCGCGACGGCGGCAATAGCCGCCGAAATGCCCGGGATGTAGCCGACGACCGCACCCGCGACGGCGCCGGCGAGTGCCGTCGTCCCGACCAGCGGCCGGGACATCGTGACAGCGGTGTCGTCCTGTGGTGGTACCCCGCTTCCCCGAATTGCGTCGATCAACACCGGCGCGCCGAAAAGCCCGGCGAACAATGGGGCGAGCATGCCACCGGCCTCGAGCGGCGCGTCCGGCGAGAGATCGAGCGTCAGGACACCGAGAACGGCGGCGAGGACGAACGAACAGATGGCGCCGACGCGGGCCCGCCACGTATACTCCGAAGCGACCAGCGCGACGACGACCGCCGCCAACACGAGCGCGAGGTTGTCCCTGATCGTCGGATACGCCGCGGTCACACCCCACGTGATCGGCAGCGCCAGCGGAATCGCCGCCAGTACCGCAAGCAAGCTCCCCAGCGCCGACAGGCGAAGCGCCTCGTACCCCCGTCCCTCGAGGACCAACCGGTGGGCCGGCAAGGCGGTGACGGCCATCTCCGCGTCGGGAACCCCAAGCGCCATCGCGGGGACGACGTTGACGAACGTGTGGACGACGCCGGCGGCGAGCATCGCACAGCCGACGAACAGCGGCGGTCCGGGAACCGACGGCGCGACCCCGGCGAGGAGAAGCGCGAAGTTGTTCGCGTGAAGCCCCGGGACGAGTCCACTACAGCAGCCGAGGACCGCACCCGCCGCGATCCACGCGAGCAATCGCAGCGACAGCGACGGGTCGGCGGCGAACTCGACGACCGCGGGTGTGACCTCCATCGCTCATCCTGGCCGCGGCTTGACGGTTAAACTCGAGGACGGAAGCGGGCTCGACGATCAGCGGGAGATCGTCTCGTGTTCGCCCTCTACGACGCGGTCGACCTCCTCGCGGTCGACGAGCGCGACGTCGCCGGGGATCGTTCGTTTGAGTGCGGCGACGGCCGCCCCGTACTCGAGTGCCGTACCGACATCGGAGCCGGACAGTCGACTCGCGACGAAGCCGCCGACGAAGGCGTCTCCGGTGCCGACTGGAGCGACCGTCTCCGTCTCGAACGCCGGCCGGTCGACGGTCGTCCCCTCGTGGTATGCCGTCGCGCCGTCCGCACCGCGGGTGATCACCACCGTGTCGAACCCCCACCGGTCGGCCAGCGCCGTCGCGACGTCGTCGGCCGTGCCCGCTTCCCCCAGGACGGTGTGGGCGTCACGGACTGGCGTGACGAGTACGTCGATCGACGGGAAGTACGTCTCGAGCGTTTCGCGAGCCGTCTCCGGCTCCCACAGCTTGCTTCGGTAGTTTACGTCGAGGGCGGTTCGGACGTCTGCCTCCTGTGCGACCTCGAAGAGGTCACCGACCGTCTCCTCGAGCGTCGACGACAGCGCGGGCGTGATCCCGCTGGTGAGAAACAGCTCCGCATCCCGGATCGTCTCCGTCGCGAGTTCGTCGGCGGTCGCCGACGTCACCGCGGCGTCGGCACGATCGTAGACGACGTCGGTCTCCCGCGGCGCGCCGGCGAGCTCGAGGTAGTAGGTACCCTGTCGTCCCGAGTCGGACCAGACGACGTCGACGTCGAGACCGTATCGGTTGAGGTCGGCGACCACACGACGGCCAAGCGGGGAATCGGGGAGTTTCGAGAGCCACGTCGCGTCCGCACCCAGACGAGTCGCGGCGACCGCGACGTTGCTTTCGGCGCCGCCGGGATGGACCGCGAGCGACGTCGCGGTCTCGAGGCGTTCGTGGCGAGGCGGCGATAGCCGAAGCATCGTCTCACCGAACGTGACGAGGCCGGTCATAGCCAACCCGTCCACGACGGCCGGCATAATGCAACGGGGTCTCATACGGACTGCTGTAACTATTTACCGCCGATCGCCGACCCCGTCCTGGCGATCGGCGGTAATCGACTACAGTAGACCGTATCAGGCGGTGTATTGGACATGCAGTCTGAAAGTGTGGTTTTATTCAGTGTTGTTCCGGGGCAAACAAATTTAATGCCGGAGGTGGGCCGATCAACTATGAGAGACAGACTACGCGGTGACGGCGCGGGCACGGACGAGACGATCCGAATCGGCCTCAACGGCTTCGGACGGGTCGGCCGGTGTCTCCTCCGTGCGTCGCTTACGTACGATACCGTCGAGATCGTCGCCATCAACGACGTGATGGACGACGACGATATGGAGTATCTGCTCCGGTACGACTCGGTTCACGGCCGGCTCAGCGGCGTCTCTCGCGAGGGCTCGACCCTCTATGTCGGCGGTGACGAGATCCAACTCTACTCCGAGCCCGAACCCTCGGAGTTGCCGTGGGACGAGCTCGACGTCGACGTCGCCTTCGAGGCGACGGGGCTGTTCCGGACACGCGAGGAGGCCGCCCAGCACCTCGAGGCCGGTGCCGACAAGGTCGTCATCTCGGCCCCACCGAAAGGCGAAGAGTCGGTGCCGATGTTCGTCTACGGCGTCAACCACGAGGAGTACGACGGCGCGGACGTCGTTTCGAACGCCTCCTGTACGACCAACTCCGTCGCACCGGTCTTGCAGGTCCTCGAGTCGGAGTTCGGCATCGTCTCCGGCCTGCTCATGACCGTCCACGCGTACACCGGCAGTCAGGGACTGGTCGACGGACCACTCGATAAACGCCGGCGTGGCCGTGCAGCCGCCGAGAACATCGTGCCGACGACGACGGGTGCCGCGGGTGCGACCACCGAGATCCTCCCTGCTCTCGAGGGGAAACTCGACGGAATGGCGATGCGCGTCCCGGTGCCAAACGGCTCGATCACCGACCTCACCGTCAACGTCGAGGCCGACGTCACGAAAGCAGAAGTAGAAGACGCCCTCCGGGCCGCGGCCGACGACGGCCTCGCCGGGGTCCTCGGCTACACGGACGACGAGATCGTCTCCCGGGACATCGTCGGACTGCCGTTTGCATCGTACGTCGACCTCGAGTCCATGATGGTCGTCGCGAACGACCTCGTCAAAGTCCTCGCCTGGTACGACAACGAGTACGGCTTCTCGGTCCAGATGCTCGAACTCGCACAGTACGTCGCGGGTGAATCCGAGACGATCGACACCGACAGGGCGGTCGTGCGTTGACGCCGCCCGTTTCAGTAGCCAGGCGACTGCAACACCGGTATCTACATCCATTCCACTATGACCACGTTTCGAACCATCGACGACATCGACGCGACACAGCAGTTACTGGTCCGTATCGACGTCAACGCGCCCGTCGAGAACGGAGTCGTACAGGACAGCCGTCGGTTCGACCGCCACGCCGAGACGATCTCGGAACTGCTCGCGGACGACCACGCGGTCGCCTTACTCGCCCACCAGGGGCGGCCGGGTCGGGAAACGTTCGTCTCGCTCGAGGACCACGCCGAGATCCTCGCCGAGTATCTCGGTGACGAGGTCGAGTTCGTCGCCGATACCTGCGGCGAGGACGCGCTCGCAGCGATCGACGACCTCGAGTCCGGTTCGGTACTGCTGCTCGAGAACGTCCGGATGTGCGAGGGAGAGCTGCCCGAAGCACCCCCGGCAGTCAAAGCCGAGACGGACCTCGTCAGGACTCTCGCTCCCGAGTTCGACGCGTACGTCGGCGACGCGTACTCGACGGCCCACCGTTCGCACGCTTCGATCGTCGGCTTTCCGTACGTAATGGACGCCTACGCGGGTCGCGTGATGGTCGAGGAGTATACGGCGAACTCGGCCGTCCAGGAGCGGACGTTCGACGGCACCGTCACGATGGTTCTCGGCGGCACGAAAGCCGAAGATTCAATCCCGGTGATCGAACGGGTCGACGACACCGTCGACCAGTTCTGTCTCGGCGGCGTCGTCGGCGAACTCTTCTTGCGGGCCGACGGCCACGACGTCGGCTACGACGTCGAGGGAACGTCGCTTTTCGACCACCAGTGGGACGACCACCGGGAGACGCTCGACCGCGTCCTCGAGACCTACGGCGATCAGCTCCACCTCCCGACCGATCTCGCCTACGAGGACGGCGACGGCGAGCGCGCAGAGACAGCCGTCGAGGACGTCACGAAAGAGACGTCCTTCCTTGACGTCGGCTCCGAGACGGCCACGCGTTACGCCGACCTCGTCTCCGAGTCCGAGGCCGTCTTCGTCAAGGGCGCACTCGGCGTCTTCGAGGACGACCGGTTTGCCGACGGCACTCTCGAGGTCCTCTCGACGATCGCCGACACCGACTGTTTCTCGGTCGTCGGCGGCGGCGACACCGCTCGTGTGGTCGAACTGTACGACGTCGACGAGGACGACTTCTCGCGTGTCTCGATCGCCGGCGGAGCGTACGTCCGAGCACTCACCGGCCGGCCGCTCGTCGGAATCGACGTCCTCGAGCGAGACGAGTAATACCGCTATCGACGTTTTCGAGGGTGGATACAGACGAACGACTGTCATACTGTCAGACAGCAGTCAGTGAGCCGTCGGTCGCGAACGCGCGGCCGTCACCGTCGGGACGGCCGCAGTCGCGCGACCGATCGTCGAATCGTGCTGTCCAACGGTATCAGTACCGGCACACCCGCGACTCGGGCTGTGATCGCGCCGGTATATTGGTACAGCAATCCGTATCAGCCGACGCTGTTGGAGCGTGGCGTCGAATAAAAAATCGAGATCGCCGAATCGTCGACTCGCGACTTAGCCGAAGAGCTCGCCGAGGCCCTCGCCGCCGGCGTCTTCGTCTTCGTCGTCGTCCTCGTCTTCGTCCGTCGTGTCCGGGACGTCGCTGGTCTCTTCGGCTTCGTCCTCGTCGCCTGCGGCCTCACTGGCAGCGGCGCCGCCAGCGGCGGCTCCGGCTGCGGCGGGTGCAGCGGCGGCTTCTTCGACGGCCTCGTCGATGTCGACGTCCTCGAGTGCGGCGACGAGCGCCTTGACACGGGACTCTTCGACGTCGACGCCAGCAGCGTCGAGCACGTCGGTGAGGTTGTCTTCGTTGATCTCTTCGTCCGTCTCGTTCAGGATGAGTGCAGCGTAAACGTATTCCATTGTAAGTTCCTCCAGTAGTGGTTATCCGAACATTTCGCCGAGCCCTTCCGCGCCGTCACCGTCGTCGTCGTCATCGTCGTCGGTGTCGTCGTCCGCTTCGGCCTCGGCGTCAGTGTCTTCGTCTGCCGATTCGTCTTCGCCCTCGTCGTCAGCCACCGGCTGAGCGGCGACCTCGACGTCCTGCAGTTCCTCGGGCAGGGCCTCCTCGTCGTCGATCTGGGCCGCAAGTGCACGCAGCTGTGCGTCGGCCTTGCTGACGAGGTCGGGCATGAGCTCTTCGTCCTCGACTGCGGCCTGCAGGCCGAGGCTCTTGGCCTCGCCCGTGGCCTTGGCGATGAGCGTCGGGGCCGTCGTCGCGGTCGGGAAGCTCGCGTTGACCGAGAGGTTCCGAGCGCGGGCGGCGGCCGTCGACACGTCGCTCTGGTAGGCCTCGATGTCGATGTCGAGGTCTTCGGGACTGAACAGGACGCCGTCTGCGACGGCGGCCCGGAGGTCGAGCCCGACTTCCTTGGGCTCGATCCCCAGCTCGTTGAGGACGTTCGCCAGATCAGCAGTGACTTCCTCGCCGGCCTCTAAGACCGTCGAGTCTTCCATGACCTGGATCGAACCGTCCTCGATCCGTGCGTTGGCACCGATACTCTGGAGTTCGCCGACGAACGGACCCGGATCGACACCGGTGTCACCCTCGGGGATGACGATGTCGTTCGGGGCGACTTCGCCCTCGTTGATCGGTGCGGGCGTCTTCGA
The DNA here is from genome assembly GCF_030848565.1 of Natronolimnohabitans sp. A-GB9. GTDB lineage: Archaea > Halobacteriota > Halobacteria > Halobacteriales > Natrialbaceae > Natronolimnohabitans. The sequence continues at coordinate 268,101 of NZ_JAVDDV010000001.1, forward strand.
TGCCTCGAGCTCTTTGTACAGCGAGAACGGGTTCTCGTTCGTGCCGATGATCCCGACCTGGCCCTCGACGTTTTCGACGAGGTCACCGAGGCCGGTCTCCTCGAGTGCACGGACCTGCAGGGTGTTGCGGCTGACGCGCAACTCGGCGGTGCCGTGAAGGTCACGGCGCATGTCCTGGAGCTGCTTGCTCGGAATGCCGGCGATGCCGACGATGCCGACGCTCTCGTAGCTCTCGATGAGCTCTTCGAGCTCGGCGACTTCCTCTTTCTTCCACTGGGGAAGGTTTTCGGTCTTGCGTTCAGCCTGTGCGCTCATATTAGGCCACCTCCACGGACGGCCCCATCGTCGTCTTTACGTAGACGGCGTCGATGTTCTGGGGCCCCTTCTCGAGGTCCGCGTGCAGGCGTCGCAGGATGACGTCGATGTTGTCGGCGATGTCTTCGGCATCCATGTCTTCGGCGCCGACGAGCGTGTGGAACGTTCGTCGGTCACCGGAGCGAATCTGCACGGTGTTCTTGAGCCGGTTGACGGTCTCGACGACGTCGTCGTCGGGCGCAAGCGGGTCCGGCATCTTCCCCCGGGGACCGAGGATGGTACCCAGGTGCCGGGCGATATCTTGCATCATCGCCTCTTCGGCGATGAAGAAGTCCGTCTCGTCGGCCATATCCTTGGCCTCGTCATCGTCCAGATCGGCCACGTCGTCCTCCGAGAGTACCTCGTCCGCGGCCTCTTCGGCGCGGACGGCGGTTTCTCCCTCGGCAATGACGACGATACGCGTCTCCTGGCCGGTTCCGGACGGCAAGACGACGGACTCGTCAACACGGTTCGACGGTTCGTTCAGGTCTAAGTCGCGCAGATTAATCGCGAGGTCGACCGTCTCGGTGAAGTTCCGATCGGGTGCGTCCTCGAGTGCGCGAGCGACTGCTGTTTCGATATCCGAATCTGCCATCGTTCACCTCCGTAGTACGCAGGACTGCTCCTACGGGTCAGTGAAACAGGCTACGCCTGTCTCTGTTGAACGAAGTGCCATGCCGAACTTAAACCCGTCGAAGCGAGACGCCCGATCCGCTCGTTGCCGTCTCACACACCGGACGAGCGCCACAGCCGCCGAGCGAACGAGCCCTCAAGACGAGCCGTCGAACTCGACACGTAGTATTATAGCTAAGACAACACGTTTCGAAACTACTATGTAGAGTGATTTTATAACTATCCTGTATGCGGCCATTAGATTTATATCCCTTTATTAAAACAGAATTCGGATCGGCTATACCGCTGGCGGTCGCCGAGGGCAGGTTCGAGACGTATCAGGCTCTGACGGGGCTCGAGCGGGCGGGACTACAGTTCGGCGTGACGCTCGTCGCCGCGTTAGTCGTCCTCGGATTGCTCCAGGAGTACGGACCACGGACCGTCTCGAAGGCGCGGCAAAGCCCAGTCATCTCGAGTTGTATCGGACTGCCGAGTCTGCTCGTCGTCGTTGGGCTCACGAGCGCCGGCTACGTGTTCATCGGCACCAGTTTGGGAACGTTCTTCGGGGTTCCGATGGTCGTGGTCGGCGGGACGATCGTGCCGGTGTTGACGGTACTTGGGTTCGTCGCGATCGGCCGCTCGCTTGCGGCACAGTTCGGTCGTGATCGGCTCTGGATCGGCGCCGTGATCGGCAGCGTTCTCGCCGGACTCGTCGGGTTCTCCCTGCTCGCGACGGCTGCCGCTGCGGTCCTCGTCGGCGCGCTCGGCGTCGGCGCCGGCGTCCGCGTGATCGTCGGCTCCGGCAGCGCCAGTCGGCCGGACGAACGGACCGTTCCGCCAGCGAACAAGATCTGACGCCCATCAGCACGGAAACGAGCCATCGATACGAGACACCCCACCTCGACTCAAACCGACGAAAGACGTTTTTCCGCTGCCGTTGGCCGCCCTCGTATGGCGACGTCCGACGATAGCCACTCCCTCGCTCTCGAGTCCCTCTCGGTACTGCACTGGATCGGAATCGGACTGGCGCTCGTGACCGCGCTCGTTCACCTGCTCCTCGGAATCGGATTTCTCCCCCACTGGATGGGGGCTGCCTTCCTCGTCGCGACCGCCGGGTTCTGTCTCGGAATCGCCTTCGTCCTGATCGACTATCGACGGCGAACCGTCTACCTGCTCGGAATCCCGTTTACCGCCGCCCAGATCGTGCTCTGGTACGTCGTCAACCAGCCCGCGAGCGTCGGCGACCTCTCGGTTGCCGGCGCCGTCGACAAGGTCGCACAAGCGTTGCTCCTCGTCGTTCTGGTGGTGCTCTACCGCCGTGAGTGATAGTCCACTCGAGCGAGCGCGAGCGCTGCCCCGCTGGAGTCGCGTCACCGCCGGCAACGCCGCGCTGGTCGCGCTCGCGCTGGTCGTGCTCGCGTCGCTGTGGCCCGACGGTCCGACGGCTGGATTTCTCGTCGCCGTCGGCGTCGTCCTCGGTCTCGAGTCGCTGCTCGTGGTCGGCCTGCTCGAGGGGTGGGGCCGTGCCGATGCTCGTCGCGAGCAGCCGGTAACGCTCGCGACGTGGGTGACGCTCGCTCGCGGCGGCGCGGTCGCCGTCCTCGCCGGATTCGCCGCGACGGGCTTGCCGTCGGGGACGGGCGCGTGGGTCCCGGCAGCGCTGTTCGCCGTCGCGGCCGCGCTCGACGCCTTTGATGGCGTCCTCGCCAGGGCGACCGACAGTGTCACCGACCTCGGTTCGCGACTCGACGTCGAAATCGACGGGCTGGTCGTGCTCGTGGGAACACTTGTCGCCGTCGTCGACGGGGCGCTTCCGGTCGTCTTTCTGGCCGTCGCCGGTGCACGATATCTGTTCGTCGCCGGCCGATTGTGGCGGCGGCGTCGAAACCGGCCGGTCTACGAACTACCCCCGAACCCGCTTCGACGCCCCCTCGGTGCGCTCGCGATGGTCGCGGTGTGGCTCGCCCTGCTGCCGATCCTCAGTGACGGTGTTTCGCGCGCGTTCGCGACGCTCGTTCTCGTGCCGTTTCTGGCGAACTTCGGCTGGGACTGGCTGGCCGTTACCGGTCGAGTCGGCGTCGAGTAGGGATCTGGCTCCGGCTCACGTCGCCGGTTCCCGTCGTGTCGGCGCCGGAAATGCCACAGAGTGCGATTCCAGGCCGTCGTGCGGTCGAATTTAGCGTCCGGAAACTCGCACGAACGATCAAGTGGCTCCCCAGTGAACGACGTCTCATCGTGATCGATCGGTACCGCAGGCGGCGTTCGGGCGGCAGTCGACGACCGCGAGGCGAGTCTCGATGAGTGCGCGATCGCTCTATTTTACGGCCCCGCGGACGGTCGCCGTCAGATCCCGTCCCGTTCCGGAGCCCGGGCCAGCCGAGGTCCGCGTTCGAGCGACGGCATCGGCGATCAGCGCCGGCACTGAGGGGTTGATCTACCGCGGTGAGGCCCCCAAGGAGCTCCCGGCCGACGAGGAACTCGAGACGGTCGACGGCGATCTCTCCTTTCCGCTCCAGTACGGCTACGCCGCGGTCGGCGAGGTCACCGCTGTCGGAGACGACGTCGACACGGCGTGGCGTGGCCGGACCGTCTTCGCGTACAACGGCCACGAGAGTCACTTTCTGGCCCGTCCGGAGACCCTGCTGACTGTTCCCGACGGCGTCTCGCCGCGAGCGGCGACGCTCTTTGCCAATCTCGAGACGGCTGTCACCTTCCTGCTCGACGGCGAACCGCTGCTGGGCGAGCACGCGGCCGTCTTCGGCCAGGGGACCGTCGGTCTGTTGACGACGGCGCTGCTCGCCGAGAGTCCCCTCGAGACGCTTGTCACGCTCGAACCGTACGCCAACCGACGGGAGCGCTCGCGGGCGTTTGGCGCCGACCGGGTGCTTGACCCCGACGACTGTTCGATCCCCGACGCCGTCGAGGGAGCTGCCGGCGGGCGAGCCGATCTGACCTACGAACTCTCTGGCGATCCCGACGCCCTCGACGACGCCATCGCGGCGACCGGCTTCGACGGTCGCGTCCTCGTGGGCTCGTGGTACGGGACGAAGCCGGCGACACTCGACCTCGGCGGACGCTTTCACCGCGATCGGATCGAGGTCCGGAGTAGTCAAGTGAGCACGATCGATCCCCGCCTCTCCGGTCGCTGGTCTCGCAAGCGGCGACACGAACTCACCTGGGACTGGCTCGAGCGCCTCGAGGTCGCCTCGCTCGTCACCCACGAGATTCCACTCGAGGACGCCGGCAACGCCTACGAGATGCTCGAGAACCGGCCGGGCGAGGCGATTCAGGTGGTGTTGACCTACGACTGATACGGACTGCTGTCCGACAGTATCACTCGATGCGATACCGGCCTGGGAACTTAGCCCGTCGCCGTCGTATCGCCGTCCATGTACGCGGTTTCGGTTTCCCGATCCCTCGTCGCCCAACACTACCTGACCGTCCCGAATCCCGGTCCCGAAGGCGAGTTACACTCACATCACTTTACCATCGAAGCGACCTTCCGCGGCCCCGAACTCGGCGAGTACGAGTACCTGTTCGACATCGACGACCTGACCGCGGCGATGGACGACCTCGCCGACTATTATCGGGACCGCACGCTCAACGACCTCCCGGCGTTCGAGGGCGTGAATCCGAGTGCAGAACGGTTCGCCCGCGCGTTCGGTGATCGGCTACTCGAGCGTCTCGAGCCCGACGGCGTCACCGAACTCCGAATCGAGATCGAGGAAGACGACGTAGCCCGCGTGGCCCACGAACGACCGCTCTGACCCCATGAATATCGGACTGGTGATCGACGGCGATCTCGAGGAAACGTCGGGCGGCTACCGGTACGACCGCAAGCTCGTCGCGGCGCTCGAGCGACGTGGGGACGAGGTCGACGTGACCTCGCTGTCGCAGTTACCGACCGAAACGGCAGCAAGCCTCGACGGGGAGACTGAGACGCCGTCCGATGCGGTCGTTCACGATCGACTCGATAGACCGTACGACGTGCTCCTGCAGGACGAACTCTGTTACCCGACGCTGGTCGAGCACAATCGGCACCTCACCGAACCGACGGCAGTTCTGTCGATCGTGCATCTCCTACAGGCCGGCGATCCCGCGGTCGACGACCCCGTGGTTCGGCGGCGGGAGCGACGGTACCTCGAGACCGTCGATGGAATCGTCTGTCCGAGCGCGGACACGCGCGAGCGAGTGCTAGCGCTCATCAACGACGAGATCCCGACGCTCGTCGCACCTCCGGGGGGCCGCCACGAGGATGCGGCGCTGTCGGCTCCCACCGTCGACGCGCGTGCCCGATCGACGCCGTTCCGACTCGTCTACGTGGGTACAGTCGTCCCGCGAAAGCAGCTGACGACGCTGCTCGAGGCGCTCTGTCGGGCCGATGGCGCGATCGACGACTGGCGACTGACCGTCGTCGGTGATCTCGACGCCGATCCCGCGTACGTCCGGCGTGCTCGCGCGCTGGCCGACGAACGCGGGCTGGACGACCGAGTGGCGTTCAGGGGGCGTCTCGAAACCGCTGCCCTCGAGTCGCTCCTCGAGCGATCCCACGTCCTCGCCGTCCCCTCACGTTACGAGAGCTTCGGCATGGTCTACCTCGAGGCGATGGAGTACGGCGTCGTCCCGATCGCGGGTCACGTCGGCGGCGCAAGCGAGTTCGTCGCCGACGGGCGAAACGGCGCCGTCGTCGATTCGACGGACCCGGCTGCCCTCGCGGCTCGACTCGAGACTCTCGCAGCCGATCGCGACCGCCTCGCGTCACTGGGTACTGCGGCGCTTCGTACCGCAGCGGCACACCCGGCCTGGGAGGAAACCCTCGAGCGGGTACGGACGTTCTGTCGGCGCCGGTGTCGGCTCGAGGGGGCGTCGAACTCGTTCGACGATGGGAGGGGTGAGCCGGGATGAACGAGTCGAAACTCGCCTACCTGGCGGCCAAACGCACCGTCGACGACCGCGCGCTGAATCGCCACACATTCGATCGGTTCGCGAACGAACTGGCGACCCGCGAGGAACCGGTTCGGATCGTCGAACTCGGTGCCGGCGTCGGCACGATGATCGGCCGCCTGGTCACACGAGACGCGCTGCCGGATCGGGTCTCCTACCGCGCCGTCGACCGGGATCCGGCCTGTATCGACTACGCTCGAGAGCGAGTGCCCGAGTGGGTAGCTGCCGCCGGATACGAGATCGAAGCCAAACACCGGGACCGGCCCGGTACGACGACGTTCGTCGCCCGTGACGACGATCGACGACTCGAGATCACCCTCGAGACGGCCGACGGGTTCGCGATCGACGACCGAGCCGATGCGGTACTCGGTGCCGCGTTCTTCGACCTCGTCGATCTCGAGACCGCGATTCCGGCCGTCGAAGACCTGCTCGCGCCCGATGGCGTGCTCTACGCACCGATTACCTTCGACGGCGGCACGTCGTTCGCGCCGCGGGATCCACTCGACGAGCGCCTCGAGCGCTGGTATCACCGCCACATGGACGAGATCCGGGACGGAGGGAGCAGTCGGGCGGGTCAGGCCCTCCTGACGACGCTTCCGGCACGCGGCTGGGACGTCCTCGCGGCCGGTGGCTCGGACTGGGTCGTTCGTCCGGCCGGCGGCGCCGATGAGGGCGACGGCGACGGGATGGGTTATCCGGCGCGGGAACGCGTCGTCGTCTCTCATCTGCTCGAGACGATCGAGAACGCGACCGCGGCGTTCGTTCCCGACCGGCTCGATGCCGACGAGCGAACGCGGTGGCTCGAGCGACGGCGGTGCGAACTCGCGGCCGACGAACTCGTCGCTGTCGCCCACAACCTCGACGTCCTCGCGCGGTTCGCAGGCGATACGCGTCGCTTGCGAACTATGGGTCGCACATAAATCGCAGAAAACTCGAGTCGTGACGATTACGCTTCAGCGCCTTCGGCCAGCACGTCGTCGTACTCGCCGTCGTCGACTCGCTTCTTGAACTCGCGGGCGTCGTTGCCCTCGATGGTGACACCCATCGAGGCACAGGTACCGACGACCTCCTTCGCGGCGTTTTTGACGTCGTAGGCGAGCAGGTCAGGGTGTTTCTGCTCGGCGATCTGTTTGACCTGATCGACCGACAGGTCAGCGACGAAGTCCTCCTGAGGTTCGCCGCTGCCGGTCTCGAAACCGGCCTCGTCTTTGACCAGTTCGGCCGTCGGCGGTACACCGACGTCGATTTCGAAGGAGCCGTCGTCCTCGTAATCGACGGTGACGGGGACTTCGGTGCCGTCGAAAGCTTCGGTCTGGTCGTTGATCTCTTGGACGACCGCCTGTACGTCGACGGGCGTCGGTCCGAGCTCGGGACCGAGCGGTGGGCCAGGGTTGGCCTGGCCACCCGGAACGAGCACTTCGATGGTTCCAGCCATACCCGTCACAACCCGTGCGCGAGTTTTAAGGGTTGCTTTTTCGCGCAGTTACGCCTGTGATATGGTGTCACAGCAGCGTGGTCTGGGGTGCGTGACTGCTGTCCGACAGTATCATACGTTCTACTGTCGTCACGTACCGCCGATCGCCAGGGCGGGGTCGGCGATCGGCGGGACAGCAGTCCGTATCACTCGACGGACTTCGCTCGCCACTCGGCGAACGACTCGAGGACGTGGCTCTCGTCGAAGCGTTCGATACACGGGACGTCGTATGGGTGGAGTTCGGTGACGCGGTCGACGAGGTCGTCGTAAGCGTCGTCGGTCGTCTTCGCGAGCAGGACGGCCTCGTCGTCGTGGTGGATCTCGCCCTCCCAGCGGTACGTCGAGGTCGTCGACAGCCGGTTGACACAGGCCGCGAGTCGCTCGTCGACGAGCGCTTCGGCGATTCCGTCGGCGTCTTCCGGCGGTGCCGTGATGTAGACGGTCGGCATGCTCGGCGGTAGCTACGCTCGAGACAGGGAAAAGCGCCCCGACGTTCATCCGGGCTGCTGTATCGCTGTCCCGCCGACCACACTCCCGATCACGACGCCGTCCGGCGATCAGATACGTAGCGATTGCAGTAGCGACTCCAAAACAGCGACTCGAACCGGCGGGCTTCGATCGATCACTGGCGGCCGGCAGCCACCGCTTGACCGATCACTCGGGGTCTGCGACGGGATTGAACGTTCCGTTGATGTCCCACTCGTGGAGGCAATGTGGATTGCCGACCTGCTTCTCGCCGTCTTCGCGGGCGAGTTGCCAGGCCTCGAGGTCGTCGTCCCATCGTTCTGCGCGGCCACAGCGTTCACAGACGCGGACCGAGGGTGTTCGTACTTTCGTACTCATTACCCGATATGGGAACTGGACGCATATAACATTATTCTTGTAGCCCAATTTCTGGCCCACTTTTGTGTATCACTATCGTAAATTCAAAACTCCAGTTGCAAAACGAAGTGGTAGCGGGACAGTAGTCCGTATCAGAACTGATCGTCGTCGTCCCCGAACTGGCGTCTCGCGTCGGCGGCCGTCGTTCGACCGAACACGAGGCCCGCAGTTTCGATCGACTGGAGTCGTCCCGCCAGCGGCGATTTGTACCACGCGATCAGCATCCACACGACCGACGTCGCCAGCAATCCGATCGCAGAGAACGTCATTCCGAGCGTGTGAAGTACCGCGGGCGAGGTGGCCCGCGGCGTCCGTGTTTAGTCTTGCACTGCTGACGCAACGGACTTTGATTCCCCTCGCACTTGCCCCTTGACTGAGGCTTGTGTCGCCTTTCCGCGGCGATGAACACCCGAACCACATACTGGTCCGTGAGGGTCGGCCCCTCCACCAGGGCCCGATACCGTCCGTCTCACCTTCTTCACTTTTGGAAGGGTGTTGAGAGACGGCACATTCTCATCTCTATCCCACAACCACTCCTGCACTACGCACACTGCTGCTTTCCGATCTGCATGATCCTGGAACGAACAATCCGTACGCTTGAACCGCTTCTTCCTGCGGTTCGCACGAACTTTGTGTAGGCAGTCAGTGCATGGGCAGCGCTGACTCGTATATTCTGGATCAACGATTTGGCTTGGGATACCGTTCCAGGCAGCTTTGTACGAGATGAAGTTGCGGAGTTTGTTGAACGGGAGGCTGTGGAGGCGTCGGTTCATTCTGGTGCCGTAGTCGATGTCCTCTCGCATGTCTTTGAGGTCCTCAAAGACAACAACTGGATTCTCGAATTGCGAGAGCCACTCGACCACGTCCCGTGAAACCTTGTGAAGCTGATCGTGAACGAAGTCCCGTTCCTCAGTCTGCACTACCGCATCCATCGCACTCTGGCCTGCCTCTTGCATGCGCTTGCGCTTCGTGAAGAACCCGTGACGGACCCGTTTGATATCAGGATATTCGATTACCGTGGAATCGATGACGCCGTCATTACGGGTCAGGGCGGCGAGTGCAATGCAGTCTTCGTTAATATCGATACCGACGATTGTGTCAGCGGTCTCTGGTGAGGCAACTGTGTGCGTTTCGTGCGTGGTGGTGACGTGAAGACGCCATTCGTCGTGTTTGTACACGAGTTCGGCAGTTCCAACACGCCAGTCATCACTGGTAAGTGCGGTCTTCACTCGTTCACGGTGATCTGGGCTGCCTTGGAGAGTGCCGCGAACGTAGTTGTACGGTTTGTAACTGATGCGGAACGCAACCTCTCCATTTTCGTTGAGTGTAAGCGCGTACCCTTCGTTGTGATTCATCCGCACTGGGTACGGTTCATCGATGTACGTTCGCGGGCGACCCCAGTCAAGACGATCGGCGTCTTTGTGTTCGTGGTAAGTTTCGATCTCTTGGAGAGCCTTATCGATGAGTTGTTGGGTGGTGTTTTTGACGTGGTTAGCGCGCTCAGTGATTGGGGTTTCGATGTCGTCCCAGTCCCACCCTTGCCGGTCGAGACGGTTGACTTCGTTACGGATACGTCTGGCTTCAAGCGACGCCTCACGCAAGTTGGCAGGCTCACCCTCAGTACTGTCGAGACCGAACGACAGCGAGTGGGTGAGCTCTGCCTCTTGCATATGTCTATCATTTGGATAATCCATTATAAAACTACAGACCAGCAGTGAGAGGTGCACTGAGTGACGGCATTCAGCCCCGGGCACGGTGGCCCGGGGCACTCTGCCTACTACCTATGTAGACGATCGCGAGGCCGACCTTCGGGAGACTCGTCTCGAGCGGAATCCGTGCCTCGAGATCGCGTATCGTCGGGAGCAACACGACGACCGTCAGCAAACTCCCACCGAGAAAGATCAGATCTTGCCAATCCATATAGCGATAACTCCGTATCGAGTAAATAGCGTTTCGGTCGGATCGGGGAGAAAGCGTCGATTCGACGGGTGGGGAGATACGTCCGACAGCGGTTCGGCTACCGACACAATGTCGGTTGGCTCCGATCAGTAGACGGCGGCTTTGATCTCCTCGCGAAGTTCGTCGAACTGCTCGAGATACTCGCGTCGTTCGGCCCGTAGCTCCGCGACGGCCTCGTCGTAGTCGTCGACGTGATCGGGGACGTAGTACTCCTCGATGTCCAGTCCGGGGACGGTCTCGGGGATGGTCAGCGACGTGCGGTCGTCGTCGGTCCACTCGATCCGGCCGCGTGCGGCCTCAGTGAGGATCGTCACCGACTCCTCGACGCCGACGTCTTTGGACTTCTCGCCGAGATAGCCCGTGTTGATGACGTAACACTCGACGTCCAGTTCGTCGATGAGGTCACGGAAGATGTTTCCTTCCTCGCCTTCCGGACCGATGATGAACGGGTTGGTCCCGACGACGCGGATCGACTCGCCCGCACGGGACGGGTCACCGGCGCTGGTCTCGATCGACTCACCGAGCATGAAGGCGACGGCGGCCTGTTCCTCGGAGAGTTTCGCGACCGGCGGCATCAGGGGGTTGCGCGTGATGAAAAAGACCTGATCCATCCGATCCAGGTCGATCTCCTCGTCGGCACTCTCGAGACAATCGCGCTGGACGATCGCCCGTGAGTTCGACGTGTAACGGTCCTCGTCGAAGTGGACCGTGCCGTCGTCGTCGACCGCGACGTTCTCTAAGATCGCCGACTCGTCGGTCGCTGCGTCGTAGAGTTCGGGCTGTTCGTCCTCGCCGAGTCCGATCGTCTTGATGAACAGACCCTTGCCCTCGCTGCCAGCGACGGAGCCGGTGGGCAGGAGGCCACAGACGTCGTCCTGGAGCATCGACGCGTCTTCGGGCTCCTCGAGCCAGCAGCCGTGGGAGGTGAGTGTCGACTTGCCGGTCGCCGAAAGCCCCATGAACACCTGTCCGACGGTACGCAGTTCGTCATCGTCGTCGCGGACGCGGACGCGCTTGCTGCCGGCGTGAAGGCCCAGTCCACCCTGTTCTTTGATCCGGAACATGAACAGCCGGAGGAACGACTTCTTGGCTTCGCCGGTGTAGTCGCTGCCCAACACGGCGGTGACGCCCTCGTCGGGGAGCACGCGGATCGCAGTCTCGTCGTAGTCGGGATCCTGGACGGTGTACAGGTCCGGCTCTCGGCCGTCGGTCGGCTCGAACAGGTTCGCCCACGCCAGCGCGATACGGGCGTGATCGACGGGAACGAACAGGCGGCAACAGAAGGTCGCGTCAGGGTGGCGTCCCATCAGGCGATCGACACAGAGCATCTCGCGGTCGCCCGCGCGGTCGATCGCGTCGTCGACGAGTGCGTGATCATCGGCGGTGAACTCGTCGTCGACGGTGTTTTTCGTCCGGTCGGAGCTTCGCGATCGATACTCGCTGACGTACGACGGCGACCCGAACTCGGTCGTCGTCTCTTCGTCGGCCGCGAGTTCACGAAGTTCCTCGAGCGACGGGTTGTACCGAACGTTCGACGCTGTCGTTGGGTCGGGAAGCTGTCGGCCCAGCGGACGGGTCTCCGCCCCGGTTTCGGACATATACGTAAACCACCATCAGCCTGATGCATAAACATGGAGGTTTCTTATCGCTGTGTGTCAAGTCTTCCCCAACGATCGAGTGACATATCGACGTTGAAACGCTATATCGTCCCATAATCGGCAGTTCGGTACACTCTCACATATTATCCAGAAACAGATAATTAGAGGATGGTACTCGAGTCAGAAGTAATTCTTATCGGGAGTTCGTAACGCTGTACACGGCGCTTATCGTCGGCGAATCCGAACGGGTATCGACCCGAAGCGGAACGTCGACCCGATTCGAACGGCGAGAGAGTGGCGATCAGCGGGACATTCGCACAGCAGTCCGTATCAGTCGGTGACGACGACCGTCCCGATCATGCCGCCGTTGACGTGAGGCTCACAGATATAGGTGTACTCACCGGGCACCTCGAAGGTGTGTTCGTACGTCTCACGGACGTCGATTTTGCCGCCCTGGTACGTGTGCCAGGCATCGATAGCGGTCTCTTCGTCGTCGTATCCGCCGGAAGCGAAGTAGTCGGCACCCTCCGGCAGGCTGCTTTCACGGGCCGTTACCGTATGGAGGGCACCGCTCGTGTTCTTCCAGACTACGGTCTCGCCGACGGTCGCCTCGTACTCGGCGGGAAGGAACTCGTTGCGGGACATCCCGATGTCACACTCGTCGCCACTGCAGGGTTCGCCGTCGTCGTCGGTGAAGGTACCCATGACGGTCGAACAGCCCGCCAGCCCGGCGGTAGCAGCGGAGCCGACGGCGGCGAGATAGACGCGCCGATTCATACAGATGGCTTGGGAACATCGCGGTATAACCGCCCCGGTTCGATCCTCGAAACTGGGAACGGTGGGTGTGCCGTGTGGAAACGAAAACACGTAAGGTACCTCCCGGCCGAATCCGCGAGTATGCTTCCCCGGTTCGTCGGGCGTCTCGGCGTCGCCGACGCGGTGACGATCGCTAACGCTGCTCTGGGGTTTATCGCCGTCGTCGTCGCGTTCGTCGACATCGATTTAGCCGCCCGACTCATCCTCCTTGCGGCCGTCGCGGACGGCCTCGACGGAATCCTTGCGCGCCGCTATGGCGGTACCGACGCCGGGCCGTATCTCGACTCGCTGGCCGACGTCGCCTCCTTCGCAGTCGCTCCTGCCGTCCTCGCGTTCGTCGTCGTTACTGACGGCCTCGAGGGCGGTTTCGATCCGGCCACCGGCGCGCTCGTGATCACTGGCGAACTGTTGCTCGTCACGGCAGTCTGTGCGTTGTTCGTCGCCATGGCCGTCACCCGTCTCGGGATGTACACGGCCTACGACGTCTCCGGTAGCTACACCGAAGGTATCCAGACGACGCTCGCGGCGACGATTCTCGGTGCGGCGATCCTCGCCGGCGAAACGCATCCGTGGCTCGTCCTCGCGGTGACCGGGGCGTTCTGTTATCTGATGGTCTCTCGCATCGAGTATCCCGACTTGCTCGCCCGTGATGCAGCACTCATGGGTGTCGTCCACGTACTCGCGATTCTCATCCCCGAGTTCGCGGGTCGAACCTTCCCCTACGCGCTGTTGACACTCGGTATCGCCTACATGACGCTCAGTCCGTTGTTCTACTGGCGCGAGGACCCGGCATCGCCGGAACCCGACGTGCATGGAAACGCTTAGGGCGCTGCTTGGACGACCGTAGGATATGCACACTGCCACGCGTCGGCGTCATCACCAACTCCAGGTGGTACCATGAGCGATGACGAGGCAGCCGAGGACGGAGCGGAGGAACCGGTCGATCTCGAGGCCATCCGTGACTCTCTCGAGCGCTTCGAGGGCGAGGTCGACGACCTCGAGTCGGATCTCGACGCCGCCGAGACGGAAGACGACCTAGACGTCGTCGAGGCGGACATCGACTCCCTGCAGGAAGACCTGGAGGCGGTCGAGATTCCGGAGCCGCCCGAACCCGAGGACGAAGACGAGGAAGACGAAGACGAGACCACACCCGAAGAGGAGCTCCAGGACCGGTACGACGACATCGAGAGCGACGTTTCCGACCTCGAGTCCGATCTGGAGGACCAGCGCGGTCCCTATGCCGAGGACGTCGTCGGCGAGATCGACGGCGCCAGCGCCACGATCACGGGCACCCGCTGGACCGAAGAGGGGAACACCGAACTGAACGAGGCCGTCGAGGCGTTCCTCGACGATCTCAACGACGTTCTCGGAACCTCCGTCACACTGCGCAGCGACGGCGAGAACGTCGCCGACCAACTCGACGCGACGCTCGATGCGGCGGCCGACGCCGTCGAGGCAGCGGGACTCGATCCCGACGACGACGCCGAGCGGATCGCCACGCTCCTCGAGGCCACGGACGCCCTCGAGTCGGATATCGACGACGCGACCGAGTGGACCGACCTCGAGGTCCGCGAGCAACTGCGCCGGGAAGGGTTCTACGACGTCCTCGACCACGTCAAGGACTATCCTCCGGAGTGGCACGCGCTCAAGGTCCACGAGAAACGTGGTAACGTCGACATGATCTTGCTCGCCTACGAGACCTTCGACTCCGAGTACATGGAGGAACACTGTCTCGAGGCCTTAGAGCGGATGGGACCCGAGGAGGCCATCGATCCGATGCTCCAGAAGGCAAACCGGCGTGACGAGGCGGCCATGCGCATCCTCGGGAAGATCGGCGTCGAAGACGACGAGGTCGTCGACACCGTACTCGACTACGTCGACTCCAACCCGACGCTCCAGCAGCCGTCGTTCCGTGCGCTCGGTGAGATCGGCGCCGAAGACGCCGTCGAACCGATCGCTCAGCAGCTGGTTGCCGACAACCCAGACGTGCGCAGCTGGGCCGCTCGCGCGCTCGGTCTGATCGGCGACACTCGCGCGATCGATCCCCTCGCCGACGTTCTCGCCGAGGACGACGCGAACCGCGCCCGAGCCAGCGCCGCCTGGGCGCTCAACCAGATCGGTACCGAACGCGCCCTCGAGATCGTCGCCGAGTATCGCGACGACCGGGCGTATCTCGTCCAGGCAGAGGCCGAGAAGGCGACACTCGAGCCGGCGACGTAGCGACGATTCGATTTTCGGTCCGAGAGTTTACGTACTATCAGGCGCCCAGAGCGGGCGATGGATCCACGGCCGGTCGTCCTCGTCGCGCTCGTCGGCCTCACGCTCTGTACCGGCGGAGCGATGCTCCAGGCGACGTCTCCTCCCACGTTCAGTGGCGACGAAGTGAGCGCGTCTACAGTTTCTCCCACCCCGCTCGAGACCGAGCCCACCTGTCCCCGTGCTGTAACCGAGCCGATCGAGGGGAACGATACGGGCTCGAATACCACTCCAACGGAGCCACGCATCGTCGAACTCTACCCGAACCCGACGATCCGTGACAACGTCGGCGAGTATCTCGTCCTCGAGGTGCCCGCCGAGACGACTCTCGGGAACTGGACGCTCACTGACGGTCACACGACCGCGACCTTCCCAAACGAGACTGTCTCCGGTCGCGTCGCGTTGAGTCTCGAACCAACCGTCACTGCGGAGCTGACCGACGACCCCGTCTACGAACTCGAGGGCCACGTCCGGCTGGCCGCAGACGGTGACGAACTCGAACTGCGAAACGAGACGACGACGGTCGATACGGTCGCCTACGACCGCGCACCGCTGGCCGAACGGTGGTACCGAAGCGATAGCGACGGCGACGCGGCCGTCGAGACGCCCGCCGAGGGAACGTGGCATCCACGCGGTGGGACCTGTCTCCCGGTCTCGACGGCCGACGTCGACGCGGCGACGGCGTTCGTCCTTCCTGACGGACCAGAGACACCACGGGAGGCGATCCACGAGGCCGACGAGCGCCTTCTGGTCGCCGGCTACACGATCACGTCCGAGACGATCGCCGACGACCTCGTCGCAGCCGCCGACCGTGGCGTCGACGTCAGGGTCCTCGTCGAGTCCGGCCCCGTCGGCGGGACGCCGGCGGCGACCGAGGACGTCCTCGAGACGCTCACGGCTGGCGACGTCGAGGTTCGCGCGATCGGCGGTGAAGGGGCTCGCTATCGATACCACCACCCGAAGTACGCCGTCGCCGACGACCGCGTCATCGTCACCACCGAGAACTGGAAGCCAGCAGGCGTCGGCGGCGAGGGGAGCCGCGGCTGGGGGGTCGTCCTCGAGGACGAGACGCTCGCGGGCGACCTCGCAGCGGTGTTTGCGGCCGACTACGGCGGCTGGGACACCGACTCCGGAACTGCCTTTCTGTCCGACGCCACGTTCGTCGAGGACGACGGCGACGTGGCGCCGTCCCGGTCGTACCCAACCGAACACGAACCGGAGACGGTCCCCGTCGAGACCGCCGAACTGCTCGTCGCGCCCGACAACGCCGAGACGCAGCTGACGGAGCTTCTCGCCGGGGCCGACGAGGAGATCCTCGTCAAGCAAGCCAGTATCGATGCCGACGCCGCCGTCCTCGAGGAGACGATCGAGGCGGCCCGCCGCGGTGTCGACGTTACGATCCTCCTCGACTCGACGTGGTACCACGAGGACGAAAACGCCGCGCTGGCCAGCGACCTCGAGGAACTCGCTGCCGCCGAGTCACTCTCACTCGAGGTCGCCCTCGTCGAGGAAACCGACCGCTTCGAGAAGATCCACGCCAAGGGCGTCGTCGTCGACCGCGAGGTCGCCGTCGTCGGCAGCGCAAACTGGAACGCAAACGCCTTCGAGAACAATCGGGAAGTGCTCCTTGCGCTCCACGGGGAGGCGGTCGCGAACTACTACGCGACCGTCTTCGAGGACGACTGGACGGGCGACGGCCGATGGACGCTCCCATTCGGCGTCAGCGTTACGGTCATCGTTGTACTCGCGCTCGCCGCACTCGTGGGCCGACGATACGTTCGGTTCGGCGAATCCGGTTCCAGAGATGAGTGATCAGTACATGAGTTCCGGCGTGCTCACAGGATAGGCAGCGCTCGTGTCAGGAACTCGTCACACCGGATCAGTCGGCACCGCCGTCGGTACCGGCCTCGAGTCGCTCACAGTAGTCCCGCTCGGGGTCGAAACAGTCCGGACACTCCCCGGGCCGGTCGATGATCGTATCGAGGCGCTCGGCGACGGTGTCGTCGATGACACTCTCTAGGGCGCGGGCTTCCTCCCGAAACTCCTCGACCTCGAGGACGTTCGCGAGGAACCGTTCGATGATACAGTACGTCTGGAGGGCGTCGTGGGCCCGCTCGAGTCCCTCCTCGGTGAGGCTCGCACCCTTGTACTTCTCGTGGTCGACGAGTCCGCGGTCCTCGAGTTTGCCGACCATCTCGTTGACGCTGGCTGGACTGACCTCGAGGATGTCCGCGAGCGTGCCGGTCGACGCGGGGCCGTCCTCGATCCGCTGTGCGAGATAGATTGCCTTGAGATATTGGTCTGCCGTGTTCATCGCGTTCCTCCGTAGCTATCTGCCGCCGTGTGTGTTCCCTGAACGGCCCGGTTCACGTTTAGTGGTGTCACGAGGGGTCGTGACGAATCGTGAGAGTGTGTGCCCGAACGCGCTCGCGTTCGCGTTCGTTTTGCTGGTACAGTCGCCACTGCCCCGATCATGCTCTCCGTTCCATTATCTCGGTCACTTCTTCGACGCCCTCTTTTTCTTCTTCGCGGATGTCGTACAGCGTCTCGAGCAGCCGATCGCGATCGATAGCGAACTCCCCTTCGGAGGCCTCTATCGCCTCGATCAGATCGTCGTAGAACTTGTAGGCCGTCTCCTCGTTTGCCAACTGGTCGTAGAGGACGCCGTCGGTGTCCTCCGGCGGCCCGTAACGGGCGTCGACCAGTGCGTTGATCTCTTCGTAGGAAACGGTATCGGCGTCGAGCTCGTCGATCAGCGCCTCGAGTCGCTCGCGGTGGTCGGCCGACTCCGCGGCGGCCTCCTCGAGCAACTCGCGTACCTCCTCGTCGAGCGCGTCCCGTTCGGCCGGCGGGAGCGAGTCGAGGTGGTGGGCGGCGCGTGACTCGACGACCTCCTCCAGTACGACCCCGATCTGGAGTAGTCGGGTCAACTGGTGGTCGCTCGAGACGCGCTGTCCCAGACTCATACCAGTTCGTCCGGGCCGCTGATACTTAACGCTCCCTACTCGCGTGGTCCGGTAACGCCACGGCGACCGGTCGGAGGTCATACTGTTGGACAGCACGATTCGACGATCGGTCGCGCGACTGCGGCCGTCCCGACGGTGACGGCCGCGCGTTCGCGACCGACCGCGCACTGACTGCTGTCCGACAGTATCAGTCACGAAATCGCCAGACGCGTGCCCCTTCACCGCCCTCGACCGCCTCGACCTGTTTGAGCCCCGTTTTGACGCATTCCCACCAGCTATCGGCTGTCTCGTAGCCGGCGGGACACTCGCCATAGAGCGCGTCGACGAAATCGGACCGGCGTGCACGTCCCTCGTCCCGGAGGTACGCCAGCGCACGGCCGACGGCGTGGCGTCGCTTCTCGAGTGTCTCGGCCGATCGGCCCGGAATCGACAGCTCGTCGAGGTCGGCGATATCCTCGCCAGGACGGACGCCGCCGCCGGTCAGTCGGGTCGAGGACGCGTACTCGAGGCCGGTCTGGACGTCCCTGTCGAGTCGCTTTCGTGTCGTGGCGACCGCACGCCGGGAGAGTTCGTCGAGTCGCTCGGCTTCGACGCTCCCGAGGACGCCGGCGTCCTCGTGGACCGGGTCCTCCGGGATCCGCGCGACGCGTTCCGGGGAGATCGGGGCCGGTCTGCCCGACGCCGACGGGGACCGGTCCACCGACTCCGGACCCGAATCCACCGCGGTTCGTTTCGCGTCGTCTTCGTTCGAACGGTCACCGTCACCTGTCTCCGTCCCGTCTACCGACGCCGTCCGTTCGTTCTCGTCCGGTCGGATTCGTGAGTCCGGCCCCTGTCGAACCGTTCTCGGTGCGCCACGGACCTCGAGTTCCGGCTCGCGGTCCGCCGTCGCCTCGGCCGTGCCGTCCCGTCGCGGTCGTCTCTCCCGCGACAGTGGCTGGTCGTCGCCGCTCCGTGCTCGACTCGAGTTGGAATCCGTTCCGGTCGACTCGCCGCGTACCGTCCGCTCGTCGGATTCGGCAGGCTCGTCGGACGCCCGTGTCTCAGCCCTCCCGTCGCCGGCGACCTCGACCGTCTCTTCGAGGACCGCGACTCGTTTTTCGAGTCGTGCGATGCGCTCGCCGTGGTCGGTAAGCACCCGATCCTGCTTTACGTCGTGATCGGGCTCGCGCTCGGCTTCGATCGAGCCACGGTTCGCGATGATCCACCGGACGTACGCCCCCCGGCTCTCGAAGCCGAACAGTTCCCGCTCGGCCTCGAGTGCGTCGACGGTTTCGTCCTCGAGTTCGATGGTGAGGGCCCGCATCGTCTCCGGATAGCCGATCATCCTATAAAAGTCGTTGTCAGACGCGACGATGACGGGTCGACAGAACGAACGCCGAAACGCGAACGGAAAGAGGAGCTCGATTCGAGCGTCTATTCTCGCTTGCGAAGACGTGCAGCGATCTGTTCCTCGAGATCCTCGCGCAGTTCGTCGACGGCGATCTCTTCTAAGACGGGCACGAAGAAGCCCTCGACGAGCATGTTACGCGCGGTGCGCGGGTCGACACCGCGGGAGGTCATATACAGCAGATCCTCCTGGTCGATCTGGCCGACCGTCGCGGAGTGGCTCGCTTCGGTGTCGTGGTTGTTGATGATCAGCTTCGGCGAGGCGTCGGCCTCGCTGTCGTCGGACAGCATCAGCGTGTTCTCACGCTGGTAGGAGCTGGTGTCCCAGGCGTCGCGACCGACGTCCTGGACGCCCTCGTAGACCGAACGGGCGACGTCGTCGGTGACGCCGCGGGTCACGAGGTCGGCGGTGGTGTGTTCGGCGCGGTGCCAGACCTTCGCGTCGAGATCGAAGTGCTGGTCGTTGTGGCCGTAGAACGCGCCGACGATCTGCGTCTCGGAGGAGTCGCCGTTGAGCTCCGTCGAGACCTCCGTCTTCGTCAGCTGGGTGCCGAGGTTGGCCTCGATCCAGTCGATCGTGGCGTACGTGTCGGTCTCGCCGCGCTTGACGGTGAAGTTGTAGGCGTCCTCCGAGAGGTTCTGGAGGCTACCGTACTGGACTGAACTGTTCTCGCCGGCGACGATCTCGACGACCCCGCTGTAGTACTGCTCGTCCTGCTCGGTGCCGGTCGACTGGCGCTCTAAGATCGTGACCGAGGACGATTCCTCGGTGACGACGAGCGTGTAGTTAAACAGCGAGCGGGAGTTTTGCTCGGTCCGGATGGTGACGTCCTCAGCGTCGACGCCCTCAGGGACGTAGACGACCGTTCCGGTGCTAAACAGCGCCGTCGACAGCGCCGTCAGATAGTTCTCCTGGGGATCGACGACGGAACCGAAGTGGTCCTCGAGGAGTGCTTCGTGTTCGTCGACCGCGTCGGCCCACGAGAGCACGTCGACCTCGTCGGGACCGAGCTGGTCTTTGTCCTCGGCGGCGTTCAGCGGATCCACGAGCGACTCGTAGTCGAGTTCGTGGAGATTCGTCCAGTCCCGACCCGGCGTCCGGATGACGTCGGGCATCTCCAGTTCTTCGAGCGCCTCGAGGGCCTCGAGACGCGTCTCTAAGAGCCAGTCGGGCTCGTCTAAGTCGCCCGAAATCTGGCGTACCTGTTCCTCCGTGAGATTGGCGTGTACCTGCGTGCTCATGTCTGGTCTCGGGGTTATCCGAGGCTTCCCTCCATCTCGAGTTCGATGAGGCGGTTGAGTTCGACCGCGTACTCGATGGGCAGTTCCTCCGTGATCGGCTCGATGAAGCCGGCGACGATCATCTTCTTGGCGTCGTCGTCGTCCAGACCGCGGCTCTGGAGATAGAAGATGTCCTCGTCACCGATCTTGCCGACGGTCGCCTCGTGGGCGACGTCGACTTTCGACTCCTCGATCTCCATGTACGGCATGGTGTCCGACGTCGACTCGTTGTCGAACATCAGGGCGTCACACTCGACTGCCGTCGAGGAGTCCTCGGCGCCGTCGGCGATGTGGACGAGACCGCGGTAGTTGGTGCGGCCGCCGTCTTTGGAGATCGACTTGGACTCGATGGTCGAACTCGTCTCGGGCGCGTTGTGGTAGACCTTCGCGCCGGTGTCGATGTCCTGACCCTCGCCGGCGAAGGCGATGGTGATGTGGGTGTCGGTCGCCCCTCGCCCTTTGAGGATCGAACACGGGTAGAGCATGGTGGCCTTCGAGCCCATGCTGCCCGAAATCCACTCCATCGTCCCGTTCTCCTCGACGATGGCGCGTTTCGTGTTAAGGTTGTAGGTGTTTTTCGACCAGTTCTGGACTGTCGAGTACTGGACGTGGGCGTCTTCCTTGACGAAGACTTCCACGCCGCCGCTGTGGAGGTTGTGAGCACCGTACTTCGGTGCGGAACAGCCCTCGATGTAGTGGACTTCCGAACCCTCCTCGGCGATGATGAGCGTGTGCTCGAACTGGCCCATCCCTTCCGAGTTCATCCGGAAGTACGCCTGGACGGGCATCTCGACGGTGACGCCCTCGGGGACGTAGACGAACGAGCCGCCCGACCAGACGGCGCCGTGCAGCGCCGCGAACTTGTTGTCGCTTGGCGGCACGCAGGTCGTCATGAAGTGCTCTTTGACGAGTTCGGGGTGTTCCTGGACCGCACGGTCCATGTTCATGAAGATGACACCCTTCTCCTCCCACTGCTCTTGCATGTTCTGGTAGACGACCTCGGACTCGTACTGGGCGCCGACGCCGGAGAGGGCGTTTTTCTCGGCTTCCGGAATGCCCAGCTTGTCGAAGGTGTCTTTGATCTCGTCGGGCAGCTCCGTCCAGTCGTCGACGCCTTCGCGCTTGTCGACGTCAGGGCGGATGTAGGGGACGATCTCTTCGATCTCCAGGCCCGAGAGGTCCGGCTGGCCGGGCCAGTCCGTCGGCATCGGCATGTTCTGGTACTGCTTGAGCGCACGGAGCCGTCGCTCGAGCATCCAGTCGGGCTCGTCCTTGTCCTCGGAGATCATGCGGATGACCTCCTCGGTCAGGCCCTTGTCGGATTTGACCGCGGCGTTCTGTTCTTTCTTGAACTCGAACCGCGCTTCAGTGTCAGTTTCTTTGAGGTGATCTTGTTCGGAACTCATGATTTGATTGTGTATATGGTTACGGCTGTAGGGTTATTACCGTTGTTCTAGCCGAAAGTGGTTACGCGGTGCCGTAGACCTCTTCGCGGACCCAGTCGTACCCCTTGTCCTCGAGTTCCTCGGCGAGTTCGGGACCGCCGCTTTTGGCGATCTGACCGTCGAGCATCACGTGGACGCGGTCGGGTTCGACGTAGTCGAGGATACGCTGGTAGTGGGTGATCTGGAGAACGCCCGTACCCTGCTCGTCGCGCAGGGCGTTGATACCGTCCGAAACGTCCTGGAGGCGGTCGATGTCGAGCCCGGAGTCGATCTCGTCGAGCACGGCGATCGACGGCTCGAGGATGGCAGCCTGCAGGACTTCGTTCTGTTTCTTCTCACCGCCGGAGAAGCCGGCGTTGAGATAGCGCTGTGCGAACTTCTCGTCCATGTCCAGTTGCTCCATCTTCTCCTGGAGGATCTGCTGGAACTCGGCGACGCCGACTTCGCCATCGTCTGCGGGGCCTTCCATCGGCGAGGACTCGAAGCCTTCGTCCTCTTCTTCTTCATCTTCGCCGTCGTCCTCCTCGAAGAGTTCCTCGCGCTCCTCGATCTTGGCGTTGAGTGCCGTCCGCAGGAAGTTCGTCATCGTCACGCCTTCGATCTCGGCGGGGTACTGGAACGCGAGGAAGATCCCGAGCGCGGCGCGCTCGTTGGGTTCGAGCTCGAGGAGATCCCAGGTGCGCTGGTCCTCGTCGATCTCGATCTCCTCACCGAACTCGTCTTCCTCGAGGTGAAGCAGCACTTCCCCCTCCGTGAGCTCGTAGGCTGGATGGCCGGCGATGACCTTCGCGGTCGTCGACTTCCCGGAGCCGTTGGGACCCATCAGTGCGTGGATCTCGCCCGACTCGACTTCGAGGTCGACGCCCTCGAGAATCTTCTCGTCGCCCTCCGCTACCTCCGCGTGCAGGTTGTTTAGTTCGAGACGTGCCATAGTACTCTGTCGTGTAAACCGTGGGTCGTGTGACTGATAACGGTTTCGTATCCCACTGGATACGGTTTCCCTCTGGGAAAATAATTTCCCAAATATAGAAGCTCAGTTTTTCGGTCTCTATCTAACGACCCTGATTTGAAAACCGTATTCCAGTATGACTTAAACCCCCACCGTTCGACGGTTCGAGTGAGTCAACGTGTCGACGATCGAACGAACGGTCCCGTTGGGACGACGGGTACGGTCCGCTACCCCGGCGCCCTCACAGGCGGTTGTGGGTCGCCGGCACCGACGGACGGCGGTCCATCTGCCGAGCAATCACCTGGCTAATACTGTCTGACAGTATGATACGGTCTCCTGTCGTCACTGACCGCCGATCGCCGACCCCGTACTGGCGATCGGCGGGACATAGTTACAGCAGTCCGTATGAGTCGAGAACCGAAGTAGGGCGGCTGGTCGGAACTGTCTCTCGGTACGATCCATCGTATGGAGCCGGGAGCTTTCACCTCGAAACGCTGTAACCCTTACAGCAACCCGTACGATGCGACGAGGCGTAGTGTGACACTCGAGTAGAGGACAGTCACATGAAGCTGTCGAGACCCTTCTGCTCCTGGCCGCTTTTGACCTCTTGCCAGGAAACGTCCAGTGCCTCGAGGATCCGGGATATCGGCCCCTTCAGGGTCTTCTCGAGCATGGTGTCGTAGTCGACCTCGAACTCCTCGGGGATCTGGTCTTCGTACTCGAAGCAGATGACGTCGGGATCGCGCTTGAACGCGCCGTAGAGCGGATCGTGCTGGGGATCGAACCCTTCTTCGTCCTCCATTCGGCGGAAGAAGGCGGGGTCGACCCGCTCGAGGTAGAGCCGTTTGGGCTTGCTCCCGCGCTGGAAGTTGGTACCGAGCAGCAGGTTCGCGTACTTCGCGCCCCGGACCTGTGCGGTGTCGGTGTCGTAGTTGTCCAGGCGCTTGCCGATGCCGCCGGGGATGGCGATCTCCTCGAGCGAGACCTCGCCCGTCCGGACGTCCTCGATGAGTTCGTTGACGTACTCCTTGGCCCCTTCGACGTCGCCCTCCTTGACGATCATCTCGATGACCCGGTGCTGGACCTCCTTGGTGATCGGGGCGATGTCCGATCGCTGGTACTCGAAGCCGACGATGTCGACGTCGTCGACCTCCTTGCCCTCCTTCCAGGTGATGTGGCCGGCGTAACGTTTCTTCTTTCCAGCCTGGAAGAACCGCCGGTAGAGTTTCTCGAACTCGATCTGGAAGCGATGGAACTCTGCGTTTAGTTCGTCCCGTGCGAAGTCGTCGTACCGGTCGTTGATGTGCTCCTCGATCTCGAAGGACGTCTCGAGCGCCTCCTCCTTCGAGACGTCGGGTCCGAGCTCGAGCATTACGCTGTCGGTGTCTCCGTACGTAACCTCGTATCCCTCTTCGTTCGCAGCAGTTTCGGTGAATTCGATGACTTCACGGCCTGTAGCTGTGATCGCCGATGCGGCTTCCTTGTCGTACAGACGGAACTGTTCCCAACCGGAGACGCCGTATAGAGATTGGCCGACGAACTGGAACGTTCCGTTCCGTCCGGCAAGCAACGTATGGTTATCCTCGACAGTGACACAGTAGACGCCATTCTCGGCCGTACTTTCGGACGCACTCCGATGCATCCGAAGCGTGTTCTTCGCGTTCTCCGTAACGTAGATACGCCACGTTCCGCTGTCTCGACTGTAGTTCGCCGTCAAACCGAGATGTGCACAGAGTCGAAGAACGTCGTCTCGCAGCAGGTCACTAGCGGTCGAGTACCGCCACGAGTTCACCTGTCGGTCTCCGTCGCCATCGACGAGAACATCGAGGAACCGTCGCTTCTGTCGGCGGCTACACTCGAAAACGAACTCGGGAATTCGTTTCTCGAAGCTATCTTCCCCACAGAGCGACGTCAGAAGATTGCCGAGGAGTTTCGACGTGATCGTGTAGGAGCGATCGTCAACGTAGTAGTCGAACTCCATGTCATCGAGCAATTCACCGATCGTTGCGTGGTGATCGACGCCGCCGTCAGCGATCGGGAGTTTGTCCTGAGCCAGTTTAACGGTCGTAGCAGAGCCACGGAAGTTTTCGCCGAACTGCTTGTTGTCGGACGTGTAAACGTTCCCTTCCGTTATGAACCACGCGAGTAGATCGAGGAAATCGTCGCCGTCGTAGGTTCGCGGAATCCACTTTCGTCCGGATTCACGGTGAACGAAGCTCGTCTCACAAACCTCCTCGATGTACTCGCGGTGTTCCTCGAACTCTTCGGCCGTGAAAACGTAGCCCGTTTGTTCGACGTCGGCTTTCGGCACGCGACGTGGCGTCCAGCCCAGTTCTGCCGTGAACGTGTGACCGTGGACGGACGGTCTAACCCAAACCTCATACTCGCCGTCGATGAGTTCCGTGAGATCGACTTCCTCGAGTTCGTCTCCGTCAGGGCCGTCCCAGTCGTGGGGTAGTTCGTAGTTCGTCGCTCGATCGAGTTTCCCGGCCTCGACGAAACTGTACTCGTCTTCCGTGATTCCGTTCGTCTCGTTTTTGCGGACGAGCATTCGGTGGTTCGGCGTGACACGGAAGTCTATCTTACTCGTCTCGATATCGATCAGCTCGCCGTCGTAGTCCGGATATGCGTGGGTTTCGACGACGGGTTTGACTTCTAACTCTTCAGTCTCCGGATCGAGCGAATATACGTCGTCGCCGACTTCGAGATCTGTAATGTTGCGCACACCATCCGGAGTTAAAACCTCCGTGTCCGGCGTGAAGCAGTTCATGATGACCTTCACTGCGCCCTGCTGGCGGTCGTACTGCTCGTACTCGGGCGTACCGGGCTCGTGTTGATTCCGGAGTTCCTTCTTCTCCTCGCGCTCGGCGAGCAGTTCCTCGATCATCTGGCGGTTCACGCCGTCGGGCTCCTTCCGGAAGTGAGTCCCCGTCGGCGCCTCGTACGTCTCGCCGTCGTAGGTCTCGGGATCGACCTTCGTCTCCGGTGACGCGTTAACAGTCACCATGCACATAGGATACAAACTTTTCAGGTCCAGCACGGTGACGTTCTCCTTGACGCCCGTGATCGGTTCGAAGACGGCGCCGCCCTCGTACTCCTCGCCGGCCTCCTGCTGGCCCTTCGACGGAAGCGCGAACTCGCCGTGGGCCTGGTGGAGGACGTACATGTCGACCGCGTCGCCGGGCGTCGGCGCGTCCTCGAGTTTACAGCCGACGAACGAGCGCACCTCGTCCCAGAACGCGATGATCTCCTGCTGGCGGTCGAGTTCGACACAGAGTTCGACGTCCCGGAGGTTGTACGCGAGCAGTTGCGTGGGGTCGTCTTCCCAGAGGTCGCCGATGTCGCCGGCGTAGCGTTCCTTGCCGACGCCGAGTTCGGCCTCGCCGACGGCGTCGAGCCGATACGAGTCGAGTTCGGAGAACACCATCCGCTGGTAGCCATACAGCAGGTCGAAGACGACCCGGCCTTTGATGTCGGGTCCGCCCCAGTTACTGCGCCAGACCTCGTCGACCCGCGAGAGGCGATCGATCTCGAGGTCGTACTCGTGGTGGGGGCCCTGGAGTTCCTCGAGGCGGTCGAGGAAGTACGGCGCGTCGAAGTCCTCGAAGTTCCACCCGGTGAGGACGTCTGGATCGGTCTCCCGGATGTAGTCGACGAAGGCCTCGAGCATCGCTTCCTCCTCCTTGAAGGCCCGAACCTCGTGGTCGATCTCGCCTTCGATCGGCTCGTACTCGGTGATCTCGTCGGGGATCGGCCCGTCGCCGATCGGTGCCTCGTAGAGCCACATGAGATACTCGTCGCGGTAGGAGTCGTGGCTCGTGAGACAGACGATCGGTTCCTCGCCGTCTTCGGGAAAGCCCGAGCGATCGTCGACCTCGATGTCGAAGGTACAGACGCGTGGATCGGCGTCGACGTCTGCGGCCTCGACCTCCTCGTGGGGGACGACCAGCGAGTCGTCCTCGGCGCGGCGTTCGGGCACTCGAATCCCGCTGCGGACGTCCTTGTCGATCAGAAACCGGTTCGGAAAGAGGATGTCGGCCTCGTAGTGGTCGAAGTCGTCGCGCACCTGTCCGACGTCCCGGGGCGTCTGGCCGAAGATCTTCGTCAGCTTCTCGCCGCGGATGCTCTCGTAGGGCTCGCCGTTCCGGTCGAACTCACGGCTGTCGGTCAGCCGATCGTACTCCTCTTCGGGCGGTCGCTCGAGGCTGTCGGTCGGCGCGTAGAAGTAGGGACGAAAGCCGACGACCTGGACGTGCTCGAGTTCGCCATCGGGTGTCCGCCCGAAGACGTGCATGATCGGTCGTTCCTCGTCGCCGTAGCCGGCGATCGTGTAGTCGACCTGCATCACTGCGAGGTCGAGTTTGCCGTCGGGTTCCGGGAGGGTCTCTTCGACGACGTCGATCACTTCGGCGGCACTCGAGCCGCCGTTGCCCGCGACGTGGGCCGCCTCTTCGGGTGGTCGCTCCGTGGACTCGTCGGCTGAAAACTCCGCGAGTCCGGTTTGGCCCGCCTCAGTCATGGTGTCGGGCTTGGGAGCCACCGGATAAAAACCCACACACTTCGACCGACCTGCCACCGTGAGAATATTGGGAGAGCACAAAGACATATAATGCGGTAACACATAACACACTATCAGGTGATCGAAGTGTCCATCGATGCCGACGATACGACGGATAGCAGCGAGCCGCGTAGTATCCCCGAGGGCACCGCGACGGTCGAATCTTACGAGACGGAAGACGGTGTCGTCTTCTACGACGCCGAGAATCCGCTGGCGTGGGTCGAGACCTCTCGAACACTTACGCTTGCGGAGCTCGCCTGATACGGCTCGTCGGAACTGACCGACAGCCGGCGTTCCGTCAGCCGAAATCGACTTCCGGCTACGCCGAACGCGAACGCTTTTTTGATGGCTCGTCCTCCGTTGGTGTGTGGACTCCGACCGGTCCGAGGACGAACCCGACGAGTACGATCCCGAGGCGGAGTTTCGGGATCCCGAGAGCGACTCCATTACGATTCCGGAGGTACCGACCGAGAACGCGGGGTCGGATCTGTTCTCGGATCTCCGCTCCGATATGGAATCGGAGGCGGAAGCGGAACTGGCGACGACCACTGAGACGTCGCTCAGCGAATCCGACGTGCCAAGCGATCTCCTGGAGGCGTTCTGGGCGCTGGTGCTCGTCCTCAACGGCGCAATTTTGGCATACGCGCTTGCCGGGCTGTTTCTGGTCTTCGAAGGCGAGACGACGTACGCCAGTTTCCTCTTCGCTGCCGGGCTCGTACTTACCGGGTTCGCCGTTCGTCGCTACCGAAGCGTCAAGCGACAGGATTTCTCGGTGGACGACGAGAGTGACGAAGATGACGCAAGCGACGAGGGCGACGAAGGCAACACGCCCGCTGCCGGCGAAGACGACGCGGACGACAACGCCGACGAAACCGACCCGAATCGGTCACCGGACTGACCGTCGGATAGCCGAAACTACTTCAGGCACGCTCGGCCAACACCTGGTACCGGACGTTCCAACCCGACTATGAAAACCGTCCAAGACGACACCGGCAGACGATATCTCCTTCTCAAACGATCCGAGCACGCGAGTCTCGTCCGCGATCCACAGAGCGGAAACGAGTGTTACGTTCAAAACGACCGCCTCGAGGACGTCGACGAATCGGCCCTCGAGCTCGCGGCTCAGACCGTCGACGACCCGGTCCGAGCGCTGCTGACGAACGTACACGACGAGACAACGCTCGGCCTGTTGATCGAACTCGCCGACCGCGGTCCGCTCGGCGTCAGAACGCTGCTCGACAGCTACGACATCTGTGAGAGCGACCTGCATGGTCGACTTACGGTCCTGTCAGCCGCTGGGCTGCTCGAGGAGCCCGACGTCGCCGGCGAACGCGGCTATCGAACCACGGCCGACTGTGATCGCGCACTCGAGGTGGTCCGAGTCGACGCCGACGCTATCGAAACCGACGTCAGCGCCGACAACGAGACGAGCACACCGGCCGAGAAACACTCCTGAAACGAGCCGAACGAGTCGATTCTGGAGGTGCGCCACGTCGGACAGCCACGCGGCCGCTCGTACCGATGTCTCGGCACCCGGACCCAGCTGCGGTAAGCCGGGACTGACCGACAGTGGGCCGTATCAGTCGGACGCGAGCAGCTCGGACTCGGGCGGACGCCCCCGCTCGAGGCGCGACCGGTTCGAGGTGGCGTCTTTTTCGACACGGACGAGCGAATCGGCCGCCCCGACGAGCTCTTCGTCGTGGCTGACGACGACGATCTGTTCGACGCCCAAGTCGCGCATGGATTCGACCAGCGAGACGAGTTGGGTGACGTGACCTGAGTCCAGGAAGACGGTCGGTTCGTCCAGGATCAGCGGCGGCATCGGCGCCGCGCCTTCGACGCCCTCCGCGAGCAGCCGGTAGATCGCACACCGCAGGCTGAGGTTGAACAGCGCCCGCTCGCCGCCGGAGAGCTGTTCTGGCTCGAGGGGTTCACCGTCCTTCTGATAGACCGTCAGCCGGTACTCGCCGTCGAGGTCGATTCCGGCGTAGGAATCGTTCTGGTAGACCAACTCGAACGTCTCGTTGAGCAACCGCTCTAGGGTCTCGACGTTACGCTGGCGCAGCTCCGACCGAAGGTCGGCGTACGTCGCCTGTAACGTCTCGGCCTCGTCGTACAGTGATTCGAGTCGCTCACACCGCTTCTCGACGGCGTCGAGACGGTCGCGAAGCTCCTCGAGTTCCTCGAGTTCCCGCTCGGCGGCACCGATCGCGTTCTGGAGATTCGTCCGTTTCTCCTCGAGGTCGGCGAGTTTGTCGTCGACCTTCTCGAGGTACTGCTCGGCGTTTTGTTTGTCTTCGCGGGCGGTCTCGACGCGGTCCTCGTCGAACTCCGACTCGAGGTCGCGCTTGCGCTCGCGCTTGTTCGAGAGGGTTTCGCGGCGTTCGTCGTTCATCGTCTGCCAGTCCCGGCGGCGTTCGCGCCGGGTCTCGATCTCGGCGGCGAGGGCCTCGCGTTCGTCGTCGATCTCGGCGATCCGGCGGAGCGACTCCAGTGTGTCCCTGATATCGCCGCGTTCGCCGTTGATCTCACCGAGTTCGGCTCGCTTCGTCGCGACCGACTCCTCGAGGTCGGCGGCTTCGGTCCGTTTCGCTTCGGCGTCGTTCTCGTACTCCGTGGCGTCCTCGAGCAGTCGATCGCGCTGTTCCCGTCGATCAGCGAGCGTCTCGCGTTTCTCCGCGAGCAGCTGCTCGACGTTGTCGCGGTTCTCCTCGAGCCGGTCGACCCGTCGTTCGGCCTCGCGTAGCTCCTCGGCGCGGTCGATCCGATCGTCGACGTCGTCGCGCTCGGCCTCGAGGGCGTCGAGTCGTTCCTCGAGGGCGGCCAGTTCCTCACGTTTCTCGTCTAAGACGTTGACGTGGGGCGAGTCCTCGACGGACTGACCGCACTCGGGACACTTCCCTTCCTCGAGCAACTGCTCGCCCTCCTCGATCGCGTTCTCGACGGTTCGGATGTCGGCGGTGACGTCGCCGATCTCGTCGGTCAACGCCTCGCGCTCGGCCTCGAGCGCCTCGAGATGGCTCTCCGTGTCGCCGAAGTCGATCGGTGCGTCCTCGAACTGTTCACGCGCGGCGTCGATCTCCGCCTCGAGATCGTCGAGTTTTGCCTCCCGGTCTTCGATCGCCGCTTCGTCGGCCTCGAGTTTCGTCTCGAGGTCGCCGGCCTCCTCGCGGGCCTGCTCGGCTTTGGCCTCGAGGTCGTCGGCCTCCTCGCGCAGCCGTTCGATCTCACCGTTGGTTTCGGTGATCGCGACGCGAACCGCCTCTAACTCGTCACGGAGTTCCTCGTCGCGTGTCTCGAGTTCGTCGATCCGCGTCCCGACTGCGTCTGCGTCCGCATCCGCGTCCGCGTCGCCGCCTTCGGTACTCCTGAGATCGACCTTGGCGAGTAGGTCTTCGCGTTCGGCCGCGAGCTCCGTGCGTCGCTCCTCGAGGTCGCGGATCTCGGTTTTCGCGTCCTCGCGTTTGTCTTCGGTCTCGGAGATCTTCTCGCGGAGGTCGTCGATCTCCGCTCCGAGCCGGTCGATCTCCTCGCGGGTCTCCTCGTGGCGCTCGAGGACGTCTTCGGCGGTCTCGAGCGTGTTGCGGGCCTGCTCGCGTTGTGTCTCGAAGTGCTCGATCTCCTCGTCGACGTCGGCTCGACGGGACTCGAGGCCGTTCAACCGCTCGTGGAGGTCCTTCGTCTCCTTCTTTTCGACCTGCTGGCGAACGTTCTCGAGGACCTCTCGCTGGCCGTCGAGGACCGTCTTGACGCCGAGACGGGCATCGCTTGCACGTTCGCGGTACTCCTCGAGCGCGCCGAGTTGTAGGAGGTCGTCGATCATGTCCTGGCGGTCACTCGGCGAGGCGTGGATGAGCTTGTTGACCTCGCCTTGACGGACGTAGGCGCAGTTGACGAACGCCTCGGCGTCCATTCGCAGGAGTTCGGTCACCTCGCGGCGGACGTCACGGGCCCCCTCGATCGTTTCGGTCGGCGTCTCGAGGACGCATTTGGTCGTCGACGCCCGATCGCCCCGGAGTTTGAGGTGGCGCTCGACGCTGTAGTCGCGGCCGTCGTGGGTAAAGTGGAGTTCGACTTCGGCCTCCTCCTCGCCGGTCGTGATCACGTCGTCTAACGTGCGGTCGTCGAGCGCTTTCGAGCCGTACAGCGCGAAGAAGACCGCTTCGAGCAGCGTCGACTTCCCGCTGCCGTTAACGCCGTGGACGACGGTGACGCCACGCTCGAGTCCGAGGTCGGCCTCGCCATAGCACTTGAAGTTCAGCAGGCGAATGCGGTCGACCTTCATGCGAAATCACCCAGCGAGGCGGTGTCAGGATCGGCGGGGTCCTCGGACTCGCCTGCTTCCTGTGACGTGGATTCGCCGTCGGCCGCCGTCGTCTCGTCGGCAGCCGGTTCGGGTCCGTCGTCGGCCGCCGACGTGGTGGCTTCGGATTCGCTTTCGGTTTCACTCTCGAGCTGGTCGGCGACCGTCGTTACGTCCTCGTCGTCGGGACTCCGTTCGGGTGCGGGTTCGAACGCCGACGCGTCGTCCTCGAGGAGGTCCCGAACGCGATTCTCGACGGTCTCACGGACGTTCGAGTCGGGGAGGTCGCCGTTGCGGACAGTCTCGTCGATGCTGCGAGCTGCGTCGCTAAGCCCCAGTTCGCGAACGCGTTCCCGGACGGCGGCGTCGGGGTCAGCGAAGCTCACGGAGACATCGTCGGCTTCGTCGGGCAGTTCCCGCCGGTCGTTGACGCGAGCGACGAGCGCCCCGCGATCGATGGCAGCCTCCTCGATCGTCGCGGGCGTAATCGGCCGTCCGTCGCCTTCGATCGTGACGACGACGACCGCGTCCTCGAGGTCGTGTTGACGGACGCGTTCCTGGACGCGGTCGACGCCCTCGCCGTCCTCGAGTTCGACGTCGACGAAGACGAACTCGCGGGTGTCGGTCAGTCCGCGACGGCTGATCGCGACGCGCTCCTCGAAGTCGACGAGGTTGTAGCCCCGCTCCTCGCGTTCGCTCGCGCTTGCACGTTCGGTCGACCCACAGTAGGTGACCCAGGTGTCACGTACCTCCGCGGTGTCGGGTTTGTGGTTGTCGCCGAGCAAGACGGCGTCGAAGTCGACCGTCGACTCGGAGAGCAGCCGTTCAGTGTCCCAGTCGGCGTGGGCGAAGGGTTCGAACAGACCGTGGCTCACGAGCGTCGCGTGCTCAGCCTCCGCTGGAAGGGGTTCGAAGTCGTACTCGAGGGCGTCGCGACGCGAGCGCGGAACGAAGTCGAGCCCGTACACCGCGACGTCGTCGACCAGTACGGGTTCGGCGCCGAGTCGCGTCGCCAGTCCGAGGTCGGAGAAGAGATCGAGCCACTGGGCGTCACGTTTCGACTCGTGGTTGCCGACGACGGCCAGAAACGGGATGTCGGCCTCCTCGAGGGTCCGTAACACGTCGATGGTCCCCTGGAGATCGATCAGTCCCGGCCGCCGATCGTGAAAGAGGTCGCCGGCGTGGATCACGGCGTCGACGTCGTCGGCGACCGCGTCCTCGACGACCGAGCGAAAGGCCTCGAGGAAGTCCTGTCGTCGCTCGGGCGAGTTGTACTGCTGGTACCCGATGTGGGTATCGCCCGTATGGATAACCCGCGTCATTGGCACGTCGTTGGCGAGCCCGCCCTAAAGGGGTTCCGCGACCGGAGTGAAAGTAAAACCGGAACGTCACTCGTATCAGCGATCGAGCGACGTCGATCCGACCGCATCGTTGTACCCCTCGAGGACGAATTTGCCGATCCAGAGGAGTGCGACGACGACGCCGACGAGGACGACGAGCGCCTGTGCGATGCCCTCGAGGGCGCCTGCTGCGGACACCGTTACGCCGAGAACGACGAGCACCCCGATCGTATCGCGAAGCGTCCAATCGGTCATACGAGTCCCTTTCGTCGGCACTCCTATATACATTTCGTTGCAGCGACATATCTGAACGAAGCTCCGAACGGTGGTGCCACGTTCGGCGAGCATCCGCAGCTACGATTCGATATCCAGACTGTACAGTCGCTTGCGGGCGTCCGAGAACGAGAACCGCGAGTCGATGACGTTTTCCTCGTCGAGGCGGTTTAACGCGTATCGAACCGTTCGCGAGGGCAGCAGCGTCTCGTCGGCGATCTGCTGTTGGGTCATCGTGTCGTTGTACTCGAGAACCTTTGCGACGAGTTTGGCACTCGGTGGAAGCTCGCGGACGTCGTCCCAGGTTCCTCGCTGGTCGGCGTCACCGTGGACCGTCTCTGAAGCACTCATTACCCGCCCATTTCGAATACAGGGTGATAATATTTTCTGTTTCGAAAAATACGCACTAGTTATTTTCTCGTGAGGGTGTACCGACCCGAAGCCTCTTATGAAGCAACACCCAAGGGACGGGTGATGAGCGACACTGTGGACGACGTCGACCTCCCCTACGACGAGGACGAGGCGTCCCAACAGGAGAAGATCCAGGCGCTCGAGGAACGGCTGGAGGTCCTCGAGGCGCAAAACGAGGAGATGCGTGACAAACTCCTCGATGCGAACGCCGAGAACAACAAGTACCAGCAGAAACTCGAGCGGCTGACCCACGAGAACAAGAAACTCAAGCAGTCCCCGCTGTTCGTCGCCACAGTCCAGGAGATCACGGACGAAGGCGTCATCATCAAACAGCACGGGAACAATCAGGAAGCGCTGACCGAGGTCACCGACGAGATGCGATCGGAGCTCGAGCCCGACGACCGCGTCGCGGTCAACAACTCCCTCTCGATCGTCAAGCCCCTCTCGAACGAGACGGACGTCCGCGCTCGCGTGATGGAAGTCACCGAGAGCCCCGACGTCAGTTACGAGGATATCGGTGGACTCGAAGAACAGATGCAGGAGGTCCGCGAGACCGTCGAGATGCCACTGGAAAAACCCGACATGTTCGACGACGTCGGGATCGATCCACCAAGTGGCGTCTTGCTGTACGGGCCGCCGGGGACGGGCAAGACGATGCTCGCCAAGGCCGTCGCCAACGAGACCGACGCGACCTTCATCAAGATGGCCGGCTCCGAGCTGGTCCACAAGTTCATCGGTGAAGGCGCGAAACTCGTCCGCGACCTCTTCGACGTCGCCCGCGAGCACGAGCCCGCGGTCATCTTCATCGACGAGATCGACGCCATCGCGGCCAAGCGCACGGAGTCGAAGACCTCCGGCGACGCCGAGGTCCAGCGAACGATGATGCAACTGCTCTCGGAGATGGACGGCTTCGAGGAACGTGGCGAGATCCGCATCATCGCCGCCACGAACCGCTTCGACATGCTCGACCGCGCGATCCTGCGCCCGGGCCGGTTCGACCGCCTCATCGAAGTGCCAAAGCCAAGCGCCGACGGTCGCGAGATCATCTTCCAGATCCACACCCGCAACATGAACGTCGCCGACGAGGTCGACTTCGCGGAACTGGCCGAGGAGGCCGAGGAAGCCTCCGGCGCCGATATCAAGGCGATCTGTACCGAAGCCGGGATGTTCGCTATCCGTGACGACCGAACCGAGATCCAGATGGAGGACTTCCGCAACGCCTGGGACAAGGTCCAGGCCGACTCGAGCGACACCGAGGACGTCTCGAAGACCTTCGCCTAGACGGGCTTTCTCTCCGTTTTTCGCGACTCGGAAGCGACGCGTTCGACTTCCGATCGGATCGGCAGCGTCCCGTGTTCTCGGACGGGCTGGTGTCCCGACGTTCTGGCCCAGCCCAGCCGGGTCGCGGGATAACAGAACTGCCTACAGCAGTACGTATCAGGAACGGAGGCGTCTCGAGCACTTGCTACTGAAAAAGTAGAGACCGAACCCGGGATTCCGATCGCCCGGCGTCGCCCTCGAGCGCTACAGCGTCGCGAAGACGAGCCACGGGATGATAAACAGCGCGACCGTCAACACGGCGAGGATCAGCAGATAGCCGATACCTGTACCGGCCGCGGCGATCCACGACGGATGATCGAACTCACTGAGATCGACTGCCATACAGATAGCTCCAGTGAGACGAGTATAAACGTACCGGAAAGAAAAGCGGGTCCGCACTCGGGATCGTCGAGCCCGACTGCTCAGCCGTCGTCTCGGTGGCGGCTATCGCCACTCCTCGAGCGAGACGGCGTTTCGCTCGGCCATCGAGAGCCAGACGTCGTCCCGCCCGATGTCGGCGATGACGAGATGAGGGCGTCCGTCGATCTCATCGACCGCAGCGACGACGTCGCTGTCGTCTGCGGGCTGACTCCCGGCCGTGTGGGCCTCGAGTGTCATACCTGCCGATAGTTACCACTCATGTATGAACGTTCTGGTATTGTCTCGATCGGTGGTTGAACATCTGGTAATATTGACCCATATTGATCACAAACTGAATCTAATCGATGATCATACCAACAAGTTAAACCGAGGTATCGGCAAACGTAGCCAGTACGTGGGAGACGACGATGACGGCCTACCAGGATGTCACTACGGTCTACTGTCGTCAATTCCCGCCGATCATCGACCCCGTGCTGACGATTGACGGTAACTCGTTACAGCAGTCCGTCACGACGGGGCGAGATCGGTTTTCGGACCGTTTTTACCGGGTGACTCGCTAGGCCCCTGCAATGACGAAGATCGTCGTGGTGGACAACCACGGACAGTTCACCCACCTGGAGCAACGAGCGCTTCGCGACCTCGGGGTCGAAACGGAGCTGATCGACAACGAGACCCCACCCGAAGACATCGACGCCGACGGCGTCGTCCTCTCCGGCGGTCCCGAGATGGACCGAACCGGCCGCTCGGCCGAGTATCTCGAGGCCGACGTCCCCGTCCTCGGTATCTGTCTCGGTATGCAACTGATCGCCGCGGAGCTGGGCGGTCGCGTCGGAAGCGGCGACTACGGCGGGTACGCCGACGTGAACGTCGACATCGTCGACGACGACGACCCACTGACCGGCACCCTCGCCCCCGAGACCCGCGTCTGGGCGAGCCACGCCGACGAAGTCAAAGAGCTCCCCGAGGGATTCGAGTTGACGGCCCGCAGTGACGTCTGTGACGTCGAGGCGATGAGCGATACCGACCGCGACCTCTACGGCGTCCAGTGGCATCCCGAGGTCGCCCACACCGAAGAGGGCGACGTCATCTTCGAGAACTTCCTCGAGATCTGCAGACAGTAACGGTCTCGAGTCGCGCAGCGACGGCTTTCTGTCGTTCAACTGTCCGTTTTGAGGGCTGTCCGAAACCACCACGGAACGGCCGTCGGGGCGGTCGTCTCGAGCGAATCGCGTTCGGGAAGCGAGACGCTCACGAGAGAACTCGAAACGTGAGAAGCCCGTCGGCCGTCGACCGGCCCGAAGCGTTGGCCGGCAGTCTTAGGTCGACTCCTCGAACAGTTCGTCGACGGCCTCGCGTGCGGTACGCGCGGCAGCGTCGGCGACCTGTTCCGGATCGGGGCCGGGGTCGTCCTCGGCTTCCGGGACGTTCAGATAGACGTCGACCTCGAGGACGCCGTCCTCGAAGGTGACGGTGACGTCACAGTCACGGACGCTCGATTGCTTGTACCGCGAGAAGATCAGGCCCTCCGCGGCGTCCGAGGCCGTCTGCACGACCTCGTCATCGGTCGGTTCGTCGGCTGGCATTTATGCGCCGCCGGCGCCCGGACCGCCCGGGCCGGCCGGACCGCCCATGCCGCCGCCAGCGCCGCCGAGCAGTTCTTCGAGTTCGTCCTGCAGATCCTCGAACTGATCCTGGACGCGTTCTTCCTGCTTTTCGAGGGTCTCGAGGCGAATCTCGAGCGAGTCGACCTTGTCGTCGAGGTCGTCTTCGGCGTCGTCGTACTCGGTCTCGACGAGGAGTTCGCCGACCTTGCGGTACATCTGGGTGTCCTCGTCGATTTCCTCGAGCTCTTCGAGGGCGTTCTGGGCTTCGGTGAGGTTCGATTCGGCCTCCTGTTTCTGGACGGCGACCTGCTGTGCCGTCTCCTGAAGGTCCTGTAGCTGTTCGATCTTTTCCTGCGCTTCCGGCGGCAGATTACCCTGCATATCTCGACCCTCGCCCTCCGGACTGATAAAGCCAAGCTTTGTCGTCGATGACGGGCCGGCGACGGCAGCCCGGTCGGCTTTCGGGATCGTCGGCGTTACGACGGGTATGCGACGGCGCGCAGCGCTGGCTGCCGGGGGATCGCTGCTCGTGGGACTGTCGGCCGGCTGTCTCGATCTCGAGCGTCTCCGTCGCGAAGACGCCTGGCGCGAACTCGTCGTCGATCCACCCGACGGCGCCTACGTCCCGTCCCACGCAGACGAGATGGTGACATACGGGATGGCGACCGAAGCCGGCCGCGAGATCACGCTCGCGGCGACCCGTCCCCACTCGTTTTGGGTCGTCGCCGACGGCGAGCGAAATCGGGCCGACGTCCGCTCGCGACACGCGGTCCACCTGATGGTCGACGTCCGCGACGCCGAAACAGGGCAGTTCCTGCCGGCACCGGTGACGACGACACTCGAGACGCGAGCCGGCGACTGGTCGGACGATCGATCCCTCTGGCCGATGCTCTCACAGCAGATGGGTGCCCACTACGGCGACAACGTTCCGCTCGACGGCGACGGCGCGTACGTGGCAACGGTCGAAGTCGGCACGACGGGTGCGGACGTACTCGGCGAGGGCGCCGCCGATCTCGTGGACCCAGCGACCGCCGAACTCGAGTTCGAGTACGAAAGCGACGAGATCGAGGAACTCGAACGCCGGCTGATCGACGAAGACGAGGGTCGTGGCGAACCCGGCGCACTCGAGCCCATGGCACACGATACTGACGATCACGACGAATTCGACCACGAGCGCGCCGCGTCGACTCGAATCGGCACTGCGACGGCCGACGACGTCGAGTACACGGCGACGCTCGTCGGCAGGGACGATCGGTCCGACGCGGCCGAGTCGGAACTCGCGATGACGGCGCGGACGGCGTACAACGCGTATCCGCTTCCGTTCGCGTCTCTCTCCGCGGCGGTCTCCCGGGCTGGCGAGCGGATCGCCGGCGGAGCGCTCCGGGAAACTATCGGTCCGGAACTCGGTCATCACTACCGAACGGCCGTCGACCCGTCCGTTCTCGAGCGTGGCGACGAACTGACGATCAGTGTCGAGAGTCCCCCACAGCTGTCGCGCCACGAGGGATACGAGAACGCGTTTCTCGAGACGGAATCCGTGGGAATCGGACTCGAGTCACTCAGTCACAGCGACGTGTGACCGTCGGCCCTCCGCAGAAGCCACAGGCCGACAGCGAGCATGAGAACGCTTACGGCGAGCCAGTGGGGGTTCCACGCCTCGGTCCCGTGGACCACGTTGTGCAGATCGAGGACGTAGTGGCTGACGACACCGTCGATGACGTTGAACGTCCCCATTCCGACGACGATCGCGCCGACGAGATATGTCGTCGAGAACCGGCGATCGGTACCGTTGGCGAGTCGCCAGAGGAGCCCGAGCCCGACGGCCATAATCGACAGCATTCCGAGCGTGAACAGCCCGTCGAACATGACGTTCGTTCGCAGCCCATCGAGACTGTAGGGATCGTAGAACCCGGAGAGGAGGTGATGCGTCTGGAAGATCTGATGGAAGAGCACGACGTCGATGACGGCGCCGAAGCCGAACCCGATCGTCCCACCCGACAGCAGTAGCCGACGTCGCGTTCCGGTTCCCGTTGCCATACGACCCGATTCACGCCGAGATCCAAAAATCGAAAACCGGCGACTGCTACCCGGCTAGTGGCGGTCCACGCCTGCACTGCTGGGGCGAATCCTGCGGTGTCGTCCGATTCGACCGATCAGTCGACGGGTGGAACGGTACTCGTAGTCGTGATCGACAGTCGCGGTGCTTTGTACGTCTCGAGTCGAGACGACTTGCGCCAACTCGCGTCGAATGGGCCTACTCGGACGGTCTCCTGTCGTCACGTCTCGCCGATCGCCGACCCCACCCTGGCGATCGGCGGGAGATCGGGACGGCAGTCCGTATCAGGACGACTCGAGCGTTCGGTCGCCGATATCGGCTGCCTGTTCGGCGACGTCGACCAGCGTAAACCAGGTGTTCAGTGCCGCTCGCAGTGCGATCACGTCGGCGGCGTCGATCTCGACGCGAACGGTCGAACCCTCACAGTCGATAGTCGTCTGGGAGCGTTCGTCGTCGATTTCGCCGATCTCGCGGGCGACGCTGTCGGCGACGAGACGTGCGCGAGACGGCGTCTCGTAGTCGAACTCGAGGGTCGCGTCGTGAGAAGACACGCGCTACTCGACGCCGACTTCCTTGACGTCGCGGCTGCGCTCTTTCAGAAGGACGCGGTGACCACAGTACGGACAGCGGACGCCACCGTACTCGTCGATCTGGACGTCGCGTTTACAGCGAGAGCACTTGTAACTCATACTGGATCGAGGAAGTGTTATTCGTCGTCCTCGGCGAGTGCGGCACGAATCGACCGCTTGACGGTTCGGCCGGCGGGGGTCTCCGGACGGTAGGCACCGCCGGTGAAGACCTCACCGGTCTCTTCGTTCTTCCAGATGCCGGTGCCAACGCGGGTGACGTCGTCACCGTCGACCTGGGCGTTTTGCATGTCGTCTTCGATCTCACTGACGCGACGTCGGGCAACGCGACCGTAGCGTGCGCCAAAGCGGCCCGCGCTACCGACTTTTCCTTTCTCGGCCATAGTAAGGCTAGCTATCGTCAGCGGATTCTTAAACCTGTTGAGTTAGGCCGATTCCTCGTCCGCTCGCTCGGCGATCGGCCCGGTAAGCAGTTCCCGGAAGACGAACACGAGCGCAGCGAGGTATCCGGCGGGGGCAAGCGGTGCGGCGAGCAACCCCGTCCCGATCCCCGTCGCCGCGATGACCGTTCGAAGGGCGAGTCCACTCAACGCGAGCAGCGGAATCGCAGCCAGGACGGCGTCGGGTCGCTCGAGCATGGCTAATTATATCTAATTACAGCCGTCCGGATAAGGGGCTGACAACCAGCAGGCAGTGTCACTTCCATCGGACCGTGACAATATTCGCCCGATAGCGGTCAGACACGCAGGGTCCGATCGCCGGTCCTCACTGAAACTCCGCGTCGGTCAACACGTCGTTTAAGTCCTCTCGGATGTGTTCGCCCATCTCCCGGTCGCGAGCGGTCGTCACGACGCGGTTCTCCTGGACGCTCGAGCCGTCTCGGAGGAG
This sequence comes from Natronolimnohabitans sp. A-GB9, assembly GCF_030848565.1. Lineage (GTDB taxonomy): Archaea > Halobacteriota > Halobacteria > Halobacteriales > Natrialbaceae > Natronolimnohabitans. Next base: position 308,747 of record NZ_JAVDDV010000001.1, read on the forward strand.
CATGCGAACGTTGCCGCCGTCGTCGGCACGAGTCACCTTCGCTCGAAGTCCCGACTGGGAGCCCTTGCCGCCGGCGTCGATCGGCCCTGGGATGACCTTCTTGACGTGGGGGTGTTCGGCGACAGTCTGGATGGCTCGCATGCCCGTACGGCCGCCGATGAGCGTCGAGTGGCTGCCGCCGATCTTCTCCGCCGGCGGGGTGTCGACCACGTCCAAGGCGCGGTCGCCTCGTCGCTCGAGGACGGCCTCGACGGGGTCGTCGTCTTCGACGCGGTAGAAGGGATGGTGGATGTCCTCACGGATCGCCTGAATCACCACCCGTTCGCCGCCGGCGTAGACCTCCTCGGGCCGTTTGCGGCGGATCTCGTCGCCGATCAGCCCCGCGAAGTTCCGGAGTTCGACGACCTCGTTCTCACCGTCTTCTGGTGTCGTAGTGATCGTCGTTTCACCCAGTATTGGATCGTCATTTCCGGCCACGGCCGTATCTTCGTCGCCGTCGGCTGCAAGCATCGTCAGCGTCGCCCGGTCACGCCCCACCTCGAGGACGATCGCTTCGGTGTTGGTCTCCCGGCAGACGAGACAGAAGTCCCCGGGTTTCTCGAGCGGCGAGGCACAGTGGCGACACTCCATGAGCTAGGCACACGTTGGCGGTTCGGATGTAAAACCGCCGCGTTTTCGTTCGGACCGACAGCGCGGAACGAAATGCTAGAGGATCCGACCGAGAACGTTCCGAACCGCTTCGGTGTCGACGACGTCGTACGGCACCCGCATCGGGGAGATCGAGACGTCTCCCTCGAGGAGGGCGTGTCGATCGGTGTCTGCGGGATCGGGGATGTCCCGGTTGGCCATCTGCTGCCAGAGTCGGTTCGTAAGCTGGAACTCACCGTTTTCTTTGGCGGCGTCCATCTCGTAGACCTCGGTCGGGCGCGTGAGTTCGTAGCCGACCGACTCGACGTCCGGTCGCGGAACGTTGACGTTCAGGTAGTCGACGCGGTCGAACAGTCCCGTCCCCGGCACGCCGCCGGCGAGCGTCGCGGCGATCTCCCCGGCGCGTTCGAAGTCTGCGGGCTCGAGATCGCCCTCGAGGCCCAGCGTGTCCATCGAAATCGCGATCGACGGCGTCCCGAGGAAAGCGGCTTCCATGGCGGCGCTGACGGTTCCCGACCGCGAGAAGACGTAGGAACCGAGGTTCGCGCCGTCGTTACAGCCCGAGACGACGAGGTCGGGGTCGGGCTCGATGGCGTTGACGCCGACGATGGCGCAGTCACAGGGCGTCCCGTTGACGGCGTAGCCGAGTTCGTGATCGGTGTGGGGAACCGGCGAGGTGAACATCCCGTCGGCCATGCTCGTCGCCAGGTCGGGGTCGTCGTCGTCCGAGGCCGTCCGGCCGTAGGACAGCGAGCGGCCGACCGCACTCTGATTTCGGTCGGGAGCGACGACGGTGACCGATCCGACCTCGGTGAGCGCGTCGTACAGCGCGCGAATACCTGGTGCATCGATCCCGTCATCGTTCGTCAGGAGGATCTCCGGCTGGTCGTCGACGTCCATACGGTCGATGTTGGGGTTCGGGCTGGATACGAGTGTCTATCCTAACTGGACCGGATCGACCTTCAGGAACTCCCGCAGGACGACCGTCGCGTACGATCCTTTCGGGAGCGCGAACTCGAGGGTCAGTGGATCCTGCTCGAGGGCCAGATCCGTCCGCACCAGAATGGCCCGTCGAGTGCCACTCGAGTAGAACTCGCCGGGGAGATCGAAGTCCGCGGGCTCGAGGTCCAGTTCGTCGAGGACGGCCCGTTCTATCGCTCCTTGTTCGCCGTCGGCGAGTTCGGTTTCGGTGCCGACGAGTGGCGCGGTGACGAACGCTCGTCCGCGCTCGCAGTGCCGGGAGACCGAGCGGACGCGGCGTTCGTCGACCCGCTGGAGGCGGTCGGTATCCGGAAGCTCGAGGCCTTCGGGGGCGTCCGTATCGGCGAAGCAGACCACGTCGCCAGCTATGGGTTCGTCGAACGCCAGTCCACGCTCGAGGCGTTCGCTCAACATCAGGTTGAAGGCGTAGGATTGGGCGGCGTGGACGAACAGCCGCTGGAGGTTCGATGGGAGACGCTCGAGGGCGGCGCGGTACTCGGCGGGCTCGGGTTCGCCGTCGACTTCCGCGAGGCCGTGACAGAGCGAGCGCTCGTATCGGAGGCGGTTCGGAAACCGCTCGAGGGCATCGTCCCAGTCGCGGGTCTCTTCAACGAACGAACGGGCCGCCTGCGTGTCCTCGGGCTCGGCGTCCGTCGGATTCCCGAGGTAGGCCATCACGGCCCCCTCCCAGTCGCCGCGGACGATCTCGAGGCCGACCTCGTGGGTTACCGGCCGCCGGCTCCCGAAGCGTTGCTGCCCGAAGAAGTTGGGGACACCGATCGACGTCGCGTCGTCGCCGTCGGTCTCGAGACCGCCGAAATCGTGCAGTTCGTCGGTGATCTCCGCCGCCAGATCCGGCTCGTCGGGCTCGCTGACGACGAGTTCGAACTCGTTGCCCGCCAGATCGCCGAACTCGAGCGATCGTCCGGCCCGACCCAGGACTTCGATCTCGGCGCCGTCGATGTCCGGCAGATCCTCGAGGTCGGCGCCGTAGACCGAGAACAGCTGCGTAGTGACGGCGTACTTGTCCTTCGTGCCGGCCCAGTTGACGCGTTCTCGGGAGATCCCCAGCGCGTCCGAAAGCCGGGAGGCGAAGTCGTTGGTGTCCCAGCCCGACAGCGTCGCCCGGAAGACGAGGTGGGGGTAGGCGTCGACGTTCGAATCGACGGGTTCGGTCTCGAAACGCTCGAGTTCGCGCACCCGGAAGTGTTCGTCGTCTTCGCGCAGGTGACCGCCGACGCCGTCGGCGTCGCTGACGTAGTACTCCATACCGACGGCCTGCTCCGTAGGATGTGCCGGACGCATGTGGTTGCTGGCGCTTGGATCGCCGGGGATAAATCGGTTCGTTCTCGCGGCGCCCATCGGTACGGACTGCTGTACCGACGTCCCGAGACCGTCGTAACGTCGAGAGCTGCAGCCACTCGAGTGGTGAATAGTGACAATAGATATAGATACGGCTCTGTTCGGGTGTGTTCCTATGTGGTATCGACACGTAGCGTCGCTGTGGAAACAGTGTGAGAACGCACATCTAGGAGGCCGATAATGGGAACACACGAACGGAGAAGAGACGACGGACCGGGAGGACAGGCGCTCGAGAACCACGCCGACTCGAGTCTTCGCGTCGTCGGTGCCGTCGCAAGCGAGTTAGGGATCGATCCGGTCGACTGCGAACCGCTCTACGAGAGTATCGATCCGACGGCGCTGGACGAACTATTCACTACCTCGGACGGCACGGCGGGACGCGTGATTTTCGAGTACGCTGGCTACAGCGTCACCGTCGACAACGAGGGTCAGGTAACACTCGCCGAACTGAGCGATACCTGATACCAAAACGGGTATTCGATAGCCGGTGGACGTCGGAACGATGGGAACGCGACAGGACGCAGTACGGCGGACACTCGAGGTGGCACTCGGCTTGCTGGTCGGCATCGGTCTCGTCTCGCTTGCGACGGGCGACCGCCCAAATGCAGGTGTCGTGCTCGGCGTCGGGTTCGCCTCGGTCGTCGTGCTGGCGCTGTCGTGTCTCGACGGCCCCCTCGAGAAACGCACGGCGCGTATCGCCGCGATCGTCTGCTCGACGATCTTCGTCGGGGCGGCGCTGTTACTCGTCTGACTCGTCGGCCTCGCTGCTGAGATCGGCGTCGACACGCAGCTCCGAATCGGTGACCGTCGCGACGTTTTCGGCGGGGATCTCGAGGTCGTCCTCGCCGGCGCTTCCGCGGCCGAGACTCTGGATCCACGCGTTCGTCAGCGTCGGCTCCGGATCGACGTACGCAATCTGTTCGATGGGGTCGACCTCGGTGACGATGCCGATCTGTTCGCCACGGACGTCCATCAGGAACTTCCCTTCGTCTTCCTCCGAAAGAACTGTCATCGTATCCGAACGAACGCTTGCCACAAATATATAGGTGCTGCTATCTTTCCACCCTGGTAACACGTCCGCTGCGATTCGCGATCAGAACAGCGAGAGGTCGCCCGTGACGCTGTCGACGCGGTCGTCGGCTGCGGGGCCGACGGCAAGCGCCGTGACGGTACCGGGCTCGAGTTGGGTGTGACCGGCGTCCCGAACCAAGGCGTTGGGGATCCCCTTGCTGTCGGCGATCTCGGAGAGTTCGTGGAGTTGGCGTTCGCTCTCGCCTTTGAGGACGACCTTCTTCTGCCCGCCCTGTTTCCACTGATCACGCAGCTGCGCGTCGGCCTTCTCGTAGGCCGACAGCGAGGCGTGAGCGACCTGCGCAGCGAGTTTTCCCTGTCCCATGCCGATGTCGGTGCGGGCGACGATGGCCTGTTTCATACGCCGACACTCGAGGGCGATCGATAAAGCGCCGGCGATCGAGACCGTGACACGAGCCAGCGGCGCGTACCGTGTTACGGACGATACGTATTTGGGAGCCGCGTCACTAGTCGCCGGCATGCGACTCACGCGACGTGCGGTTTTGGGAGCGACGGCAGCCACCGGTCTCGGTTCCGTCGCCGGCTGTCTGGGTAGCGAGGATCCGCCGGAGCCGCCGGTCGCCGGCGACCCGGACGCCGACGTGACGGTAACCGTTTACGAGGACTTCGCCTGTCCGGCCTGTGGGGCCTTCAAACAGAACGTCGTTCCAGTACTCGAGGAGGACTACCTCGAGCCGGGACAGGTCCGATACGAGCATCGTGACTTTCCGCTCCCGGTCGACAGCATCTGGTCGTGGGCCGTCGCCAGCGCCGCACGGGAGGTCTTCGAGGAGGGTGGAAACGAGCCGTTCTGGTCGTTCTCGAGCGAGATCTACGACTACCTGGGCTCGTACTCCTACGACGCGATCGAGAGCGTCGCCGACGGGCTGGACGTCGACGCCGCGGCAGTCCGCGACGCCGCCGAAGACGACGCCCATCGGTCGACGATCGAGGCCGACCACGATTACGGCGACTCGAACGGCGTCCGCGGCACCCCGACTGTCCTCGTCGACGGCGATCAGGTCGAGTTCGTCGACGACGGCGAGTTCGCGGAGATGGCACTCGAGCGGACGAGCGCTGCGATCGAGGACGCACTCGAGTAGTCTCGATCGCCCTCGCGCCCGATCGCTGTCTCGGTCCGATACCGGAATCGGCGCCGTCTCGCGGCGACCGTGATGGACACTCATCGATCGACCGGATCGAACGGTTTACACCCCCACCGTTCGACTCGTCGGGTATGATCCTCTCGGACGCGGACATCCTGAAACGGCTCGAAGACGGCGACCTCGTCGTCGAGCCCTTAGACGATCCCGAACTGCAGATCCAGCCGGCGAGCGTCGACCTCCGACTGGGCCGGGAGTTCCTCGAGTTCCAGCGGACGAACATCCCCTGTATCCACCCAAACTCCGAACAGGAGGTCGACGACTACGTCACCGAGACGTACGTCGAGGAGGGTGACGACTTCATTCTTCATCCCGGTGACTTCGTCCTCGGGACGACCCACGAGCGCGTCGAGATCCCGGCGGACCTGATCGCCCACGTCGAGGGGCGGTCGTCGCTGGGTCGGCTCGCCGTGGTCGTTCACGCTACAGCCGGACTGTGCGACCCCGGTTACAAAGGGCAGATCACCCTCGAACTGTCGAATCTCGGAACCGCACCTGTCGCACTAACGCCCGGGATGCGGATCTCGCAGCTGACCTTTACGGAACTGAAAACCGAAGCCGACCGCCCCTACGGCAGCGAGCGCGGCTCGAAGTACCAGGGTCAATCCGGCCCACAGGCCTCACGGATCCAAAGCGACGACGAGTTCGGCGGCGATCAACTCGAACGAAACGAGTAATCCCATCGTCTCGAGCCGTCCCCGTGACGGTTGATCACCGGTACAGACCCCATAGTTATTGCCAGCGCGCTCTTAGGACCAGTAGCATGCAATTCGTCGAAGAGATCGTCGTCGACGAGTTCCTCCCGACGGTTCGGTCGCTGCTGGCCGGGGAACTCCGCGAGCGCGGGTTGACACAGAGCGAGGTCGCGGACGTCCTCGGTATCAGTCAAAGCGCCGTCTCGAAGTACGCCCACGGCGACGTCACCACCAACGATCGTATCGCCACCGACGAGCGTGTCGAGGCGCTCGTCGTCGAACTCGCCGACGGCCTCGAAACCGGCGACATCACGCCCGTCCAGGCCCTGATCGAGATCGAGGTGCTGATCCGCGAACTCGAGACCGGCGGCGATCTGCTGGCACAGCTCCACGAGGAGGCCGTCCCGGAGCTCGCCGACCACGGCGAGAGCTTCCGCGTTCACGACCCCGAGAGCGACCTGCGGACGAGCGAACGGGTCCTCTCGTCGCTTCGCCGCGGGCTGCGCATCCTCGAGAACGCAAGCGGCTTCGCGAGCCTGATCCCGGCAGTTGGCTCGAACCTCGTCGCCTGCACCCCCGACGCGACCGACGTCGACGACGTCGCCGGCGTTCCGGGACGGATCTTCGACGTCAAGGGACAGGCGAAAGTGCCGTCGGATCCCGAATTCGGCGTCTCGGAACACGTCGCGACGGTGTTGCTGGCCGCACGCGACCACGGCGCCGACGCCTCGGCGGCGATCAACATTACGTACGATCCGGACCTGCTGGCCGCACTGAGCGAGCAGGGCCACGTCACCGCCGAGTTCGACGAGGAAGACGACGTCGCCTCAAGCGTCGGGGCCGTCATCGAAGACGAACCCGAGGCGACGGTGTTGTACCAGACCGGCGGGATGGGAATCGAGCCGCTGATCTACGTCCTGGGACCGGACGCGGAGTCGGTCGCGGACTCGGTTCGCTCGGTGCTCTGAATGGCTGCGCTGCGCTCGAAACTCCCGACGACAGACACGGAGACCGCACAGGAGTTCTACGGTCGCTGGGCGCGGCTGTACGACGTCATCTCGCGTCGAACGCCCGGTATCCCGGCGCTTCGCCGCCGAGTGGCCGCCGCCTGCGAACTCGAGCCCGGCGACACCGTCGTCGAGATGGGCTGTGGGACGGGAGCGAACCTGCCGTATCTCCGCGAGCAGGTCGGCCCCGACGGGACCGTCGTCGGAATCGACTTCACGGCCCCGGTCCTCGAGCGAGCACGCGAACTGACCGCCGAGTACGACAACGTCCACGTCGTTCGGGGCGATGCGACCCAGCCGCCGTTTCGCCGAGGAGCCGCTGGCGGGGATAGACCACTCGACGAGGAGACGGACGTCGACGCCCTCCTCGCGACGTTCGTCGTCGGGATGCTCGACGATCCCGCGGGCGCGGTCGACGACTGGTGTAACCTCGTCGGGCCCGACGGCAACGTCGTCCTCGCGAACGCCGCGCGCAGCGACGAGTGGTACTCGCTGCCGGTAAACGCCGTTTTCCGGGCGATCGTCGTCCTCTCGACGCCGCCGACGACGAAACTGCGATACGAGAACGAGCCACACCTGCGTCTCGACCGGAAGATCGACGCCGCCCATCGACGCCTCCGTGAGCGCTCGCGTGCCGTCGCCGACGAGACCCACGTCTTCGGCATCGTGCGACTGACTGGCGGCCGCCTCGAGTAACGCGTCGCCGGAGTCGACGTCTGCCGCTCGTGGAACCCAAAGCGGCGCGGACAGTGACTTGTGTCCGGTCGCCGTATATCGGCCGAATGGCGTCGAAACTCGAGACAGAAGAGCTGACGCGGGTCGTCGACGGCGAGCGGATCGTCGATTCGGTCTCCGTTCGGATCCCGACCGCCGAGGTCGTGGCCGTCATCGGCCCCTCCGGTGCCGGGAAATCGTCGTTTCTCCGTCTGCTCAACCGGCTCGACGAACCGACCGCGGGGACGGTCTATCTGGACGGCCGCGACTACCGCGAACTCGATCCGCTGGCGCTGCGGCGGCGCGTCGGCTTCGTTCCACAGGCACCCGCGCTGGGGTCTGGCACCGTCGCCGACGCCGTCACCGTCGGCGATCGGCTGTGTGACAACCCAGTCGACGACGAACGCGTCGATCGCCTCCTCGAGCGCGTTGGACTGGCGGGCTATCGTGACGCGTCCGTCGACGATCTCTCGGGTGGCGAGCAACAGCGCGTGGCAATCGTCCGCACGCTGTACGTCGAACCCGAGGTCGTCTTACTCGACGAACCGACCGCCCATCTCGACGAGAACACGGAAGCGCGACTCGAGGCGTTACTCGAGGACCTGATCCGCGAGGAGGCGTTGACCTGCGTCGTCGTCACCCACGACACCGACCAGGCGCGCCGGTTGTCCGACCGCATCGTCCGCCTCGAGGACGGTCGCGTGACACAGGTCGGGACGCCCCAGGAGGTGATTCCGTGAGCGAAGACGCGCTGGCGACGCTGGTCGAACACGCCAGCGATCCGGCCGTCATCACGGGTTTCGTCCAGATCGCCATCGCGGTCGTCCTCGCAGCGGCCGTGCTCGTGCTCACGTATCTGCGCGATCTCGGCTTCGGGCGCGAACTGATCACGACGAGCAGCCGCGGCCTCGTCCAGATCGTCGCGACCGGCGCGGTGATCGGGCTGTTGCTGGCGGCCCACATCGCGTGGGCGAGTGTCGTCCTCGCGTTCATGATCGCCGCCGCGGCCTGGATCTCCCACGAACGAGGCGCCGATCTGCCGGGCTCCTTTCGCGCGTCGCTGCTTGCGATCGGAGTCGGCTCCGCCATCGTCATCGCCTCGATGGCGGTCGCCGGTGCGATCGAGCGGACGATGCGGGATCTGATCGTCATCGGAAGCATGGTGATCGCGATGGCGATGAAGACCAACTCGCTCGCCCTCGAGCGGTTCACGGACGAACTCTCGAGTAACCGGGCGGAGATCGAGGCCGTGTTGAGCGTCGGCGTGCCGCCCGAACGCGTCGTCAGCGAACACGTCTCGACGAGTGTCTACGCGTCACTGATCCCGATCCTCGATCGGCTCAAGAGCCTGGGGGTCGTCTCGATTCCGGGGCTGATGGCCGGGATGATCATCGCCGGCGCGAACCCGATCTACGCCGCCCAGTACCAGTTCGTCATCATGCTCATGCTCTTTTCGGCCGCCGCGGTGACGAGTATGGTGAGTACGCTGCTGGTCAGTCGGTACGTGTTCACCGAGGCAAAACAGCTCGATAACGACGTTCTCGAGTCGATCGACGCCTGATACGGACTGCTCGATGTCGTGGCGCGACTCGTCCTGCGGTCGCGCCGGCACTAACTTCTAGTCGATCGTCTGACACGGCCGTCGCCGTTACCAGTTATGAATATAATTTCTTTATTTATGACTGGTTGTAGAACTACTATACAATGTCCTTCACAAGAGCGTCTTCGAAAGGTCGTGATGAATACATAGCACGAATGTGGTATGGTTCAATCGCCAACCAACATTGATTGTGACCGCTCATTGTGTGGTCGGTGATATTCACTCCGCGCTTGCACCGTCCGGTGGCGATTCGTCGTCAATGTCACTGATGATAACAAAGTCAGAGGAGCCGCACTCGCAGCGATCACTTCCGATTGGCTGGACTTTGCCAGTAGGCCACTGTCGTGCTGCATACACAGCACCGCAGTCGACACATCTGGCGAGTTTTCTTTCGACGTCGTCCCTGTTCGCCATTTCTTAATAGAAGAAACGCAATATTCCTCGAATTATCCTTTCTATTTGCTAATTTGTTAGCCAAAACTCATTACGGTCATCTACTGAGCGGTAAAAATTGATGAATTAGCCTACGTCAATCAAACTTGTTATGCTGATTTTATTATTTGGATCTCACACGTACTATCTACCAATTATAGGATAGGCTGAGCGAAGTGTGCGAGACACAAGGCACGAATGCGGCACAACCGCTCATCCACCTATCAGAGCTACGGAGCGATCAGTACAGAGCGCTCTCTGAGAGAAATTGGTACAATCAGGGCCAACTCCTACCTTTCTGGCCAGCCTGTACTCACTGTATGAGCGTTATCCTCGAGTTCACAGTTGAGAACGAAGAGTTCACGCTCGGGGAAGTACTGTCTGGGCCGCCTCACATGTACATCGAACTCGAACGGATCGTACCCACCGGAAACTCCGTCGTACCCTTCCTCTGGGTATCGGGAGACGATTTCGAGGCCTTCGAGCGAAACGTGATCGCGCACGAGTTCGTAGATGAGATTCTCGCGCTCGATAAAGTGGAGGATAGCACGCTCTATCGCGTGAGATGGTACGGGCAGCACAACGACCTCATTCAGGGAATCACGGAGGCCGATGGGACGATTTTAGAAGGGCATGCCGATGACAAGTGGTATTTCCAACTCCGATTTCCCGACCACGACGCACTCTCGCGGTTTCACAACTTTTGTACCGACCTGGGAATACAGATTCACATCGTTCGAACGTATACGGAAACCGACCGAACTGAGAGCGTCAAACAGTTCGGCCTCTCTCAGGAACAGCGCGAGGCCCTCATCGTCGGGCTTCGGAAGGGGTACTTCGATACGCCGAGTCAAGCGAGCATGGACGAACTCGCCGACGAACTCGGTATCTCTCAACAGGCCATGTCGAATCGGATTCGTCGAGGAACGAAACAGGTCCTTAGCGAGGCGTTGCTGTCGAGCGCGACAGACTTCGAGTGATCTTCCGAGCCGACTTAAAAGAGTTGTTGGGACTATGAACACCTTTTCTTAAAGTAGGCCACTACTCCGTTTCAGTGTCAACATCCCGCCCCAGTCCCCCCATCAAGGCCGCGTCCAGTCGGGAAAGTGTGCCAAATACGAACAGCAAACGGCTTTCGATATGAACGGCATCATGAGTAAACGAAGCATCGAATTCGACACGGTACTTGACCTGTGTCGAGATCGACAACGTCGAATCGTTCTTGCGGTCCTTGCCGACCAGCAACGATCGTTAACGTTGAACGACCTCGTGAAAGCAATTAGTAAACACAATCATCACCGCGATGTTACAGCGGTTTCTGGAGACGAATTATCGCAGATTGCTCTCTCATTGTATCACGAACATATTCCGATGCTGGAAACGGCGTCGGTTATCGACTACGATTCGGAACGGGACCTTGTGGAACCAACAGAGCGGTTTGACGAATTGCAGCCCTATCTGTCGGCTATCGTCGAAGCTGATCCCGAACTCGAACCACCGGTCGGATTGTAATCTCAGTTAGTCTGTTGACAACGGTGTTACCGGTCTGTTCGCATGTGCAGTGGGCGGATGGTTCAACGGTTTCTGCGTGAAACAAACGAGGTCGTCGTGCTGTACTTACGCTCTGGATGTTGCACGCTATTTTCGCCAGTTGACATATGGGTCAAACTCCATTGCGATACATCACCTACCTGTACCAACCACCGATCGAATCCACGAGAAGTGTTCTATGATACCCTTATTTTACTCCAATTAAATATATGTAAATTTAATGATAAATCGTATTCATAACAACTGTTACGCCGACGCCTCGAGACCCTCGTACTCGACGATCGGCTCGCGGACCGCATCGGGAATCGGCGATGGCCGCTTCGAGTCGGAATCGACGTGGACCATCGTCGTCTCGGCCGTCGCGGCGATGTCGTCGTCGACGCGGATCTCGTACTCCATCGTACAGCTCGTCTCACGCAGGCTGCTGATCCAGAGGGCGACTTCCGGCTCGTCGCCCTGTTTGATCGGCTGCTTGTAATCGATCTCGAGGTTCGCGATGACGAACGGGAACTCCTCGACGGAGAGATCGACGACGGCCTCGAAGTAGTCGACGCGGGCGACCTCGAGATAGGTCGCGTAGACGGCGTTGTTGACGTGATCGAACGGATCGAGGTCACGATAGCGGACGGGAACGTCGACGGTAAACGCGTCAGTCATCGTACGATAGCGAACTCGATTGTGACAGAAGAACGCACCGGTACGGGCAATCTCGAGCCGTCCGCGTAGCTCGTGGCTAGTCGCTTCAATCGGCCGGTTCGTACAGCCACGCATGCTCGCTACAGAACGCGGGCTCGCGAAGCTGGGCGTCGATCAGGTCTTCGTGGTAGTGGGCGTTGTAGAGCCGACACACCGCCCGGTCACAGAAGGCCTCGCCGGTCTCGAGATAGTGGTAGGCCTGCAGGACGTAGCCACACAGCGCGTCGGTCGTTCGGGGATCGTCGTCGACCAGAAAGTCGCCCTCGACCTGGTTCTCGAGGACCTCACGCGGTGGCGCGTCACCCGAGAGCAGGGCGTGGCGCTGTTTTTCCTTGTAGTAGGCCTCCGGCTTGGCGGGCGCTTCGTAGAGTCCCGGTACCGACACCAGCCCGGGCTGGCCGAGGACGTTCACACGCTTGTGCCAGCGCCCGTCGTGGTCGCCCCAGGTGCCGATCGCCCGGTCGAGGATCGGCACGTGCAGCGTCTCGAGGTCGCGTTCTTCGCCCGGCAGAGCACTGTTTAGCGCGCGTTGTACCTGGACGCCGTCGTAGAGGACACCCCCTTCGCGCTCGGGGTTCTCGAGGGCGCGTTCCTCGTAGCGGATCGTTCCGAGCATCGTGTTGCCGGTCTCGCGGTCGTAGGGCGAGGGAACCCGCGCCTCGGCGAACCGCTCTGCGAGGTCGTCGGTCCGGTAGCTGTCGAGGAATCGATCGCGAACCGTGACCGAGGCGTCGATTCGAGGCTCGAGCCAGTCCCCGATCGCGTCGGCGTCGGCCACGGTCGATGGCGCACGGTAGAGGACAACGGTATCGACCATGTATAACCTAGTCGTACCACTTGGTGAAACACTTGCGATCGTCGGAGCGCGACTCGGGAACGGACACGCAACCGTCCCGGGCGCCCGTGGGTCGTCTACAATAGTTAGGAAGGGCGAGTGGCCCGCCCCACCGCGGGCGGGGGTGAAGCCCGGCAGCCACGACGCCGCGACCCCAGTAGGGGAGCGCGAGAGGAATTAAATTCGGTTGCCCCCACTTCGGGGTAGACACCGAAGCCCCGCGCCACCGCGTGCGGGGTACTTCACTGGGGGCCGATCGGCAGCCACTTGCGAAGCGTCGGGCTGAACTCCGCGACCATCTGGGCGTCGGCGTCGGTGAAGGCGTCGGTCGCGAGCAGCGTCCACAGGTAGACGCCGACGACCACGATCGGTAACACGGCGGCGACGAGGAGATCCGACTCGAGGAGGACGACCACGGGTGCGCCGGCGATCGCTGCGGGAACACCGGCGGCGACGATCTTCGCGAAGTCACGCGTAAACGGGTGGATGCCGTCGAGGTAGTAGACTTCGGCGAGGGTGAGCCCACCGACGAGAACGAGCGCCGTCGCCGAGCCGATCGCCGCCCCTTCGATACCGACCAGCGGGACGAGCGCGAACGAGACCACCAGGTTCACGCCGAAGAGGACGAGTGTGTTGAGGAAGACGAACCGCGAGTAACCGAGTCCCTGTAGGAGCGAGCCGTCGGGGCCGCCGAACGTGACGTTGAACAGAAACGCCGCGGCCAGCAGCGCGACGACGGTGCTGGCTGCCGAGTACTGGGGCGTATACAGCACTGCGAGATACGAACTCGCGCCCAGCGAGAGGAAAATCGCGACCGGGAGCGTGATTCCAGCGATCCAGCGGGCCATGATCCGGAACCGCTGTTCGACGAGGTCGATGTCGTCTCTGGTCTCGGCGATCAGCGGTTTGAACACCGGCGACAAGGAGTTGAAGATGATCATCAGCCCCGAGCCGAGCATGTAGCCGACGCGGTAGATGCCGACGTTGTCCGACTCGAGGAAGAATCCAAGGACGAAGTAGTCGACGTGGCCCATCAGGACGAAGACGACGCTGGTCATCGCCAGCGGCATCGAGTACCTGACCATCGGCCCCGGCGCGACGAGTTCGATCTCGGTCGTCAGGAGGTCCCAGGCCTTGTACGTGAAGACGGCCGCGCCGACGGTGATCGCGACGAACAACCCGACGACGTAGCCGGCGATGAGGCCGAGCAGCCCGTAGCCGACCAGCAGCAAGCCGGCGGTGACCCCGAAGCGAACGGTCGGCCGGACCAGATCACGCATGATAACCCGGTACTGGAGCTTCTTGATGCTGTAGTAGGAGGTCAACAACACGTTGTAGATCGCCAGCATCGGGATCGTCACCGACAGAAACAGCAACGCGACCCGCATCGCGGGCTCCTCGAAGAACGCGCCGACGTACCCGGCACTGATCGCGAGTGCGAACGCGACCAGCGACGACGTGACGAGCACCGTCGCAGTCACCTGGACGATGACGCCGTTGGCTTTCCCCCGCTCGCCCTCGTCTAAGTACTGGGGTACGAAGTAATCGATCGCCAGGGGCAGCCCCAGGTTCGCAAACACCTGCATGAAGAGGATCACGGACGTCGCCAGCACGAACAGTCCGTACACGGACGGGCTGACGAACCGCGTCATCAGCATGACGATCGCGAAGCCGAAGACACCGTTGACGACGTTGCCGACGAACGTGATCGAGCCCTGCTTTGCGAGCGTCGAGATACCCTCGTCGCGGCCGGAACCGTCCCCGACGGCCGGACTCGAGTCGGCATCGTGGTCGGAGTTCGATTCCGTCATGGCGGTCCTCTCGATCCGTTCGCGGCCATCAGACCCCGGTCGCGGGCTCGAGTTCGTACGTCGCGACTGCGGCGGCGTCCTCGCCGAACCGTGGGTACTCGACGTCGAACGGCCACTCGTCGCCGGTGCTTAGGTCGGCGTCGACGTTCTCGATGACGCTCTCGAGTTCCTCCCCCTCGTCGTCGAAGAACGTCGCCCGAATCTCGAGATACGAGAGGGTGCGATCGCCGACGTTTCTGACGACGCCCCAGACGACGACGCGTTCGTCCTCAGTGCCGGGGTTCTCCCGGACGAGGTCGCTCCAGGTGACCTCGACGTCGCCGGGTTCGGTGATCTCCTCGCCGTCGTCGTCGAGAAACTCGAGACAGCCCGCAAGCGGCGCGAGGACGGCGACCGCGAGAAAGGCGCGACGGTACATCTGGACGATGTAGACCGGCGCGAGCCTTCAGCGTTCGGGTCCCGTAGCCGTCGCGGTCGCTATCCGGCGTAGCGACGAATGGTTGCGGCGGCCCGGAACAGGTGATACAACTTCAACGATTAATACTCCAAAACCAGTGCGTGAACCGTCCGAAAGCTAAATATTTGACGACGTCCGTCACGACAGACTTTTCACCACTAACTCCTACCACCTAGTTGTATGAGCGAATTCGAGCAGTTCAGTCAGGTCGGTGAAGCCGACGTCACACGCGCAATCGGACAGGAATGGACCGAGGAGTTCATGGACTTCTCGGACTCGGACGTGATCATCGTCGGCGGTGGGCCCTCCGGCCTGACCGCCGCCAAGGAACTCTCCGAGCGCGGCGTCAAGACGATGGTCGTCGAGAAGAACAACTACCTCGGCGGCGGCTTCTGGCTCGGCGGCTTCCTGATGAACAAGGTAACGGTCCGCGACCCCGCCCAGAACATCCTCGAGGAACTCGAGGTCTCTTACAAGCAGTCCGAAAACAGCGAGGGACTGTACGTCGCAAACGGTCCCGAGGCCTGTTCGGGGCTCATCAAGGCCGCCTGTGACGCGGGCGCGAAGATGCAGAACATGACCGAGTTCACGGACATCGTCATCCGTGAAGATCACAAGGTGTCCGGTATCGTCATGAACTGGACGCCGGTCCACGCACTGCCCCGGGAGATCACGTGTGTCGACCCGATCGCCGTCGAGGCCGACCTCGTCATCGACGCGACGGGCCACGACGCAATGGCCGTCAAGAAACTCGACGAGCGTGGCGTCCTCGACGCCCCCGGGATCGGCGACGCCGAGGCCTCCGCGACGGGGATGGACCAGACCGACGACGACAGCTACGGCGCGCCCGGCCACGACTCGCCCGGTCACGACTCGATGTGGGTCGGCAAGTCCGAGGACGCCGTCGTCGAACACACCGGGCTCGTCCACGACGGCCTGATCGCGACGGGGATGGCTACCGCGACGACCTACGGTCTGCCGCGCATGGGTCCGACCTTCGGCGCCATGCTCGTCTCCGGCAAGCGCGCCGCCCAGGAAGCGCTCGACGAACTCGAGGTCGACGCCGAACCCGTCGACATCACCTCTCGAGCGGCGCCGGCGGACGACTAGTACGGACTGCCGTCCGCAGTTTCGCCACACCGCAACCCGGTCGCGAATGCACCGGTAGATCGCTACTTTTTGCGCTCCGTTATACTGTCGGTGGCAGCATCGTCGTGTAACCCACTACGTGAGCAGCGACCGACGATGTCTCAACCTCGACCTCATACGGACTGCTGTACGTCGTTGCCGGCGCAACCGCAGCCCGGGTCGCGGTTGCACCGGTAAATCGGTACAGCAATCCGTATCAGTCGTATCTGTACGATCCGAGGGACAGGACTTTGTCGCCGGACGATGTCGTCACGGGTACGAACGAATGACCGGAACCGACGGTTTCGAACGACTTCGTCCCGAGGAGAGAGGCGACACGCGACGATGACCGACGACACGCCACATCGACGAGTGAAACGGGACGATCCCGTTCCGGAGATCCTCTGGTGTCTCATCGACGCCGTTGATGACAACCGGATCGTCGGGACCTACCTCACCCGGAAAGCGGCGAAGGAAGCGGCGGTCGAGAAGGCGGAACGACGCGGTCAGATGACGGCCGACTTTCCGGTCGTCGCGGTCCACTTCAAGGACATGCAGGACCTCTACGACGCACTCGAGGGCGGGATCCGCGACGACGTCCTCGTTCCGACGCCGGACGGGTTCGAGGCGTATCAGGAGTTTATGGACGGGTCGGAACTCGAGGAGTCGGGAGTACAAGACCGAACCGACAGGAACGACTGACAGCAAACTGCTCGCTTCGCTCGCAGTGTCTACATAAAGAAACCGTACTACTATCTACTGTTAACAGTAGTAGACCCAGAAGCTGTGTCCGGCCGAACATTCGACTTTCGTGTGCTCACCGAACGCAGCTCTGTACGGGCTAACTTTCAGTTCCACGTCCGCGCCTGGAACCGATATACTACTGGCTTCTCCACATCTCGGACACGTAACTTCCCGCGTTTTTGGTACTTGCATGCACTAATCGTGCACTGTACAACACGAATAATAATGATGTTTTCTGCTCCTATGTGATATGTTAACGTCTATTACAGTCCCAAGACGAAAAACCGAACCGATCAGTTCGCTCGTTTCGTCGGAACGTCCTCCCCTGGTTCTCCGTCGAACTCTCCACGGTACGTGTTCAGTCCGAGCAGACGACTGATACTGCCGGGCAACACGATGCACACACCGAGCGCACTCGAGACGCTGTCGTGTTGCGCGACAGGCGTCGAGACGCGATCGGACGTGTTGACTGTTGTCTGGTAACACGATCGAATCCGCCTACGTTTTACATCTCGAGGACCGTCTCGCTGCCCTTCCTCAACTCACACCTCTCGCACGCGCAAGCGCAATCGCCCGCGAACGCACGCATACCCGCGCTGTCTTCCGGTTTTTGGCGAAAGCGTTATCAAATCCTCAGTCGTAGCGAGCGACGATGCAGACAACTCGCTCCCGGATTCCGGGATCGACCGCTCACGGAGGTGATCCGGCGTGGAACTGATAATCACCGAAAAGGACAACGCCGCGCGCCGGATCGCCGACATCCTGAGCGGCGGCACGTACGACTCGAGTCGTGAGAACGGCGTCAACGTCTACGAGTGGGGAGGGAAGCGTTGTGTGGGGCTGTCGGGACACGTCGTCGGCGTCGACTTCCCCTCGGAGTACTCCGACTGGCGGGACGTCGAACCCGTCGAACTCATCGACGCAGACGTCGAGAAGACGGCGACGAAGGAAAACATCGTCGCGACGCTGCGGATCCTCGCACGCAAGGCCGAACGCGTGACGATCGCGACCGACTACGACCGCGAGGGCGAACTCATCGGAAAGGAGGCCTACGAGATCGTCCGAGATGTCAACGAGGACGTTCCCATCCGCCGCGTTCGGTTCTCCTCGATCACGGAAAACGAGGTCCAGGAGGCGTTCGAGAACCCGGACGACCTCGATTTCGATCTCGCCGCCGCGGGTGAGGCTCGCCAGATCATCGACCTCATTTGGGGTGCCGCGCTCACCCGGTTTCTCTCGCTGTCGGCTGGCCAGCTCGGCGACGATTTCATCTCCGTCGGCCGCGTGCAGTCGCCGACGCTGAAGCTGATCGTGGATCGCGAACGGGAGATCCAGGCGTTCGATCCCGAGACCTACTGGGAGCTCTTTGCGGATCTCCAGAAAAGCGACGGGGCAAGCGATGCCGAACCGCAAGACGACGGCACAAGCTTCGAAGCCCAGTACTTCTACCGCGACGAGGACGACAACGAGGCCGAGCGCGTCTGGGAGGAGCCCGTCGCCGACGAGGTCTACGAGACGCTCGCCAACCGTGACACGGCCACCGTGGTCGACGTCAACCGCCGGACGCGAACTGACACACCGCCGACGCCGTTCAACACGACCCAGTTTATCCGTGCGGCCGGCGCTATCGGCTACTCCGCCAAACGGGCGATGTCGATCGCCGAGGACCTCTACACCGCCGGCTACATCACCTATCCGCGGACCGACAACACCGTCTACCCCGACGACCTCGATCCAGAGGAGTTACTCGACGAGTTCGTCAGTCACTCGACGCTCGGCGACGACGCCGAGAGCCTGCTCGAGGCCGACGAGATCACCCCGACGGAAGGCGACGAGGAGACGACCGACCACCCGCCGATCCACCCGACGGGCGAGATCCCTTCGCGGGGCGACGTCAGCGACGACGAGTGGGAGGTCTTCGAACTCGTCGTTCGCCGATTCTACGCGACGGTCGCCGAAGCAGCCGTCTGGGAACACCTCAAGGTCGTCGCCGAAGTCGACGACTACCGCCTGAAGGCAAACGGCAAGCGGCTCGTCGAACCCGGCTACCACGACGTCTATCCCTATTTCAGCACCAGCGAGAACTACGTTCCCGACGTCGACGAGGGCGAGGAACTCGCGCTCACGGACGTCGACCTCGAAGAGAAAGAGAC
The DNA here is from genome assembly GCF_030848565.1 of Natronolimnohabitans sp. A-GB9. GTDB lineage: Archaea > Halobacteriota > Halobacteria > Halobacteriales > Natrialbaceae > Natronolimnohabitans. The sequence goes on from NZ_JAVDDV010000001.1 coordinate 327,795, forward strand.
CCAGCCGCCGCGCAGATACGGCCAGTCGCGGCTCATCGAGACCATGGAGGATCAGGGGCTCGGAACGAAAAGTACGAGACATAATACACTCGAAAAATTATACGACCGGGGCTACATCGAGGGTGATCCGCCACGCCCGACGAAGCTCGCGATGGCCGTCGTCGACGCCGCCGAAGACTACGCCGACCGCGTCGTCAGCGAGGAGATGACCGCCCAACTGGAACAGGACATGGACGCCATCGCCAGCGGCGAGGCCGGCCTCGAGGACGTCACCGACGAATCCCGGGAGATGCTCGAGGAGATCTTCGCCAACCTCGCCGACTCGCGCGAGGAGATCGGCGAGCACCTCCGGAAGTCGCTCAAAGAGGACAAACGCCTCGGTCCCTGTCCGGAGTGTGGCGAAGATCTGCTCGTCCGGCGCAGCCGCCACGGCTCCTACTTCGTCGGCTGTGATGGCTACCCCGACTGTGAGTTTACGCTCCCGTTGCCCTCGACTGGCAAACCGCTGATCATGGAACGCGAGTGTGAGGAACACGGCTTGAACGAGGTCAAGATGCTCGCCGGGCGGCAGACGTTCGTCCACGGCTGTCCGCTCTGTAAGGCCGAAGACGCCGGCGAGGGGCCGATTCTGGGCGACTGTCCCGAATGTAGTGCGGAACACGGCGGCGAACTGGCAGTCAAGACCCTCCAGAGCGGCTCGCGACTGGTCGGCTGTACGCGCTACCCAGACTGTGAGTACTCGCTGCCGCTTCCCCGCCGCGGCGAGATCGAAGTCACCGACGAGTACTGCGAGGAACACGACCTGCCGGAACTCGTGATCCACAGCGGCGACGAGCCCTGGGAACTGGGCTGTCCGATCTGTAACTATCAGGAGTTTCAGGCCCGCGAGTCGGACAGTGGCTCCGACCTCGAGGCACTCGACGGAGTCGGTGCCAAGACAGTCGAGAAGCTCGCCGACGCCGGTATCGAGAGCATCGACGACCTGACCGAGGCCGATCCCGACGCCGTCGCCGAGGACGTCGACGGGGTCAGTGCCGACCGGATCCGAACCTGGCAGGCCAAGGCCTGATCGCGTCGGCGTTTCTCTCGACGTCCGAGCCACGATTCACCACGGCCACCGACCGGCCGGTGGACGACTCGAGACGAGAGCGGCCGGTGTAGGCACGCGTTACGACGCTGTAAGCCGAGGATAGAATTAACCGTGGGCGTCGTCCGTGCGAGCACTGATACGACGTGCGGGGACGCATGCGCGTCGTGAACGGCTCGCTATGAACGAACGAAACGCGCTCTCGACCGACTCGGCGTTCGACGAACAGGGCAACGGGATCGAAGTCACCGTCGGAATCGACCGCCTCGAGGCGTTCCTCTCGGCCGACGATCCGGACGTCAGGGAGTACGCGGCCCGAACGCTCGCGATCGAGGCGGCAAAACGGCCGGACGACGTCCGCTCGGCGGTCGGCGAACTGACCGTCCGCCTCGAGGACGAGCCACGGATCAGCGCTCACGCGACCGCGGCGCTGTCGGCCGTCGCTGCCGCCGCTCCGATGGCGGTACGCGAGTCGGTACCTGCACTGACCGATCGTCTCGAGAACGCCGAAGACGCGTCGGTTCGGGCGGATGCAGCCGATGCGCTCGCCGCGATCGCGGCAGCCGATCCCGACGCCGTCGCCGATTCGACCGTCGTGCTCGGACGGTACGTGACCGACGAGAGCGACCGCGTCCGGACCCGGACGACGGATGCGCTCGCGGCCGTCGCCGAAGCCGACCCCGTGCGGGCGACCGCGGTCGTCGACGAGGTAGCCGTGGCGACCGCCGACGAGTCCGTGGCCGTCAGAGAGAACGCGACGGCGATTCTCGCGGCGATCGCGACGACGTCGCCGAGCGACGTCCTCGACGTCGTCACGCCGCTGGTCGATCGTCTCGGAGACGACGATACGATCCGGAGTCACGCCGCACGAGCGCTCCGGGAAATCGCCCGCGATACACCGTCTCGACTCACCGACGACGTCGAATCGATCACGGCTGGACTCGCCGACGAACGCCAGGAGATCAGAACCGACGTGGCCAATGCTCTCGCGACGGTCGCGAGGACACACCCGGAGTCGGCAAGCGGCGCCGTCGAGGCGCTCGCCAATGGTCTCGACGATGTCGCCGACGTTCGCCGCGAATGTGTCGACGCGTTGCGCGCCGTCGCAGACGTCGTCCCGGCCGCCGTCGTTCCAGCAGTGTCGGCGTTAGTCGAGCGCCTCGAGGACGAACTCGAGGCCGTCCGCGTGGACGCGGCTGCGACGCTCGCCGCCATCGCGATGGAACGCCCGCCCACAGTAACCGACGGTGTCCGGCCGATGGCCCGGCGGCTGGCCGGCGACGAGACGAGCGTTCGAAGTCACGCCGTCACGGCAATCGCTGCCGTCGCCGATTCGCGTCCGGCGGCCGTCGAACCCGTCGTCGCCGATCTCGCCGCGGTCGCCGACGTCGACGACGAGTCGGACCGTTTCGACGCCGTTCGAGCGATCGCCGCCGTCGCCGCGGAGTCACCGACCGCGGTGCGTTCGGTCGTCCCGACCCTGACCGATCGCCTCGAGGATCCCCACGAGCCGGTCCGGTACTGCGCCGTCGACGCCCTGGCTGCAGTTGCTCTCGAGGCACCCGCCGTCGGAACGGACGTCGACGCGCTCGTCGAGCGACTCGAGACCGGCCCGGAGCAACGCTCGGCAAGCGATCGAGCGGGCGACGATAGCAGCGACGAGTGGCACCGGGGATACGCCGCTCGCGAACTCGCCGAGGTCGCACGCTCGGAAGTCGCCGGCGCTCATCCAGCGGTCCGATCGCTCTATCGACGGCTGGACGACGACGAGACCACCGTCCGCCGGGCAGCGACGCGGGACCTCGTGACCGTCGCAGCCGAGCGACCGCTTTCGGCTCGCGAGGCCGTCCCAGCACTCGCCGACCGACTCGACGACGAGGACGAGACGGTCCGAAACAACGCGGCGATCGCCCTCGAGCGAGTCGCGACTGCAGCCCCGGACGAGATCCGGACCGTCGACGTGCTGGTCGCAGTGCTCGAGTCGGTCGGCGACCCCGACGAAACGGTTCGATCGAACGTCCGGGACGGCCTCGCGGCAATCGCACCCGCATCCGGCGGCGACTGCCGGCCGCCGTTCGCGGTGGCCGTCGACGAGACGACGGCGGACGAGCGACGACTCCGGGTCGCCGCCTGTTCGGCCCTCGAGACGCTCGGCCTGGAGACCGACGCCGAGGTCGACGCCGGTATCACAGCTATCCGCGATCGGTTGGTCGATCCCACTCCGAGAGAACGAAACGCCGCACTGAACGCGCTCGAAACGTTCCTCGAGAACGCCGATACCGAACCGTCGCCGGCCGAAGCGATCGCCGAGAGCCTCGCTGCGGGTGATGACGGCGCCGTCGCCCTCGTGATGGCACTCTCCGACGTCGCCCGTGACGAGCCGGAACTCGTCGACGCCGTCACCGACGTGTTGTGCGAGCGCCTGTCGGCGGCGACTGGGGCCGAGCGACGCGCCCTCCTCCGGACGCTGACGACGGTCGTTGCGGCGACCGATCGCGATCCCGTCACGGCCACGCTGCTCGAGCGACTCGACGGGGCGAGCGATCGACGCGCCGTCGCCGCCGACCTCGTGCGGGTAGCAGTGACGTCCCCGGCCGACGTCGCAGCCGAGCGCGAACGCCTGCGAGGACTCCTCGACGACGACGGCGCCGACGCGGGCGTTCGAGGGTACGCTGCGCTCGCACTGGGGACGCTCTCGGTTACGGACCACGACACGGTCTCGACACTTGGCGACGAACTCGAGCGGATCGACGATCGGCTGTTCGACGCGGCGTCGCTGGCGGCCGGCGTCGAGACGCCGTCTCACGTCGACGAGATCAACGGCCAGCTCACGGCGATGGGGAACCGTCTCGAGGACGATCCGTGGGCGGCCGGGCTCGCCGTCCTCGCGCTTTCGGCCCTGGCCGACGAATCGGACGCTCTCCGGCCGACGGGGATCGCGAAACTCTCTCCCGGACTCACCGCCGAGCAGCCGGTCGTTCGGCTCCTCGCCAGCCACGTCCTCGAGCGGATGGCCGACGCCGATCCGGACGGGTTCGAAAAGGCCGTCCCGGAACTGTTCGCGGCGCTCGAGGATCCGGATGCCGACATTCGGGCGGCAGCTGCGGCTGCGCTGGTGTCCTGTGTGGACTCCAGGCATGGGCCGTCGCTTACGGACGCCGACCCTGATCGCGTCTCGATGCTCCGTGACCGACTCGCCGACCCAGACGGCCGCGTCCGTGCGCGAGCGGTCCGAATCCTGGCGGCACTCGAGGCGACCGACGCGTTGCCGACCGTCGAAACGCTCACCGACGATCCCGTTTCGGCCGTCTCGGAGGCAGCCGACGACGCGACGACGCGACTCGAAGCCGCCAGAGAGCGCGACCGAGACGATAGCGACTCCGAAGCCAACGACTGGTCGATGACACGGGTCGGCCCGGCACGGACGGGCCATCTCGTCGCAGGCGAGGCCCTCGGCCGCCGGCCAACCGAGCGCTGGCGCACCGAGGACGCGTTCGCGGACGAGCCGGCGGTCGTCGACGGGGTCGTCTACGCCGGTCGCGACGACGGCACCGTCGTCGCACTGACGACCCCTGACGGCCACGAACGATGGCAGTTCGAGACCGGCAACGTCGACCCGACAACGCCGGCGGTCGTCGACGGAACCGTCTACGTCGGCGGTGACGCGCTCTACGCGATCGACGCCGAAACCGGCGACCGGGCGTGGCGCTACCGGACCAGCGCCCACGTCGAGACCGCGCCGGTCGTCGCCGACGGGACCGTCTACGTCGGGGCCGACGCGCTCTACGCGATCGACGCCGAAACCGGCGACTGCGACTGGACGGCCGCCCTCGAGACCGATCCCCTCGAGCTGGCGGCCGCGGACGGTACGATCTACGTCGTCACCGACGAGCGACTGCTCGCGCTGTCGGCGGCAGACGGGAGCCAGCGCTGGCGTCACGATCTCGAGGCGCCGACGGGTGTGCCGCCGGCAGTCGCCGACGACACGGTGTACGTCCCAGACGGTGCGACGTTGCTTGCGGCCTCGAGCGACGGCTCGAGCCGGTTGCGGTTCGATACGGGCGGCCCAATCGAAACGGCGCCCGCGATCGGAGACGACTCGGTCTACGTCGGCAGTGACGACGGCAGCGTCTACGCCCTCGAGACGGGGACGTTGACCGAGCGCTGGCGCGCCGACGTCGGGTCGCCGACGACGGGGCTCGCCCTCGTCAACAGGGCGTGCTATCTGGGGACCGCCGACGGCGGGCTGCTCTCGCTGGGAACGAGAGACGGCCTGCAGCGCTGGAAACTGCGCCGGGAGTCGACCCAGACAGCGCTGACCATCACCGACGTCGGCCTCTGTACCGTCGACGAAGCGGGCCGGCTCGCGGCCTTTGGCGCCGGTGGCCTCTCGCTGTCGGCGTCGCTTTCGGGTCTGGTCTCGCGACTCGGCGGAGACCCGTAGGTGCCCGGCGAGTCGGGCGACGGTTCGAGCACGAAACCGTCGGTTCGCCCATCGCTACGATCTGCGGTCGTCGTTGCAGTCGGTGTCGGCCTCGAGAACGGCACCCACTTCGTCGACGATCGTCTCGGCCTCGAGGACGCCGAGGTCGCGCCATCGCTTCTCGCCGTCAGGGAAGAGAGCGACCGTGACCGGATAACCGACGACGCCGTAGGCCCCGGCGAGTCCCGAGTCGTAGCCGACGAGGCCGTTCCCGTCGTGGGTCGCCCACCAGTCTCGAAGGTCGGACTCGGGAAGCTGGTGGCGCTCCTGGTAGGTGACCGCGAGAAAGCGGACCGCGTCGCCGCACTCGTCGCGGAGTTGCTCGCGGGCGGTCGCGAGCCGCGGAATCTGGGCCTGGCAGTTGCCACAGCCGGTGACGAAGAACGTGGCCACCGTGACCGTCTCGCCGTCCGGGACGGTGACCGAGCCGGCTTCGCTTCCCCGCGCGTTGATCGTCTCGACGGTGATCGGACCGCTCTCGTCGTCTTCGGTTCCGTCGTCCGGACTCGGCTCGTCGGTGCCAACCGACGGCGGTCCGTACCGGAAGAGCCCACCGGCACCGGCGGGAACACCGACACTACCGACGCCCGCGACGATCTCGCGCCGGTTCACGACGCTTTCCCTCCCGGAGCGCTCGATCCGGTTTCGGTCCCGTATCGGTGGCGGTTCCGTCGCCTCGAGGCCCCTCGCATACGAGATCGTACGGTCTCATCCGGGAAGGATTCAGGGATCAGTCGGAAACGGTGAACACCACCTCCAAGTACATCGTCTCCGTCTACCCGGCCATGGCCGAGGAGCGCGAGCGATGGAACGAGCGGTACAGCGGCGTCGACTTCGACGTTCCAGACGATCCGATCCCCGAACTCGAGCGGCGGCTCTCGACGCTGCCGGATGGCAAGGCGTTGGACATCGCAACCGGCACCGGGCGGAACGCACTCTTCCTCGCCGCGAACGGGTACGACGTCGACGCGATCGACGTCTCAGACGTCGCGATCGAGACGGCGCGAGAGCGGGCCGCGGAACGCGGCGTCGACGTGAACTGGCACCGGGCGGATCTGGCCGACGTCGACCTCGCAGCCGGCGAGTACGACGTGATCACCGTCGGTTTTTTCGCGGCACTCGAGCATCTCCCGGCGATCAAGGAGGCTCTGGCGCCAGATGGCGTCCTCGTCTACGAACACCACCTGCGCTCGAGCGATCCCGTCGAGGTCGGCCCCTCGAGCGAACGCTACCGATACCGGTCGAACGATCTCTTGCGGGCGTGTCTCGACCTGACGATCCTCGCTTACGAGGAGCGACGGCGACCGGTCGCCGGCGGCACCGCCGCGGTCGCGACGCTCGTGGCCCGCAACTCGAGTGGCGGCACCCAGTCGTATCCGAAACTGATACTGTCGGACAGCAGTCAGTGAGCCGTCGATCGCGAACGCGCGGCCGTCACCGTCAGGACGGCCGCAGTCGCGCGACCGATCGTCGACTCGTGCTGTCCAACAGTATGAGCAGGTGACGGCGCGAAGTGGGCGTCTCGAAACGGTCTCCGCTGTCGAACCGCTCGGTCGCTCGCCGAAATACTGTCGGACAGAACGAGTGTGTGGAGTCGCCGTTTCCATCCGACGAATTCGCTTCAGCGACTGCTGTCTGATAGTCTCTTCCGTCAACGCCGGCGACTGTCTTTCGAGTCGATAGCTGGGGGAACAACTATGGCAGGTTTTGCCGTGGATGTCACACACACGATGACAAACTGCTCGACCCGGGGACTACTGTGCGTTCTCGACGAGCGGGGGCCAGCGGAGGTGACGGCGCTCGCGGAGTGCCTCGAGGTCCACCCGGTGACGGTGACCAAGGAGTGTTACGACCTCCAGTCCGACGGCCACATTCGCCAGATCTCGGGCGGCGTCTACAACATCACCGACGAGGGCGAGGAGTACCTTCGAACGCTCTCGGAGTGACGGAGAGTTACGACGAGTCGGACGACGGCCCGCGGCGTCGCTCCCGCTCGACCGTCGTGACGTAGATTCCGACGAGAACGACCAGTCCGCCGATCACCGTGATGGCGTCGGGGACCTCCGCGAGCAACACGAGCGCGAGCAACGTCGCCCATCCGTGGCCGGTTCCAAACGGCTTCCGGAACACGGTCGGTGAGTCGCCGACCGACTCGTAGCGCCGATCAGAGACGAGAATCAGTCAGATACGGTTCTCCCGATAGATCGACGCGGCATCGTAATCGATCTCGTCGAACTCGATGATATCGTCCTCGGTCAGTTCTTCTGGCTCCCACCCCTCGACGAACTCGAGGGCGTCGTCCTCGTCGGCGAACGTCCGCGGGTTGATCGTCATCGGGTCGTCGATCGTCGTCGAGTCAGTGATGAGGACGAAGTGTGCGTCGGTGGCGTCGACGAGATCCCCCGTTCCGGAGTCGACCGCCCAGGCGCCGGCGACGTCCGAGTCGGCCGTGTTCGCGACGAGGTAGGCGAACAGACAGCCCGTGGTATCGAAGACAGCACCCTCCCCGTTCTCGTGGGCGAGCTGTGCGTACCACTGCGAGTAGTTAGACGGCGTCATCGCACAGACCGGACAGCTCTGGTCGTCCGTAAACTCGATCGGTTCGTCGCCGGGGTGGTCCTCGACGTTCGGGTCGTACGCCTGTGCCCCGTTATCGCCACCGTCGTCGTCACTGGCGCAGCCGGCGACGGCGACCACCGCACCCGTCCCGAGCAGCCCCAACAGCTCCCGGCGGTCGAGCGCTCGGACGTCGTGTCCACACATACGCGCTAGTACCGATCCAACCGGCAAAACGACCCTGGTTCGATCGTTGATACGGACGGTGGTCCGTACGAAGCGTTCGCGAGTCGGCGATCGACGACACAGTCACTCGAGTCTGGCCTTCGTCCGCCGGTGGCGGGCCCGAAACATCGCCTCGAGGCCGACCGTCGAAAGCGGTGTCGCCGCGCCGACGAGCCGCCCGATGCCGGCGACGTCGCTGCCGGGGAGGTCATAGTCGACGTGATCTCGGAGGACCGTCCGGTCGCCGTTGGCGTAGAACGCGTGGGTGTGGACCCACCGCTCGAACGGCCCGTGGAGCATCTCGTCGCGAAAGAACGCGGCTCCATCGGTTCGTTCTCGTGCGGTGATCCGCGACGTCGTGTACTGTGGCGGGCCGATCCCGAACGGGCGGATCGACAGCGCGACCTCACTACCGGCCACGAGCCGGTCCGGATCCGTCTCGCCGGCGGGTCCGATCACCGACTCGACGCGCAACCCCATCCAGCCGGGGGTAACGGCTTCCAGTCCCTCGATTTGCGAATAGAACTGCCAGACGTCGGCAAGCGGTGCGTCGATCGTCGTCCGACGCTCGTAGACGGACATCGAACGGTCATACACCGTCGACCGTGAAAACGAGACGGCCAAACGACACCAAAACTGCGCGACGGATTACTTCAGGCGTTCCTGCAGAAACGACGGGTGGGCAGCAGTGACACCCTCGATCTCGAGTAGTTTCTCGGAGATGATATCACCCAGCGCGTCGCCGTCCTCGGCGCGGACCTCGGCCATCAGCATGTGGTCTCCACTCGAGCTATACAGCGCCTCGATCTCCGCGAGATCTTTCAATGCCTTCGTCGCCTCGACGTAGCGTTCGCTGGCCACGTCGATCCCAACCATCGCGATGGTCTGACTCGAGAGCTTCTTCGGATCGATGTCGGCCGAGTAGCCGACGATGACCCCCTCGTCCTCGAGTTGGTTGATATACTTTCGCACGGTCGGTTTCGAGACGTTCGCCCTGTCGGCGATTTCGGCGTAGGACGCCTGGGCATCCTCTTCGAGCACCTCGAGGATGCGATCTTCCGTCGCCTGTGTACTCATAGTAGTAGGTTTTGCTCCGACAGGAAAATATCTTTTGTATACGAAAACGTCGGATTACCTGAATCATTGTTCGACTACGTGAAAGCAATATTTGCGGAAACGCCCGAGACCGTTCCCGCAAATGATCGTCGGATTTATTCATGCGCCCCGCCGACACCCGCCGATGGTCGACGCCAACGTGTTTCTGGGTCTGTTCTGGATCTTCTGTGGGCTCATCATCCTTGCCCCGGCTGTCCTGATCGCGTTTCGCGGCCGAGCGGATCTCCACGTCCACTACGACGACGACGTAGATCCCGAGTACGTCTCGCGCCGGGCCGGCGCGACGGCACTCCTCATGGGCATCTTGGTCGTCGGTTACGGTGTCCACCAGCTGTTGTACGGCTTCTCCCCGACGGCGTTTGGTGGCCTCATCGTCGCACTGGTCGTGCTGAGCCAACTGACGAAACGGTTCGCACAGGGGTGGGGGTACAGCGGGGCGGACGACTGATTCATGGAGTAACCGCTTCGACTACCGATCTCGAATCACCAGGCGCTGGCACTCGCGTGTCCGGACTCGAGGGGCTCACGTATCTGGACTCGAAACGTCTACGCACCACTCGAGGGAGGTGACCTGGACTGGTCGAAAAAACGGTGGTTGGACTGTCGGTTCGGTTACTTGTGTCGGTCGAGCAGGTCGTAGCTACGCTCCCACTCGGCGTCGTCGTCGAAGTACCGCTCGGCGAGCGGTTCGTCGGGCATCTCGCCGACGGCTGCCTTCTCTTCGGTGTAAGACGGTCGGTCCTCGTCGACGTAGTACCGTCCCGTCAGGACGGTGCCCTCGTTGAGGACGTCCTCGGTCTCGCGCATCATCTCGGCGGCCTCGCCCCGGTCCGTGTGGTCGAAGTCGTAATCGTCGGACTCCTGGACGTCGATGTAGGGGACGTACTGGCGTGCGTCCTTGTTCCAGGTCGGACACTGGGTCAGGAAGTCGACGTGGGCGAAGCCGTCGTGTTCGATGGCTTCCTTGATGATCTCCTTGGCCTGGTTGGGGTTGACCGCAGCGGTACGGGCGATGTAGCTCGCACCGGCGTTCAGCGACGTCGACAGCGGTCGCAGCGGCGTCTTCGCGCTGCCGGATGGCTGGGTCTTGGACTTGTGACCCTTCGGGCTCGTCGGGGAGGTCTGACCCTTCGTCAGCCCGAAGATCTCGTTGTTGAACACGATGTAGGTCATGTCGTGGTTCTCCCGGGCCGTGTGGATGAAGTGGTTGCCACCGATCCCGTAGCCGTCACCGTCTCCGCCAGCGGCGATGACCTCGAGTTCGGGGTTGGCGAGTTTGGCGGCACGGGCCACGGGCAGCGAACGACCGTGGATCGTGTGGAAACCGTACGTGTCCAGATAGCTGTTCAGCTTGCCGGAACAACCGATCCCGGTGACCGTCAGGACCTCCTCAGGGTTTTTCCCGACCTCAGGGAGGGCCTGTTTCAGCGACTTCAGGACGCCGAAGTCGCCACAGCCCGGACACCAGGTCGGCTGCGGTTCGACACCAGGGGTAAACTCGTCCCGGTCGATCTCCCGTTCCTCACCGATTGCGTTGAATGCACTCATTGTTCAGTCACCTGCAGCGGGTTCGATTCGTACCTGTGCGGTTGGCTGGCGGTCCTCGTCGGCCAGGTTGACCTCGTAGCCCTCGACGATCTCGGCGGGCTCGAAGGGGTTGCCGTTGAACTTCAGCAGGCTGGTCATCTTGTCGCCAAACCGGCCCAGCTCCTTCTGGATCAGTCCGCGGAACTGTGCGGTGGCGTTCATCTCGACGACCATCGCCTCGTCGACGCTCTCTAGGAACTCCGTCACTTCCTTCTCGGCAAACGGCATCATATCCGAGACGCTGAGTCCTTTGACCGAGTGACCGTTCTCGTTCAGGCGCTCGATGGCCTCCTCGACGGCACCCTGGGAGGAGCCCCACGTGATGATGCCGTACTCGGCATCCTCCTCGCCGAAGTAGGTCTGCGTGGAGTCGCGTTCCTCGTCGAGTTCCTCACGGATCGCCTCGAGTTTCTCGAGGCGCCGTTCCATCTGAGCGACGCGGTTGTCGGGGTCTTCGCTGATGTGCCCGACCGGCGAGTGCTCGTTGCCGGTCGCGAGATAGCGCCCGCCCTTCTGGCCGGGGATCGAGCGCTTTGCGACGCCGTCTTCGGCGGTCTCGTAGTTGAACCGTTTGAACTTCCCGGAGGCGTCGTGGGCGGCCTCTTTCAGTTCCTCCTCGGTCATCGTCGAACCCAGGTCCGGCGACGGTTCGCGGTCGAAAAAGTCGACGTCGACGTTTTTGTTCTCACCGGAGAGCTTCTGGTCGTAGATGACGATCGCCGGGATCTGGTAGTCCCAGGCGATGTCGAAGGCCAGACGCGTCTGCTCGTAGGCCTCCTCGATGGTACCCGGCGCGAAGACGACACGCTGGGAGTCGCCCTGGCTCGTATAGAGGACGTGTTCCAGGTCGGCCTGTTCGGGCTTGGTCGGCATCCCCGTCGAGGGGCCAGCACGCATCGACTCGACGAGCACGACCGGCGTCTCGGTCATCTCGGCGAGTCCGAGCGGTTCGCTCATCAGCGCGAAGCCACCGCCGGAGGAACCGGACATGGCCTTGACGCCAGCGTGGCTGGCACCCACCGCGAGCGCGGCCGCGGCGATCTCGTCTTCGACCTGTTCGGAGACGCCACCCATATCGGGGAAGTTCTGGCTGAGGATCGTAAAGACGTCCGTCCACGGCGTCATCGGGTAGCCGGCGATAAAGCGACAGCCGGCGTCGATCGCGCCGTAGGCGATCGCGTTCGATCCGGACAGAAGCGCCTGTTCGTTCTCGTGTTCGCCCTCGGGTGCACGCAGCTCGTGTTCGAAGTCGTACTCCTCGGAGACCGTATCGTAGGCCTCGTGGAGGATCTCGATGTTGGCCTCGAGGATGTCCCCGCCCATGGCGTCGGCCATCAGGTCCTTGATGTGCTCGAGTTCCATGTCGAGCAACGCCGCCGTGGCACCTACGCCGGCGGTGTTGCGCATGACTTCGCGGCCGTGTTCTTTCGCGAGGCCGCGGAGGTCCATCGGATAGACGTGCCACCCGTTCTCCTCGGCGCGTTCGTGGAGGTCGATCTCTTCGACGTCCTCCTCGCTGATCAGACCCTCGTCGTAGATGATAACCCCGCCTTCGCGAAGGTCGTCTAGGTTCTCCGACAGCGGCTTGATCTCCTCGTTACCGTAGTAGGCCTCCTCCTGTGGGTTGCGGGCGAACGAGTCGCCAAGCGCCAGCAGGAAGTTGTAGCCGTCACCACGGGACTGTACTTCGTGTTCTGCGGCTCGGATCTCGACGTACGTGTGGCCGCCGCGGATCCGCGACGGATAGTGTCGATGGGTAAACACGTTGAGCCCCGAGCGCATCAGTGCCTTCGCGAAGTTCTGGCTCGTCGAGTCGATCCCGTCACCGGAACCGCCTGCGATTCGCCAGATGAGTTCGTCGTCGCTCATAGGTAAATCAGTGGCCAGTGGCCAACCGTACCTCGATTTCGCCCTATGTGAACTAAAGCCTTTGCTATATATTGCCATATATCGATCGTTAAGAATGAACAACCACACAATATATGGGATGAAAGACCATGATCATCCATCGGTATTGGCAATCGGGTTTGTATTTGTGACGATGCGGTCAGTGTTCGTGAAGGGAGATATCCGGAGTATTGCACGAACGAGAATCGGGATGTCCGGATATCTGTGGCGACGGGACAACAAACGCCAACCCGTACCGTGCTACTCGAGAAATCGGAAACCGCAGCGCCGACGCGCTACTCGTTGCGCGGGTTACTCGGGTGGTAGTCAGTGTCGTACTCGCCGGGCTGATCGTCGACGCGGTCGGGATTGATCCGTCCCGACAGCAGCATGAAGTCGACTAGCGTCAGTGCGAGCATCGCCTCGACGACGGGAACGCCACGAGGCGGCAAGACGGGGTCGTGGCGGCCGATGACTTTCTCCTCTTTCAGTTCGCCTGTCTCCCAGTCGGCGGTCTGCTGGCTCTTCGGGATCGACGTCGGCGCGTGCAGCGTGACTTCGCCATAGATCGGCTCACCACTCGAGATCCCCCCCTGAATGCCGCCGTGGTCGTTCTCGACCGGCGTCGGATTGCCCCACGTTCGCGGCTCGTCGCCGCTCTCGTCGTCCGAGGCGCGGTGCGCCTCGCTATCGTCGAACTCCCAGTCGTCGTTGCGCTCTTTACCCGTCCATTCGCGGGCTTCGCGCCCGAGGCCGAACTCGAAGGCCGTCGTCGCCGGAATCGCCATCATCGCCTGGCCCAGCCGCGCAGAGAGCGAATCGAAACGGGGCGCACCGAGCCCGACAGGGACACCCTGCGCCTCGAACTCGATGCTGCCGCCGATCGAGTCGCCTTCCTCCTGGTACTCCTCGATCAGCTCCTGCATCTCCTCGGCCGTCTCGGGGTGAGCACACCGGACGTCGTTTTCCTCACTGTGCTCGAGCATCTCCTCGAAGCTCACCTCCGGTGCCTCGACGTCGCCGATGGAGTTGACGTGGGCCTTGAGTTCGATTCCCTCTCGTGCGAGTAGTTTCTTCGCGATGGCGCCCGCAGCGACCCAGTTGACCGTCTCGCGGGCCGACGAGCGACCGCCGCCGCCCCAGTTTCGCGTGCCGAACTTCGCCGAGTAGGTGAAGTCACCGTGGCTGGGCCGCGGTGCGGTGATGAATGGCTCGTACTTGCCCGAGCGGGCGTCTTTGTTCTGGATGACCAGCCCGATCGGCGTCCCGGTCGTGTAGCCGTCCTGGATGCCCGACTTGATCGAGACGTCGTCGGGTTCGCCGCGGCTGGTCGTGATCATCGACTGGCCCGGCTTGCGCCGATCTAGGTCCTCCTGAATGTCCTCCTCCGAGAGCTCGAGGCCGGCGGGACAGCCCGAGATGGTACAGCCCATCGCCTCGCCGTGGCTCTCACCGAACGTGGTCACCTGGAAGAGGCGACCGAAACGGTTGCCGTTCATTACGGGTTCCTCGGAGACGGGGACACTTAGCGGTGCAGGATTCTTCGACGGGACGAGCAGCGATCGCCGCTCGACGGTGATCAACGCTTGGGTCCCGTTCGTCGCTTGCGGGTCGAGTCCTGCTCGGACATCGTCGGTCACTTCCTCTCGTACTACTCGTTTGGAACTCGAAATCCACGTACAGGCAAGCAGTTACCGACGTCTTTTTCGTCTAATCCGATAAGTGTCAAAATTAGAATGATAAGTGTGGAGATTGCCGGCACATGTAGGTGATACGTCTATTTTGTTGGTCAGTAGCGGTCACTGTATGTGTGCTACGTTCACAGAAGACGACGAAGGGAAACGAGTTGTCGACGCAGACGGAGAAACGGTCGGGATCATCGAGTCAGTCGAAGCGGGAACTCCCCACGTTGCTCCTGATCCAGGAGTGACAGATACGATCAAATCAAAGCTTGGGTGGGGAGAGGCTGACGATGAAACCTACAGACTCGACGAGAATAATGTAGAGTCGGTTACAGGCGATGAAGTGCGCATAGAGCGATTCTAGAGGCCAGTTCGCGCGGTCAGTGCTACCGTGAACTCTCAGCTGGCCGCGAAACCGAATTTTCCGTGGTTCATACTGTCGGACGGCAATCAGTGAACAGTCGGTCGTGACATCGCGGCCGTCACCCTCGGGGCGGTCACAATCGCGCGACAGATCGCCGACTCGTGCTGTCCGACAGTATCAGTTGCGACTCGAGTGACACAGCGATGCGAGATCGCTCGCCGCAAACGGCACCAGCATCTCGTCGGGATGGAGCCCACCGTGGACGCCGACCAACTCGAGGTGGTCCCGGTCGCTGCCGAACCAGACCGAGCGGTCGCGGTGACAGACCACGAGGTCACCCAGTCGCCGCCGAAACGTCTCGCTTGTGGGACCGTCACCGAAGAGACCACGCTCGAGGGCGTCTTCACGGGTGAAGATTCTGGCCTCGAGCTGCTCTTCGAGGATCGCCTGCACGCGATCGCGGGTCCGGTCGGGGTCACGCAGGTGGAGGTGGAGGTTCCGTGGACTCCCGGCGTACCGAACCGGCTCGCCCGTGGCGTGGCGCTCGAGGCGGGCCATAACCCCATCGTAGCGCTCGAGATCGACGTTTCGATCGGGATCGGTGTCGACGTGGCCGTGGTCGGCGGTGACGACGACGAGCGTCTCACCGGCGTCGGTGTCGTTACGGTCGAGCCGCGAGAGGGCGCGCTCGAGCGTGTCGAACGTCGTCGCGACGGTCTCTCGGTAAGCCGTGCTGTCGGTCCCGGAGGCGTGGGCGGCGGCGTCGATCTGGGGGAGATACGCAAACAGGGAAGCGGGATCGTCGGCGGCCGCGAACGCGTCCTCGAGTGCGTCGCCGAACCCCTCGATCACGTGATCGCGACGCGACTCGTGTTGGTGGTCACGATCGGAGAGCGAACCGGTATCGTCCGTGTTCTGGACGTCGCGGTTCCACTGGTAGGAGTGGGCCACCGCACCGTCGTAGGTGTCGGCAAACGGGACGACGTGATGGGAGTCGATACCGGCGTCGGCGAGGGCGGGATAGATCGGCTCCCCCTCGAAGACCGCCTGTAGTTCGGGATCGACCGACTCGTCGCCGGCCTTGACCTCGCCCGTGAACGCCTCGTAGGAGGCGTCGGCAACCGGGTCGTAGATGTCCCAGCCGATGGCGCCGTGGGACGCGGGAAGGCGGCCGGTGTGGAAGGTCGTCATCGCCGCCGCCGTCTCGGAGGGATAGGTCGCAGTCAGCGGCGAGACGGTCCCTTCGGACTCGAGTCGCTCGAGCAGCGGGTGACTGTGGCGCTTCCAGAACTCGAGGCCGAAGCCGTCGACCACGACGACGAGCACCCGATCGTAGACGTCACCGACGCCCTCGAGGACGTCGTCGGGCAGCGGCCGTCGAGCGACGCCGTCCGCGCCGAGTACCGAGGCGACTGTGTCCGGAACGCCGGCGAAACAGTAGCCGTCGTAGTCGGGAAACAGGTAGCCGTTCTCGGTTTGCCGATCGCGGAGGCGGCGCTCGAGATCGGTGCGCATGGCGTGACCTACGACGCGGAGCGGATAAGAATCGAGGGTTCGCTATCGGCGCTCGAGTGAGACACCGAGGTCTTCGAGCAACCCGAAGAAGCCGGGGAAGGAGACGTCGACGTGGTCGGCGCCCTCGATGATCGTCTCGCCGTCGGCGACCAGTCCGGCGAGTGCAAGCGCCATGATGATCCGGTGGTCGCCACGACCGGAGACGGTCGCCCCCTCGAGGGTCGATTCGCCGCCGTGGATCGTCAGCGAGTCGTGTTCCTCGGTCGTCACGACGCCCAGCTTCCCGAGTTCGTCGGCCATCGCGCTCACGCGGTCGGTCTCCTTGTAACGGACGTGCTCGGCGTCGGTGATGTGGGTGTCGCCGTCGGCGACGGCCCCGAGCGTCGCGATCGTCGGCAGCAGGTCCGGCGTGTCCTCGACGCCGACCTCGATACCCGTAAGCGGGGCGCTCGAGACGTCGATCACGCCCGCCTCGCGGTCCCACTCGACGTCGGCGCCCATCCGGTCGACGATGTCGACGATGGCGGTGTCGCCCTGTGCGCTCGGGTTGGCGCCTTCGATTCGGACGCCCTCGTCGTTATCGCCCGCGATGGCGCCCGCCGCCAGCGGGTAGGAGATCGACGAGAAGTCACCCGGAACCGCGTACTCGCCACCTGCAGGGGCGTAGGACTGGCCGCCGTCGACCGCGAAGCCGGCGTCCGTTTTGCGAGCCTCGACGCCG
The DNA here is from genome assembly GCF_030848565.1 of Natronolimnohabitans sp. A-GB9. Classification (GTDB taxonomy): domain Archaea; phylum Halobacteriota; class Halobacteria; order Halobacteriales; family Natrialbaceae; genus Natronolimnohabitans. The sequence goes on from NZ_JAVDDV010000001.1 coordinate 345,018, forward strand.
AAGTCCTCGAGCACCTCGAGAGTGATGTCGACGTACGGTGCCGACTTGAGGTCGGTCTCGAGGTCGATCTCGATCCCCTCGTCGGTGACGGCACCGGCCATCAACAGGGCGGTGATATACTGTGAGGAGACGTCGCCCGGAATCGAGACCTCACCGCCCGAGATCGGGCCGGTGACGACCAGCGGCGCCTGGCCGTTCCGCCGGGTGCTGTATGCTTCCCCACCGAGGTCCGAGACGGCCTCGAGCAACGGTCCCTGGGGTCGCGAGCGCAGCGACTCGTCGCCGGTGAGAACCGAGGTGCCGTCGGCGAGTGCGGCCGCCGCGGTGACGAGACGCATCGTCGTCCCGCTGTTCTCGCAGTTGATGACGTCGGCCGGGACCGCGGGTCGTCCGTCGAAGCCGTCGATCTCGAGGGTCCCGTCGTCGGCGCGCTCGACGTCGCCGCTAAAGCGCTCGACAGCGCCGGCGGTCGCCTGTGTGTCCGCACTCCAGAGTGCGTCGCGGACGGTCGCTCGATCGGCGTAGCCCGCCGCGAGGATCGCTCGGTGGGTGTAGCTCTTCGACGGAGGTGCCCGTGCCGTCCCCTCGACGCTCGAGGGCGTGATACTGACGTTCATGATCGTCCTGTGTACTGGCCCCGTCTTACCGATACCGATACCGCTGTCCTGTTTTGGGCGGAGACGGCGGTTCGGACTCGAGTTCGCGCGGTAGCTCGTCGGCCGTCGCGCGGTAACTAGCCGGCTCGGGTCGACTCGGCTGTCTCGATCGACTGCCGTTTCGAGTACGGTCCCCCACACCCCGGGTGTCGAGTGTAGATGCCTGAAAGAGTGGGTGAGAGCTTCAGTATCGCGAGATCATGAACAGGCGGCGGTTTCGTGTGATATCACCATTGAACGGAGCTATTGATATCAGAAAGGTTTATTTACACCAAATAGAAACCAAACCCGTAGTGGATCTTTAGCTAGAACTAGAGTCAGCTAATACGTTAGCCCCATTATGTTGGACGCTAACACATTAGCTCGTCTCGTTCCTGAATTACCCATTTCGGTCTCTGGGTCTCTCATTTCGATCCCTGGGTCTCTCACGTTCGAGGACACGTTTCCCTGAGCGTTCGGAAGAAGCGAAAACGAGGCTACATATGCAATCCTAATGGGGCATCTCAGGAACCATACCGTCCGCTATCTGGAATCTACACTCGACACCCGGGGTGTGGGCCCCGTCGTTCGCCCCGCCCTCCCCAGCGGTCCGATTTCACTCGACACCTGGGGTGTGGGGCCTCGAGGAGACGACGATTCGAAAACGGAAGTCGGCACCCCAGTTGCTCTCGAGTTTCACTCGACGGCTGGACTCGTTCACCGCTCACATCCGTGGTGTAGAGACTCTGTATGGCACTATTATCGGCAGTTACACACGACTCCCGGTGTCCGTCGACCACTAGTCTTCATATGTGAACGTTCGCTTTCGGTGTATATGGGAAACGACTCCGAACGCGAAAACGGGTCGCTGGACGACTTCTGGGGGTCGGAGGATCCGATATTCGATCGCAAGGAACTGCTCGATATCGACCTCGTCCCGACCGAGGACCGGATCATCGGCCGCGATAGCGAAATCGAGAGCGTCGCCTCGAGCATCCATCCCGCTGTGAAAGGCCAGTCGCCCCGGAACACGCTCATCTACGGGAAGACCGGGACCGGCAAATCGCTCGTCGCGAAACACGTCACCCGAAGCGCACAGAACTACTCGCTGGACAACGGGACGAAGATGGGGCGGGCCTACATCGACTGTACTCAGACGAAGACCGAAACCCGCGTCGTGATCAACCTGGCTCGAGCACTGAACGAACCCGAGGAGACGGGGATCAGCATTCCGGTCACCGGACTCTCGACGGACGTCTACTACGAACGGTTCTGGTCGATCCTCGACCAGCTCTACGACGTCGCGATCATCATCCTCGACGAGATCGACAAGCTCCAGAACAACGAGATCCTCATGCAACTCTCCCGGGCGGGCGAAGCCGGGAAGTTGGATTCGTGTAAGGTCGGGATCATCGCGATCAGTAACAAGATCTCGTTCAAGGAGTCGCTCGACGAGCGGATACTGAGTAGCTTACAGGACCGTGAGTTCGTGTTCCCGCCCTACGATGCGAACCAACTCCGCGAGATCATGTACAACCGGGAGGACGCGTTCAAAGACGGCGTCCTCTCGGATGACGTGATTCCACTGAGTGCCGCCTTCGCCGCCCAGGAACACGGTGACGCACGGAAGGCGCTGGATATTCTCCGAAACGCCGGCGAACTGGCCAAAGACGAGGGCGCACAGCGAGTGGTCGAAGACCACGTCCGTAACGCGCGGGAGAAAGCGAACATCGACCGATTCTCACAGCTCCTCGAGGGGCAGCCGACGCAGATCAAAGCGACCGTCTATGCGCTGTCCGTCCTCGCGGATCGACACAGCGACCGTGAGGAGTTCGCGACGCGGGAGATCTACGAGATGTACAAGACCATCACCGCGGATAGCGCACTCGGGATCGAGACGCTCTCACAGCGCCGAATGAGCGACAAACTCGACGAACAGGTGTTCCTCGATATCCTTGGTCGGGTCGAACGCGTCGGACGGGGGTACGGAAGCGGCGTGACGAACTACTACTACCTGTTAGAAGACCCGTCGGTCGTCCAGGCCGTGATCCACGACGACAGTCGGTTTTCGGAACTCGAGAAGCACCGGTCGGAGTGAAACACCGATCGGAGTGATTACGTTCGCACCTCCACTGAGCAGTCGGATTTCACTCGACACCTGGGGTGTCCGCGTACACTCGACCGTTCGTACGACAGAGGAGTTCGCTCGATGATCCGCGTGGCCATCTGCTACTCAGCCACCATCCATAGCGTCCGCTCTCACTCCCACTCCCGTCCGCTCCCACTTTGATGATGAGAATACATTTCATTCGACAGCCGGGGTGTCCAGTTCACATTCGAACTCGAGACGCCGTCTATCGCACGAAATCGCGATGTTTCACTCGACAGCCGGGGTGAGGGAGACCACGTCGATTTCACTCGACACGTGGGGTGGGAACAACCGACAATTTCATTCGACACCTGGGGTCGGGCCCGCGAACGTTTTCACTCGACACCTGGGGTGGCACAACGGTGGCGAGCGGTCACGGACAGCCGACCGAGGCCGCGATCTCACGTAGCGGATCGTCGTCGACGAGACTCGAGACCTCGTAGTTTAGCTCGCCGCAGTCCCAGAAGATACTCTGTATGCCCCCATCGCGGGAGTAGGCCGTCCGGCCGTCGAGTTCGATCTCCTCGAGGGCGTCCGGGCTGAACCGTCGTTCCTCCCGGACGGCCACGTAGAGTTCGCGGGCGACCACGTCTGGATCGTCGTACCACAGTTTCGTCGTCGTTCCGAACGACGGGTCCTTCTCGACGACGATTACCCGGTCGAGGGTGTACGCTTCCGGAACGTCGGGATCGGGGAGATCGTACGGCGTGATTTCGGCGGCGTTCGTCGGCGACTCGAAGATCCCGTCGGGTTCGGGACCGTCGGTGACGACGGTGGCGTCGTCGGGCGGTTCGTACGTAAACGTCCCGGCCTCGAGCCCTTCGTCGATCGCGAGATCCGTGTACGTAACGGCGGTCTCGTGGCGGACGTCTCCGTCCTCGCTCACCGTATACTGCTCTTTGACGGGATATCGGTACTCGTCGTCGATCCAGACGGTCCGGGAGACCTCGAGTTCTTCGAGGTCGCCCACCGCGGCCAGCGGGATCACGTACGTCGTATCTCCGACGACGAGATCGACCGTGGGACCGACGTCGTCGACCGGCGGCCGCGTCTCGAGGACGTGGGTCTCGCGGCCATCGACGGTCGCCGTCCGCTCGTATGCCACTCGGTGGTCCTCGAGCAGCGCCTCGAGGACGCGCAGCGTTCGGTCGTCGTCGACTTTGGTCGGGTGATAGCGCTTGTCGACGGTCTCCGTCGTCGGGTTGTACTCCCAGGTTTCCGCCCGGTTCGTGACGGTGACCGAACCGGACGGGACGGCGGGGTCGGTCGACTCGACGACCTCGATACGCTGTTCGGACGGTGGCCGTCGTGCGATACGTTCCGTGCGTTCGACTTCGCCGTCGGGGGTCACGACCGTGACCGCCCGACGACCAGCGAGATCCGACATTCCCCGGCGTGTCTCGATCGCATCCTGGAGGAGGTCCTCGCTCGAGGGATCGTCGTCGCCGTCGTCGTCGGTGTAACTGACACAGCCGGCTAGTACGACCCCCGATCCGACCGCCAGGTACCGTCGCCGGTTCATACTCGCGTGACAGCTATTGAAATTTATAAATCTATGGATGACCTTCTCGCAAAGGATAGAAGACTGTCCGTAGACCGACGGGAATCTCGAGTCACGATCGGCTGCCGAGAACACGAGGCAGAGACCGGCTGCCGGGACTCACAAGACAGAGATCGGCTGCCGGGATCCCCGAGGTTATGTGGCCACCCGCGGGATATCCCGCTATGGAGCTCGACGTCGACCTCACCCCGCTTCGCGAGTCGCTCGAGGCCGCAGGGGTAGACGGCTACTGTATCGACGACGATGCGTCGGACGCCGACCAGCGGTACGTCTCCGGCTTTACGGCGCCGGACCCCTATCAGACGCTGGTTACCCACGACGGCGTCCACCTGCTCGTCTCGGGACTCGAGTACGGCCGCGCGAAGAAGGAAGCGAGCGCCGACTCCGTGACGCGGCGGTCGGACTACGAGTACCGAGAGCTGGTCGCCGAACACGGCCCCTACGAGGCCAAGTGCCGTGTCCTCGCGGCGTTTCTCGCAGACCACGACGTCGAATCGATCGCCGTCCCGCGGACCTTCCCGACCGGGACGGCAGACGGCCTCCGCGAGCAGGGTGTCGAGGTGACGGTCGAGACCGAGGACGTCGTCGCCGAGATCCGGGCGACGAAAACCGAGTGGGAACGCGAGCAGATTCGGGCGACCCAGCGAGCCAACGAGGCCGCGATGGCTCGCGCCGAGGAGCTACTCGCGACGGCAGACGTCGCCGCCGACGGCACCCTCGAGATCGACGGCGAACCGCTCACCAGCGAGCGCGTCACAGAGGCGATCGAGATCACCCTGTTGCGTCACGGCTGCGGACTCGACGACACGATCGTCGCCTGTGGTGCCGACGGCGCCGACCCCCACGACCGCGGCTCGGGGCCGCTCGAGGCCGACGAACTCGTCGTCATCGACATCTTCCCGACGGACAAGGAGACGGGCTACTTCGGCGATATGACCCGTACGTTCGCCCGTGGCGACCCCAGTGCGGAGGCCCGACGCCGCTACGACGTGACGAAGGCGGCCTACGAGGCTGCTCTCGAGACCGTCGAGGCAGGCGTCACCGGCGCGGACGTCCACGACGCGGCCTGTGACGTCATCGAGGACGCCGGCTACGAGACGCTCCGGAGCGATCCGAGCACAGAGACCGGCTTCATCCACAGCACGGGCCACGGCGTCGGGCTGGACATCCACGAGGAGCCACGCGTCTCCCCGTCCGGCGGCGAACTCGAGGCCGGCCACGTGATCACGATCGAGCCCGGAATCTACGATCCCGACGTCGGCGGGGTTCGGATCGAGGATCTCGTCGTCGTCACCGAGGACGGCTACGAGAACCTGACCGACTACCGCGTGGGTCTCGAGCCGACGGCGGAGTGACGGCCGCGACTCGAGCGGTCGACGTTCGACAGCCGATCGTTGCGCCGGAGTCGATTCGCTCTGCGGTGGCGCGTGCTGAACCCCGGTGAGCGACCAGCGAACCGGGGATCGAAGTCACGCGAGGGATGAGCGAGCGACTCCCGGAGCGAGTGAATCGGCTGGGGAGGACGAGGAAGCCCTCGTTGCCAGTGCGAGCGGACGATACCCGGTGTGAGCGGACAGTACTCTCGCCAGATCTTCGTCTCGCCAGATCTTCGTCTCGCCAGATCTTCGTCTCGCCTCCTCTTCGAGCCGATCTCGCCCGACCTCTGGACCACTTTTGCCTGAGCGTCAGCGATCTCAAAGAACGGATCGCTCTTGCCTGAACGCTAGCGGTCCCGAGAACGCTGAACGCCAGCGGTCCCGAGAACGAACCGGTTTACCGTTCAGTTCGGAGTCCGCCGACTCACGGACGTGTCGGTCCCTCGATTCTCGTGGCAACGAGGGATTCCACGCCCTCCCCAGCCGCTTCGCTCACTCCGTTCGCTCAGCCCTCGCACGATTTTGCGCCGCGGTTCACTGGTCGTTCACCGCGGCACAGCGCGCGCCACCACATGTATTCGGCAACTCGAGTACATGTATTCGGCAACTCGAGTACTACGGCGGGCTCGACAGTCGGCACCACACGAAGACGGTTACACGTCGTCGGCCACGCGCTCGCCGACCTCGAGGCCGTTTCTTAACGCGGCGTGGACTCGTCCCTCGCCGGCGACCCAGTCGCCGAGACAGTACAGCCCCTCGCGTTCGGCTGCCCGAAGCGGTTCCGGATCGATCTCGGCCTCGGGCTGGGCGTAGCGCCACCCCTGGTGGTCCGTCCAGTCGGGCTCGAGCAGTCGTTCGTCTGCCAGTAGTTCGGCGGTCAGTTCGGCGAGTTCTGCGAGGGTCGCGGCCGGATCGTCGTCGTAGTGATCGACGGACCACTCGTGGTTGGCCTGGACGATCAGCAGCGACTCGCCGTCGGGGACGTGGCCCGGCTTACACTCTTCGCGGGCGAGCCACCCCACCTCGTGGGCGTTGTCGGTGTTGACCAGCGCGTAGTAGGGAACCTCGAGTTCGAACGGATAGTGGAAGACCCCCGTCCAGACAGTTCGATAGGGGACGGCGTCGACGGCCTCGAGCAGCCGCGCTCGAACGTTGCCGTCCGGATCCCACTCCGCGGCCCGTAGCAACTCGGCCGTCTGCGGTGCCGGCGGATTCAACAGGACCGCGTCGAAGGGGCCCCACTGATCGCCGTCGGCGTCCTCGAGTCGCCACGTGTCCGCCGCGGGGTCTCGACGGATCGTTACGATTCGGGTCTTCCGGTGGACCGTCGCGTCGGTACGCCCGAACAGGCGTTTGGCGAGCTGCGTCAGTCCGCCCTCGTAGGTCCACTTGTGCTCGTCGGCGTCTCTCCCCTCCGAAACCGTGCCATCGGCGTCGAAGGTCCAGATCGGCTCGGTGACGTCGACGAGCCCGTCGGTCGCGAGCGTCTCCGTGAGCAACTCGACTACGCGCTCGTCGTCGGGTTTGACGTAGTTCGCGCCGTAATCGTAGGTGATATCGTTCCGACGGCGGGTGGCCGCACGGCCACAGAGGCCGCCGGATTTCTCGAGGACGGTCACCTGCACGTCCTCGCGGTGTGTCTCGAGTGTGTACGCCGCAGCCGCGGCCGCCGCGCCAGCGCCGACGATCCCGATTCGAGTCATGGTCGACACTCAGCGCCGACGGGCCAAGTATTTCGGCGCCGGTGGTCCGGATTGCCGGCATCGGGGCCGACACGCGGAGCAGCGGTTCCGACACACGGAGCAGCAGTTCCGAACCCGGAATCGCCGATCGGCTCGAGCGGTCGTGATGCGTGTCCCGCCGCGACCGGCGCGATCGCGGTGAACGCTACAGTTCCCGTGCCATCATCACCTCGTCGACGCAGTCGCCGTCGATCTCGTAGTGGTTGCGCCGGATCGCCTCGGTGTCCCAGCCGTGTTCGGTCAGGAATTCGAGGGCTCGATCGTTCGTGATCGGGACGCTGTTGTACACCTTCCGGAAGCCGTTGGCCTCGGCCCACTCGATCCCGCGGTCGAGCAGTTTGCTCCCGATGCCGTGTCCACGGTACTCCTCACGGACGCCGACGGTCTGTTGGGCGGTGCCCTGGAGTTGATCGACCTGTGGAAGGTCGAGGTGTGTCCAGCCGACGACGTCGCCGTCGACCGTCGCGACGAAGAACATTCGCGATTTGACCGTGTTGTGTCTGCTGACCGTGTCCTCGTAGAGCAGTTCCTCGGCGATGGTCTCGGCGACGACGTACGTCTCCTCGGCGGTGACGTCCCGGATGGTGTCGATGAGGCCGTCGAAGTCGGCCTGTCGCCCCGGCCGAATGATAAACTCGAGGCCGTCGGTCTCGTACTCGGTGATCGCGCCGAACTCGAGGGCGATCTGTAAGGTCCCGCCGTCCTCTTCCAGATAGCCGTCGGCTTTCAGTGACTCGAGGTGAGACTGAAACTCCTCGGCCGGCAGCGAGAGCAGATCAAGCAGTCGATGACGCTTGACCGTCCCGTGTCGTTCGACGTACTCGTAGATCTGTCTGCTTGCCTCCGAGGAAAACGTCGGTCGCTCGGTAACGCCCATACGCCCAGTACGGAAACACCTGATTTAGGTCTTGTGTACTGGTATCACACAGCATGTTCGGTTTCCGCGGTAACCGCTCGAATTCCTGATACTCACGCGAGCCGATCGATCGAACGCCTTTTGCGACGCCGGGCGGTAGCAGAAACCGATGGACGTACTGATCGTCGGCGCGGGGGCGATGGGGACGTGGTTCGGCCGGGCCGTCGACGCAGCGGTGACGTTCACCGACGTCGACGCCGACGCCGCAGCCACAGCCGCCGACGCGGTCGGGAGCGGGGCCGACACCACCGCACTCGAGGGGACGGACAGCTACGACGTCGTCTGTCTCGCGGTGCCGATGACCCACGTCACCGACGCCGTTGCCGATCACGCGGACCGAGCCGAACGAGCGATCGTCGACGTCTCCGGCGTCATGGGACCGCCGCTGGAAGCGATGGCGACTCACGCTCCCGATCTCGAGCGTGCGAGTCTCCACCCGCTGTTTGCCCCCGAACGAGCGCCCGGCTCTATTGCCGTCGTCTCCGAGGACGCCGGTCCGACGATCGAGACGCTACTCGGCGATCTCACCGACCGCGGCAACGAGCCGATCGAGACCACGGCGACCGAACACGACGAGGCGATGGAGACGGTTCAGGCGGCGACCCACGCCGCCGTCCTCTCGTTTGCTCTCGCAGCAGAACCGGTTCCCGACGGGTTCGAGACGCCGATTTTCGAGGGGCTGCGGACCTTAGTCGAGAAGCTCACCGAGGGGACGCCCCGTGTCTACGCGGACATTCAGGGGACCTTCGACGGCGCCGACAGGGTCGCCGAGGCCGCCGCGACGATCGCCGACGCCGACGCCGCCGAACTCGAGTCGTTGTATCAGGCGGCCGCACGGGAGTGGCAGCCCGACGACAGCGAAATCAAAGCCCCTGCAGACGACACGACTGACGCTACCGATACGAACGGAGGATCTACGAATGAGTGACCAACGCGAGGCCGTCCGCTCGAACGCCAAATACCTGCGCGAGGTCAGGCCGATCGACCCCGACGAGATCTGTGAGTACGTCGAGGGCAATCCCCATCCCGCGGTCGTGCGCCAGCACCTCCGCGAGCTGGCGCCCGAACTCGGACTGGTCGAACGCGAGGACGGCACGTTCGTCCCCGTCGACGACGAGCCGGTGACACCGAACCGCGACACCGTCGACCGGTTCCCGACGGTCTACGAACAGCGACTCGAGGACCTGCTGGTCGACCGCTACGGCGTAAACTGGCACGAAGACGCTACTGGCGAACTCCTGCGGTCGACGGTTCGGCGATTCAAGACCCGGTATCTCGAGCGCCGGCCGGTCGAGTACGACGACGACGTTGCCGCAGGCTATGCGATCTATCATCTGCCGGGGTACTACGCTGCGATCCAGTACGCGCTCGACGACCTCGCCGAACGCGGCCTGCTGGGGCGTTCGCTTCGCGTCCTCGACATCGGCGCCGGCGTCGGCGGCCCCGCACTCGGGCTCTGTGAGTACCTGCCCGAGGACGCGTTGCTCGACTACCACGCCATCGAGCCAAGCGCAGCCGCCGACGTCCTCGAGGAACTGCTCGAGGAGACGGGTCCGAACGTACACTCGACGATCCACCGGACGACCGTCGAGGCGTTCGATCCCGACGCCGCGGTCGACGCCGACGACGCGTTCGAGCCGACCGCACCCGACGACGGCTTCGATCTGATACTCGCCGCCAACGTCGTGAGTGAACTCGACGAGCCGGCGACCGTCATGCGCTCGGCACTCGAGACCCTCGCCCCCGACGGAACGCTGTTGGCGATGGCGCCTGCGGACAAAAACACCAGCGTCGGACTCCGCGACCTCGAGCGCGAACTCGAAGACGAGCGGCTGTGGACGCCAACGGAGATGGGGGTCGACGACGAAACCGAGGACGACGGCGACGCCGCCGACCGACACGGCCAGGTGACCGTCTACGGGCCGACCGTCCGGCTGTGGCCCGGCGACCGCCCGTCGGACCGGGGCTGGTCGTTCGACGCTCGCCCCGACCTCGCCGTTCCCTCCTTCCAGCGGAAACTCGACGAGGCGACGCCGGACGACGATGCCGAACACGAGCCGGGCGAGTTCGTCAACGTCGACGTCCAGTTCTCCTACTCGATGCTGCGACTGGACGGAACACGGCGACTCGATCTCTCGCTCGACACCGGTGACTGGGCGAAGATGGCCGAGATGGACCACCACGTCACCAACCGGATCGACCTCGTCGCGGCGAAACTCAGCCGTTCGCTGAGCGACGGCGGCGGGGACGGCTCCGACCGGGGCGGCAGTTCCAACCCCCTGTTCAAGATCAGCGACGGCAGCGAGTCGATCGACCACTACGCGGTCGTCACCAACGAGACCAGCCTCAACCGACCGCTGCTCGAGGCCGACTACGGCGAGGTCTGTTCGTTCGAGCAACTGCTCGCGCTGTGGAACGACGACGAGGAGGCCTACAACCTGGTCGTCGACGAGGAGACGGTCGTCGACCGGATCGGGTAGCGTTTCGCGATCGAACGTCGAGTACGACACATATACCCACAAACTCGAGGGGTCCGACCGATTTATCGAAGCGGAGGGCTTTTCGCATCGGCCTTCGACCCACAGATATGAGCGACCCCCTCGAGATCCTGTTGACCAACGACGACGGGATCGACAGTACCGGGCTTCGGGCGCTGTACGATGCGCTTTCCGAGCACGGTAATGTGACCGTCGTGGCTCCTGCGAACGACAAAAGCGCTTGCGGCCGGTCGATCTCCCACGAGGTCGATGTCGAGGAACACGAGCTTGGGTACGCCGTCTACGGCACCCCTGCGGACTGCGTCGTCGCCGGTCTGGCCGAACTCGGTCCGTTTCCCGACATCGTCGTCGCGGGCTGTAACAAGGGTGCGAACCTGGGTGAGTACGTTCTCGGCCGTTCCGGGACGATCGGCGCCGCCGTCGAGGCCGCCTTCTTCGACGTTCCTGCCATCGCGACGTCGATGTACATTCCCGCCGAGGGAGCGTCGCTCTCGACGATCGAGTTGGATGCCGACGACTTCGCCGAGGCGACCCGCGTGACGAGCTTTCTGGTCGACAACGCTCTCGAGGCTGGTGTCTTCGACCACGCCGCCTATCTCAATATCAACGCTCCCGTCGCTGACGGCGAGCCCGCGCCGATCGAGATCACCCGCCCCTCGAAGCGCTACGAGATGGACGCCGAACGCAACGGGGACCAGGTTCATCTCAGGGACCGTATCTGGGAGACGATGGACCCCGAAACCATCCCCGACCCCGAGGGGACCGACCGTCGCGCTGTCGTCGACGGTCGTATCAGCGTCTCGCCACTGACAGCCCCCCACTCGACGAACCACCACGAAGCGCTGTCAGAGCTCGCTGAAACGTACTCAGAGCAGGTTAGTACGGATTATCGATAGTAACGCCATGGACCGTCGACAGGAAAACACGCGCTACCGAACTGATTTGTATCAGGCCGGTGAACGCTTGAATATGCCGAAGACCGAAACCGAACCCGACGTCCTGCGTTCTCACCTCACGCGGGGCGCGAACGGCCGCGGTGTGTGCTCGTCGGCGGTCGGCCAGCGACTCGAGGCCGTAACGCCGAGTCGGCGACGACAACGGTTCCCGAATCGGCCATGACTGACGACCACCGAGACGGGGCGTGTCTGTTCGGTGATCTGATAATCGACTTGCGGGTCGCAAGGCCGGCGCTATTCGCCGATGGTAGCGTTAGGATAATCAGACCGTAATTAGCAGCGACAGGGATAGATAACGAATGGGACATAAAATCAAGGTAGACGGGCGTTCAACTCACACGACTAACGATCGGTTCCATCGAGGGTGACAACGAAATGGTATTTAAAACACTCTGGACTCGCCTCACATCATTCTGGTCGAGCAGTTCGACGAACGAACCAACGAACGAGGAGTCGACGACCGAGCAGTCGGACGACGACGAAGACGAAACACTCAGTTACGCCGAAGAGATCGAGTACGGCGTCGACGAACGGGACCTTCCGGACGAAGACAAGATCTTGCGACTCCTGGTCAAACGCGGCGGTCGCGTCGACCGGTCGACCGTCCAGCAGGAAACCGGTTGGTCCGACGACCGCCTCGAGAGGGTTATCTCCACTATGGAAGACGACGGGCAGGTCAGTGCGATCACCGTCGGCCGAAAGCGTGTCATCTGCCGACGCGGGTTCGAGCCGAAGGGGTATCGATCCCACCTCAACGAGTGACGGCTGCAAACGAAGCGAGCAACACCACAGAACGCGTCGATAGGACGCCGATAATCGTAAGCTCCAGGCGATCGTCCCACAGCATCGATTCGATAGATATCTCTCCGTGACTGTCGTCGACGCCTGCCGATCTCGAGTAGTATCCGCTTTGCCATCGGTATCCGTTCAGGGTCCCGTCTAGACGGCGTATTAAGGCCGAATTCACTTCCCGCTGACTGCCGTTGATACGAGTATGTTAGAACTCGCATTGCTGTTTTTCGTGATCGCGATCATCGCCGGTGCGCTCGGTGCGGGCGGCGTCGCCGGACTGTCGATGTCCGTCGCGAAGTGGCTCGTGTTGCTGTTCGTCGTCCTCGCGATCGTCTCGCTACTGCTGTAGGGGCAGTAGCGGGGCAGTTTATACTGTCGGACAGCAGTCGATGGAGCGCATTCGCCGGACGTGAGCGGCGAATTCATACATTGTCCGACAGTATCAGTTGCGGGCGAGTTGCGACGCGGACCGTTCGAGGGTCAGGTCGGTCCGACAGAGCACACCGTCGACGAACAGTCGACCGTCGCTAGTAAGCGTCACGTCGTGGTCCGCAACCTCGAACGTGAACTCCCAGCTACCGCTGTCGTGGTCGGCCAACTCCGTCAGGACGGCCGGGTTGATGTACTCGTAGAGAGTGTACTCGACCTCGTCTAACTCGAGCCTGTCGGCGTCGGCAAGCGCCTGTACGACCTCGACGATGAGCGCGTCTTCGCGTCGCCGTGTGGCCATCGGTCGTGTCCGTGCGTACGGATCAGCCATCGCTCGAGCCTCGCTGGAACTGTCTTCCCACCGCGCGAGCCGTTTCTCCGGTGATCGACCGACGATCGGCGCTGCTACCGCCGTCATCGACAGCGAGTCGCATGCGACCCCGGTCGCGTCCGACAGCGGCCGTCGATCGCCGACTGCCACAACACCCTCGTCGGTCGTCGTGTGGCACTTCGAGACCTGATATCCGACCGGACACCCGTGTGCAACCCCAAAGCTGATCGAACATCGTCACGGCCGAACCGTCCATCGGACCCCTATTAAATAAGATGTCGCTAAACGTGCCGTAGGGCCCTCAAGGACAAAATACGCCAACCCTGTGAGGGTCGAATAGACGGGGTGACATCCTCCCCGCCTAAAGGAGGGGGCTTCCCGAACCGCACAGGTGGCGGTTCCCGTCAGCTCGGGAGGGTGGGAATCTACGGTTTGCGACCGACGGCGCTGGCTCTGCCACGAAGCCGGTACTCCTACCGTGGTGACGGCTTGGAGTCAAATTCAGATAATCGTCGAACGACGAGTCGCCCCGACAGAACACGGGTCGGTAACGTGGCAGTCTTGAGGATCCAGTTCCTCGTATCGAGTACCAATGTATCTCAACCTCGACGGGCGGTGGTGGCGATGATCCTCGACGATTCCGACCGTCCCGCCGCGGAGTACGAGGAACTTGCTACCGCGCTCGAAGACTTACGCGAGGAAGTCGCGACCGAACAGATCCGTGATTCGAGACTCGAGGGGCTGTTCGACGAAGCGACCACGAGCAATCCGAACCTCTGGAACACCGTGACGGCGTTCATCGACGTCGAAGACGGCGAGGCTGTCGTGACCGAGGAATCGAAACTCGCCCAGGGCAAGTGGGCCCCCGAGATCGTCGACGACTGCGATGCGATGGTGACGGTCGATATCAACTACGGACAGATGCCCGACGACTTCAAATACACCGTCGTGAAGAAACTCGACGAGAAGATCGAGACCGCAAAGACCGAAGCAGCCCAAGCTCGAGAGGAGTGACGGACTGCTGTCTCTAGTACCAACTGAATCCGTTTACAATACCGTCCGGCGATCGGGTGTGCTGACGGTCAGTGGCTATTCTAGCATTTGCAGACTCATCTCGTGGCGGTACCGTCACAGCATTTGACAACCGTCAGTAGATTTATCAGTGTTTATTCGAATACTTGACCTGACTCATGCCCACGTGTGGCAATTGCGACGGATACGTGACGCGGGACTTCGTTCGAGTGTTCGGAATCGACGGCACGGTCTACGGCTGTCCGAACTGTTCGACGTATCGTGAACTCTGTGACGGAAGCGGTGCCAATCGCGCCGTCGAGAATCAAGACGAACGGTCCGGTCTCGACGATCAGTTCTCGCAGACCGTCCCCGAAGAGATTCCGTAATTGGTCGCGCCGCTGATCAGTCGGAAGTCGGTGCTCCAACGAGGTACCGACTACAGTTTACAGCGGTAGCGAGGCGAACGCCCACCTCTCGCCGCTCGAGAGGCGTCGTTACGGTAAGCGATGACCGTCGCTGTAGCTCGAGAACCTCTCGGTCGTCGCCTAGTACGGTAGCTGTATTGTCTCGAGCGGACCGACTACTGATCGAGTTCGTCGACGGTCGTGAATGGCATGAGAACAGAAGGATGGCGAGGATCCATACTCTCGTAATGTGGACAGCCTCGGAGGTCACGATCGGCCCACAGTGGTCGGATTGGTATGTGTAGTCGTATCGTGTGAACCACTCCTGTGGTAATAGGTAACATGACACGCTAAATAAACGTTACTGTAGCGGAAAGCGCCATTGTTCAGATTAGCTGAGTCCATAGTATGCGTCGCTTTGCAACCATGCTTCGGCGGTTGCTGGGTCTGCGCTTCCGCAAGCGGTATAGGAGAAGGCCCCAGGGTCGTTCGGAAATGGGATATTTCCATGATCACGAGAATCTCCGATTCTCGAATCACTTGACCCAGAGACGATTCACTGTGCCGTTACAGATCCGTACACTTCAAATCGGCCTCGTTGTTATTTTCGTCAATAACGGTAAGTCGGACCGCCTCCGGTTTGTTACGGGTTCTGAGGGAGTGTCTGTCCGAACTGGTAGTGTCACGGATATCCGTTGTTTCAGCGTCCAAGACAGCACCGTCCCCATCCATCAGTTCTGTCGTGGCTTCGTAGAGGTCACCATCCTCGTTTGAGACCTCCCATTCGACATCTGCACGGGTCCACGGCCCCGTGTTTCGTGGCTGGACTGTGAACTCTTCGATCACGGAGTCAGTGTCAGTCGGTTCATCCCCGCTGCCAGTGGTGAACGTATCCGTCTCGCCCACTTGCGTAGTGTCGCCCGCCTCGGCGACAGCACGAAACTCGTATTCCGTACTGCTTCCAAGGGTAGTCACCTCCGAATCGAACTCACTCGAAG
This sequence comes from Natronolimnohabitans sp. A-GB9, assembly GCF_030848565.1. Classification (GTDB taxonomy): domain Archaea; phylum Halobacteriota; class Halobacteria; order Halobacteriales; family Natrialbaceae; genus Natronolimnohabitans. The sequence goes on from NZ_JAVDDV010000001.1 coordinate 360,819, forward strand.
ATTCTAGAGTTTGTCTCTCAGTCGTGGTCCATCGATCACTGTCGCTTTCACGCCATTCGAAGTAGACCGTCACTTCATCGTATCCTTTCAATTTTGTTACCTTCCCAGTGAGAGTAGCCGATGAGTCGGTTACGTCGTTACTACTGGTAGTTTCAATTGCAAGGTCTTTCCCACCGGCGTCGTCCTCTTCGCCGTTAGTAACGAGTGCTTCAACGTTTAGAAGACCGCTCCCCTGTTCTGTTTCTTTAAGTTCGAGATCTACCGCGGTGTCAGTCAGTTCCGTCTCTACCTCCGTGTGATCCTTTCCGGTTGCCATCAGGTATGCAGCAGCACCCGCGACGTGCGGCGCTGCCATAGATGTTCCACTTTGGGTAGTATACTGGTTGTCCAGATGTGTAGAGTAGATTCGCTCTCCCGGCGCAGCGATGTCGACCTCCTCACCACGTGAAGATAGGTCAGCGATAGAATCATCTTCAGTGGTTGCGCTGACAGCAATACACTCCTCATAAGCGGCAGGATATAGAACGGTATCCTCGTCCGGACCGTTATTTCCTGCCGCTGCAACGATCACCGTCCCCTCCTTGGCCGCATACCTGACGGCGTCTTTGATCGCATCGGAGTCGACGCTACTACCGAGGCTGAGATTCCCGACGTCGATCCCCTGGTTGACGGCCCACTCGATTGCGGCAGCAACGTCAGTGTTTGTACCGGTCCCGTCGTCGTCCAGAACTTTTACTGCGTACAGTTCGGCTTCGGGTGCGACGCCGACAACACCGACATCATTGTCGAGAGCGGTCGCGATACCAGCGGCAGATGTCCCATGCCCATTCCTGTCTGTCCAATCGTCTGTACTTTCACCAGTGAAATTCTGGCCGCCAGCGACACGTAAGGACTCATGGTCGGGATCGATACCCGTGTCGATAATCGCGATTTTGCTACCTGATGCCTCGATATCGTCGTCATTGATAGCTACGTCGGCGTTGGTTCGATCAATTCCCCATGGTACCGATTGGTCACCGAGAGCTTTCACCTCTACCTCGGGCTCGATGTACCGGACGTTTGGGTTGTTCCGTAGCGCGCTCAACGCTTGCTGGGGAAACCGCCCGGAAACGACCTGACCGACATCACCGAAATCGAGTTCTCGATATACATCGTCGGCCTCTCGGCGGGCCAGACCAGCCTGTCCAGGTTTCACCCCAACGATATAGCGCTCAGGTGGCTTTTTTTGTTCTGCGTTAACCGGCTGTATGCTGACGACACTGCTTACACCGACCCCACCAGCACCTTGTAGTACGCGCCTCCGCGATAGAGTATTTCCTGACATACATCAAGTAATAATAATTTAGTATATAATTATATTTCGGAATGGACGATGCAATAACATCTTTAGATCGTCTCGTTCTCTCGCTGTTAGCCCGGTGCTCGATCGAACGGGTCCGAGCGTCCTGCACCATGTACACGGTGATGTCGACACGATCTCGCTCTGTTCAACGTCTCTCGAGAAGGCGAGCCGCCTGATCGTTCGTGCCAAGCGCTCCGAAAATATAGCGGTCGTATCGAGGGTCTTCACGCGCCCGGTTGTCGGCTTCTTCGCCGACCTCGAGGGTCGGGGCATCCGCCTCGTATCGTCTGTGAAACGAGCACGGCGGCCGTTTCAGGATCCGGTCGCGTCGACGAATTCGGCGAGTTCCGTCCTCGCTTCTGCCGTCTCGGGTTCCTCCGCAGCCTCGACCCCCGCTGCATCTGGGGATCCTGCCGTCCCTTCGGTAAACAGGATCCCGTTTACCTCGATCTGATTGTCGTCTCCAGTGATGATGGTCGGGCCAAGTGGATTCTCCCCGGCAGTGTTGCCACGTCCGGTATTACGGTTCGATGCCAACAGGAGATACCCGGGGCCGCCACCAACGGCTGTATTCTCGTTTGCGGTGTTCTGAATGAGCGATTACCATCCGCGCCCCGAAGGGAAATCCCGAGTCCGTCGGCCCCGATCACGGTGTTTCCGAGAAGCCAGTTGTCGTTCGATTCGACGAGTTCAATTCCCGGGAAGAACGTATCAGTGGACGTATTCTGGGTGAGTACGTTTTCGTTCGACTGCGAGAGTAGTATCCCTAACCCACCGCTTTCGATACTGTTTTCGATGAGTTGGTTCCGATCAGAATCGAAGAGCGCGATGTGGGTGCCTACCAGATCCGGAATCGTGCTCTGAACCTCTTTGATAAGCCCATCGGTGACGGTATCGAATACGATGCCGGCGAAGAGCGCCTCCAGGGAGAGATTCGTGACCGTGACGTCCGAGATCGGTTCGCCATCGGGAGACTGCACCAAGACGCGGCCCCTTCGGCACCGAACTCATCCGGTCCGGTGATCGTCTGGCCCTATCCATCCAAGAGGACGTCGCTCGATCGAATCACGATACAGGCTTCGCCCGGTTCCGCCTCGAGATCCTCCGTGAGGACGTACGATCCGGGTTCGGTAATCGTCGTACACTCGGTGATTGCCGTTCGGTCTCTCTCGTCGTTAGGTCGCTCGTCTTTTTTCTCCGTTGCGCCAACAGACCAGTACCGAATGTGACCGCGCCCAGCGCCGCAGCGCTTCCTGCGAGGTACGATCGTCGGTTTACTGCGTCGTCATCGTAACTGTTTTCTGACATTACGAGAGAGACGTTGCCCGATTCTATCTTTGTTATTTTAGCCGTATTGAATCATCTATAAACTGTATTATTCTGCTATAATGTGGCATTCTTTGCTAGCAGAATGGCGATAGTACGAGTATTTGATTGTAGAATGGACAGCTTCAATCACAATCGTAGCGGGACAACTCACTGATTTGGACGACAGTAATCGGTTTTTCACTCTTCATATCGCTGCGTGTGAAACGTTGATCGGTTTACTCATGGTCGGAGTAAGGCGCCCCTCCGATTCAAACGAGGTAGCGAGACGGATTTCCCGCCCCACCGTAGGCGGGGAGGAAGCCGACACTCGCTACGCCACACAGATCAGTTACTGTGTGGCATCCCAACTCGATGGTAGTGGTCGGCGGCCAACAGTTGTGGTCGGCTACGGTTCGCCGTCAACCAACTCTCGAAGTTAGGGATGCCGATCTGTGAACGCCCGAACGCTCTTCGGGTACGACGCGGTGAACCCACTGGCAAGTCATGGCTCACCCGCCTGTGGGGGTTGACATCTCTCACAGATCGAACCACAGCTCATGGTGTATTCAGTGGAAAAAGCGGTCTGCTAACGGAATTTGAGTCCGTAATCTAATCCTTCCGAAGGATCCGTATCGATAGTCAGGGCGTCATTGGATGCGTCGTGTATGGTTATCCAGAGGAAAATATACTGATATAATCACTCTTTATTCAATATATTTGTTACCCAAATCTAATGGAGCAGTCACAGAGTCTGTGGATGCTGAACGGGGTGTGGATTCCAACAGCATCTGCGATGATATTTAACTGGGCCGATGATTCGATCGCTTGTCCAGTGGGTGATGGGAACAGTTAACAAGACTCGTCGAGACTGTGGTAGGTGCGCATGCCAGAGCCAGTCATCGCGTCGGTCGGCGCCTCGGCGCTCGGCCGCACGGACCTCCCGGGTCGCGACCTGTTCTCGGTCGCCCTCGAGGAGGCGTTCGACGAACTGCCCGACCCTGCCGATCTCGTCGAGGCGGTGTACGTCGGCAACCAGTCGGAGAGCTACGAACACCAGATCATGTACGGGACGCTTTTGGCCGAGTGGGCCGGCCTCCGTCACGTCCCCGCCGAGCGGGTCGAAGGGTGTGCCGCCGCGGGCGCGCTCGCGTTGCGCCACGCGGTCAAAGACGTCCGCAACGGCGAACACGAGGCCGTGCTCGCGTGCGGCGTCGAGAAGATGACGTCGGCGGGCACCAGCGGCGCGACGGACGCACTGTCGGCGGCGTTCGACCGTGCCATCGAGCAGCGCTCTGGCATCACCGCGCCCAGCCAGTACGCATTGCTCGCCAAGCGCTACCTCCACGAGACGAATGCCACGGAACACGACCTCGCTGAGATCGCAGTGAAGAACCACGCAAACGCCGCTCGCAATCCCCGGGCGCAGTTTCCGAAGGAGATCGACGTGGAGACGGTCCTGGAATCTGACCCCATCGCCCCGCCGTTGAAGCTCTACGACTGTGCGCCGGTCGGGGACGGTGCCGCGGCCGTCCTGGTGACGACCGCCGAGCTGGCGGCCGACCTCGGCCGCCCGCAGGTGCGCGTCGCAGGCAGTGGGGCCTCCGCGAACAACATCGCGGTCGCCGAGCGGGACATGACCGACATCGCGGGTGCTCGCATCGCCGCCGAGACGGCTTACGAGGAAGCGGGCATCGACGCCGCGGCTGTCGATATCGCGGAAGTTCACGATGCCTTCACCGTCTGTGAGGCGCTGCTTGCGGAGGCCGCCGGCTTCGCCCCCGCGGGAACGGGCTATCAGAGCTACCAGTCGCCAGCGGAGCGGGCAGACGGCTGGACTGACGTGCAGTTGAGTCCGAGCGGCGGACTGAAGGCTCGCGGCCATCCCATCGGCGCGACCGGGCTCTTGCAGGCACTCGAAGCCTACGAACAGCTCACTGGGGCCGCAGGCGACCGCGCGATCGAAGGGGCCGAGACGGCCTTGTTGCTCAACGAAGGCGGCGTCGCGGACGCCGTCACCGTCGGTCACGTACTCACGACGGCGGAGGCACCATGACTGACGGTGACCTCGATGCGACCGATCCGCGGACACTGCCGGGCTTTTTCGACGCCCTTGCGGACGGCAAACTCCTGGGCGGGGTCTGTACGGACTGTGGACAGGTACTGTTACCGCCGCGGCCGGCCTGCTACGCCTGCGGCAGTCGCGCCGTCGACGTCGAACCGCAGTCGCGAGAGGGCACGGTCTTCTCGTACACGGAGGTTCACACGCCGCCGCCGGCGTTCGCGGCGGACGCGCCCTACACGGTCGCCGTCGTGGAACTCGCGGACGGTGGCCGCCTCCTTGGGCGCGTGGCCGCCGACTACAGCGACGTCGCAATCGGTGACTCGGTCGAACTCACGGTGCACGAGCCAACGGCCGCAGAGCGGGAGGTCGCGCTCGACTACGAGACCGACTGGCCGGTCCACATCTTCGAGCCACGGTGAAGGTCAGGCCCGGCTCTACATCGGTAACAGGCAGAGTGGCCCAGGCCACCGTTCCTGTGGCAGTTGCCATCACGTCCCAGTGATTGTCGAGAGACAGGTGCAACTCTCCGTCTCTGAGTGAGGGTTCGGTAAAAGGGCGTTGACGCCGTCTGTTCTGTCTGGTCGCGGCGTGCTCGGAATGGATCCGCCGGGATCGAGCAAACCCTACGGGTTTGCACTGTTCGGCGAGTTCACGACTGAACGAGCGAAGCGACGTGAAGAAGTGGACTCGCCGGGATTTGAACCATTGGAAGACGGTCGCTCGCTTCGCTCGCGCTGCGACTTCCAGGGGCTCAAATCCGGGCTTCGACGACGATTCGCGCGACTCACGAACGTGTGAGCCGCGCAAAAATCATGGACTCGCCGGGATTTGAACCCGGGGCCTCTCCCATGCCAAGGGAGTGATCTACCTCTGATCTACGAGCCCTCGTTCGCATTCATCCCTTTCTGGTGGGAATAGATAAACCCCTCGAAATTCTCGAGCCAACCCACACGTTACCACACAATCCCGGTACATAACGTATCCGACGTGAGTCCACCTCGAGCGAACCGACCCTCGAGACGATCTCACACGACTGGTTCGACCGCTCTAGAAACCCTTTAGTCGGTCCGACCGAAAGCCCTGGTGGGAAGCGCACGGCCGCAAATCTGACTGTGTCGTCCACTATTTCGGGCGACTTGGGATTGCGGAAGTGCACCGACAGTCGGCCAACCGACTGTCGTACACTCGGAGCGGTCAGTGCGGTTCCTATCCTCACCAATGGCACGAATGCACACCCGCCGCCGTGGCTCGTCCGGTTCGGACAAGCCGGCGGCAGACGACCCACCGGAGTGGAGCGACGTCGACGCGGACGACATCGAAGACCGCGTCGTCGAACTGGCAGAGCAGGGCTACGAGCCCAGTCAGATCGGGATGAAGCTGCGTGACGAAGGCGTCACGGGCACGCCCATCCCGGACGTCAAGCTGGCAACCGGGAAGAAGATCACCGAGATCTTAGCGGAGAACGACGCCACGTCGGATCTTCCCGAGGACCTGCGGAACCTCATGGAACGTGCCGTGCGCCTGCGCGAGCACGTCCAGGAGAACCCACAGGACTACCAGAACAAACGCGCCCTGCAGAACACGGAGTCGAAGGTCCGACGACTCGTCGACTACTACCGCGGCGACGAACTCGAGCCGGACTTTACGTACTCCTACGACGTCGCGAAGCAGCTCCTCGAAGAGTAATCTAACGACATGTCCACAGAGGGTCGGTCCGCTGAGTCGTCGCCCGCCCGTGCGGAGCCGATCGAGAGCGCTGGCTTCGTCCACGTCGTCACGCGAGCCGATGGCGACGCACTTGCGGCGAGTGGCCTCCTCGCGAGTACTCTCGCCGACCGCGGGACGCCCTACCAGGTTAGCGTCGGTCGGACCGTCGCGGACCGAACTGAACGCGTCCGTGATCGCGACCACGCGCCAGACGACGTGACGATCGCCGTCGGCGCCGTCGACGGCAGCGACGCGGATGTCGCTCGACTCGACGCAGACGATCGACCCGCGACGCTTGTGGCACTCGAGATCGCCGACGCGCTCTCGCTCGAGACCACGCCGGATTATGGCCTCGCGCTCGCGGGGCTCGTGGCTGCCGGCGTCGAACCCGGCGCCGGTGAGAGCGAGTGGGTCCTCGAGACTGCCCGCACGCAGGGACTCGTCGAGCGTCGCCCCGGTGTCGCGGTTCCGACGGCCGATCCGGTCGACGGCCTCGCCCACTCGACGCGCCTTCGTGCGCCGTGGTCGGGCGATCCCGACGCGACTCGAGACGCGCTCGCGGGGCTCGAGGTCGACCTCGACGCGCCGGAGACCGTCGACGCCGACGACCGTCGGGCGATCGGCTCCGTCGTCGCCATAGACGTCGTCGGCGACGCGGACGCGGCGCCGGCCGCTGCGGAGACGATCGGCCACGCGCTCCGTCCGTACGCGACGCCCGACGGCCCGTTCGCGACGGTCGGCGGCTACGCGGACGTCCTCGAGGCGACCGCCCGCGTCGAGCCGGGAACCGGCGCCGCACTCGCGATGGGCCATACGGCCCGCGGGCCGGCCATCGACGCCTGGCGAGAACACGGCCGAACCGCACACACAGCTCTCGAGAGCGCCTCGACGGGCCGGTACGACGGTCTGTTCGTCGTCGGAATCGACGATGGGCCGGTCGAGACGGTTGCCCGTCTCGGCGTGGGCTACTGCTCGCCGGAACCGACCGTCCTCGCCGTCAGCGAGGGGGCCGATCCGACGAGCGATCGGCCCGACGACGCTGTCGGCGAAGCCGCGATCGTAACCCGCGAAGACGACGCGCTCGACGCCACCGTCGAAGCCGTCGCGCGGGAACTCGAGGACGTCGGCATCGACGACGTCGCCTACGATGGGGGGCGCCGGCGGGGCTATCTGCGGTACAACCCAGACGTGGACCAGTCGACGATCGTCCAGATCGTGAGGGAGCTACGATGAGTCGGCGCGCGACTATCCGAACGAGTCACGAGGACCCACGGCTCGTCGCCCGGGCGCTCAGTCCGGACAACACCGACGAGATGGAGACCGTCGTCGAAGACGAGAATCAGCGTCCTTCGAGCGACCGGACGCAGGGAGACGACGGCGAGGTCGTCACGCGGATCGAACGCGAGACGACGAGCGGACTCCACTCGACGGTCGACGACTACGTGGTCAACCTCGAGGTCGCGGTCGACGTCGCTCACTCCGGGCGAACCGAACACCAACCGACGGACACGGGATCTGTGTCCGACACAGACAGCAACATACACGATAACAATGAGTGAACGATCAGTTTCACGCGCGAAACAGGAGAAGCGGTGGTACACCGTGCTGGCGCCGGAGCAGTTCGACCGGCAGGAGCTCGGCGAGACCCCAGCTGACGAACCCGAAAAGGTCTACGACCGAACAATCGAAACGACGCTCGGCGAACTCAACGACAACGCCAGCGAGAACAACACGAAGCTGACCTTCAAGATCACCGACGTCGGCAGCGACTCGGCGTACACGGAGTTCCAGGAACACGCCCTGACCCGTGACTACCTGCGATCGCTGGTCCGTCGCGGCGCCTCGAAGATCGAGGCCTACGTCACCGTCCTCACGACGGACGACTACCGCGTCCAGATCCAGCCCGTTGCCTTCACGACCAAGAAGGCCGACGCGAGCCAGGAGAAGGCCATCCGCGAGCAGATGGTCCAGATGGTCGAGGAGGCTGCCGCCGAGCGTTCCTTCGAGGAACTCATCGACGGCGTCGTCGAGGGCCGACTCTCCTCGGCGATCTACGGCGAGGCGAAGACGATCTACCCGCTGCGCCGCGTCGAGATTCAGAAGGCCACGCTCGAGGCCCACCCCGAGGAAGTCGCCGAAGAGGAGGCGACGGCTGTCGACGTCGACGAGGAAGACGTCGCAACCGACGACTAACGGCCGCAAGCGAACGATACCGCGATTTTTCTGTCGGTGACCGAAACGTCGGAGCCGACGGTGTTCAGTCGATCACCGCTACCATCTCGGTAACGGTATGTGCACCCGTATCGACCCGTACGGGGAACTCCTCGTACCCGTCTGCCGGATCACCAGCCCGGAACTCGAGGGTGATCGTCTCTCGATCACCGGGTCCAAGCGTTAGCAGTACGCTGTCCTCGATCTGGGGGTCGTAGCCGACGACGAGCTCGACGTCAGTCGTGCCGGTCTCGTCGCCGACGTTCTCGATAGTCGCGTCTACCTCGAGTATCTCGCCGGGACCGACCGGCGAGTTCGTCCAGACGTTCGATACCTCGAACAGGGCCGGATCCTGCGCGCTCGCGGCACCCACGTAACCGGCGACACCGAGGCCCGTTCCCACCGACGTGAGGACGGTGCGCCGCCTCATACGAATACCTTGTTTGTCAATCACAATCAAACTATACGGTAGCTATCACGTTCACGTACTGTCAACGATGACTGTGTGTGTATGTCAGCGCTCGAGTCGCCGATCGTGGAGATCGAAGGCGTCCTCGAGGTGACATGAGAGGAACGTTAGCGATCGATCCGTGGACTGTTGCACTGAGTGAATCAGTCCGTGTTTCCGGATAGAAACGGTGCTACCGCATCGATAAGTAACAGGGACGGATGGCTCTCTTCGAGCGAGATCATGTTCGAGTGCGAACGACGAGACGTGTTGAAGTACACCGGACTCGCGGTGACTGCCGGGACAGTGACGACGGGTTCGGTCGCCGCCGAGTCGACCGCGACGGCCGAGACTGACGACTGGTCGTCGGTTCGGGGGGACGCCGGCAACAGCGGATCCGTACAGGGAACACACGGTCCAGAAGCACCGGTTGCCGTCGACTGGGCGGTCGATCACGGTGGACAGTTCGCCGCTGTCGACGGGACGATCTTTCTCGTCGCCGACGACGGGCGCGTGTACGCGTTCGACGCCGCCGATGGTGCCCTCGAGTGGGATACCGCGATTACGCTGGCCGACGGTACGGAGCCGGTAGATGCGGTCGGATCGCCGATGGTGGCCGACGATACCGTTTACGTGACCAGTACGGGAGAGCGTGCGGCTGTAACCGCACTCGACGCCGCAAGCGGCGAGCGTCGCTGGCAGAACCCTGATCTCGGTCAGGCGACGAACCGGACACCGATCGTCGCGAACGGGCTGGTGTTCGTGGTCGCCGATCAGAAGCTATACGCGCTCGACGCGGACACCGGCGAGCAGCGGTGGCAGTTCGACCCGGAACCGATGACGCTCAACGACGAGCGGGAGCGTGGCGACCCTCTCACCCGAAACGCGGTCGCCGTTGCCAACGGGACGGTGTACGCTACCAGTAACAATCGGCTGTTCGCTCGCGACGCCGAAACCGGAGCCAAACAGTGGACGGACAGCGTAGACGACCGGACGGCGAGTACGTTCTCCGGTCGGCCGATCGCCGTCGAGGAGGGCGTCGCTATCGTCAAAGCCGGTACGGTGACCGTCCTCGATGCGGAAACTGGCGACGAACGCGCGACGGTAGCCACCGATTCGGTGGACGTGCTCGCGGACGATCGCCTGTACGCGATGACCGAAGATGAGAGGACCGAAGACGAGAGGATCGACGGCGACGACGATGAACGAGCGATCGTCGCTGGCTACGACTGGCAGACGGGAAACGGTACCTGGCAGCTGTTCGAACACGCGGTCTCGTTCGACGCGCTCGCCGTCGACGCCGAAACCGTCTACGCGGGATTCGATGCACGTGACGAGACTGGTGTGGCCGCGTTCGATCGCGACGACGGGAGCCGCACGTGGCGTCTCGAGACTGACACGGCGATCCGACAGGTCGCCGTCGTCGACGGGACCGTCTACGCGAGCGGTGACGGTCTGTTTGCGATACGGGGTGAGAACACGGACGAAAGCGAGAGCACAGCCGAGAGTACGGACGAAGTCGAGAATACGGACGAGAGTCCGAACGAAGACGCTGAATCTGCCGTGGAGGAAGCGTCCGACGCACGTACCGAGACGGACGCAGACGACGCAGACGAAACCGCCGACGGTGCCCCCGGACTCACCGTCGGGACGGGCCTCGTCGGGGGTGTTCTCTCCCTCGCGGTGCTTCGACGGATCGCCGACAGGTCCGAGTAGAGACGGCGAACTCCCTCTCGAGGACGGCCGACGAAACCGTCGACGACAGTGTCTCGTACCGAGTCCCGTTACGTGTCGTCGTACGACGGGCGTTCGGCGTACTCGATCGGGTCCCGGACACCGATGTTCTGGAACGCCTGTAGACGGAACGCACACGCGTCACAGGTCCCGCAGGCGGGTTCGTCCTCGCGGTAACAGCTCCAGGTGTGTTCGTAGGGGACCTCGAGGTCGACCCCGCGTTCGGCGATTTCGGTCTTCGAACACTCGACGAACGGTGCTTCGATCGAAATCTCGGTCTCGGGTTTCGTGCCGACGTCGACCACCGACTCGAAGGCCTCGAAGAACTCGGGACGGCAGTCGGGATATCCCGAGAAGTCCTCGCTGTGAGCGCCGATGAAGACGGCCTCGCAGTCGTTGGCCTCCGCGTAAGAGACCGCCATCGCGAGCAGGTTCGCGTTTCGAAACGGGACGTACGATGTGGGGATCTCGTCGCTTTCCATGTCGGCGTCGTCGACGGCCATCTCGTCGTCGGTGAGACTCGAGGCGCCGATCTGCGAGAGGTGGCCGGTCTCGACCCGCAGAAAGTTCGCCGCGTCGAGTTCGTCGGCCAGCCGGCGGGCACATTCGAGTTCGCGATCCTCGGTCCGCTGGCCGTAGGAGGTATGCAGGGCGTAGAGCTCGTATCCGCGCTCACGGGCCAGATAGGCCGCAGTAGCGCTGTCCATCCCGCCCGACAGCAAGACGACGGCGCGTTTCGCGGCCGGTTCGTCGGCAGTCGATTCGTCGGGAGACTGGGCGTCGGTCGTGGTGGTGTCGTTGGTCATTGTAGTGTGAAATCTCGGTGGCAGTCGTATCGATCGTCTACGTTTCGGGCGCGTCGTTCCAGAGGTCGACGTGGAGCCGCGGCGTATACCGGAACCCGTATTCCATCGCCAGGTCGGCGACACGATTGCGGGTCTCCGCGAGTCGCTCTCGGGTCGCCCCTTCTGGCATCAAGAGGACGTCGTCGTCGCGGATCGGAACGGCGGCCGTCGCTCGGAGGTCCTCAAGCACGTCGAGTATCTCCGGCATATCGTCCGCGTCGGTGACGACGAACTTCAGCTGGAACGTGTAGGATTCGACTAGCTCCGCAAGCGCCTCGAGGTCGATCCGGTCGGCCTCGTGTCGGGCTGCGTGCTCGCCCTCGCCGTTCGGGTCTCGTTCGGGCGTGGGCGTACTGCTCGCGAGTTTCGGGCTGATCGAGGCGAGGTCGATCGGCGCGTCACGGGAGATCGTCCCGTTGGTCTCGACGGTGGTGTGATAACCACGCTCGTCGAGCGCCTCGAGCAAGGTGACGCTCTCCTCGTGAAGCAGCGGCTCGCCACCGGTGAGAACGACGTGATCGGCGTCGTGGGACTCGACCTCCGCGAGAATCGTCTCGAGATCCATCCAGGCGTGGGTTGGTTCCCAGGAGGTGTGATACGAGTCACAGAACCAACAGCGGAGGTTGCAGCCGCTCGTGCGGACGAACACCGACGGTACGCCGGCGAGCCGTCCCTCCCCCTGCAGAGAGTAAAACAGCTCGTTGATCGGAAGCCCGTCGCCTGCCTTCTCATCGGTGTCGTCGGCGAGCGCTTCGCGGTCCGTCGAGTCCGAAACCGGCATCTTAGAATCGGCCTCCGCCACAGAGTTCGCTCGTCTCGCTCACCTCGGCGGTGACGTCGACGACGTTGTCGCCCAGCGCGGCCTCGAGTTTCCGCTCTAAGACGACGCTCATCACTTCCGCCGTCGGTGGCTCTTCGAGGACGATGACTCCATCGTCGTCGCCAGCCGCCTCGAAGGCCTCGACGAGCGGGTCGCCGGCCTCGAGCAGAAACATGTGATCCCACTCGTCGATTACTGCAGTAATATCACCCTTGTCGGCGACCCACCCCTCTTCGGTCAGTTCCCCGACGACGGTGACGGCGACCTCGTAGTTGTGGCCGTGTGGCCGAGAACACTTGCCGTCGTGGTGGCGGATCCGGTGGCCAGCACTGATCCTGATCGGTCGGTCGTGTCCGACACGGAGGACGCGCTCGGTGCCGACGATCGACTCGCTCTCGCCGTCGCGGTCGATCGCAGCGGACCGATCGGTGCCGGTAGCTCGCTCAGTCATACTGCAGTATTCTCGTGGGATTACTTAAGAATGTCCGACCCGAGGCGGCAGTTAGCGCACTCTATTGCTAGTCAGTGACATATAAGGACGTCGCCAATACGAGTATATATCTCTCGCAGACGTACCGTAGAACGAGGCTTTCTGATCGCCGTATTCGCTGGTGTACGAATGGTCTCGGAGAGATTGATATGCTTCGACAGCACACCGATGTGAGCAACCTGGTATCGAAAACGAGACTCGAAACGGCGAGGAAAGGGCGATGAGTATTGTTCGGGCACTCCTCTCCTGGGGTGTCGCCGCCTTTCTCCTGGTCGTCGTCGCTTCGCTGGCCGGACTGACCGTGGTCGCGGTTTCGACGGGATCGTTCGACGTGTCGTTGCTCCTCGCCTGGGTATTCGTCCTGCTTGCGGTGAAGATCTGGTACCAAAGCCGAACATCGGAACCTGACGGCGAACCGACGGTGGGGTAACGGTCCCCACACCATATTTGTGATATGTGTTGGGGTGTATACTCGAGACGACGTATCAGTACAGATGTCAACTAGCGTCCGTCGGCGGAGACCCGGTTCCCGCGATCGGTTTACCACGCTCGATTTCGGCGAGCAGAGCCTAATCCGAAAGCTGGTCTTGAAGTCTGTTTTTGGCTTCGGTGCGGCGCTTTCGGGAGAGTTTCGGCTGCTCACTCGAGAAGTCGACCTCGAGTTCGTCCAGCGTCCGGCGATAGATGTTCGTGCGTCGTCCCTCCTCGGAGAGCTGTCGCCCCTCACAGGTCAACAGCCCGGCGTCGACGAGTTCTTCGATCCGTCGGTAACACGTTGCGATCGGGATTTCGATATCGTCGCTCAGCGCTTGTGCCGACTTCGGTGTACCCGCAGCACAGAGGATCTCCGCGCTGTACTTGTTTCCGAGCGCCGAGAGGACCGTCGTCGGGTCCGACCCGGTTTCGTCCGTCCGACTCTGAGACATCGTTCATCGTATAGCGAAGTATGAAGATTTAATCTTGTGGTTATTCTAATTCTCTAGAATATACCTATTGTCTGCTTATCATTTACTCTCGATGCCGGTTTCAACGCTCGGCCCGAACGATCCAGTATGAACGTCGCAATCGTCACTGTCGGTGACGAACTGCTCGCCGGACGGACGACGAACACCAACGCCACCTGGCTCTGTGAGCGACTCGACGATCGCGGCGTCTCGGTCGAGCGCGTCACGACGGTTCCCGACCGGATCGACGACATCGCTTGCGTCGTCGACGAGTATCACACCGCCTATGACGCCGTCGTCGTCACTGGCGGCCTCGGCCCAACCCACGACGACGTCACGATGGAGGCCGTCGCTACTGCACTGGACCGCGACCTCGAGGAAAACGAAGAAGCGCTCATCTGGCTCGAGGAGTCTGGCTACTCGCGGGGAGACCTGACCGACGGAACGGCGGCGTTACCGACCGGTTCGCGGCCGTTGCACAACGAGAACGGTGTCGCTCCGGGTGCAGCGGTCGAAAACATCTATGTCCTCCCGGGTGTCCCCTCGGAGATGAAAGCGATGTTCGAATCGATCGAATCGGAGTTTACCGGTATTCAGACCGTCCGCGAGACGGTCGTCGCCGACGAGCCCGAAAGCGCGTTACTCGATCGGATCACCGACGTCCGCGAACGGTTCGACGTCGCCGTCGGGAGCTATCCCGGCGGATCGGTCCGGCTCGTCCTCGAGGGAACCGACGCGGAAACCGTCGAGGAAGCGGCCGCGTGGCTCCGCGAGCGCGTCGACGTCGCAGAGTAAGGGCGGCCCAGGAACCTATCGGTAGAGATAGGCGAGCCAGACGACCGTCAGCAGGATGCTCACGATCAACACGCCCCAGCCGGCGAGTTCCATCGGGAGTGCGGGTTCCTCTTCGAGAACGACCTGCGTGATCTGCGGGAGTTGTTGCATGGTCGGCGGTCTGTGCCCATCCCTCTTAGTTTTTCAGAAACGTATCGCGTCGATCCGTCGGCAGTCCAGCCGACCGGCGACGAATCGACTGCGCTCGCAAGAAAACACCACACGCCTTTTGCGTCGGCTCACCGTACGTCCGCCATGGAATCGCTGGGTGTCGTCGTCAACCCGATCGCAGGTATGGGCGGTCGGGTCGGTCTGAAGGGAACCGACGGGAAAGTCGAGGAGGCACGCCGGCGTGGCGCCGAACCGCGGGCGCCCGACCGGGCGCGAGAGGCTCTCCAGTCGTTCCACCGACGTGTCCCCGACGTGACGGTCTACACCGCGGCGAACGTGATGGGCGAGTACGCGGCCCGCGACGCCGGCTACGAGCCAAACGTCGTCTACGATCCGGCCAACGGCACCGACGCCGAGGAGTCGACCGATACCGATTCGGACGGACGACGTTCGGCACCTCCGGTCGATCCTGCGACAGCTGGAACGGACGCGGCCGATACGCGGGCGGCCGTCCGAGCCTTCCTCGAGCACGACGTCGATCTCGTCTTCTTCGTCGGCGGCGACGGGACGGCCGTCGACGTCGCCGAGGCACTCGAGGCCGACGATTCCGGATCGACGCCGATGCTCGGCGTGCCCGCCGGCGTCAAAGTCTACTCCTCGGTGTTTGCGGTCACACCTGCGGACGCGGGACGGATTGCCGCCGAGTTCGACCGCGTCGGGGACCGCGAGGTCAACGACATCGACGAGGACGCCTACCGCGAGGGCGAGGTTCGAACGGAACTCGAAGCCATCGTTCCGGTCCCCGTCGCCCCGGACGTCCAATCGAGCAAACAGGTCTCGAGTGGCAGCGTCGACTCGCTGGCAGCGGGCGTCGCCCGCGAAATCGAGTCGGACCGGACCTACGTCTTCGGGCCGGGAGGCACCGTCGGGGCGATCGAATCGGAGCTCGGAATCGATCCCTCGCCGCTGGGCGTCGACGTCTGGCGCGACGGCGAGGTAGTCGCCCACGATGCCGCCGAATCGGAACTCCTCGAGGTCCTCGAGGAGCCGGTAACGATCGTCGTCTCGCCGATCGGCGGTCAGGGATTTATTTTCGGACGCGGGAACCACCAGATTTCGCCGGCGGTCATCCGCCGGGCCGACGAGATCGAGATCGTCGCCTCGGGCGAGAAACTCGACGGTATCGACGCCTTACGCGTCGACACGGACGACGCCGAACTCGACGAACGGCTTCGTGGCTGGGAACGGGTTCGAACGGGTCGGTTCACGACTCGGATGGTAAAAGTCGTCTAGACGAGCGTCCTGCCCGACGACACTACCCCTTCTGCGGGAACGACTCGAGTATTGTTTAAGGGATCGTGTAGGTATGTGCGAGACAGTCAAGCATATAACTAGCCGGCGGCGATATAAGGGATGTATAGTCAAAATTAAGGTGGTGACACCCCTTTGAGCGCGTATGGAAACGCGGAAAGTGCAACGACTCGGGCCGTCGACGCTTGCCATGACCCTTCCCGCCGAGTGGGCGACCGAACACGCCGTCGAGAAAGGCGACGAGGTCTCCCTACGAACTAGCGGCAAGGGGACGCTTACCGTCATGCCCGAATCCGCGAGCTCGGAGGAGACGGAAGCGATCATCCACGCCGACGACTTAGACGCCAATGCCGTCGAACGCGCGATCGTCGCCCAGTACGTCCTCGGTCGACGTGTCATCCGGATCGACACCGAAGACGGCGCCCTGGAATCCGACCATATCAACGCCGTCTACCAGGCCGAGACCCAACTGATGGGACTCGGTGTCATCGAAGAGACCCCCGAGAGCATCGCGATCCGCTGTTCGGTCGACCCCGAGGACTTCACACTCGACAACCTCCTCGAGCGACTCGAGCGAACCGGCCAGACGATGCGCGGCGAGGGGATCAAGGCGCTGGCCCACGGCAACCCCGATCTGGCCCAACGCGCGCTCAACCGTGAGCGCCAGGCCAACAAGATCTTCGTCCTCCTGTTGCGGCTGATCTTTACGGCCTATCAGAACCCGAATCTGGCGCGGGCGGTCGGTCTGAACAGTGGGTTCCCGCTGATCGGCTACCGGTCGATCGCGAAGAACCTCGAGCTCACCGCCGACAACGCCGAGGACATCGCCGACATCGTCATCGAGACCGAAGGCCACTCGCTAAACGTCGACAGTTCGGTGATGCGTGACATCCGCGAACTGAACGAACTGGTCGACGAAATCACGTCGCTGGCCGTCGAGGCGGCCGTCGAGCGCGACTACAACAAGTCCAACCAGGTACGGGCGCTGTTCCACGACGTCTCGAACAAGGAGCAGTCGATCCTCGACGAGTTGCCCGAGATGGAAAACGAAGATCTGCTGCGAGTCCGTGAAGTGCTCGTCAGTCTCCAGCAGACCGCACAGTACGCGATGCGAAACGCGGAGATTTCGGCGAACCTCGCGCTCAACGAGGAGTCCGAACACACGACGATCAACTGAGACGGTCGTCCGGAAACGGACTCGAGTCCCGGGCGATCGACCCCGCTACCCGCGTGATCGGTCGCGACCGGGGACGCAACGTAAAAGTACCGGATCCCCATACGTTTCGCCGATGACGCTCTCGGAGGAGGCCACAGAACGGTTGGCGGACGTGGTGGAACTACAGCCGACGAAAAACGCCGAGCTTCAGGAACGGTGGGACATGGAAAGCGGCAGCGAGGTCCACCAGTACCTCGAGAACGAACTCGGCGACTACTACTTTCGCGACGACAACAGTCTGATCCGCGCGACCGCGGAGGCAGCCGATCTCGTCGACGTCGAGCCCGGCATCGAGAGCGACCCAGAGGACGAGGGCGTCCCCTCGAAGATCCGCGTCCCGGAACTCCAGCGCCAGATCGTCGCCGTTCTGGCCGGTCCCGACGAGAAGTCCGAGAGCGTCGTCTCGGTGTTACACAAGCTCCGAGACGAGTTCGACGTCGATCCCGAGGCCGAAGACGTCCGGTCGGGCCTCCAGAGCCTGCGTCGCAAAGGGGCCGTCGAGGTCGAGTACCGCACCGTTCCGACGTTCCGTCTGGCCGTCGAGCGCGACGACCTCGAGGTCACGGTTGCCGATTGATACGGTCTCGAAGCTCCGTTTTGATAGCACCTCGTCTCTCGAGCCACAAAACCGTGGTACGATCAGTCGAGAGGCGACAACCCAGGCCGCCGCCGGCGTCGCCGATCCTCGAGTAACTGCCGGCATCGTTTTCCCGGCCCGCCTTCGATCGGCCATCCTCGTGTCCGCCAGGCCGGCGGCTCCGGCTCGAAGTCGCCACAGTTGCCGGAACACTCCGCGGCCGTCTGACACCGGCCCTTGGCGACACAATAGGGTTCTAGCTGGTGGCCGTCTCGAGTGTGCAACTGGAAGTGTCGACAGTCGTGACGCATCGTGTCGACGAACGATCGCCAGCCACGCTCGTAGGCACGCTCGGCGATTGCCAACCGTGTTTCGCGTTTCGCTGTGGGATCGATGTATTCGAAGCGGGCCGCCGAACCATCGTGGCGGCCGCCGTCGGGACGCTCGAGGATGCGCGTGCCGGGCTCGTCGACGGCCAGCGAGCGGGGGTACCACGCGACCTCCGCCGTCAGCGTCTCGGGTTCGAGTGCGAGGATCCCGGCCTCGACCGGCAGATCCTCGAACAGCACGGGTTCGATCCGCTCGTCGGTCCGTTGAGTGGCGATCCAGACCTCGTCGGCCAGCCCGACGGCGACGTCGTACTCGAGTTGCGCGCCTAACGCGGTGGCCGCGCTCGCGTCGAGGTCGGGTTTGTTCTCGATGGCGACGATCCGCTCTAGCCAGTCTGGATAGGGCCACTTGCGGCGGATCTCGATGCGGTTGCCCGGTTTGCGGGTCTCGAGGATGCCGCGGTCGTCGGCGCGATGGATCGCCTCGCGAACGTATCGCCACGGATAGTCCGGTTCGGGGAGACAGTCCCGATAGTACGCCCACTCCGTCGGCGCGTTGCGAACGAGATCTAAGAGGTCGCTATCGAGTCGTTCCGGGCCGAACCGCGCTCGCTTACGGAGGCCGTCGCGATCACACTCGAGGACGATCGTGTCCCAGCGGCGCCGTTTGGTGCCGAGTTGGCGGGCGACGACGATCGCACGGTCGCTATCGACGTCGCCGGCGTCCGCGGGCGGCCAGGCGCGCTCGGCCCAGCGGCAGGTTCGAAGCTCGAACGCGAACTCGCTCGGATAGCGGTCCACGACCTCCGTTGGAACCGATCGAGGAAAAACACCGCGTTCTACAGGTCTCGGCGGGTGGCAGTCGACTGGGAGACTCGAGCGGCGGTCGACGGAGACGTCACTAATATGGACCGTTGTCGTCAGCGCCGACACACCCGCGGCCAAGTCGCGAGTATACCGGGGGTCGAGACAGGGACCGTATGATCTCCTCACCTCGACACAGCCGACACGAACCGACTGCAGGGTGGTGACAGCGCCCTACAGTTCGTCCTCGCGCTCGTCGAGGAATTCGTGGGCTTGCTCTAAGATCTCCCGGGGACCGTCCTGCGTGACGGTGTTTATCGCCTGTTCGTAGTCGCGCCACTGGAGGTCGCGATGTTCGTTTGAGAGTTCCGCGCTCGCCTCGAACGACTTCGCGATAAAGAGGTGAACGGTCTTGTGAATCGTCTTGCCGTTGGCCTCGAAGACGTAGTCGTAGTCCTCGCGAAAGCCGTCGAGGAGACGGAACTGATCGATACCTGCCTCTTCCTTTACTTCGCGGATCGCCGTCTGCTGTAGCTCTTCATCTCCTTCGACACCGCCCTTGGGAAACTCCCAATCGCCTGGGCGGCTCTTGAGTAGAAGATACTCGCGCCGGCCCCGCGTATCGCGGAAGAGGATCGCGCCTGCGCTCGTAGCTTCGACTGCCATTAACTGGGCTAATAGGCGCGACGTTAAGAGAATATCGGACTGTTCGTCCAGCGTACACTGCTTGCTGTACCGGTTTGCGGACCCTCGTGGTGAAAATATCGTCGTTCACGGCGCAAAGAAGGTGTTTCCGAATCGTTCGCCCACCGGCTTCGGGGACCTGCTCGAACGGGTCGACGAGAGCCTATCTCAGCAAGTTTTTACGCACCGGCCGTTGACGAATGGACGACCAACTATGACCTTCGTGACTCGCCTGACGCTCCAGAGCGGCGATCGCGCTGCCCTCGACGGGATCGTCGACGACATCAAAACGACCGCCGAACGCAAAGGCGCCGCGCTGAAAGGGCCCCACTCCCATCCGCCCGAGAAAATCTCCGTCCCACAGCGGTGTCGGCTCCACGCCGACGACGATCGGCAGTTCTCCTCGTGGGAGTACACCGTCTTCACCCGCGAACTCGAGATCCACGGCCACGACAACCTCGCGCGCAACATCGCCGAACAGAACTTTCCGGACTCGGTCCACATCGAGGCCGAAGTCGAGCAGATCCACGGCGCCGGACGCGGTAACTGATTCGTTTCTTACCGACGCTCACACGCGAGTCGCCACGTGCGTAGATGGGCACACAGCGTTTTTCACCTGTCCCGACGAGACGCAGGTATGAGCACGGACGATCTCGTCTCGTTGCGCCGCGACCTCCACCGCCGACCAGAACCGGCGTGGCGCGAGTTCTACACGACCGCACGACTCGTCGCGGAACTCGAGGACCGCGTCGATCTCGACGACCTTCACGTGGGTCCCGACGCCATCGCGACCGACCATCGACTGGCCGTCCCCGACGAGCCCGAACTGGCCGCGTGGTACGAGCGCGCCAACGAGGCAGGCGTCGACGAGACGATCCTCGAGCGCCTCGACGGGGGACAGACGGGGCTGGTCGCCGTCCTCGGGCGCGGCGAGGGACCGACGGTCGGCCTGCGCGTCGACATCGACGGCCTGCCACGCGAGGAGAGCGACGACCCAGACCACGTTCCCGCCGCGGAGGGTTTTCGCTCCGAGAACGAGGGCGCGATGCACGCCTGTGGCCACGACGCCCACGCGACGATCGGCGTCGGCGTCCTCGAGCGGATCGCAGAGAGCGACTTTTCGGGGACGTTGAAGGTCTTCTTCCAGCCCGCCGAGGAAGTCGTCGGCGGCGGCAAGTCGATGGCCAAAAGCGACCACATCGCGGACGTCGATCACCTGCTGGCGCTTCACATCGGCCTCGACCACCCGACCGGCGAGATCGTCGCCGGGATCG
The DNA here is from genome assembly GCF_030848565.1 of Natronolimnohabitans sp. A-GB9. Taxonomy (GTDB): domain Archaea; phylum Halobacteriota; class Halobacteria; order Halobacteriales; family Natrialbaceae; genus Natronolimnohabitans. Next base: position 381,870 of record NZ_JAVDDV010000001.1, read on the forward strand.
ACGGCTTCCTCGCGGTGCGTCACCTCGAGATCGAGTTCACCGGCGAGCCCGCCCACGCCGGCGGCCATCCCGAACAGGGGCGCAACGCCGTCCAGGCGATGGCAACGGCCGTCCAAAACCTCTACGGGATCCCCCGTCACAACGACGGCAAAACGCGGGTCAACGCCGGCGTCGTCGAAGGCGGGAGCGCGGCCAACGTCATTCCGGAAGCCGCCAGGATCCTCGCCGAAGTCCGCGGTGAAACGACCGAGCTGATGGAGTACATGGATCGGAAGGCCCGCCACGTCGTCCGCAACGCCGCCGAGATGCACGAGTGTGAAGTCACGTTCGACGTCGGCGCCGAGGCACCCAGTGCCACCAGCGACCAGGAACTCGTCGATATCGTCGCCGACGTCGCCAGCGGGACCGACGGCGTCGAGAACGTCCTCGAGCGTGACGAACTCGGCGGCAGCGAGGACGCGACGTTCCTGATGCAGGCGGTCCAGGACCACGGCGGCAGCGCCTGCTACGTCGGTATCGGAACCGACCACCCCGGCGGCCACCACACCGCGACGTTCGACGTCGACGAGGCCAGCCTCACCCACGGTGTCGACGTGATCGCCGGTGCGATCGAGCGGATCGGCCGCAAGCGACCCTGATACGGACTGCTGTATCGATGTTCCGGTGCGATCGCAGGACAGGTCACGGTCGCACCGGAATTGACGTACAGCAGACCGTGTCGGAAACCAGAGTCACCTATTTTATCCTCGAGACCACTCATTCAAACGACATGCGTCCCCCGCAGCCTCCCTCCATCCCGTCTAGTGGCGGTCCACGCCTGCACTGCTGGGTCGAATCCTGCGGTGTCGTCCGATTCGCCCCAGCAGTCGACGGGTGGAACGGTACTAGTCCGCGCCCGCTCGAGGTGGTCCCGTCGTGACGTCGATCCGTACTCGCGCCGGCCTCCTCGTCCGGACGATCGTCGCCGCCATCTGCTGTCTCGTCCTCTCGAGTGCCGTCGTCGGTGCGGCCCTTCTGCTCGTCGCCGTCCCCGTCTACGCGGGCGTTCACTACGGCGTGACGGCGCTTTCGTCACCCCAGTACCTTCCCGGCGCCGACTCCGGTCTCGTCGGCGAGCCACTCGCCGCAGCGCTCGTCGTCGCCGTCGCCATCCCCTGTCTGGCGGCCGTCGAACTGTCGCTGCGGACCGTCCGGACCGCCCGCGACCGCTCGGCACCGGCGGGTGCACTCGCTCAGGGAACAGTGGAACTCGCCTCGTACGTGCTGTTGCTCTCGTCGCTGTTGATCGCGCTGGCCGCGCTGCCGTTCCTGTGGCCGGCGCTGCCCGAACCGGTGTTCGCGCTCCTCGTCTTGCTCGGGTTCTTCTACCTGTTGACGGTCGGCTACACCTGGGCCGCCCACGAGTGGATCCGCTCGAGAGACGACGTCGACGACGAGCGCACGACCGGCGGCAACTGGCTCGTCCTCGGCGTCCTCGCCGTCGGCTACCTCAGCGCCGCCTACTGGTCCGGGTTCGCCCTGCTCATCGTGGCCGCGCTCTGCTGGCTCGTCGTCGGCTCGATCCTCGCACCCGACCACGTCGATCGGATGCGAGACGCCGTCGAGCGCCGCGCTGCCGAAAGCGCCGAGGAGGAACCCGTCGATCCCGACGACGTCTACGGGATCACCGACGAAATTCGACGGCTTCGCGGCCGACTCGAGCGGACCGTGGGTCTCCAACCGACCGTTCCGGCGACCGTCGGCGTGCTCGTCGCGGTCAGTGCCAGTTACTGGGCGACAACCCTCGTCTCCGCCGAGGCGATTGCCGTCTCGCTTGCCGCGATAAGTGCCATCGCGTTCGTCGGCGTCCATGTCGGCGGTGCGATCCGTGCGGAGTTCGCCGGCGACACCGCCGTCCTCCGGACTCTCGATGGACAGCTCGACCGCGAGAGCCCCACGTCAAGCGAGTCGGCGACGCAGGTCGCCGGCGCGGCCTCGAGTGTCGACGATCCAGATGGGCCCGATTCGGCGCACACCTCGCTTCGGTCGACCGTCACCCGACTCGCCGGACAGGCCGACCTCCCGGCCCCCGATATCAGGGTACTCGAGCACCAGATCCCCCTCGCGCTGACGGTGGGCTACCGGCCCGCCGCGTCGACGCTCGTCTGCTCCCGGGGACTGATCGAGACGCTTTCCGACCGGGAACTCGAAGCCGTGATCGCACACGAACTCGCCCACGTGAAAAATCGGGACGCGGCCGTGCTCACGGCGCTGTCTGCACCCGGCGCCGTCGCGAATCTCGCCCGCAGTCGGTACGGCTACAACCCCGTCGTCGAGCCACTCGCGATGGTCGTCCGTCTCGCGAGCCGGTGGTACGTCGCCCTCGTCTCGCGGGGGCGGGAGTACGCCGCTGACGACGGCGCGGTCGCGATCTCCGGCGACCCTGCTGGCCTGGCGAGTGCCCTCGAGACACTCGACGACGACCTCGAGTCCCGTCCGTCGACGGACCTCCGTGAGAGGGATACGGCCGCCGCGTTCGCCATCGTCCCGCCGCCGTGGGAGGAACACCGCTTTTTCGATCGCACCCGGCGGTTCGTCGCCCGCAGGATATTCGGGACACACCCGGCAACGACGAACCGACTCGAGCGGCTTCGAGGTCGGGCCTCGTCGATCGACGACTGATACGGATCGCCGTCCCGGCTCCCGTGAACTCTCTTCGTTACTGCTGTCCGAAAGTATAATTATTATTGACACGTAGCGTCGTATACGACGCTCCGATCGGTCCCAGCGTCTCCCGACTACCCTCCAATGCGACTCGATCGACTCACCCTCGGCCTGTGGCTCCGGATGCTCGTCGCCAGCGTCGTCGCCGTCGTCGGCATCGTCGGCCTCCTCGTCGTCGAGCTCGCGATCGCATCGATGATGGCAGCGGCGTTTATCGCCGCAGTTCCAGGATTCGCCACGATGTTGCTCGGACTCGTGGCCGTCGGGACAGTCGTGTTCGGACTCTGGATCGCGCTCGGGACGGCTTACCGGCGTCTGATGCCCGTACCGCTTGTCGTCGGTCGGATCAGTCACGACGGGCTGGCCCGAGCAGTCGAATCCATCGCTCGAGGGCTAACTAACCCGTCCGTCCCACTCACGCGTCGGGACTTCGCGATCGCCGCCGGCGGGCCCGCCCTCGCACTCGCAAGCTACCTGGCGATCGACGCGTTGCCGTTTATCACGCCGTTTCTGCTGGGGTTCGTCATCGGCGCGGGGTTGGTCTGCTACGGGACCGGTCGACTGCTCTACCACGAGTGGACCGCCGACGGCGCCGTCCGCGAAGGCGCCGCGAAGACCGCTCGCGTGCCGCGGGAGGGTGATCCCGACGACGAACTTGAGGCCGAACGAACGGCCCTCCAGGCACGCGTCGACAGGCTGGCAGCCCAGGCTGACGTTCCCGCTCCAACCGTCGCCCTCGGCCGATCGACCACTCCCGTCGCGGCCTCCGTCGGCTACCGCCCGTCTACGTCGACGATCGTCGTCTCTCGAGGGCTGTGTGACCGACTCTCCGACCGCGAACTCGAGGCCGTGTTGGCCCACGAACTCGCTCACGTCGCGAACCGCGATGCCGCGGTGTTGACGGCGCTCTCGCTTCCTGCAACCAAGTTCGAAGCGATGTTCGGCGAGGAAGACGAGGCAGACGAGGACGGAAACACGGAGACGAAAACCGATTCGCCGGTGGTCGGACCGCACCAGGGATTCATGCTCTTCCCGATGGTGCCGGTCTTCCTCGTGACCTCGGTGGCTATCGCGTCGCTCGCCCGGTACCGCGAGTACGTGGCCGACCGCGGCGCCGTCGCCCTCACCGGCGACCCTGCTGCCCTGGCGAGTGCCCTCGAGACGCTCGATCGGGACGTAACCCGACGACCCGAACGCGACCTGCGAGGCTACGGATCGACGGCGGCGTTTTCCATCGTGCCGCCACCGTGGGAAGAACACCGATTCTTCGATCGGACGCGACGGTTCATCCGTCGGCGCCTGTTCGGCACCCACCCGCGGACCGAAAAACGGATCGAGCAGTTACGAACTCGCGTCTGATCGGTCGTCTCGAGCGTTCTCGGCCGATGCGTTTCGCTCGAGAGATCGATGGCGCGGTCGGGATCCCAACGTATTTGTCTCCTCTCAGTAGCCGCCGCTCGAGTCGTCGTCTGCTTTGTCGTGGTCGTCGTGCATCCCAGCTCCATCGTCGCCGTCGTGACCGTTCCCATCGTCTTCGCCGTGCATCTCGTCGTCGTGACCGTTCCCGTCCTCGCCGTACATTTCGTCGCCGTCTGCGTCGTGGGCATCGTCGTGTCCGGCGTCGAGGACGACCTCGAGGTCGAACGCCTCGTCGGCCGGCGCCATCTCGGGTTCGAGGTAGCCGACGGCAAACGCGGAGTAGACGTTCCCTGCAGCGGGACTGAACCCGAACGTCGCGACGACGTCGCCGTCGTTGCCGTCGGTCGCCGGCCGGATCTCGAGGGTGTAGTCGCCGGGTTCGACGTCGACTGCTGCCGCGTCGCCGAAAGCCGCGTCCTCGAACAGCACCGTCTCGCCGTCGCCAACCGTGACGTCGACGGCGGGGGCGTCCGGCGAGGCGTGGACGAGTCGCACGCGGACGTCGTCGCCCGGGTCGCTCAGATCGTCCTCGAGGACGGCCGGTGCGAACGGGTGGTTCTCCGCAGCGAGTTCGCCGAGCGCAGCGATCGTGTAGTTCCCGTCGCCGACGTCGACTCGGTCGTCGAAGACGACGGTGTCCGGATCGTCCGCGGCCGCAATCGCGACGTCGTACGTCGCAGGTGCGACCTCGAGGTAGTCGCTGACCGCCCGGTAGGGGACGTCCTCGAGGACGGTGTCACCGTCGAGGGTGACGTCGACGTTCGGTGCGTCCGGCGAGAGGTGGGCGACGCGGATGCCGGCGTCGCGGTCACTCGAGCCGACGTCAGTGTCGTCGGTCGTTCCTTCGGTCGCTCCGTCGTCGTCCATCCCGTTACCGCTGAGACAGCCAGCGAGTCCGATGACCCCCGTCGCTCCGATGAGTGTTACCGCGTTCCGTCGCGTGTATTGTCGAACCATCGAGACACTGTATCCGGCCAACAAGAATAGCAGAGACCCCTAACCAGGTAGGATTTCGGCCAGTGCGTATTTATGTCATGTCCGAAGCAACGTCTGTCCGAGAACGTATAGTATCGAGAAGATACTGTTTTTTGGACCGAACGGTCCCGCTCCTCGAAACGAGTTCGATCGATGGTGACGACGGTATCGGTCCCTCGAGTCACACCCCGGGACACCAATTCAGCCGGCGTCTTGGTGCACACTTGCCGCCTCCTTATTCCTCTCGCAAAGCAGCCTCGATAAGCCGCCGCTGTCACGCGGTTCTTCTCTTAGTTAAAGACAGATGGACATAGTTGTTGGTTAACCCGGCGACAGGACAGCGTTTAGTATCTTTATTTTAACCATCTGTTATTATTTAGAATAATAAAAATTTTTAAGCTACTATTAGTCAATGTGTTAACTGAAGATGAGAGAAACAAATTCATCAATTCGACGACGGACGATCCTAAAATCAGCCGCGGCAACGACGACTGGTTTCGCTGCTTCGACAATGAGCGTTACTGCTAAGGAATTGACGAATTCAGAGCGTGACGAATTTATTAAAAGAACACGTTCGGACAAGAAGGTTAAAGAATTAATTGAGCAATATGGTTTCATTGGTGAACAAAGATGGGACGATGCTGAAGTAACTGAAGTTACAAAAGATGATGAAACAACATACTTTGTGCGAATTCCATATGTTGTTGATGGAACGGAGAAAAAGCCAGAAAGTGCAGAGATCGTATGGACCAACAACGAAGAGCTGCCACCGACTGCAGTCCATACTAAAGAAGACAAATCCGGAGCCATCTTTGTATCAGCATATTTCCCTTCAGAATCCGGTGATGAGAATGTCCTAAACGTCTCGATAGACCAGGATCAAAAACAATCCAGTCGCGGTGAGTTCACACCCCAGCAGGTGACTGGACCAGCAGGAATGTGTGGATTTGGTAAGTTTCCCAACCTCTCGTGTGCATACGATTGGGTGGAGGCTAACGAGCAAGTGTCTCGCAGTTGTAGTATCTTTACAGCCTCTATTGCCACAGGAGTGAAACCAGTTATTGTTGCCTCCGGACTATGGTGTGCTTGGGATCTTGAACAGGAAGGAATTTCTCCAGAAGATTGTGACCTCTGTACTAGTGATCTCAGTGAAGCAGCATCCGGAATCCCCATTGATCCAAGTGACATTCCCACAGACCCTGACGACTTCCCAAGTCGTCCCTCCTGGAGTGATCTTTCACCAATCTAATAACAGATGATCTGGAATATGAGTTTATATAATTAATCTAATTATAAATTTTATTATGTATAAATAATATTGCTATTGTGTAGGGGAGTAAAACTATTGTGGCTGAAGCAAGAATATGACACCATGCCCACAGCAAACGGATTCCGAAGGCTATTACGAACCTCTGGATGGACTGTTGGTCTCATCGTTGTTTTCGCCGTGTTAGGGCTTCAATTGGTGCTCTTGTATTCATCTATATCCAATGGAGAAAACAACGTTATTCTATCGCTGACAGGGGTATACGTAGCCGCTATGCTCGTCTTTGGATATGCAACGAAACGCCTCCAATCAGAACGGTTCCTTGCTGTTCTCTTCGCTGGATGGTCACTTCTTATGGCCACCAATTATGTTATTAGCACTTCGGTCGGCGATGCAATGATAGCCGGCTTTACCGCAATCTGTGCAGTATACTATCTCTATGAATGGCTAGCTTAGCATTGGTCTTTAGTTAGGCCTCAGCAGTCGGTTTGATGGCGGTAGCGAGTTGTTCTTGGAGAAAGGGTTGGGGACAGCGATCTCGTCGAGCCCGTACTCCACGAGGTCGAACAGATCTGCTTCAAACGTCGGCGTCAGCCGCTGATAGAACACTTCTGACACGAGTATGAGCGTGTCGAGCGAGTCGACGAGGAGTGCGAGACGGTCCCAGTCTCGCCGTTGCCCCGTGGGTGTCTCATCTGTCCGATCTCGAGGGCGACCGCTCTTTAGGGCGGGAGGATGTCAACCGAGGGCCTACCACTTCTCGGGCCACGTTCCGATGGCCTCGTACTGGATCCGGACTTCCCGGACGTTGTCTGAGTGGCCGTCGAACTCCCAGGTTTTGACCGGTCGTCCGTCCCTCTCGACGATCCTGTGGACGGTTCCATCGTAGGCGCAACTGTACAGTTCGCTGTTGTCGCGGCGGACGGCGACCTGATGGGCCTTGCCGTCCCACCAGTAATCGTCGGTCGGCACGGGATCGTCCGGATCGGTGTGGTGATACACCCACTGTCGGGTCGGCGTGCCGTCTTCCTCACGGACGTAGTGGACTTCTCCGGCGTTGGTCGCGACGTAGAGGTCGCCGTCGGGCGTCCTCGAGGCCCCGAAGACGATGTTGTTGCTGTCGTAGGCCCACTCGAGTCGGGGTTCCGATCCCGGATCGGTGTCGACCAGCTTGTACAGCCGGTGGTCCTCACAGCCGACGTACAGTTCGTCGTCGGGTCCCCACAGCAGTTCCCGAACGATCTCGCCCGTCTCCGGCGACCACCGCCAGTGTCGATACGGTTCGCCGGCCTCTTCGCCGAGGAGATGCACCTCGTTGTTCTTGAGACCGACGGCGACCTCACCGGTCCGTCGCGGCGCGCTCGCGACCATCCCGTCGGCTCCCGACCAGGTGTACTCCCAGGCCCGTCGTGGTTCCCCGTCGTCCTCGACGATCTTGTGAAAGCCGTGTTCGTTCCACGAGCCGAGGTAGTAGTCGTTGTCCCTGTCGACGGAGACGCCCCGAATCGAACTCCTGAGGCCGTCGTACCGCCAGCGCAACCGTGGCCGACCCTCGCCACGGACCCACTTCTCGAGTCCGTCGCCGCGATTACAGACCAACACGTCGTGGTTCCGGTCGAGTTGGATATCGGTCGTCTGGTCCGATCGCGACTCGTTCCAGACCATTCGATAGTCGTCCCCGTCGTCGACCAGTGCGAACATCTCTGCGTCATACGAACAGGTGTAGAGCCACTCGTCGGCGGGGACGTCGGTGACCGGAACGTTCGAGAAACAGCCAGCGAGAGCGCCGACGGTACCCGTCCCAGTCGCACAGAGGAACCGTCGTCGATGCATGCTCTACGTTTTCGATCGACGACAGATATGCTTTCTGAACAGTCTTTCGAGACTATCGTTCGAAGATACCTGGCCGGCCACTCGGAGGCGTCTATGATACGGATTGCTGTACCGATTTACCGGCGCAACCGCAGTCCGGGTCGCGGTTACGCCGGTAACGACTGACAGTAGTCCGTATGAGACACAGAACCGAAGCGACCGAGACGGACGCTCGAGGTCGAGATCAGTACTTCGGGTCGGCGCCGGTCGTCTCGTAGACGGCTTCCATCAGGTCGTCGCGACGTTCCTGCCAGTGTTCGAGCGCGGCGGGATGGTGTGGGTACTCCTCGTAAAGTTCGAGCAGGTCGTCAGCCCGCCGTTTGGTCTGGAAGAGGTTCCAGATGGTGCCCCAGTGGCCACGACTCTCGAGGAGACTCTCGACGGCGAGTTTCGGGCCGATGCTCGTACTGCCCGAGTACAGCGCCTCGGCGAGTTTCTCGCCAGGCATGGCCGCGAGCAGCCCCATCAGGTCGTCGACGTCGACGGCCGTCGAGAGGATGTTGTAGACGTCTAAGGCGGCATACCGCGCGCCGAAGTGGTCCATCACGCGCTCGTTGTACTCCCAGAGGACTTTCTCGCTTACGTCACCGGTCTCGAGGCCTTCGACTGCAGCCTCGGCGGCGTACTTGCCGGCGTAGGCGGCGCCTGCGATGCCGCCGCCGGTCGTCGGGTTGACGTGGCCCGCGGCGTCGCCGACAGCCATGTACCCCGGGTGGACGGCGGAGTCGTAGGGGCGCCGCGTCGGGAGGGCAGCGCCGAGTTTGTCGTCGACCTCCGCGCCGTCGAACTCGGGGCGGTTCTCGAGGTCGCGTTTGAGGTCGTCGACGAGTGTCATGGGCTCTTCAGTCATCTGGAATCCGAGTCCGGCGTTGATCTCCGTCTCGGTGCGCGGGAAATACCAGAGATAACCTGCGGCGCGTTCGGTCGACTTGAACACCAGCGCGTCCGACCACTCGACGGGCTCCTCGACGTGGACGACCTCGCGGTAGGCCGAACAGAAGTGTGAGTAGTCGACGTTGGTGTCGAACGTCGACGTCGAGAAGTCGACGGTGTCCTGGAGCACCGACAGCGAGCCCGCGGCGTCGATCACGACCTCGGCCTCGTAGGTTCGAGGCTCACCCTTCTGAACGGCCTCGATACCGGTCACGCGTCCGTCGTCGGCCTGGGTGACGTTCTGGACGACGGTATCGTAGTGGACGTCGGCGCCGGCATTTTTCGCCCCCTCGATGATCAGCTGGCCGTACTCCCAGCGGTCGATGACGGCCAGTTCGCCGGGAATCGGGATCTCGAGGACAGTGTCCTCCTGAGGAATCTCGAAGCGGCCGTGGTCGACGCCCGTGTTCGTAAACGCGGACTCGATCTGAGATTTCGGAATCGACTCGGGAAACGCGTCGGCGCCTTTCAGCGCGTCCCCGCAGGCGATGTGGCCCGCCTCTTCCTCGGACTTTCGCTCGACGACGACGACGTCGTACCCCGCCCGTGCGACGGTCGCAGCGGCGTAACATCCGGCCGTCCCGGCCCCGACGACGACCACGTCCGGGGAGTGCGTCTCGGACGCGGCGGTGGTGCCAGACTGCTCCTGCGTACTCATACCAACACTGTCCACACTACGTGAAGAAAACGTTTTTCGTGTTATCTGTCGGTCTCACGGGGCCGAAATCGGGACCCAGCGTCGGGTCGGCCCGTGTCTCGAGCGCTCGAAGCGCGATCGACGGCAGTGACAGGTCTCGAGTGCCGACTTTCGTCGAATCTGGTAAACCAGGTTGATAAAGAGTTTTGATGGGGTCTTCCGTATCGAGTCCCATGACGGAGTATACGGTCGAATTCGTCGGAACGGGTGAGACGATCACCTGTTCTGACACGGAGACGATTCTCAGTCGGTGTCTCGAGGAGGGCATCGCCCAGGAGTACTCGTGTCGCGTGGGGATGTGTCTGGCCTGTTCGGCCGAGATCATCGAGGGCGAGGTCACCCAGCCCGCAGCCCGCGGCCTGACCGAGAAAGAGGCCGAGACGTACGCGTTGACCTGTATGGCGCGCCCGCAGTCGGACCTGAAACTCGACCGCGGGAAGTATCCGCCGAGCATCGAGGGCGACCTCGAGGCCGACGAGTCGAGCGGTGCGGCGCCTGCGGACGACTGAGACAATCGAACGACCACGCATGCAACCCGGCAAAGCCCAAGCGAAGGAACTCTCCGACACCGACTCGAGGGCGGGGCGGTACTTCCGACACGCGACGAGCGGCCACTGGGATCCGTACGCGATCGATATCGAACAGGACCGCGAGACGCTGGTCGACCTCGGTCGACGCCCGTTCACCCAGTTTCGTGCGACGGTCGCGATGTTCGGGGCCGGCGAGGAGGCCGTCGTCGACGATCTGCTCCCGCTGGCGACGGCACTCGAGGCCGACGACGATCAGCGGTTCGTCGCCAGCCACCTCTACGAGGAGGCCAAACACGCGGCCTTCTTCGATCGCTACTGGACGGACGTGATCAATCCCGTCGAGGAAACCCGCGGTCTCGAACCGACCGATCCCACCGCCGACCGCTGGTTTCCCGACGCCTACGTGGAGATCCTCGATCGAACGGAGACCGCGATGGAGAGACTTCTCGAGGCCGATACGCCCGAACATCGCGCGGCAGCGTACGCACACTATCACCTGACGATCGAAGGCGTGTTCGCACAGGTCGGTTTCCGGGCTGTCCGGGAGACGTTCGGCTCCGAAACCGACGGACCGGTGTTACACGGGCTCACCGAGGGGTTCGAACACATCCGGCGTGACGAGGGCCGACACGTCGGCTTCGGTCTCGCGAAACTCGAGGGGTTGCTCGCCTCCGGCGCGGTCGATCAAGAGCGGATCGAGGACGTCGTCACGACGCTCGCTCCGCCGGTCGACGCTATCGCCGAACGGATGGGATGGAAACGACTGCCGGGACCGTCGAGTGACGACCTCGCGGCCGAAGCAGCCGACCAGCGAGCGAAGCGTCTGGCCCAGCTGACGGCGGAGGCGGCGTCGACCGCCACGACGAACTCCACGTCGCGAAACGGGGGCCGATAGGATGGACGCTATCGAGGTCGCCGAGTACGGGGACAGCGACGTACTCACGGTCACGGAACGGGAGCCACCCGCGGCCGGCGACGGTGACGTCCGGATCGACGTCCGTGCCGCCGGCGTGAACTTCGCCGACGTCGAACAGCGCCGCGGAACCTATCCCGACGGCCCGTCTCCGCCGTTCGTCCCCGGCCTCGAGGTCGCCGGAACGGTCGCAGCAGCCCCGGACGACGCGGCCGTCGACGTCGGCGATCGGGTCGCGGCACTGGCCTCGAGTGGCGGGTACGCCGAGGTGGCGACCGCGCCGGTCGAGCGAACGTTCCCGGTGCCGGACTCGTTGTCGCTCCGTGAGGCGGTCGCGATTCCGGTCCAGGGACTGACCGCCCACAACGCCCTCCACGAGTGGGGCGGGCTGGAGGCCGGTGAGCGCGTCTTGATCCACGCCGCTGCGGGCGGGGTCGGCTCGCTCGCCGTCCAGTTGGCTGCCGTCGCGGATGCGGACGTCTTCGCTACTGCAAGCACCGACGCGAAACGCGACCTCGCCGTCGAACTCGGCGCCGATCACGCGATCGATTACACCGAAACCGACGTCGCGGCGGCGATCGACGACCGGACCGACGGCGACGGCGTCGACCTCGTTCTCGACGGCGTCGGCGGCGACGCCTTCGCCGCGAGCCTCGAGGCACTCGCTCCCGCCGGACGGATCGTCTCCTTTGGCATGGCCAGTGGCTCGGTGCCGACCGTGGCGACGCCGCGGCTGTTCTTCGAGAACCAGTCGGTCGTCGGCTATCACCTCGAGCACGCGCTCGAACACGTTCCCGACCGCGTCCACACGGCGCTACCGGAACTGACCGACCATCTCGCTGCCGGTCGGATCGAAGTCGTCGTCGACGAGACGGTTCCCCTGTCGGCGGCAGCGCGGGCTCACGACGCGCTGGCAGACCGCGAGACCGTCGGCAAGGTCGTCCTCGAGCCGTGATCCGTGGCCTCGCGGGACGGGAGCCCGTAAACAGATCAATTTTTTATAGTTGACGAGAGAGTGGACGGATATGTCCAACGCGACCGACGTAGTGAATCGACTCGAGGAGATCATCGCCGACAGACTTCGCGTCGACCGGGACGCGTTCGACGAGACGACCGAGTTCGAGGCCGAACCGCTCGATGCGGAGTCGCTCGACATGGTCGAACTCGCCGAAGCGATCGAGGCCGAGATCGGCGTCCACGTCCCCGACGACGACCTCGCCGAGATCGAAACCGTCGGCGACCTCCGAACGTACGTCACGGAACGCGTCTGAATGGTTCGAGACGTCGTCGTAACCGGCGTCGGGCTGGTGACACCGCTTGGCGAAACCGCCGACGAAACCTGGAGGGAACTCCGTTCGGGTGTCACTGCCGCGGACTCGATCACGCGATTCGATCCCGACGAGGCGGCGGTCCGGTCGCGGATCGCGTGTGAAATCGGGGACGACCCCGTGGCGACTGGAAGCGAGTGGGTCGACGAGCGGGCGATGGGCCGCTACGCCGAACTCGCCGTCGCTGCGGCCGCGGAGGCGATCGAAGACGCCGGGTTCGAGCCCGACGATCCCGCCTGGCAGTCCGAGCGGGCCGCGACCAGTATCGCGTCGGCCTTCGCCGGCCTGCCGGAGATCGAGTCGGCCGCTGGCGACCGTCCGTCGCCGCGGTTTCTCATCACCGCGCTCGCGAACCTGGCTGCCGGCCACGTCAGCATGGCCTTCGATCTCCGCGGCCCGAATCGCTCGCCTGCGACGGCCTGTGCGGCTGGCACGCACGCGATCGCCGACGCGGTTGCGGACATCCGAACCGGCCGCGCCGACGTCGCGGTCGCCGGCGGAACCGACGCGCCGATCTCTCCGCTCGGCGTCGGAAGCTTCGACGCGATGCGGGCGCTTAGCACCCGCAACGACGAGCCCGAGCGGGCGAGCCGACCGTTCGACGCCGACCGGGACGGATTCGTCCTCGCCGAGGGCAGCGGGATTCTCGTCCTCGAGGCCAGGGATCACGCTGCCGAACGCGGCGCGAAGCCGTACGCTGCGGTCACGGGAACCGGGCTGACCGGCGACGCACACCACCCGACGCGGCCAGCCGAAGGCGGTCGCGGCCTCCGACGGTGTCTCGAGTGTGCGCTCACCGACGCCGGACGCGAGTCGGCCGCCGTCGACCACGTCAACGCTCACGGGACGAGTACGCCGACGGGCGATGCCTGCGAGGCCGACGCGCTCCGGACGCTCTTCGATACGGTGCCGCCAGTTACGAGCGTCAAGGGGTCGCTCGGCCACACCCTCGGCGGTGCCGGAGCGATAGAGAGTGCGATCCTCGCGCGTTCGATCGCCGAGGGAACGATTCCGCCGACGGCGAACTACGAGACGCCGGATCCGGCGTGTGACGTCCCGGTCGTAGCCGAAACGCGCGAGACCGCCCTCGAGGTCGCTGTGACCACGTCGGCGGGCTTTGGCGGAACCAACGGCGCGCTCGTCTTCGAACACCCGTGACGATGAACGGCACCGACAACGACGATCCGGACGACGGATTCGCCGCCACTACCGACGATATCCGTGCGTTGGCGGCCGACGCCGCACTCGAGTCCCACGGTGTCGAAACCGGTGGTCCCGCACCTATCGTTCGACACGGCATCGACGTCGTCTCGATCGGCCGCATCGCCGACCTGCTCGCGGAGTTCGGCGCGTCGTTTCGCGGTCGGGCGTTTACGGACGCGGAGTGTGCCTACTGCGAGGGCAGAGGCGAGCCGGCACAACATTACGCCGCCCGGTGGGCGGCCAAGGAGGCCTTCTGCAAGGTTCTCGCCGAGGAATCGCCGGCGATCCCGCTCGATTCGATCGAAGTCGTTCGCGAGGCGACCGGTCCGCGACTCGCCCTCGAGTCGCCCGCCGCCGAGACGCTCGCCGCGTCCCTCGAACGGGAGGGCGTCGACCCCGACGCGGTGGCGATCGACGTTTCGCTCAGCCACGATCGGCGCGTCGGCTACGCCGTCGGTTCGGTGACCGTCGTCGGGATCGAAACCGGATCCCGATGTGATCGACCTACTGACGAGAATACTGAGAGATGATGGATACGGACGAAGCGACGACACGTACGGACACGGCCTTTGTCTTCCCCGGGCAGGGGAGCCAACGCCCCGGGATGGGACAGGAGTTCTACGACGCGTGGCCGGAGACGCGAGCCACGTTCGACGACCTCGATTCGGCCCTCGAGATCGATCTCTCCGATCGGTGTTTTCGGGACGAACTCGAGGAACTCACGCGACCACGAAACGCACAGCCGGCGCTTTTGGCAGCCGGATACGCGACGTATGCCGGCATCACGTCTCGGTTCGGCGTCGAGCCGACCTACGTCGCCGGCCACAGCCTGGGCCATTTCACGTCGCTTGCAGTCGCGGGCGCGGCGTCGCCGACCGACCTCGTCGACGTCGTTCGTCGGCGTGGCACGTTCATGGAACGGGCCGAACGCGACGCGGGGCCCGGGACGATGATGGCGGTCTTGCTCGTCGACCGAGCGACGGTCGCCGACGCCTGTAGCGACCGCGACGACGTCGGCGTCGCGCTGTACAACGGGCCGCGACAGACCGTGGTAAGCGGGACGCTCGAGGGGATCGAAGCCGTCCGGAACGCACTCGACGACACCGACGCGCGGTTTCGCGAACTCGAGGTCGGCGCGGCGTTTCACTCACCGGTGATGGCGTCGGCAGTCGACCCCGTCGAAGACGTGATGGCGTCGCTATCGATGCGCGAGGCGTCGATCCCGATCGTCTCGGACGTCTCGGGGGCGGTCTACACCGACCCGGACGTCGCCCGTCGGGATCTTACGACACAGATCACCGCGCCCGTCGACTGGGTGGGCGTCGTCGAGACGCTGAAGCGCCGCGGCGTCGACCGATACGTCGAGTTCCCGCCGACCGGCGTCCTCTCGAGTCTCATCGAACGGATCCATCCGGACGCGGAGTGTTACACACTCGAGACGCCTGCCGACGCCCGGGAGGTGTTTGCCTGATGGCCGAGTTTCGTGACGAGATCGCCGTCGTCACCGGCGGCACCCGCGGGATCGGCCGCGCCGTCGCGGAGCGATTCGCCGACGGCGGTGCGACGGTGATCGTCACCTACCACGCCGACGAGGAGGCGGCCGACCGGACGCGTGACGCGCTGGCGACGTCTCCGACCGAGACCGCAGTCGAGCGGTGTGACGTGACTGACTTCGACGCCGTCGCGGCGGTGTTCGAGACGGTCGCCGAGCGATACGGACCGCCGACGATCCTCGTGAACAACGCCGGCGTGATGGACAACGGCCTGTTGGTCCGGATGGCCCCCGAGCAGTGGCGACGCGTCCTCGAGACGAACCTCTTCGGACCGTTCTACTGTACACGCGAGGCGGCGCGGTCGATGCTTCGACACGACGGCGGACGGATCGTCAACGTCGCAAGCGTTGCGGCACGGCGCGGCTGGGCGGGACAGGCCAACTACGCCGCGAGCAAGGCCGGACTCATCGGACTGACCCGCGCGGCGGCGCGAGAACTCGGTGGCAAGGACATCCGCGTCAACGCCGTCGCGCCGGGGTACACCGACACCAGCTTGCTGGAAGACGTCGCCGACTACGAGACACTCGTCGAGGACCGAACCGCGAGCGGACGGGTCGCGACTCCCGACGAGATCGCCGACGCGATCGCGTTCCTGGCCAGCGATGCCGCGTCGTACGTCAACGGCGAGGTGCTCAGAGTCGACGACGGACTGCTCGGCTGATACTTCCGGACAAAAGTCAGTAAACACCCGATCGCGCCTCGACGCCTGTCGCGTTCCGCGACAGCGTCTCGAGTGCGATCGGTGTGTGCATCGTTTTGTCCGGTAGTATGAGACGGACTGCTGTCCCGATTTCCCGCCGATCGTCATACGCGAGTCGAACGACGCGGTGTGACCGACGATCATCCCGGGTGTGACGACGAGGCCGTTAGTCGCGTTCGTGAACGACCGTCTCGTCACCGAGACCTGCAAACCGATGAGTGTGGCGCCACGTCTCGTACGGACCGCGCCCCTCGAGTTGTTCGTCGACGAAAGACGCGCGATCGTCGTTTACCTCGCGCTCGACGATTTCGACGACCCACTCGCGTTTGGGGGCGGAGTCGAGTCCGAAGGGTTGCAACTCGAGGTGGACTTCCGTCCCGACGCGATACCCGTCAGGATCGAGGTCTCCGTCGGGACCGACCGTATGCGAGACCGCCATCCCCGTCCAGTCCGGCGTTAGAATCTCGAGTTCTTCGACGCCGTCGTAGAACTCCCAGACGGTCTCGAAGTCGGCCGGGATCACCGAGACCCTCTCGTAGGTCGGCATACTGGACTCGCGTTCTTACTGACATAAATAGATTCCACCGACGATCGGCAGCTACGAAGGGGCACGATAGTGTCGGTTCCGACCTGTCGAACGCGACGTTCGATCTATTTCGGCCGCTGCGTGTACCGCCAACAGTATAAAACGGTGCCGAGCAGTGAACCGGTGGACTCCCTCCCGAGTTTTCTGCTCTCGCGTCGTCAGTGACTGCCGATCAGTCGACGAAGTCGATGTCGTCGCCGCCCCCTCCGACTCCCGCGGGCTGGACGGCCTCGCCGTCGGGCTGGCCGTAGATCTGTGGCGACTCGACGCCCGTGACGACGATCATCGTCCGCATGCTACCCTCGAGTTGCTCGTCGATGGAGGTCCCCCAGATGATACGGGCATCGGGGTCGATCCGGTCGTAGATCTCCTCGACGACGCCTTCGGCCTCCTCGATGGCCATGTCGTTGCCGCCGGTGACGTTGACCAGCGCGGAGCTGGCCCCGGAGATGTCGACGTCCAGCAGCGGCGAGCGCAGCGCGGTCTTGACCGAGTCCTCCGCTTTCGCTTCCGAGTCCGACTCGCCTAAGCCGATCATGGCGACGCCGCCACGTTCCATGACGGTCCGCACGTCGGCGAAGTCCAGATTGACGAGGCCGGGTTTCGTGATCAGTTCCGTGATCCCCTTCACCGAGCGCATCAACACCTCGTCGGAGACTTTAAACGCCTGGCGGACGGGCAGTTTGCCCACCGAGTCGAGCAGACGGTCGTTGGGGACGACGATGACGGTGTCGGAGACGTCACGCAGGCGCTCTAAGCCGGCTTCGGCGTTGGTCCGCCGGACCTCGCCTTCCGCGGTAAAGGGCGTCGTGACGATCGAAATCGTCAGCGCGCCGGCCTCGCGGGCGGCCTTGGCGACGACGGGTGCGGAGCCAGTTCCGGTACCACCGCCCAGTCCGGCCGTGACGAAGACCATGTCGGAGCCGTCGATGGCGTCGTAGATGTCCTGTTGGCTCTCGAGGGCGGCCTCCTCGCCGACCTGTGGGAGCGAGCCGGCGCCGCGACCGCCGGTTTTCTCCTCGCCCATGAGGATCTTCGTGTCGGCCTCGATCTCCACGAGGTGCTGGACGTCCGTGTTGGCGGCGACGAGTTTCGCGCCGTGGATTCCCTCCTCGTGCATGCGGTTGACGGTGTTGCCACCGGCACCGCCACAGCCGACGACCGTGATGTCGGTCTGGAGGTCCTGGAGGACGTCTTGCAGTTCGTCGTCGGTCATCGTACCCGTTCGGTCGTCCGATTCCGCTCCGTTCGCCGACTGCCCGCCCTGTGGTGGGGCGTCGTCGGGGACCGTCTCGCCGTCCCCGGCTTCGGCCTCGTCGATGGCGTCGTCGATGATGGAGTCCATTCTTGACCCTGTCTAGAAGATGGAGCATAATTACCTTTCCCCTACACGTCAGACGCCTGTCCGACATCGTCGGGGGTGTGTAGCTGTCACCTCGAGCGAGTAACGTGTCCCGTTCTCGGCCGGGATATCGGGCGCTTACTGCAGGTATACTGTCCGGTTACTTCTGGAACCGGTCGGTTTGGCGACGGCAAACTCTCTCGGGACTGACCGTTTCGCCGTCGACGGTGACCGACTCGCCGTCGGCGAGCGCGCCGAACTTCGGCCCCTCCGGGACGCCGACCTCGCGCGCGAGCTCCGGGTCGAACGCCGTCCGCTCGGCGACGACCGCGTCGTCCTCGAGGCGAACAGTGTCGTACTTTGCCTCGAGGACGGCCGCCAGCTCGGCGACGATTTCCTCGCGCGCGTCGGCGGCGTCGTCCGTGTCAGCGTCGGGGACCGCGACCTGCGTGCCGACGCGGCTCCCGCCGTTCTCGGTCGCGAAGGCGACGGTGTGGCCAGCGACGATTTCGCGGACGCGATCGGGGTCGATACCCTCTGCGGTGTCGATCAGCTCGCCAGACAGCTCGAGGACAGTACACGACGACTCACGGATCTCGCCAAAGCGGGTCCCGTCCTCGACGGTGCCAAGTTCCGACTCGACGGCGTCGACCAGCTCGAGCGGTCGGTCACCGACCTCGCGCAGCCACGTCTCGCCGACGGTCCGGTAGCCGAGGTCTGCGATGGTCTCCTCGAGGACCGGCCACTCGCCGTCGACGACGGCGAGGTCGGCCTCGCTGGCTTCGAAAGCGGCCGCCAGGACGTCGCGGTGGGCGTCGGGGTGGCCCATCGCCTCGAGCCCCCAGTCGGCCGCGATGTGGCCGACCGCCCACGGCGTCTCACGGACGATGCGTTCGAACCGCGGTGCGTAGTGGTTGCCGCCGAAGCCGACGACCTGCTCCTCGCGGTGGGGGGAAACGCCCCGAAGCTCGAGGATCGCGCGGGCGACGGCCTCGGCACCGTCGGGGTCGTCCCACTGCGCTTCGTCGCTGCCGAGTTCGGCGAACAGCGACGGGCAGCCGACGTCGGTCGGGCCGTGGTGGGTACACTCCATGCCGACGTCGTAGCCCGCGGGTGCGTACTCGTCGAAGGCGGAACGCAGTCGGGCGAGTGCGTTCGGACATGCCGCCGCGACGGCGTTGTCCTCGCCGCCGAACTCCGCGGGACCGAAGTTGCCCGTGAAGTGACCCGTCAGCAGCGGCCCCGTCTCGCCGGAGTGTCGCGAGGCGAAAACCAGCAGATCCGGCTCGCAGTCGAACGCGTCGACCGGGGACTCGAGCTCGAGGTGAAATGCTTCGAACGAGCGGAGTTCGACGCCAGTCGACTCGGTCTCGAGGCGGTAGTAGGTGCCGCCGCCGTCGGCCGCGGACCGGGACTCGTCCTCGTGGACCTCCCAGTCGGCGAGCTCGCGGAGACGGTCACAGATGTGGACCGACGCGCGGTCGGCTCGACTCTCGACGATCGCCAACTCGTGCATACACGAGTGAGCGAGGGCGGCGCCGGTAACGCCGTCGGTTTTCGACGAGAAACGCTGCCGCAGATCCCGCTAGGATATAAAATGGTGGCGTAAGCTACCGTCGACTTTTCCATCACTGATTGTCACTAGATACCGTGAGTGAACATACCACGATATATTGTCACAGATATTGTAATCGGCAACAAGGAATAGGTACCCCGAACGCCCATACGTGAGTATCCCATTTCAGATATGAACGGTTCATCGGGGGAGGATAACGACGGCCCGAGCGAATCGGATCCGTCGGTCTCCGACGACGATCCATCGGATTGTCGTCTCGACGTTCGACAGTTCGCCGGTCTCGTCGGTGACCAGGCCGTTTCACTGCTCGGTCCCGATGGACGGATCGTCTCCTGGCACGAGAGCGCGGCGGCCCTGCTCGGCTACACGGCAGACGAGATCGTCGGCCGGCATTTCCGACAGCACTTCCCGCCTGCTCGCCGCGAGGATGGCGATCCGGAACGGCTCCTCGAGCGGGCCCGGACGACGGGACAGGCCGAGGACGAAGGATGGCGTCTTCAGAGCGACGGCAGTCGGCTCTGGATCCGTGAGATGATCGTCCCGGTTCGTGAGACCGACATCGAGAGCAACGACGGACGGAACGCCGATATCGGTAGCAGCGACGAGAACGGGGACGGGGACGGGGACGGGGACGACCTCGTCGGCTACGTGTGTCTCCTCCACGACCGGACCGACGAGCACGAACGCGAACGGGAGCTCCGCGAGGAGAAGGCTCTGACCGAGAGTATCTTCGCGGCCCAGCCGGACCTCGTCTACGCCTTCGATACGGACGGCAACTACCTCAAGTGGAACGACCGAGTCCCCGACGTGACGGGCTATACGGAGGCCGAACTCTCGGAGATGGGGCCACTCGAGTTTATCGCACCGGAGCACCGGGACCGAGTCGACGACGCGATCGCTCGCATTCTCGAAGACGGCGAGCGCGTCGCTGTCGAAGCCGATCTCCTCACGAAAGACGGGAGGCGGATCCCACACGAGTTCAACAGCGCGCGGATCTCCGACGGGAGCGGGGCCGTACTCGGCTTTACCGGTGTCGCTCGAGATATCAGCGACCGCAAGGCCCAGGAACGTGAACTGCGCGAGGAGAAGGCCCTGACCGAGAGCATCTTCGCGGCCCAGCCGGACCTGCTCTACGCCTACAGCGCCGACGGGAACCTGGTCCAGTGGAACGACCGGTTCGAACAGGTCACCGGATACGACGCGGCCGAACTCGATGGGATGCGCCCGCTCGAGTTCATCGCCCCACCCGACCGTGATCGGATCGCCGACGCGATCGAACGGCTCTTGCTCGAGGGTGAACGTGTCGACGCGGAAGCACGGCTCGTGACGGCCGACGGGCAGTACGTCCCATACGAGTTCAACAGCGCACCGATCACGGACGACGACGGGTCCCTGCTCGGGTTTACCGGCACCGGTCGAGACATCAGCGATCGCAAGGCTCGCGAACGGGAACTCGAGCGATTAGAACGGCTCAACGCGACGATCCGACGAATCGACGAGACGATGGTCACGGCCGAGAGTCGCGAGGAGATCGAGACCGCAGTCGTCGACGCGTTCGCGGACGCAGACGTCTATCGATTCGCCGCCATCGGACGGGTCGATTCGGCGGCCACGGACGAGGGAGACTCGTGGCAGCCACAGGCGTGGGCAGGGATCGACGCCGACGGCGTCGAGAGCGTCCTTCCGTCGTACGTCGATCCGCCGGCCGGCGCCGGTCCCTCGGCACTCGAGACCGAAACCGTCGAACGCTATCACGACCTGCAAGAGAGCGAGGTCGACGTCTGGCGGGTCGACGCCCGCGAGCGTGACTACGGTTCGGTCGCCGTCGTCCCCATCATCGCCAGCGGTCGGACGTACGGCGTGTTCGTCGTCGCTGCCGCGGAATCGTCGGCGTTTACCGAACAAGAGCGGGAAGTCCTCTTCGAGTTCGGCGGCACTATCGGCCACGCGATTAACGCGATGGTGGTGCGTCGACTCCTCTATCAGGATACCGTCGTCGAACTCGAGTTCGAGTCGACCGACCCCAGCGGGATCTGTATCGACCTCGCCGAGGAAAACGACTGTCGGATCACGCTCGATCACGTGTTGCCACTGACCGACGAGATGTTCGTCTACTACGTCACCGTCGTCGGCGCCGATCCGTCGGCGGTTCGCTCGTCGTTTGCCGATCACCCATCGATCGGCGAGTGCCGTCGGATCGACGCTGGCGGCGAGGAGAGTCACTGGGAACTCGTCGTCGCCGGACCGACGATCACGGGACTGCTCTCCGATTACGGCGCCCGGATCCGCTCACAGGTCGTCGAGGACGGCGTCTCGACTACCGTCGTGCAGGTTAGCCCCGAAGCGAACGTTCGCGAACTCGTCGACGCAGTCATCGAGGCCTACCCCGAGACGAAACTCCTGTCGAAACGAACCGTCGAGCGGCCAGTCGAAACGCCCGGGGACTTCAGACGGCGTGTCCAGGAGGAGTTGACCGAAAAGCAGCGGGCTGCCCTCGAGGCAGCCTACTACGGCGGCTACTTCGAGTGGCCGACTCGCCGCAGCGACGCGAGCGATATCGCCGACCGGCTCGGAATCGCCCGCCAGACGTACCACCAACACTTGCGGGTCGCACAGGAGAAGCTCCTTACGGCGTACTTCGAGGACCGCGAACGCGAGCGGGAGTCCTGATCTGAGAGGCGGTATCGTCCCAACTGAGTACGGGACACTGTCGTCCGACAGTATATTCGATCGCGGTATCAATCAGTTATACCAGAGCACGCTGGTACAGTGCTTTCCCCCGCCGGGTACTTTAATCGACCAATGAGTTCGCCCCCTGTTACTGATCGGTCGACTATCGCGTCAGACGTCCTCGCCGTTCCCCGACGGCGATATCTGCTTTCAGTGTTGTACGACCGGACGTCGCCAGTCGATCTCGAGACGCTCGCGACCGACGTCGCAGTCAGGGAACACCAGTTACCGATCGTCACCGAGGAGCAGTCCGAAGACGTCGCCGTCGAGCTCGTTCACAACCACATCCCGCGACTGTGTGATCTCGGCGTCGCAACCGAAGTGACCGACGGCAGCGACACGCGTCGGTTCGCCCTCGCCGACCACCCGCTGCTCGAGGCTGACTGGGTCCGGTCGCTGCTGGAGCAGCCACGCGGCGGCGCGGCCTGTGACGAGGCGGTTCTCGATCGGACGCTCGAGGTCCTTCGATCCGGTCGCCGACGGACGCTGCTGCGGATCCTCTCGAGACGCGACGACGAGTTGGCTGTCGCCGACCTCGCCGCCCTGTTCGTCGCCGAGACGCGCGACGACGTCAGACTCGTCGACCTCGAGGAGCGGGACTGGAAACGCGTCCAGGTCCGCCTCGTCCACGGCGATCTACCCGCCCTCGCCGACGCCGGTCTCGTCGACTACGACCGTTCGGCGGCGACGGTCTCGCTCGTGGACGACGCGCCACAGTGGCAGGCGGAGTGGTTCACTGCGGGCCCGCTTGGCGACGTTGCCCCGTCTTCGAACCAGGCCGACTCACAACCACAACCGGACCGCGCCGACGCCACGGCCGATACCGACGACTGCTGGACGGTCACCGGCCGCGAGGACGTCATCGCCAGAGGCCACGAGATCGCCGACAGTGCCACGGACGAACTGTTCGTGGCGGTGCCCGATGCGGGGCTGCTCCAGAACCGCTGTCTCGACCGCTGGCGAGACGCTGCCGATCGCGGTGTCGATGTCTGTGTCTGCTCCTGTTCGGAGGCGGTCCGTGACATCGCCCGACAAGCGATCCCCGAGGCGACGATCTGTGAACCGCAGTTCGACTGTCTGAACTTTCCCGTCGACGGCGTCCAGCCCGGCCGCGTCGTCTTCGCCGACCGTGAGCAGGTGTTGCTCGTGACTGCCGACACCGACTGTGAGCCGGCCGCTACCGACTGCGAACCGTGTGCCGCGGGACTCACCGCAACTGGAGCCTCGAGTCCACTGGTCAGGTTCATCCGCGAACACGTCGCTCCTCGGCTGGACCGTCTCGAACAGCGGGACGAAGACGGATCCGACGGACAGCAGTCGACGCCGCTGCCGCTGTGAGCGATTCATACGGTCACCTGTCGTCACGTCCCGCCGATCGCCGACCCTGTGTGGCGATCGACGAGAGATCGGGACAGCAGTCCGTATCAGGGGAGCAAGAAAGAGACGAACACGCCGTAACCGATCACGAGGACGGCGCCGTCGAATCGCGTCAGGCGACGGCGGTACCACATCATGGCGACCAGTACGACGGTAAAGACGACGAGAGCGGGCAACTCGAGACGGAGCGTACTCGGGGCGATCTCGATCGGCGTGATCAGCGCGACGATTCCTAACACGGCGAGGATGTTGTAGATGTTCGAACCGACGACGTTGCCGACGGCGAACTCGGTCTCACCACGGACGGCGCCGACGACCGAGGCCGCCAACTCGGGCAGTGCAGTCCCGATTGCGAGGACAGTCAACCCGATGAAGAGATCCGAAAACCCAAGCTCCGAGAGCAGGCCAGTTCCGCCAGAGATCAGCCAGCGCGAGCCGATGACGAGTGCGACCAGTCCGCCGACGACCGACGCTACGTCCCGAAGCGACACTCCCTCACCGGCACCCGGTTCGTCGACCGTCGGCGCTGCATCGGCACTGACGGCGTAGCGCAGATACGCCGAGAACCCGCCGAGAACGAGCAGGAAGAGTCCACCCTCGAGCCGACCGATCGTTCCGTCGGCACCGAGGCCGACCAGCAGGAGGGCCGCACCGAGCATGAACGGGACGTGTCGTCGCATGACGACTCCGCTCACCGGCAGCGGCTTGACGAGCGCGGCGAGACCGAGGACCAGTCCGATGTTGGCGATGTTCGAGCCGATGACCGCACCGAGACCGATGTCCGTCGAGACGTCTATCGCGCCGATGGTCGCGACGAACAGTTCCGGCGCCGTCGTCGCGAAGGCGATCACCGTCACGCCGACGGTCGCCGCACGGAGCCCAGCCCCCAGCGCGAGCCGGCCGGCGCCCGCGACGAGTATCTCGGCGCCGACATAGAGCGCGACGACGCCGGCCGCGATGAGGCCGACAAAGAGCCCAATCTCGGGGAGCATAGCCGCTGGTACTCCCGGTAGGGTTAAAGAGATCCGGAGATCGACCGCGTCGACCGCGTCGTGACACTCGAGTTCTACCGAACGATCGTGACGGGGACCGAAGCCCGCCGGGCGACGCTTTCGGCGACGCTGCCGAGCAGGACCCGACTCGCGCCGGAGCGGCCGTGGCTCCCGATGATGATGTGGTCGTGTCCGCCTTCCTCCGCGAACTCGACGACCTCCCGACCGGGCTGTCCGACGACGATCTCTCCGGTGAGCGTCCCGTCGTGATCCGACGCGAGTTCGCCGAGTTCCTCGAGTAGTTCTTCGGCTCCTTCCTTGCGGCTCTCGATCAGCGATTCGTAGGCGTAGACGCCGCCCTCACCGTAGGTCGACAGGTTCGGGTCGATGACGTGTAACAGCGTGATCGATGCATCCGGATACTCCTCGAGAGCGTGTTCGACCGCCGCTCGAGCCGGCTCCGAGTCGTTGACTGGAACGAGGACGTCCATACGCTCTCTTCGATGGCCACGAGTATAAGCCCGGGCGGAATTCCCAGTCCGTGACGGTCGGCGCTTCGTACGAACTGCTGTAACGATGCCGTTCGAAGCCACACCGATTATAGTCCCGCCCGGCCGACTGTCCGGTATGGCTATGGACGTCTTCGGACTGGTCGGCAACCCCGTCGGCCACTCGCTGTCGCCGCCGATGCACGAAGCGGCCTACGACGAACTCGACCTCGAGGCGCGGTACGTCACGTTCGAGCCCGAACCCGACGCCATCGCGGACGCGATCGACGGCGCCGCAGCGCTTGGCGTGACGGGGCTGAACGTGACGATCCCGTTCAAACAGGACGTCCTCGACTGTGTCGAGGCGGACGAACTTGCGAGCCGGATCGGCGCGGTCAACACGATCGACTTTACGGGCGAGCGGGTGACGGGCCACAACACGGACGCCGTCGGCGCCCTGCGCGCGCTGCGAGACCACGACGTGACGATCGAGGGCGCACGCGCGGTCGTCGTCGGCGCCGGCGGCGCCGGTCGGGCGATCGCCTTCGGCCTCGCGGACGCGGGCGCGTCGGTCGCGATCGCCAACCGGACCGCCTCGAAGGCCCACGACCTCGCCGCGGAGGTCCCGGACGCGACGGGACACGACCTCGCCGAGGAGACGCTCGCGGAACTGCTCTCCGAGGCCGACGTCCTCGTCAACGCCACCAGCGTCGGGATGGACGACGACGAGACGCCGGTCCCCGCCGAGACGCTTCACGGCGATCTGGCCGTCCTCGATGCGGTCTACAGCCCGCTCGAGACGCGGCTGCTTCGCGATGCGGCCGACGCCGGCGCGACGACGGTCGACGGCGCGTGGATGTTGCTCTACCAGGGTGTCGAGGCGTTCGAGCTGTGGACCGGTCGGGACGCACCGGTCGACGCGATGAACCAGGCGCTGCGATCTCGCCTTTAGACGGTCGACTTCACTGGTCCAGTGTACATCCAATCGCCAGACGGCATTTCGGTTGGGCGGATATACTGTCGGCTGCTGGATAGCTGTTGTTTAAGTATCAGGCGAATTTAAGTGTTGGAGCCGACTATATCGAGTTAATGGCAATCCTCCAAAAGCTGAAGTCGCTGCTCGGGTTCGGGGAGTCGGACCCAGAGCGAGGGCGCAGTCGAGAGGTCGGCGTCACGGTCGAGCGGGAAGGATCGCGGGAGGACGACGCCGATGCCGGCCCGACCGAGACGGACGAATCGGCGGCCGCCGACGCGACCGCGTCGGCCTCGACGGACTCGATGACCCAGCCGAGCGACGGTCCCGAGGAAGCGGCCGAACCGGAGACCGACGCCGAGGCCGACGAGTCGGCTGCTGCGGAGACGACCGCAGCGGCGTCGACGGACTCGATGACCCAGCCGAGCGACGGTCCCGAGGAAGCGGCCGAACCGGCGGAGGCGACCGGCCCCAGTACCGAGGACGCGTCGCCGGAAGCCGACAAAGAACCCGACGCGTCCGCGGCGGCTGCGCCGGACGTTGGTGACGAAGCCAGCCAGGAGCCGGTCGACTCGATCAAGGGGATCGGCCCGGCCTACGCCGACCGTCTGGCCGGCGCCGACGTCGAGACCGTCGGCGAACTCGCCGCTTCGGACGCGGCCGACCTCGCCGAACAGACCGATATCTCCGAGAAGCGCATCCAGGGCTGGATCGACCGCGCCAACGTCCGATAGTCCGTTCTTCCCGATCCTCGACTCCCCCAGCGACGTTCCGTTCTCTCGAGGCCGTTTCCGTCAGTTCTCCGTTC
Organism: Natronolimnohabitans sp. A-GB9; assembly: GCF_030848565.1. Classification (GTDB taxonomy): domain Archaea; phylum Halobacteriota; class Halobacteria; order Halobacteriales; family Natrialbaceae; genus Natronolimnohabitans. Next base: position 408,835 of record NZ_JAVDDV010000001.1, read on the forward strand.
TCGGGATCACAAAACGATTAGGTGCTTCGCTTCCTTCGGACGGTATGAGCGATCCGCGTGTCATCACCACCCTCGAGGCGTTTCGCGCTGCCGTCCGCGAGCACCTCGAGGCGGACGACTCACGTGACGGTGACCGCGGCGGGACGCCGGCCGAAAGCCGACTCCCCGTCGAAGTTCGCGTCACGGTCGACGATCCGTTTTCGGCGTATCGGCGTGCACGACTCCCGGAGTCGACCGGCAACGTCTATCTCGAGACGACCGGCGGCCAGCCCGGTTGGGGCTACTTCGGCGTCGACCCCGTCGATCGGTTGACGGTCAGTCCGGATGCGGTCTCACAAACGGCGTCGGGCTCACCGACGCTCGAGGCACTCGAGGGGCTGCTTGCCGGCGAGACGCTGGTTCGGGCCGACTGTGACGTTCCCTACCCCTGTGGCGCGATCGGCTGGCTCTCCTACGACGTCGCCCGGGAACTCGAAGCGCTCCCGGAATCGGCCGTCGACGATCGCGGCCTGCCGCGACTCGAGGTCGGCGTCTACGACCGTCTGGCGGCCTGGGAGGAGCCGATCGACGACGACGGCGTCACGCTTCGGGTGACCGCCTGTCCGCGACTCGAAGCAGGAGGAGACGACGGGATCACGGACGACGCGATCGTGGCCGCCTACGAACGCGGGCGTGATCGGGCCCTCGAGCTCGCGCGGGCGTCCCTCGATGGCGATCCATCGATCGGCGACCCACCGGTCGAGGCCGACGAGGCCGACTTCGAGAGCGACTGCGGCCGCGAGGCCTTTGCCGACCGCGTCGATCGGGTCAAGGAGTACGTCCGCGACGGCGACACCTTTCAGGCGAACATCTCCCAGCGGCTGGTCGCCCCCGCGGCGGTCCACCCCGTCGCGGCCTACGACGCCCTGCGGCGGGTCAATCCGGCGCCGTACTCGGGGCTGCTCGAGTTGCGTGCGGCCGATCTGGTGAGTGCCAGTCCCGAACTGTTACTCGAGCGCGAGGGAGATGCCGTCCGAACGGAGCCCATCGCGGGGACGCGACCGCGCGGGGAGACCCGTGAGGCGGACGAGCGACTCGAGGCGGACCTCCTCTCAGACGAGAAAGAACGCGCCGAACACGCCATGCTGGTCGACCTAGAACGCAACGATCTCGGGAAGGTCTGTGCGTACGGCTCCGTGACGGTCGACGAGTACCGGCGGATCGACCGCTACTCAGAGGTGATGCACCTCGTCTCGAACGTGACCGGCCGGCTGCGCGACGACGCGACGCTTTCCGACGCCGTCGCGGCAGTGTTCCCAGGGGGGACGATCACGGGCGCGCCGAAACCCCGGACGATGGAGATCATCGACGAACTCGAGGCGACGCGACGAGGGCCCTACACCGGCAGCGTCGGCATCTTCGGCTTCGACGGCCGCGCGACGCTCAACATCGTTATCCGAACGCTCGTCTGCTACGGCGACGGGTACCATCTCCGCGTCGGTGCGGGCATCGTCCACGACTCCGAGCCCTATCTGGAGTACGACGAAACGTTGGACAAGGCCCGCGCACTGATTACGGCCGTCGACGAGGCGCTTGGCGAACGGGCTGGAATGGCCCTCGAGACGACCGCCGATTCGGAGTCGAGCGACGCAGCCCCTCTCGACGGCCGCGACGGGGGTGGTGACGATGCGTGAGACGCCCGCAGTCGGCGAGGGCCGGATCCTCGTCGTCGACAACTACGACTCTTTCGCGTACAATCTCGTCCAGTACGTCGGCGAAGTCGCCGACGAGGTCGTGGTCCGGCGAAACGACGAGATCGACCTCGAGGACGTCCGCGACCTCGATCCGACCGGGATCGTCGTCTCGCCGGGGCCAGGGACGCCCCAGGAGGCGGGGATCTCGATTCCGCTGTTTTCCGAGACCGAGTATCCGATTCTCGGCGTCTGTCTGGGCCACCAGGCGCTGTGTGCGGCACACGGAGCGCCGGTCGTCCACGCCGAGGAGGTCGTCCACGGGAAGCCGTCGACGGTGAGCCACGACGGTGAGGGCCTCTTCGCCGACCTCCCCGAGACGTTCCAGGTCGGGCGGTATCACTCGCTTGCGGTCGACCGCGCGGACCTCCCCGAGTCGTTAGTCGAGACGGCCCGAACGACGGACGAACGCGGCGTCCTGATGGCGGTTCGCCACCGCGAGAACCCCCACTTCGGCGTCCAGTTCCACCCCGAGAGCATCCTGACGCGGGGCCACGACGACGCGGCGGGCGACGACGGCATCTCGCTTCGGGTCGGCAAGCGAACCATCGCGAACTTCTGTCGGCTCGCCGCAGACACGCGATGACTGACGACCGCTACTACCACGTCGACGGCGAGCTCGTCCCCGCCGAGGAAGCGACGGTCAGCGTCGACGATCGGGGCTTTCGGTACGGCGACGGTGCCTTCGAGACGCTTCGGGTCTACGGCGGGACGATCTTCGGGTGGGACGCCCACGTCGAACGGCTTGCGGCCACCTGCGAGGCGCTCGCCCTCGAGCACGGCCTCGCGGCCGCCGACCTCCGGGCGCGGATCGACGAGACCCTCGCGGCGAACGACCTCGAGGACGCCTACGTCCGACTCTCGATCACCCGCGGCGTTCAGCCGGGCAAACTCACGCCCCAGTCCGAGGTCGATCCGACAGTCGTGATCTACGTCAAACCGCTTCCGCGTGGCGGCCTCGAGGGCGACTCCGTCTGGGACGAGCACGCAACCGTTCGAACAGTCGAGACACGACGGATACCCGACGACGCGATCCCCGCCGCGGCGAAGACACACAACTACCTCAACGGGATCCTGGCACGGATGGAGCTCCGTGCTGTCGGCGACGGCGAGAACGAGGGTGAGGGCGAACCCGCGGCCGACGAGGCACTCATGTGCGACCTCGAGGGCCACGTCGCCGAGGGCGCGACGAGCAACCTGTTTTTCGTCCGCGACGGCGTCCTCCACACCCCGACGACCGACGGTCCCGTCCTGCCAGGGATCACACGGGCGTTCGTCCTCGAGTCGGCGAGAGCGGACGACATTCCGGTTCGAGAGGGGCGGTACGAACCCGCGGACGTCACTGATGCCGACGAAGCGTTTCTCACGAACCGAACCTGGGAAGTCCGGCCGATCGAGACGCTCGACGGCACCGAGATCGGCGCCGGACCGGTAACGAAGCGACTCACCCAGCTGTACGACGAACGTGTCGAGCGGGCCTGTTACCGGTAGAACGGTACAGCAGCCCGTCTCAGCCGTCGACGTCGGAGCCACGCACCGACAGTTCGAGGGCGCCGCCCTCGAACGGCCCCTCGAGCAACTCCCGTTTCGTGTCGCTACACTCGAGGACGAAGTCGGCACCGAACGCAGTCGACGGCGTCTGGAACCCGTCCGGAACACGGTCACGGCCCCGATTCTGGCCATCGATCACACGCTCAGCGGCGTCGACTGCGGCTGCGACCGTCAGCGCGTAGGGGTTTGGCGTCCGGAGTCGAGCGCGGGCGCGCCGATCGGTCGACTCGTCGACGACCTCGCCCCAGACCGTCGCTCGACCAGTTGCTAACTCTCGCTCGTCGGGGCCGTCGATTCGGGCGTCGACCAGCCGCTTCAGAACGTCTTCGACCGGTTTCCGCTCGAGTAGCCACTCCAGCGAGTCGGCGGCGCCCATCGCAGACGTCGCCCACGACGGCGCGGCTGCGTACACTTCGATCGAATCGATTCCCGTACTGTGGGCGGCAGTGACCACGTCACCCCACGGGATCGTGACGGCGTGTTCAGGGCCGTCGCCGAAGTCGATCTCGCGGGTCCGAAACCCTGGCGGCACGCTGATGAGTCGCCCGTTCCGTCTGACGACGCCGTCGTCGCCGAGGTGTTCGACGAGCGTCCGGGCCGTTCCCCGCGAGAGGGATCCGCTCGCGTCGATCGCAAGCGAGAGGTCGGTCGCCGACGGCAACTGGTCGTGAAGAAACGCCGCCAGACAGTCCGTGGGAACGACGTCGAACCCGACGCCCGGCAACAGCGTGATTCCGGCGTCTCGAGCCGCGTCGTCGCGCTGTCGGAGTCGTTCGAACACCTGGAACTCGCCGGTGATGTCGAGGTAGTCCGTCCCCGTCTCGAGACAGGCCTCGACGAGCGGTTCGGCCGTGTTTACGAACGGGCCCGCACAGTTCAGGACGGCGTCGTACTCGCCGATAGAGGCGGCGACGTCCTCCGAGAGGGAAATGGCGTGGCCTTCGACACCCAGTTCGTCGGCCTGCCGTTCGACCTCGCGTTCGTCCCGGCCGGCGACGGTCGGCGCCCCTCCTCGAGCGACGATCTCGCGGGCGATCAGTCGACCGGTGTAGCCGTACGAGCCGTAGACGAGAAGGGAGTCCATAGCCGTCGTTTGGGTCTCGGGGTGTTAAATCCGCGTCAGACGGTCGACGGATCGTAACGTTCACTGTGACCGATCTGTAACCCGCGTGCCGATGGACGCGTCCCAGCGAATCGCCGCACTCGAGGCAGTGCCGGCGGACTCGACGGTGCTCTTTCGCGTGCGAAACGGGTCGGACGATGAACAGGAGGCGATCCTCGTCGCGACCGCCGACGGCGACGAGACGACGGTCGCCTGCTGGCTCAACTACTGCCAACACATGACCCACATCAAGATCGACAAGGGATCGGGTGCGCCGATGCGAGACGGCGAACTCGTCTGTGCCAACCACGGCGCATACTTCGACGCCGACTCCGGGAAGTGTACGTTCGGCCCCTGTGAGGGCGCCTATCTCACCGAACTCGACGTTACCGTCGACGACGGCGACGTCTACCTGACCGACGACGACTACGAGTACGTCGGCGATGGCCCACTCGAGGACGACGGCGATTTGACCTCGAGTTCGAACGTCAAAATCTAGTACCGTTCCACCCGTCGACTGCTGGATGACACCGGAGGACAGCCATCGAGTTCACCCAGCAGTGCAGGCGTGGACCGCCACTAGTGCTTGCAACGCGCTAGTCCTCTCGAGTATCGGATTCTCGGAACGCCCGCGGCGAGACCAGGTCTCGCTCCTGGTCGTACTCGAGCAACCCCGCGTTGACCAGTCGCGGGAGGTGGTCGTGGTAGAGGGAGATATAGGTTTCGTGTACACGCTCGGCGGAAATTTCCGTTACCTTCCGTCCAGTCTCGCGGACGGCGACCTCTTCGGCAGCATCGGGCAGCGTCATCGCCTCGCCGTACGTACGCATGACCTGTAGCAACAGCCGTCGTCGCTTGTCGGCGAGCAATCCGAACGCGTCGTCGACCGTCTCGGCCGACGCCTCACAGTCGTCGAGTCGCTCGAGGACCGCCAACACGAAGTCGGCACAGTCGGACTCGGAATGGGACGTAGCAGTCATTCGTATCTCTGTAGACCTCGCGAACTGGACGGTAACCCGCGTTCAGGAGACGAGAGACGGTAGCAGTCGACGAAGCGGGGTCGACCGCCCGTTCGCTCGAGGGTTCGTACCGGGTTCTCGGTACGCCCGTAAATATTAGTATCGAATCCGTTTCAGATACCCCACTTGATATGACTGTTATACGATCCGACTGATCACGACTCGATCGTTAGTGTCGGCTCCGTAATCGACTCGCTTTTACAGTTAGGGCAACGCGATGGGAGGTTTAGGAGGTCGTCGAAGTCGTCGAATCCACAGTCCCGACACGTCGGTGGTGCGACAAGTAACTGTTCGTCCGTCTCCGAACTGTCGACCGACCGGGAGACGTGTTCGGCGTGGCGAAGCACTGCCTGTGGGGTCAGATCGAGTTCCACAGCGAGTTCGCTCGGCGTGGCGGGTTCGGTACGGAGCGCGTCGGCGAGTCGCTGTCGCGTCGTTTCGTCGGCCTCGCGCATACGGAGAGAAACGGGCGTCGGGGTATTATACTGTCGGACGAAAATCCCCGAAAGGACAAACCACTTATCAGCCGACGGTGAACAACGGGCCATGAAAGCCGTCGTGCTTGCCGGCGGGTACGCGACTCGTATGTGGCCGATCACGAAACATCGGCCCAAGATGTTCCTCCCGATCGGTGACTCGACCGTCATCGATCGCATCTTCGCGGAACTCGAGGCAGACGACCGGATCGACGAGGTCTACGTCAGCACCAACGAGCGCTTCGCCGCCGACTTCGAGGCCCACCTCGCCGACAGCGAGTTCGAAAAGCCACAGCTGTCCGTCGAGGAGACGACCGAAGAGGACGACAAGTTCGGCGTCGTCGGCGCGCTCGCCCAGCTGATCGACCGCGAGAACGTCGACGACGATCTGCTGGTGATCGCTGGGGACAACCTGATCAGCTTCGACGTCGCGGACTTTCTGGACTACTTCGAATCCCAGGATGCGCCGACGCTTGCCGCCTACGACGTCGGCTCCCGGGAGAAGGCCAAGTCCTACGGTCTCGTCGAACTCGAGGGCGAACGCGTCGTCGACTTCCAGGAGAAACCCGACGATCCCAACTCCACGCTCGTCTCGATCGCCTGCTATGCGTTCCCGCAGGATTCGCTGTCGCTGTTGCCGACCTACCTCGAGGAGGGGAACAACCCCGACGAACCCGGCTGGTTCGTCCAGTGGCTCCAGAACCGCGAGTCGACCTACGCATACACCTTCGAGGGTGCCTGGTTCGACATCGGCACGCCCGAAAGCTATCTCGACGCCGTCGCCTGGCACTTAGATGGCGACTCACTCGTCGCCGACTCGGCGACCCTCGAGGACGCGACGATCGGCGACAACGTCCACGTGATGGGTGAGGTCACCCTCGAGAACACCGCGATCGACCACGCGGTGATCTTCCCGGAGGCGACGGTTCGCAACGCCGACGTTCGCCGATCGATCATCGACGAGGGTACTCATCTCGAGGATCTGGATCTGGCGGGCGCGCTCATCGGCGCCCACACGACGATCACGAACGGGTCGCCCCAGTAACGTCGGAGGCGCCGCTCGCGTTCGACGAGGCGTCACGATCACGCGCTCACGTTCGAAACGCGGCCAGTGCGTTCCAGACGGGATCCAGTTCCGTTCGTGTGGCGACGTACGTCTCGTACAGTTCGTCGTAGGTCGTCACAGCCGCGGCCCTCGGTTCGTACCGACTTCGGTCGCCCGCCAGTTCGTCGGTCGCCGTCTCGAGGTCGGGAAAGACGTCCAGTCCGACCGCCGCCAGCGTCGCTGCCCCCTTTGCTCCGGGTTCGTCGGCGGCCGGGACGACGATTTCGGTGCCGACACAGTCGGCGACAAGTTGACAGAGAAACGCCGACCTGGAGCCGCCGCCACCGAGCGCGATCCGATCCGGATCGACGGGTAGGTGCTCGATGCAGTCCCGAACTGCGAGCGCGAGCCCTTCGTAGACTGCCCGAACGAGATGGGCGTTTCCGTGTGTCGGTGCGAGTCCGAGAAACCCCGCTCGAGCCGTCGGATCGGTAAACGGCCCTCGCTCGCCGGTGTCACTCAAGTACGGGAGGTACAACAGTCCCTCACTTCCCGCCGGAACCGACCGCGCCCGCTCCTCGAGCGTTTCGAACGACGCGCCGTCGGTGAGTTCGGTCTGTACCCACTCGAGGCTTCGCGTGCCCGAGTTCGAGCCGATCGCGGTCGTCCAGCGACCGTCGACGCCGAGGGCCATCCCGATACTCGTCTCGGTCTCGCCCGGTCCGGTTCCGATTACCTGTGTGAACAGCGAGGTGCCGATCGAGGCCGCACTGTCGCCCGGCCGAATCATACCGCTGCCGATCGCCGACGCGACGACGTCGATCGTGCCGGCTACGACGGGCGTTCCTTCCGGCAGCCCCGTCTCGCGGGCCGCCGACTCCGTTATGCCACCGACGACGTCTGTCGGGCGACGAAGCGGCGGAATCAGCGATTCGAGTCCCGCGACGCCAGCGGCTTCGAAAACGTCGGGGGCGAACGCGGTCGTCTCGCGGTCGACGAACGGAACCGTCGCTTCCGCGTAGTCGATCGACCGCTCACCCGTCAGCGCGTAGCCGAGCCAGCCCGTACAGGAACACGCCGTCGTCGCCCGCTCGAGCGTGTCCGGTTCGTTCTCGGCGAGCCATCGCAACAGCGGTAGACTCATCCCGGGGTACGGTCTCGAGCCACAGGTGTCGACGATCGTCTCGAGCGTGCCATCGCACTCCCACGCGTCGACGATCCCGGCGGCGCGGCTGTCCGACCAGAGGATCGCGTTCCGGACCGGCTGGCCGTCGGCGTCGAGCAGCCAGCACCCGTCGCCCTGGCCCGTCAGTCCGATGGCTTCGATCGACAACTCCTCCTCGAGGGCGTCGACGACGCCCCGAATCGCCGCCGCGGTGGTCGACCACACCGCGGTCATCTCCTGTTCGGCCCAGCCGGAGTCCGGGGTGTGGACCGACTGCGTCTCCGACGCCGACGCCACTCGCTGTCCGTCCCTGTCGTAGGCGACGGCCTTGACGGTTCGCGTACCCGCGTCGATCCCGAGGAAAACGCTCATCGGGAAGAAGAGGCGTATAGAGCGTCTTGAACGCTCCCTTCCGACACCCGCCGACGGTCGGCTACTCGAGTCGTGCGTCCGTAATTCGCAACCGACCACGGGTCCCGTCCCACTCGGTCTCGTACTCGAGGTCGATCCGTCGATCCATGTGTGGCCCGTCGACGACCAGCGTCTCGAACTCGCCGCCCTCGCCGAGGATGTGGACGCCGTACTCCTCGTGTTTCGCCTCGAGTTCTCGGATCGCGTCTCGGTCGAGAGTGCGGCCGAGCCAGGACTCGTCGAGGCCGTAGGCGGCGACCTGGATGATCGTTATCTCGAAGCCGGCCTCGAGCATCGCGTCGGCCAGCTCCCGTGGGTCTTCCTGCCAGAGGGGAGCGAACAGCTCACAGCCGAGTCGGTCGCACATCCCCTGAATACGGTTCGTCTGATACTCGCTCTCGACGGCGCCGGCCGTGACGCCGGCGATACCGTCCTCGAGATCGGCGTCGAGGTCCGCGAGGGCGGCCTCGAGGGGCTCGAGTTCGTCGTCGCCCTGCACGCTCGAGTCGCGAACCGACTCGGCCTCGAAGTCGGCGGGTTCGACGTCGACCAGTTCGATCCCGATGCTTTCGGCCGCCAGCGCCGCGAGCTCCGTCGCGGGGACGTGATACAGATACGAGTCGTCGCTCGGGTGGACGGTGACGAGATGGGAGACGTCGAGCCCTTCCTCGAGGGCCCGGTATACGGCCCACGCAGAGTCCTTGCCGCCCGAAAAGAGACCGACCCACGTGCCGTCTGCGTCGCTCATGGGTAGGGATACGCCCGGAGGAGTAAAGGGATACCGAGTCCGTGTCCGCTTATTTGTCTGCGTTCGGGCCCGTATCGTCGTCCGAACGTGGCTCGGAGTGGTTCGGATGGTCGTCCTGTAGCGTCCCGGACTCGTTCGTCGACCGAGGGTCCGATCCATCCGGCTTCGTCGGCGGTCCGCCGTCGGTGAGTTCGGATGCCGACGCCGGGGCCGTCTCCAGTCCCGATTCCGGCTTCGAATCGTCGTCCCCATTTTCGGCGTCGTCGGACCGGGACGCGCTGAACGACGACGCGATACGGGCGCCGACGAGACTGACGACGATCGCGGTCACGACGAAGATCGCGAGTCGTTCACTCGCCGTCACCACGAAACTCTCGTTCGAGACCACGCCGAACTCGTAGGCCGGTACGACGAGCGAGTCGATCACGCCCTGTTGCTCGAGGAGGTACGCCGAGAACCCTCGTACGACCAGGCCGACTGCGACGACGATGAACGGCAGGTTGAGATAGGAGCTGCGGATCGGTTCGTCGCCGATCGCCTCGTCGAGCAGCCGGCCGGCACTCGCTGTCAGCGCGGCCACGGCGAGCCACGGCGCGCTGTCGAAGGCGAACTGTAACGCCGGGACGACGATCCCCGAGTGGCCGTCCAGATTCGAGACGCCGAGCGCGCCCACGAACAAACCAACGAGTGTCAGTCCGGCGGCGACGACGTATGTGACGACCGAGACCTGCCCGGAGTACAGCGACTCCCGGACCTGGTGGGCCAGCCTCGTCAGCAGCTCGTCGACGTTGAACCCCTTATAGAGGAGGAAGACGCCGATGACGGTCGTGATCGCTGCAGCGCCCTCCGCAGGCCCAACGAGGGTCGCAAGCATCGGAAAGACCAGCAACGTCAGTCCGATGGGAACGAGGACCGTCTGACGGAGCTCCTCGTCGGCGAGAAACTGTTTTAATAGGTAGTACGTCGACTCGATATCCCGTGCCTGCCGGACGACGACGCGGTCGACCGAATCGACCCGGACACGGCTCTCGACGATCGGCACCAGCCGCTCGTCCTCGGCGCTGTCGATGACGACGACCGCGGAGTCAGGGTCGTACTCGGCGACCAGCTCGTCGACCTGGGTGGCGACCGATCGGTCTGCCGAGACCATCGACTCCCGGTCGCCCGAGACGACCGCGACGACGACGTCCTCGTTCTCGTCGCGTAAGTTCTGGGCGACGCGCAAGGTCTCGAGCAGGGAGTTGACCCCCGAGTCCTCCGGGTCCGCCAGTCCGACGTCGGTCACCAGCGCGCGGACGGCCTCCCAGCCGACGACAGGTGACCGTAGGCCGGTCTTACGACCGACGTCGTCGGTCCGGTCGAGACAGACGACCAGCGTTGTCACGGTAGCCGTTCCATTCTGTGTAACGATAAAACCACTTACTCGAGGGGCGATTCCGGCCTCGAGCGACGCCTCGAGGCTCGTATGGTCTTCTGTCGTCACGTTCTGCCGATCGCCGATCCCGTCCTGTCGATCGACGAGACAGCGAGACAGCAGTCCGTCTCAGGTCCGCAGTCTGAACTCCCGGTCCTCGGCGAGTCCGGCGATCCCAGCGCCGAAGGCGTAGGCGATCTGCTGGGCACCGGTCCCGACACGTGCCATCAGTGGCCGCTCGGGTTCGAACTCCTCGACGGCAACCGCGTCGCGCTCGAGTCGGTCCGCCAGTTCGTCCTCGAGGTCGCGACGCGTCCCTAGCTCGTCGACGAGCCCCAGCTCGTGGGCCTGCTCGCCGAGGTAGATCCGGGCCTCGGTGTCGCGGACGAACTCGGCGTCGAGGTCGCGACCGTCGCTGACCCGCTCGACGAACGTCTCGTAGTAGTCGTCGATTAGCCCTTGTAGATACTCGCGTTCGTCCTCCTCCATCTCCTTCAGCGGAGTTCCGGCATCCTTGAACTCGCCGGCGGCGAACCGTTCGTAGGAGAGCCCGACCTTCTCGGCGAGGTCGCTGGCGTTGACCCGGGAGCCGATGACGCCGATCGAGCCGACGATAGAGCCGTCACGTGCCCAGAGTTCGTCACAACCGCTTGCGATCCAGTAGCCGCCGCTGGCACAGACGTCGGTCGTGTAGGCGATCGTCGGGCCGTCGAAGCGCTCGGCGGCGAGTCGGATGTCGTCGCTGGGAACGACCTCGCCGCCGGGCGTGTTCAGCTTCAGCAAGAGCGCATCGACGCTGTCGTCCTCGTTGGCTCGATCGATCTGTTCGACGATGTCGTCGGCCGGCGTCGATTGGGGACTCGAGGGGAACCGGCCCCCGCCACCGTCGCGCGTGATCGGTCCCTCGACGGCGACCTCGGCCGCGTTGTAGCCGGGGAACAGCGACTGTGCGATATTGCCGGCGATACGGAGTCCCACGATCACGACGACGAGCGCGGCGATCACTCCAAACAGATCCGTCAGCGTCTCCGGATGGACGACGAACAGTGCGACGCCGGCGACGGCGAAGACGGCCGCACCGACGACGACGACCAGGAGTCGACCGATACCTTCGCTACTAACCATACCGGACACCTCGCGTCATAGCCGTATCTGTGCGTGGCATCCGGTAAGGATTGGTGGTTCGAGACGGGAATCGACCGTGTTCGACCGTCGTCTGTGTCTGCCGACGACCGAGAGCGGTCGTTCGATGGCAAAAAACTAGTCGTCGAGTTGCTGTGACGCCTGTGATGGTGGCGCCCCCTGGGGCTGTGCCGCCGACGGATCGGACTGTCCGTCAGTCGTCGAATCGCTCTCGTCTGCTGCCGTCTCTTCGGCGTCGACGGCTGCTCGTTTCGACCGACGCTCCCGAAACGCCGAGAGCAGGTTGAGTCCGTCACGGAGGAACGGCAGCGGATCACCCGTGACCGCGTAATCGAACCGCGGCTGGCTGACGATCGAGGCCGCGACTTCACGCGTCGCGTCTACGAGTGACGGCCGCTCGACCATCGGATACTCCTCCGTCGCCACGCTGTGGAGGTAGCTGAGCTCGCCCCGTAGCAGATGGCCGCCGATCCCGATTTCGTAGGAATCGCCTGCCTCGACCGACTCGCCGATGGCTTGCTGCCAGTAGTAGTACGGAAAGTCCGCGCCCGCCCGGACCGAAAACGGCAGCGACGACCAGAACCGCGGGTTGACCTCCATGAGCTTGTACTCCTCGTCGTCTGGATCGCGCAGGAACTCGACCATCGCGAGCCCGTGCCACTCGAGTTCGTCGAGCAGGGCCCGGCCGGCCGACTCGAGGTCGGGATCGTACACCGTTTCGCGATAGGCGCTGGGGCCGCCACAGTACTTCCAGCCGCGGCGCTGACAGTGCTGGAACGTCGCGACCGGCTCACCCTCGTCGTAGAGCGCGAAGAAGCCGAACTCCCTCGAGTCCGGAATCCGTTCCTGGACCAGCGGTACGTGTCCGCGTCGGTTTTCGATCTCCTCGAGGTCAGGTGGCGATCCCGGCCGCTGGTACTCCGTCGAACCGATCATCACCGTCTCGGCGTCGGCGCCGAGATAGGTGGAAGCGGCGACCGTGTACCGTGGCTTGACGATCGTCTCGCGGTCCCAGTCGGTCCACTGATCGACCAGTTCGGTTTCGGGAACTGCGACGTCGGCCGCCTCGGCGGCGGCGAACAGTTCGACGCGGTCCTGAACCCGACGCAGCGTCTCGAAGTCGGGCCAGTTGGTCTCGACAACCTCGGCGAACGCGTCCTTGCGGTCGGCGAGGACGTAGATGTCCTCCTCGCGGACGGGAACGATCGTCTCGACGTCGGGTCGCTCCGCGAGGTCGAGTAATGCGTCGCCGTAGGCGGTCAGGTCCTCGGTCGGATCCGGGACGGTGACGAACTCGTCGCAATGTGTCGAGCACGTCGCCGGCGTATCCGACGACTCCGAGGCGACGAGCGTTCGAACGCCGCGCGGACGGAGCGAACGGAGACAGGCGACAGTACTCGGCGCGTCGATTCCAGGCACGAGTACGCCCGGATCTGTACTGTGGCGGTGCATAGTCGAAGGCTGATTATCAGTCGTCATCAGTAGTGAGTGGATACCGCGATACTGCGGGTCGCCGCTCGGTTTCACGAGTCGCTACGAAACCCGTGTGTCGCGACGTGGCTCGCTGCTTCCCTGGTATGAGATACCGCATGGCATCCAGTACGGAATCGTTTCGCCTTCCGGTTCAAAGACGTGAACGAACGGCCAGTCGACGTGTTTACCACGTATTCCCGTACAGCCGTACCAACAGCTGACACACACGGGTCTACTTTCATACCCCTTCTAGGGTCAAGCCGATAACGTAGACGGACAAAAGCGCTCACGTCGTTCACACAGTGTGAGAGATCATAGCAAACTGACGAGTCGTGGGGAGAAAACAGCGAGACGATTATACAGAGCGATGTCCCGATGTCCCGGCCCGATCCGAGTGCGGAGGCTCCGAAACGTCGGGCCAGGAAACCGCGGTAGCGTCTCCGCTCTCGACGCGCGACCGAGTGCGTTCACTCGTCACAGCAGTAGCTGGAGAGGTACTGCCTCGAGACGGCAGCCGAAATCGAACGCGAGAGAACGAACCTCGAGTCCGCGTCGGTAGACGAAATCGACTTAGAGCAGCCCCGTCTTCTGGAGCTTCATCAGGTCCTCGGTGTCCAGGGTTTCGCCTTCCTTGAACTTCTGATAGATTTCTTCGGCCTCTTCTTTGGCCTCCTCTTTCTTCTTGTCACGCTCGGACTTGCGCTCTTCTTCCTCTTTCTTGTCCAGTTCACGCAGGCGCTTCTGGACGCGGACGAAGTCCTCGTGGTGCTGGTCGGCGGCCTCCTGGGCCTCGACGAACTTCTCGTGCATCTCGTCGGCCTCGTCACGGATGTCGTCGGCCTCGCGGTAGGCCTCGATCATCTGATTGTGATGTTCCTGGGCCTTGTCCGCGAGCTCCGTGACTTTCTGGTGGTGCTGGGAGGCTTCAGAACGGACTTCCTCGGCTTCCTCGACGAGCTCTTCTAGGTCCTCGTTTTGCTCGAGCTTTTCCTTGCGCTCTTCGTACTCCTCGCGCTTGGACTCGATCTTCTCGATGAGCTCTTTTTCCTCTTCGCTCGAGAGAACCTCGGTCTGCTGTTTAAACTCGAGCTGTTCGATCTCTTCCTCGAGTTCCTCGAGGTCTTTCCCCTCGTCGAGCTCCATGTCCGACTTGAGCTTCTCGACTTTGTCGAACAGCTCGTTGGCCTCGGCGTTTAACTCGTTGCGTTTTTCTTTGTGCTCTTGGACCTGTTCGTTGAGCTCGTCGCGTTTCTCGCGGTGCTCCTGGGCTTCGTCGACCTTCTCGCGTGTCTTCGCGTTGAGGTCGTCGCGCTTGGATGCGCGTTCGGAAGCCATCTGGTTGAGCTCGTTTCGCCGGTCTCGCAGCTGTCCGGCCATCTTGATGAGCTCGCCTTTGGATTTGTTTTCGAGGTCGTCCTCCGTCAGTTCGATGTTTTGCGATTCGTCTACCATGTATTAGTCAAACCTCTGTGCCATACCGCACCGGGAGCGATCGCCCGTCTCGCAGGAGACACCCGTCGGTCGAGTGTCTCTGGAAGCGTCAGAGCGGACACACAGCGTCCGCTCACGATCTGCGAAACCTCGGTGAATAAGATTTCCTGTCATCGATCGTCGAGCGATACGCGCCCCGGTGGCGTTCTGGTAACCCTACCTACTGGCGCTTTCAATTTAAATGTACCGGTCCGCAACCCCCCGAAAACCGTTGACAGGGGAGCCCTCGTACTGTGTCGTGGGATGACATGGTTTCGGGACAGTATATAAATCAGTTCGCCGTCGCCGAGTCGACACACAGGCCTAAAACAGATCGTCGAGTTGATCGTTGGCGAACTGTTCGGCGGGATCCGCTTTCGTCTCCGCTCGCTTCTGTTCACGGTTCGCCTCGCGTGCGCGCTCCATGAAATCCTGGATCCGGTCGGAGCGTTCCGTCCCGCCGAGCAACACCAGCGCACCGAGCCGATCGCTCTCGAGCGGGAAGTCGCCACCCCGAACCTGCATGCTCCCGGTCTCGTCCTCGAGCCAGCGGCGGGCGCGTTCGACGCCTTTCCGCGGGATGCGGTCGGGGTGGCCGGCGATGACCAAAAGCGCCGAGTCGGCCGTCGTCGCGTCGGGCAGACTCGTCCCGGTCAGAAGAGCCTGTCGCGAGACGCTCATCGCAGTCCGGATGTTCTCGGCGCTGTCCTCGCTTGCGATCTCGCTTGCGTAGCCAAGCGACGCGATCCCGCCGGCTCGTAAGGTGTTGATTACTTCGCTCGAGTCGACCACACTTTCGCCGACACCCTCGACGGCCTCGCCGGACGCAAACAACAGCCCCACTCGCTTGGCGATCCGTTCGTTGATCGTCTCGAAGGCCCCTTCGATGCTTTCGCCCTGTTCGTGCCAGGCGTCGTTGTCGACCAACAGCGTCGCGTCGGCTTCGCGGACGATGGTCTTTAGCGACCGTCCTGCGTTGGCCTGGTAGAGCGCTCCCTCGTTGCGCCCCGGGAGGACCCCGAGCGCGTAGATGGGGACGTCGTAGACCTGCTGGAGGTGGTGGACGAGCACCGGCGCGCCGCCGCTGCCGGTGCCGCCGCCGAGACCGGCGACGACGAAGATCGCTTCGGCCCGGGAGGTGACGCGGCCGTCGAGAGCGGTCATCACCTGCTGGATGTCCGACTGCATGACCTCGGTGCCGAGTTCGTTATCGCCGCCGACGCCGTGGCCGTTGACGCGGTCGGCACCGATCAGTTGCGTGTCGACGTACTCGAGTGACTGGAGGTCCGGCTTCGCGGAGTTGACTGCCAGCGCACCCTGGACGGCTCCAAAGTCCATCTCCGCGTCGAAGCGGGCGAGCCGTTCGGTAATCTTCCCACCGGCCTGCCCGACACCGATCAGGGCAACTTTCATGTGTCTTTCATGAGAGGGCGAGACTTTCAACGTTCCGGTGATGGCGATCTCTTGGGAGCGGACCGGTCGATCGGCGAACTCGATAACAATATCTTTCAGCGAGATACCCGTTTCGTCGCGTATGTTCTACGAACAGCGGATGAGCGTCCCCGACACGCCCGCCGACCTCCGTGCCGAGTACGAGGACGACCTCCGGGCGGTCGTCGACCAACACGGCGTCGATACCGTCGCCGAGGAGACCGACGTCGACCGCGAGACCGCCGACGCGCTCCTCGAGGGGGAGTCACCTGAGCTGACGATCGCGGAAGCCGCCCAGATCCAGTCGCTCGAGGACGGCGAACCCGACCCCGACGAGATGGTGACCATCGCCTGCGAACACCTCCTGCTCGGCATGTCGACGGCTGTCCTCGACGTCGACGGAATCGAGACCGAGATCGAGATCGATCTCGAGGCAAAGGAGATCCAACAGAAGATCGAACAGCGCGCGCCGATGACACTGGCGGAGTTCGTCCACATCCAGTACGTGATCGCCGACGGCGCTCCCTGAACTAGTACTCGCGCCAGTCGACGACGTCTACGTCGTCTATTCGATCGAAGTCAGCTACCCACCGCTGAGGCGGTGGGCTTGTCAGTGGACTCTCGTTCTGCCGACACAGGTGTGTCGGACGCCACGTCAGTAGCGTTCACGGTCATCACCCCCGACTTCAGGGCGGACTGACAGAACGCCCCTCCAGCAGGGGACTTCTGCCCCCGCTGGAGTTTGAGCGCGAGTTTCCGAGCACCGTTCTTTGCGGCGTTATCATCGGCGTTCACCGTGTACGAACACTCCGAGCAAGCGAACTGTTGCCCGTCGCGGTTTTCTTCAAGCGCACACCCGCATTTTGAACACTGCTGACTCGTGTACGCCGGTTCGACTTTCTCAACCGTGATGCCGGCCAGTTCCGCTTTATTCTCGGTTTGTTCTTGGAGCTCGCGGAACGCCCACTGCTGGAACTTCTTGCCATCGCTAATCCGCTCTCGAATCCGCTCCAAGTTCTCGAACGCGATATGTGTGCTATGTGTGCAATGTGGTCGTCAACGTTGCAGTCCACGCCGAGGACGTTCGAATCCTCGACTTTCTCGGGACTGTTCGCGTCGATCTAGCGCTCCATTACGGCGTGCGGGCACCTAGGAGCTCTCGAGGCGCGGTTTCGTTATTCGATTGTGGTAATCTCAGTCGAAATATTCATCATACAGAAATAATTGATCGAATTATGGTTATATTGAAATACAACTTACCCATTACTGATCGGATCTACTAGAGACCAACGCGAAGATCGTCACAAGTACACCTATTCCCATGTACATAACCTCTGTCCATATGACCGATCCTATTTGACCTATCAAAGACAAAATTCCAAACAGTACTGTTATCTGTAATCCAAGAACCGAGATTATAATATCTCTAGTCTTCATATAAAATACTATTGTTCTCTCGGGTTTAAATCTTTATGCTGTTAAGTGTTTGTTTGACATTTACATATATGGGTCTGGATTTTCATCATCTGCTATGTCAAAATTCTCAGTGCTATCCCATCCGGAAAGCGCAACGTCAATTGGTCCAGCACCTCCAGAGATGCTATCGATAGACCCTGAGCCACCATTATGAACGTAGGTGGCAAATATATTACCTGCTACGCCGTCCAGATTCCTTAACTCTGTCATCAATGCCACATTCGTCGTCTCTGGTGGATAGGGGACGCCCCTAATATAGAAATCAACCGGCAAGTCAACGTTTGCAGCCAAACCTCCATCCTCCAAACTATTAGAGTAGAACGATATTTCTCCTTCTTCTTCAACACCGTCTGGGTAATTAACTGTTTTAGATGTTGAACCAACAACTGACCAATGATCGTCGTCAAACGAAATGCCGATAGCATCATCTGTGCCATCATAATTATCAGCAAACGGGTCTACCTCCTCAAGTGCCATTGATGCTGTGGCCCAAATCCTATCCGGGTGGTTGCTATTTTCAGCCAGCATTAGTTGCACCTCAGACTCGTCCTCATCATAACCGTATTCTGGTGTGACTTCCGACTCCTCTGACTGTTTTTCCTCTAACGTAGTCGAAGTTACAGTATAGTCTAAGTTTTGTTTTTCAAATTCGCCCTTCACACCTTCTAGTCCATCTTCATGAAAGCTTTCCACGATTTGTCTTCTGCTCCTTTCTCCGTTCCGGTTTTGAGCGGTGACAGTGCCAATCGTTCCCATTGCTGTGAGGGAGCCGACAGCCGCTATGATGCTTCTTCAGTTCATGTTGAACTAACTGGATTTTCATCCTAACTGTTTATTAAAGTTATATATCTGAACCACATTTTTCGATTAAGAACTATTAATAATATTTTGTACGTCTACAGTACTTACCGTTATTTTCACAATCTGCTCTGAATAGAGGAACTGTCCTACCAACTTCTGTTGCGTCCCGAGTGTATCGATTTCGTCGCCGTCGAACGGCACCCGGACGGTATCCTCGTCGACATCGATCGGGACCGTTTCGCCTGCGCTGAACTCGTCGTCGGGCCACGTCACCGACACGCCCTCGAGTGCCAGCCGGTCGCTCGCGAGTGCGTCGCCGGCCCGACGCTGAAGCCGTGCAACTCAATCTCGCCGTTCACGTGGGTCGTGTCCCGGTTGATCGCCTCCCGTACCGTCGTGATAATGTCGACAGTCTCCGTGGTCGTGTGCCCTTTCAGCGATCCGATTGCGAGCCGACCGGTCACGGCGTCGGCAGCGACGAGTTCGTGATAGCAGCGAACGTACTCCCGCGGCGTCGTCCCTGGGAGGGCAGCCATCGGTTCGGCGTCGATCCCGCGATCGCGACCAATACTGGGCCGGTCTGTAGTTCTCTTCCTCGTGAGTTGCGGGGAGAGAAGCTCCAGTCTTAGCGATTATATCGCAACTGCCCATCTTCTACAGTCGCAGGGTTCGTATAGCTGGTACCGGTGTATGTCGGATCAGTCGGCGATTCGACCGCGAGCGGCCGATGGTTCCGGTCGGAGACGACGAAGCGGCGTCGATTCGGACGGGACGCGAACGATTTTCGCTCCGAACGCCGAAATTATGTCCGTGCGTCCACGAGGTCGCGTATGAACGTCGCAATTCTGGGCTGTGGCTACGTCGGCCTCGAGTTCGGTCGCCAACTCACCGACCGCGGCCACGACGCGATCGGGGTTCGCCGGTCCGACGCAGGTATCGAACGGATCGAGGACGCCGGCTTCGAGGCCGTACAGGCCGACATCACCGACGCCGACTCGCTCGAGGCAGTCCCCGACGTCGACGCGATCGTCTTCGCGGCCAGCAGCGGCGGTCGCGGCGCCGAGGCGGCCCGCGAGGTCTACGTCGAGGGCCTGGAGACGGCGATCGAGCACTTCGGCGAGCGCGAGACCCCACCGGAACGGCTGGTCTACACCTCTTCGACGGGCGTCCACGGCGACCACGACGGCGACTGGGTCGACGAGGAGACGCCGATCGAACCCACGACCGAGAAGACCGAAGTGCTCGCAGAAGCCGAACGGATCGCCCTCGAGCGGCCGCCCGAGCACGGCTTCGACGGCACGGTCGCCCGCTACGCCGGCCTCTACGGTCCCGACCGGTACCGTCTCGAGCGCTACCTCGAGGGCCCCGTGACCGAGGGTTACCTGAACATGGTTCACCGCGACGACGCCGCCGGCGCCGTCCGGTACCTCCTCGAGGAGGACCTGGCCCGCGGCGAAGTCGTCCAGGTCGTCGACGACGAACCCGTCGAGAAGTGGGCGTTCGCCGACTGGCTGGCCGACGAGTGTGGCGTCGAGCGCCCGCCCAAGCAAACGAAAGCCGACCGACTCAAGGACGACGTCTCCGAGGCCGCCAGACGTCGGATTCTGACGAGCAAGCGGTGTTCGAACGCGAAACTCCGCGATCTGTGCTACGAGTTCGCGTATCCAACCTACCGGGACGGGTATCGGGACGCGATCGCGGACTACCGAAGCGAGTGAGACGGACCGTCGACAGCACGGACGACTGGTCATTCCTGGGAAACTGAGGGACAAATTTCTTGATCGCTCGATCTGATACAAGGGTATGCGCGACGCGAGCGGCTCCAGCGGCAGTGCGCTCGGCGAGCGCGCCCTCCTGATCGAGGCCGTCGTCGACGAACTCCAGTCGCTCGAGCCGCTGGTGCTTTCCCTTCTCGTTTTGGCGGCGGTCGCAGTCGGGGTCGGCGGCTGGTGGGTCGTCCGCTGGTTCCGACGACCGCCCGGCGTTCGGCTTCGCCAGTTGCTAAGCGACTACGACGAGGTCGCCGTGTTGACACATCCGAACCCGGACCCCGACGCGATGTCCTGTGCGATGGGAATCGCGCGGATCGCCGACGCGGCCGACACGGAGGCGACCCTACAACACGCCGGCGAGATCCGCCATCAGGAGAACCGGGCGTTCCGGACCGTCCTCGATCTGGACCTCGAGTCGATCGACTCGAACACACAGCTTGCGGCCGACGCCGTCGTTCTGGTCGACCACAACACCCCACGTGGCTTTGCGGGTTCGAAGTCGGTCGAACCGATCGCGGTCGTCGACCACCACCCCGGTAACGGCACCGGAACGGAGTTCACCGACGTTCGGACGGAGTACGGCGCCGCGTCGACGATCGTCGTCGAGTACCTGGACGATCTCGGCGCCACGATGGCCGACGAGGACGGAAGCGGCTTCGAGGTTTCCGCTGAACTCGCGACCGGCCTCCTCTATGGTATCCTCTCGGATACGAACCACCTGACCAACGGCTGCTCGCGCGCCGAGTTCGACGCCTGCGCGACGCTGTTTGGGGGGATCGACGAGGACCTGCTCGATCGGATCGCCAACCCGCAGGTCAGCGACGACGTGTTGCAGGTCAAAGCGACGGCGATCACCGAAAAGCGCGTCGAGGGCCCCTTCGCAGTCAGCGACGTCGGCGAGATCTCGAACGTCGACGCGATCCCCCAGGCAGCGGACGAACTCATGCAGCTCGAGGGGGTGACAGCGGTCGTCGTCTACGGCGAATACGACGGGACGATTCACCTCTCGGGCCGCTCACGGGACGACCGCGTTCACATGGGCGAGGCCCTGTGCCACGCCACCAGCGACATCCCGATGGCCGACGCGGGCGGTCACGCCCGAATGGGTGGCGGCCAGGTCTCGGTCGATCACATGAACGGGATCGGCCCCACCGACGGGATCAGCAAAGACGAACTCGAGGAACGGCTCTTCTCGGCGCTTTCCGGCGAGCGCTGATCGATCTGACTACTCGGCCTCTGGCGTGGCTTCCTCGGCCGCGTCGCGAACGATCCCACATGCGTCCTCGAACAGCGCCTCGGCCCGCTCCGGATCGCGCGCTTCGGCGGTGATGCGGACGACGGGTTCGGTGCCGCTTGGGCGAACGAGCGTCCAGCCGTCGCCGTGGTCGATCCGAACCCCGTCTAAAGCGTCGACCTCGAGGTCGCGCTCGCGGACCGTCGCCTCGACGCGGTCCATGACGGCTGCCTTGTCGTCGACCTCGATCGACGTCCGGCGGATGGGATAGGTCTCGAGGTCGTCGACCAGCGTGGCGAGCGAGCCCTCGTGGGCAGCCATCGCCGCGAGCTTACAGGCCGCAAGCGGACCGTCGGGACAGAGCGTCTCGTCGGGCCAGATCCACGCCCCGCTTGGTTCACCACCGAAGACCACGTCGTCTTCGGTCGCGCGTTCGGCGACGTAGACGTCCCCGACGGCCGTCCGCGTCACCGAGGCGCCGACGTGCTCGAGGGTGTCGTCGACGGCAAGGCTGGTGTCGACCGGTGCGGCGACTCGGGTCCCGTCCGTGGCCGCCTTGCGGGCGAACAGCGCCAGCAGGAGGTCTTTCGGGACGAACTCGCCGCGCTCGTCGACGGCCATCATCCGGTCGCCGTCGCCGTCGTGGGCCACGCCCAGATCGGCGTCGGTCGCGCCGACCAGCTGCTGGAGGTCCGCGAGCGTCTCCGCGTTCGGCTCGCTGGGTCGACCCGGGAACCGGCCGTCCTGCTGGGCGTTCAGCGTCCGGACCGACGCACCCAACTCGACCAGCGCGTCGGCGGTTACGCTCCCGGCGCCGTTGCCGACGTCGACGACGACGTCGAGCCCTTCGAGGGCGCTTTCGACACCGGTGTCCGGCCCAGCGACGGTGTCCGTGATCGTCTCGACGTGGCGCTCGAGCAGTCCCTCGTGGTGGCGTCGCGTTCCGAGCCCATCCCAGGACTCGAGGTCGTAACGCTCGTTTTCGACGCGGTCGGCGATTGCCTCGCGGCGCTCGCCGTCGAATGCCTGTCCGGAGGGCGACCAGAGCTTGATCCCGTTGTCCGTGGCGGGGTTGTGTGACGCCGTGACGACGACGCCGGCGTCGGCGTCGAGCCAGTCGACGCCGCGGGCGACCGTCGGCGTCGGCGCGATCCCGACGTCGACGACGTCGCCGCCACACTCCCGGACCCCCGCGGTCAGCGCGTCGACCAGCATCGCGCCGCTCTCACGGACGTCCCGGCCGACGACGACGCGTTCGTACCCCTCGGCAGCCAGCGCACGACCGACGGACAGTGCCAGTTCGGCCGTTACTTCGTCACCGACTTCTCCGCGGATACCGCTCGTTCCGAACATAGGCGAGTCGTAGGACGAACGGGTATATAAAAATCGGATTCTCCTCCGGCGTTTTGAGACGTGGTACCGCCGGGCGGGCCCGACCGAATCGGCAGACGGGACCCAAACGGGCCGCTTAAGTTACTCGGCGGACGTAGCCCGGACAACGATGGAATTCTGCGACGAATGCGGTTCGATGATGAAAGCCGACGACGGGATCTGGGAGTGTGGCAGCTGTGGCTACACGGAGCCGAAAGGTGACGCCGATCAGTACGTCGTTACTGACAGTCAGGAAGCCAGTGAGATCATCGAGTCCTCCGAGGAGACGTCCCTGCCGGAGACGGACGCGAACTGTCCGGAGTGTGGCAACGACCGCGCCTACTGGTATATGCAACAGATCCGGGCGGCCGACGAATCCGAGACGCGCTTTTTCATCTGCACCGAGTGTGAGTACAAGTGGCGCGAAGACGATAACTAGGTTCATACTGCCGGACAGCAGTCACTGAAGCGGATTCGCCGGAGAAAGCGGCGACTGCACACACTCGTTCTGCCCGGCAGTACCACTGTCGACCGCGTTCGCGCGGACGTCTCGTCTTCGACTCGCGATTCTATCCCAAACTCGACTCGAGAGCGTTCGCGACTCGTGTCGGTAAAGTTACCAGCGCTGTGAGGAATGTCTGACGTACGTTTATATATCCGGACAGACCGCTAGGAAATATGTCGAACAACCGTGTCGAAGAACTCGAGTCGACGGTCGCGGAACTCGAGTCGACGGTAGAGGGACTGACGGACGAACTCATCGAGGCCAAAGAGCGGATCCGCGTTCTCGAGGCCGAACTCGACGCCGAGACGCCGACGCGCGTTCCCGACCGCCGCGTCGAAGCCGAGGCAGAAGACGAAGCCGAAGCCGAACCCGAAACGACACAGGAAGCCGAACCCGACGACGTTGCCGAGGCTGCCGCCGACGCCGAGGCCGACGACGATTCTCAGGACGAAGCGGAAGACTCAGGTAGCGACGACATTATTGTCGCATAACTACGTGACGTCGCCGCGCTGGCGGTCGATTCGCGCCGGCGACCACGAGTCCCTGGAGGGACGGAGCGCGTAAGAGTATGTATATCAAGGCACTCGTTTTGGACAACTTCAAGAGCTTCGGTCGGAAGACGAAGATCCCGTTCTACGAGGATTTCACGGTCATCACGGGCCCGAACGGTTCGGGCAAATCGAACATCATCGACGCCGTACTCTTCGCACTCGGCCTGGCCCGGACTCGCGGGATCCGCGCCGAGAAGCTGACCGATCTCATCTACAATCCCGGTCACGAGGACGGTGGGGCGTCAGACGGCCCGCGGGAGGCGACCGTCGAGGTCATCCTCGACAACAGCGACGAAACACTGACCCGGTCACAGGTCGTCAACGCCGCCGGCAGCGAGGACGTCGGCGACGTCGACGAGATCCGCATCCGCCGCCGCGTGAAAGAGACCGAGGACAACTACTACTCCTACTACTATCTCAACGATCGCTCGGTCAACCTCTCGGACATTCAGGATCTCCTCGCGCAGGCGGGCGTTACACCGGAGGGGTACAACGTCGTCATGCAGGGCGACGTCACCGAGATCATCAACATGACGCCGCATGCCCGCCGGGAGATCATCGACGAGATCGCCGGCGTCGCGGAGTTCGATGCCAAAAAGGAAGACGCCTTCGAGGAACTCGAGGTCGTCGAAGAGCGCATCGACGAGGCACAACTCCGCATCGAGGAGAAACGGGATCGCTTGGCGCAACTCGCGGACGAGCGCCGGGAAGCGATGCGCTACCGCCGGCTGCGCCGCGAGAAAGAGGAGTACGAGAGCTACAAGAAGGCCAGCGAACTCGAGGAGAAACGCGACGAGCTCGCGGCCGCCGAGGAGCAAGTCGACGAGTTGGCCGCGGAACTCACGGACCTCCAGCGCGAACTCGACGAGCGCGAGGGGAGAGTCGTTCGCCTCCAGGAGGATCTCGAGGATTTAAACGCCGAGATCGAGCGGAAAGGCGAGGACGAACAGCTCCGGATCAAAAGCGAGATCGAGGAGATCAAAGGCGAGATCTCCCGGCTCGAGGACAAGATCGAGGCCAGCGAGGAAGCGATCGAGGAGGCCGAGTCCAAACGCCGCGAGGCGTTCGTCCAGATCGATCGCAAACAAGAACAGATCGACGACCTCGAGGACGAGATCCGCGAGCACAAACTCGAGAAGGCCCAGGTCAAAAGCGAGATTCAGGAACGCGAGGCCGAACGCGACGACCTCGAGGCCGAGATCGAGGCCGTCGACACCGAGTTCGACGAGCTGAAGGCCGAACTGGCCGAGCGAAAGGACGACCTCGAGGCGGCCAAAACGGAGAAAAACGACCTCCAGCGCGAGCAAGATCGCTTGCTCGACGAGGCCCGGCGTCGCTCGAACGAGATCAGCGAGAAAGAGGAGACGATCGAGGCCAAACACGAGGAACTCCCCGAACTCGAGGCCCGACGAAACGATCTCGAGCGGGAACTCGAGAAGGCAACGCAAAACCGCGAGAACATCGCGGCCGTCGTCGACGACCTCACGGCCGAGAAACGGCGCCTGCAGTCCGATATCGACGAGCTAGACGACGAGATCCAGGCGAAACAACAGGAGTACGCCGAACTCGAGGCCAAAGCCGGCGAGAGCGGCGACACCTCCTTCGGCCGTGCGGTGACGACGATCCTCAACGCCGGGATCAACGGCGTTCACGGCGCCGTCGCCCAGCTGGGATCGGTGTCTGGTGAGTACGCCGTCGCCTGTGAGACTGCGGCGGGCGGGCGACTCGCGAACGTCGTCGTCAACGACGACGTCGTCGGCCAGCAGTGTATCGAACACCTGAAATCGCGAAACGCCGGCCGAGCGACGTTCCTCCCGCTGACGGACATGCAAAACCGGCGCCTGCCAAACGCCCCCCGTGATCCGGGCGTCGTCGACTTCGCGTACAACATCGTCGACTTCGACGACCAGTACGCAGGCGTCTTCTCCTACGTGCTCGGTGACACGCTCGTCGTCGAGGACTTAGAGACCGCTCGCTCCTATACGGGCGATTACCGGATGGTCACCCTCGACGGCGACTTGGTCGAGAAGACGGGCGCGATGACCGGCGGCTCCGGCGGCGGCTCGCGGTACTCCTTTACCGGCGGCGGCGAGGGCCAACTCGAGCGCGTCGCCAAACAGATCACCCAACTCCAGGAGGAACGCGAGTCCCTCCGTGAGGAACTCCGGGACGTCGAGGGACGACTCGACGACGCCCGCGACCGCAAGACGGACGCGGCCGAGGAAGTCCGCTCGATCGAGAGCGAACTCGAGGGACTCGAGGACGAACGGGCGTCGGTCGAGGACGAGATCGAACGTCTCGAAGACGATCTCGAAGCACTCGAGGACGAACGGAAGTCCGTCGACGAGCGGATGACCGAAATCTCGAGTGAGATCGAGACCAAGACGGCCACAATCGAGGAGATCGAAGCCGATATCGAGGAACTCGAGTCGGAACTCGCCGACTCGAAGATCCCCGAGCTCACCGCCCAGATCGAGGAGTTGGAGGCTGAAATCGACGACCGCGAGGATCGAATCGCCGAGATCGACAGCGATCTCAACGAACTGAGCCTCGAGAAAGAGTACGCCGAGGACGCCATCGACGACCTCCACGACGAGATCGAGACGGCCCAGAACCGGGCAGCCGAACACGAGGAGCGTATCGAGGAGTACGAAGCCCAGATCGACGACCAGCAGGCTGCCCTCGAGGAAAAACGCGAGGCTGTCGCGGAGCTTGAGGACGAACTCGCCGAGTTGAAGGCAGAGCGCAGCGACCTCAAAGAGGAACTCACCGAGGCGCGGACGAAACGCGACCAGCAACAGGATCGGGTCAACACCGTCGAGAGCAAACTCGAGGACCGTCGGAGCCGGGTGAGCGACCTCGAGTGGGAGATCGAGAGCCTCGAGTCGGAGGTCGGCGACTACGACCCCGAGGACGTGCCCGATCACGAGACCGTCCTCGAGATGATCGACCTCTTGACCGCGGACATGGAGGCGATGGAGCCGGTCAACATGCTCGCGATCGACGAGTACGACGAGGTCCAGGCCGACCTCGAGGAACTCGAGGACGCGAAGGCGACGTTAGTCGAGGAGGCGGACGGGATCCGCGACCGGATCGAACAGTACGAAACCCAGAAGAAACGGACGTTCATGGACGCCTACGACGAGATCGCTGCTCAGTTTACGGAGATCTTCGAGCAGCTCTCGGAGGGGACCGGCACCCTCCACCTGGAGAACGAAGATGACCCCTTCGACGGTGGGCTGACGATGAAGGCCCAGCCGGGCGACAAGCCGATCCAGCGGCTGGACGCGATGTCCGGCGGCGAGAAGTCCCTGACCGCGCTGGCGTTTATTTTCGCGATCCAGCGGCACAACCCCGCGCCGTTCTACGCCCTGGACGAGGTCGACGCCTTCCTCGATGCCGTCAACGCCGAGCGCATCGGCGAGATGGTCGACGAACTCGCCGAGGAAGCCCAGTTCGTCGTCGTCTCCCACCGCTCGGCGATGCTCGACCGCTCCGAGCGCGCGATCGGTGTCACGATGCAACAGGACAACGTCAGCGCCGTCACCGGCATCGATCTAAGCGACGAGGCGCCCGACGGAGAGGAGGTGCCGGTCGGTGACTGACGAGACGCCGGACGACTCGAAGCCACCCGAGTCAGACGACGACAGGGCTGCGTTCTACACGGACGGCGGGGACGAGATCCCCCTCGACATCACCGGCCACGAAGAACGGGAACGTCCGGCAAGTGGCTCCGAACGGGCGAGCGGAGAGCGAAACGACGACATCCAGGCCGGGGACTCGGTCCTCGAGTTCTCGGAGGACGAGGACCTCGAGGGCGAGGACGAGGACGCGACCGACGACGGCGACGACGAGGAGGTCGAACCCGTCGAGCTACTGGTCCAACTCGCCGAGGACGGCGAGATCGATCCCTGGGACATCGACGTCGTCCAGGTGACCGACAAGTTCCTCGAGGCGTTAGACGAAGTCGACCTCCGGACCTCGGGTCGGGCGCTGTTTTACGCGAGCGTCCTCCTGCGGATGAAAAGCGACGAACTGTTCGCGACCGACGACGGCGACGACGAGACGGAACTGCCACCCTGGGAGGCTCCCTTCGCCGACGAGGGACCGATGGGCGGTGGCGACGACAGCGAATCGGAACCCGGCTTCGATCCCGTCGAGAGTCTCGAGGCAGAGATGGAACGGCGTCTCGAGCGTAAACACGCCCGCGGGAAGCCCGAAACGCTCGACGAACTCGTCCGGGAACTGCGCTCGGCCGAGCGTGACTCCTGGTGGAAGGAATCGCGTAGCTACGACACCAGCGACTCCCCGCAGGGGTACGACCGGGGCGTCCAGGAGCTAAACTACCATTCGGACGATGACTTCCGGGTCGACGACGAACCGACCAGCGACGACGTCACTCACACGACCCACGAGGAAGACATCGAGGCCGTCATCGACGACGTCGAGGCCGAACTCGAGGGCCAGTACGAGGCGGGTCGCGAGGAGGTGCTGTACGCCGAGATCGACGACGTCGGCGGCTCGCGCGTGATGACCTACCTCGCCCTGCTCTTTCTTTCACATCGCGGCCGGGTCCGCCTCGAGCAAGACGAACTGTTCGGCGATCTCTGGATACAGGACGTGACCGTCGAGACGGACGCGAGCGAAGCGATCGCGGACTGATACCGACCGCTATCCGTCGGTACCAGTACAGCCGCGACCTGCTGGGTGCACCGGACCATCGTCCGGAATACTCGCTCCTTCATTGGTCGGGGCTATCAAACCTCACGAGCCATCAAGTAGATCAGGTGATACTGTACGAGTATGTCCTCCAGTCCGGAGTCGCCCGAGAGCGATCTCACCGACGGATCGCTCCTCCGGCCGATGTTCAAGCTGGCGTGGCCGCTCGTGGTCATCCAGTTGTTGCAGGTTACCTACAACGTCGGGGACACGTTCTGGCTCGGCGCGCTCTCGCCCGACGCCGTCGGCGCCGTGAGTCTCGCCTTTCCGCTGCTGTTTCTGGTGATCGCGGTCGGCGCCGGCTTTACGACGGCCGGCTCGATCCTGCTGGCCCAGCACACGGGCGCCGAGAGCGGCGAGGGTGGGCTGATCGCCGGCCAGACGATCACGTTCGTCTCGCTCGTCGCGGTCGCCCTCGGGATCGTCGGCTACGTCGCGACGGTGCCGATGCTCGAGGTCCTCCCTGCCGACAGCGCTACGGAGGAGGCGATCCTCCCGCTTGCCGCCGACTATCTCCAACTCTTTTTTCTCGGGACGCCCTTCGTCTTCGGCTTCTTCGTCTTTGCCGCACTGATGCGAGGCTACGGCAACACTCGCGCACCGATGCGTGTGATGGTCGTCAGCGTCGTCGTCAACCTCGCCATCGATCCGTTGCTCATCTTCGGCGTCGGCCCGCTGCCCCGCCTCGAGGTCGCCGGCGCCGCCGTCGCGACCGTCATCTCGCGGGGTCTGGCGACGGTGATCGGCTTCTACCTGCTGTACTACACCGACGTTGGCCCCGAGATCGAGTTCGGACATCTCCGCCCGCGACTCGAGTTCGTCTCGGAGATCACGCGCCTCGGCGTGCCGACGGCGATCGAACAGTCGATGACGGCGCTGGCGCTGGTCGCGATGACGGCGATCGTCGTCACGTTCCCGCCGGCGGTCGTCGCGGCCTACGGCCTGGGGAATCGATTGATCTCGCTTGCGTTCCTGCCGGCGCTGGGGATGGGACAGGCGATGGACTCGATCGTCGGCCAGAACCTCGGCGCAGGGAGAGCCGACCGGGCGGCGACGGCGACCTGGGTCGGTTCCGGCGTCATCGGCGCGATCATGGCTGTCGCCGGCTCGCTCGCGTTTCTCTTTCCCGAGCCGTTCGTCGCGGTGTTTCTGACGGCCGAGGAGGCCGGCCGCGCCGAGACGCTCGAGTACGGTGTCACGTACCTCCAGTTCGCCGCCTTCGCCTTCGTTTTCATGGGCGTCATGCAGGTCGTGTTGGGTGCGTTCCGGGGCGCCGGAAACACGAAGACGGCACTCGCCTTCTCGGTGCTCGGGCTGTGGATCGTCCGCGTCCCCGTGACGTACTACCTGATCTTCGTCGCCGGCTGGGGAACGACAGGCATCTGGACCGGTGTCGTCGTCGGCGACGTCGTCGGCGCACTCGCCGCCGTCGCGTGGTTTACACGCGGCACCTGGACCGAATCAGTGGTCGACAGTGAGGAAACTGATTCGGACTCGAGAGACGAGCCGACGGAATCGAGCGAGACAGATTCCGTCGCGGAGCAGTGACCGTCTCCGCTCGTGATCGGTCCGTGCTCGGACAGTCGACAGTCGGGAGACTGTGGCTGGACGTCAGCCAAACGTTTCGTCGAGAGAGACTCACCGGCTGTGAGAGACCCAAATCCTTTTGGAAAACGCCTCAAGCGAAATCGCGCCGAACGGGCGGGTATGCTCGCGAATAGGGAGCCGACCGATCCGGACGACGAGACGAAACGGTACCTCGTAAAATGTGAGACCTGTGCGTTCGAACACACGGTCGATGGCCGCGACGAAGCGACGGTGATCGGCTCCGATCACCAGACAGAGACGCGCCACGACGTCGTCGCTGTCGAGGTGCCGCCGTCACTCGGTCGTTCGTCGTACTGACGACAGGCGATGGCGTAGCGCAACCGCTCTCGAGCGACCGAACTGCGTGCTCGCAGAGTCGGACGTCGTCTGATACGGACTGCTGTAACGATGTACCGCCGATCGCCAGGACGAGGTCGGCGATCGGCGGTAATTGACTACAGGAGACCGTATGAAACGCCTCGACAGTATTAGTTGTCGGCCAGCCGCCACTCACCGGGACCCGCCGACTCGAGGACGTCACGTCGTTCCATCTCGCTTAAGACCTCGGGAATCCGTCCCGGCTGGGCGATCTCCATCTCGATGCGGTCGATCCCGTGGACTGTCGAGAGGTAGTGGCGGATCTCCTCCTGTGTAAACGTCTCCTGGTCGGCCTGTTCCATCACGCTCGAGACCAGATCGACCATGTCCTCGATGAAGTTCCACGGGTAGACGATCCAGGTCCACTCCTCGAGATGCTCGCCGACGTAGTCGGGTTCGTA
Source organism: Natronolimnohabitans sp. A-GB9 (assembly GCF_030848565.1). Taxonomy (GTDB): domain Archaea; phylum Halobacteriota; class Halobacteria; order Halobacteriales; family Natrialbaceae; genus Natronolimnohabitans. The sequence continues at coordinate 439,808 of NZ_JAVDDV010000001.1, forward strand.
CTCGCTGGTGCCGAGCAACTGGAGGGTCGCGGTTCGAGCTTCGTTGGCGTCGCGATCGGTGACGTACTCGTGGGCGCGCTCGATCGAGCCGCCAGTGTCCGCGATGTCGTCGATGATGAGGACGTCTTTATTGGCGACGCTGCCTTCCGGCATGGGGTAACGAACGGTAGGCTCCCCGCTTTTCTCGGCGGTGCCGACGTAGTGTTCCATCTTCAGGCTCGTCAGGTCGTCCAGACCGAGGAAGTCACAGAGACACCGGCCCGCGAACCAGCCCCCGCGGGCGAGTGCGACGACGACGTCCGGTTCGAACTCGTCGTCGCGAACCTCCGTGCTGACGTCCCGACAGAGGCCGTAGATGTACTCCCAGTTAGTGATCGTACAGTCGAAGTCGTCCGGTAAGTCGGACATCGTATGTTCCTCAGCACGAACTCAGGAACTCGCGTGTTTAAACGGTGTGTATTCGAGTCGAGCAAGCGAGACTCATACTGTCCGACAGTATCACTGCAGACAGGAGCATTCGACGGAAACACGGGGTGGAGCGACTGGTACGGATACCTGTCCCGATGTCCTATCGTCGACTGCTATCGGTTCGGTTCAGTCCGCTCGGTCCTCGAGTCGGACCGTGATCGTCTCCCTGCCCTCGACGACGACGTCGAAGCCGTTGTACGAAAACGACACCCGCAGATCGCTCGTGTCCCGACTGTCGGACGACGCGAACAACGCGTCGAGCGCGTCGGGGTTTACGGCGTTGTAGAGCGGTGGAAGCGCCGTCGGATCGCGTCCCGAAACTGACGCGACGGTCTCGACGACAGCCAGCGTCGGACTCTTCTCCCCCGAGAACGTGTTCGTTCGTTCGTCCATTGGACTGCCCCCTGTAGTAGTCTGCTGGTTCATCGCCATTGTCGTTCCTTGCGGGGAGGGCAACACCGTACTATAAAAAACCATATGAAACGATCCGATCCATAACGATCGTTCATTTGCGTTTCGAGGGCTGTACCAGAGGAATTCGATCTTCAGGAGGGAGGGCACTCGAGCAACAGAAGCAATATATAATCGGCTATTACAACCTAGTTATCGATGGCACGAACACAGATCGAAGCCGCCCGTGATGGAACGATCACCGACGCGATGGAACGAGTCGCCGAGCGCGAGAACCGCGATCCGGAGTTCGTCCGGGAACAGGTCGCCGAGGGGCAAGCCGTGATCCCGGCGAACGTAAACCACGACGCGCTCGATCCGATGATCATCGGCCGCGAGTTCGCGACCAAGGTCAACGCGAACATCGGGAACAGCGAGACGACCAGCGATCTCGAGACGGAACTCGAGAAACTCCACACGGCGGTCCACTACGGAGCGGATACGGTGATGGATCTCGGAACCGGCAGTGACCTAGACGAGATCCGCGAGGCCCACATCGAGCACTCGCCGGTTCCGATCGGGACGGTGCCGCTGTACGAGGCCGTCAAACAAGCGGGAAGTCCCGAGGCCATCACGCCGGAGCTGTTGCTCGAGATCATCGAGAAACAGGCGAGACAGGGCGTCGACTACATGACGATCCACGCCGGCATTCTCGCTGAACACCTGCCGCTGACCGACGGCCGCAAGACGGGGATCGTCTCGCGTGGCGGCTCGATCATGGCCTCGTGGATGGAGGAACACGGTGAACAGAACCCACTGTTCCAGGTCTACGACGAGATCTGCGAGATCTTCGCCGAGCACGACGTCACGTTCAGCCTCGGGGACAGTCTGCGGCCCGGCTCGCTGGCCGACGCCTGCGACGAGGCACAGTACGCCGAACTGGACACGCTCGGCGAACTGACGCGGCGGGCCTGGGAGTACGACGTCCAGGTGATGGTCGAGGGACCGGGTCACGTCCCGATGCATAAAGTCGCCGAGAACGTCGAGCGCCAGCAAGCGGTCTGTGATGGCGCGCCGTTTTACGTCCTCGGCCCGCTCGTGACCGACGTCGCGCCGGGGTACGACCACATTACGAGCGCCATCGGCGCCGCGATGGCGGCCCAGGCGGGCGCGGCGATGCTCTGTTACGTGACGCCGAAAGAACACCTGGGCTTACCGGACGAGGAAGACGTCCGCGACGGACTGGCGGCCTACCGGATCGCGGCCCACGCCGGCGACGTCGGCAACGAACGGCCGGGCGCCCGCGACTGGGACGACGCCCTCTCCGAAGCGCGCTACGAGTTCGACTGGCGCCGGCAGTTCGCCCTCGCGCTCGACCCCGACCGGGCCCGTGACTACCACGACCAGACGCTGCCCGAAGACAACTACAAGGACGCTCGCTTCTGTTCGATGTGTGGCGCCGAGTTCTGTTCGATGCGAATCGATCAGGACGCACGTGAGGACGGTGAGATGGCGTCGCTGACGGACGGCCGCGACGGAACCGACCTCGAGTCCTCACCGGCTGCGGAGGTCAACCGACCGCCCGTCGGAACCCACGACTCGGATGGGCTGTCGGCGGTCGGCGACGAGCCGACGGGCGTCGAACAACCGGGCGACGACTGAGACGGACCCCTGTACCGATATTCCGCCGATCGCCACACGGGGTCGGCAGCCGACCCGACTCGAGGCCCGGGGATTGATACGGCGGTCGCTCCACCACCGTCGTATGGACACGACTCGCGTCGTACAGGTCGACGCCTTCACGGACGACCCGCTGGCCGGGAACCCGGCCGGCGTCGTCCCCGAGGCCGATGGACTCTCCGAGGACCAGATGCAACGCATCGCCGCCGAGATGGCCGTCAGCGAGACCGCGTTCCTTCGCTCGAGCGAACAGGCCGACTATCGCGTTCGTTACTTTACGCCGACCCAGGAGGTCGACCTCTGTGGCCACGCGACCGTCGGCTCGTTTGCCCACCTCCACGACGAGGGCCTCGAAGCCGGCACGTACTCCCTCGAGACGAACGTCGGTACGCTCGAGATCGAGGTCGATCCGGACGGGACGGTCTGGATGACCCAGGACACCCCCCGGATTCGCGAGGTCGACGTCGGCTACGACCGCGTCGCCGACGCCCTCGGCGTCGACCAGGCCGCACTCGAGGGAGCGAGCGACGACATCCCGATCGCCGTCTCGTCGACCGGACTCCCGTTCCTGATCGTTCCCATCACGTACCTCTCGGATCTCGGCGACGCCGACCCCGACATGCGCGCCGTCGAAGAACTGACCGAATCGGTCGACGCGACGGGCGTGTATCTCTTCACGTTCGATGCGCTCGGCCGGGAGTCGACCCTCCACGGACGAATGTTCGCACCGGGTGCCGGCGTCCCCGAGGACCCGGTTACGGGGACCGCAAGTGGCGCCGTCGGCGCCTATCTCGATCGGTTCGGTGCGTTCGACGCCGACTTCCCCGACGAACTCCGTCTCGAGCAGGGTCACTACGTCGACCGTCCCGGACTGGTTCGGGTCCGAATCGACGGTGACGTCCGTGTCGGCGGCCTGGGCGTGACCGTTCTCGACGGCTCGCTGGTCGTGCCAGAAGCCGAAGACGACGATATTCTCGAGGCCTGATACGGACTGCTGTACTGTTTTCGGCTCACTGCGTCGTGCTCTCGTCGATGTTCTCGAGGGCCGTCAACGCCGCCTTGAGCACCTTCCGTTCGCTTCGGCGGAGGTTCATCGAGACGGCCGTCTTCGAGACGTCGAAGTGATCGGCCAGCTCCTCGAGAGTCGTCTCGCGGGGCGTCTCGTAGTAGCCTTCCCTGGAGGCCGTCGCGAACGTCTCGCGTTCGGTCGGCGTCAGTGACCGACACCCCTCGAGCAGTCGGATCGCGCTGTCGGAGTTTTCGAGCAGGTCGAACAGCTCGGTCGGGCCAAACGAGTCCCGATCCTCGACGGTGTACTCGTTGTGGCGCTCGAGTTCGGCCAGCGCCCGGTCCTCGTCGTCGTCGGCGTCGAAGCCGACGTGCCACCGCTCGCGACCGTCTTCGATCCGGAAGGGACCAGTGATGTAGCCGCCGTTGTCCTGGATCGTCCGCATCGCGTTGGTTTCGTCGATTTTCGTCCCGATCTGGGCGACTGAGTCGCGCTTCGAGAGGATGTAACACTCCCGCATGTTCGGGTGGTCCCGGAGCTGGTGGAGTCCCTGCTCGAGTGCGTCCGTCGAGTCGGCTTTCGCGACGAGACGCGTCTCGAGTTGCTCGTCGTCGGTGTCGAGTTGCCACTGGACGGCCGAGAACGCGATATCGACATCGTCGGTCGTGTCGATAAACGGGCAGTCGTACTGGCGCATGTCGATATCGAGATCGATCATCCCTAGGTAATGCCCCTCACACTCGGTATTAAGAGCTATCATTTGTCCCCATGTTAACACACGACTATTAGCACGTCTCGAGCGAAGGGATACTCGAGACGGCATGACTCGAGACGACGTGACACCGCCGACGGTGACGGCGGACGACATCCACCGCATCGACGACGACGCGTTCACCGACCGGAACGTCTGTCTCGTGACGGGCGCTGGTTCGGGGATCGGTCGCGCGACCGCGCTGGCGGCCGCCGGTAACGGACTGACGGTCGCGGCGACCGACGTCGACGAGGAGGGACTAGAAGGGACGGTCGACCGCGGCGCGGAACTCGGTCTCGAAGGCGAGATCGAGTCGATCGTCGCCGATCTCACGCGTGACGACGACCTCGAGCGCCTCGTCGAGGCGGCGGCCGAACTGGGCGATATCAAGTATCTCGCGAACATCGCCGGAACGCAACACATCGACTCGATCGAGGAGTTCCCGATGGAGACCTACGACCGGATGCACGAGATCATGCTTCGGGCGCCGCTGTATCTCTCGAAGTTGTGTATTCCTCACTTCCGGGAGACTGCGGACGGACGGGGCTGTGTCGGCAACATGGGGTCGGTCCACGGCCACTACGTCACCAGCGACAAGGTCGCCTACAACGTCTCGAAGTTCGGGCTGCGCGGGCTCACCCAGTCGATCGCCGCCGAGGGAGACGGGGAGGTCCGTGCCTACTCGGTCAGTACCGGCTACGTACAGACGCCGCTGGTGACCGACCAACTCACGGATACCGCCGAGCAACGCGGCATCTCGGTCGACGAGGTGATCGAAGACGTCATGCTCGGCCAGTCGCGGGTCAACGAGATGATGGAACCGATCGACGTCGCCAACCTCTTTTTATTTGGCTTCTCCGATCTCGGTCGCCATCTGAACGGCGGCGACCTCATGTTTGATGGGGGCATGACTCTTACATACGAATGACAATGTCAGAGAACACGACCGATCCGTCTCTCGAGGACGTCGACGAGATCGTCCACGAACCGAGCCAGGAGTTCGTCGAATCGACCAACGTCTACGACTTCATGCAGGAGTACGGGATCGACGACTATGACGAACTCATCGAGCGAACGACGAGCGACGTCGACTGGTTCTGGGACGAACTCGTCGACTACCTCGGCATCGAGTTCTACGACGACTACGACGAGATCCGAGACGACAGCGGGGCGCGACGCGCCCCGGAAGACGCGGGCGGTGAAGCCGCGAGCCACGGAGGGCCGCAGTTTACCGACTGGTACCCCGGCGGGGAACTCAACATCGCCCACAACGTGGTCGACCGTCACGCGGCCCGCGACGAGGAACGGCGAAACAAGGTCGCGACCATCTGGGAGGGCGAAGACGGCGAGATCCGAGAGATTACGTACCACGAACTCCGCCGGCAGTCGAATCAGGTCGCCAACGCACTCGAGGAACGGGGCATCGAGACCGGCGACACGGTCGGACTCTACATGCCGATGGTCCCCGAAGTCGTCTCGATCCTCTATGGCTGTTTCAAGGTGGGCGCGATCGCCGTCCCGATCTTCTCGGGCTTTGGCGTCGACGCGGCCGCGACTCGGATCGAGGACGCCGAGTGCTCCGTGTTGTTCACTGGCGACGGCTTCCTCCGGCGGGGTGACCCGGTCTTCCTCAAGTCGTCGGCCGACGAGGCAATCGAGGAGGCCGGCCACGTCGAGCACACGATCGTCTTCGACCGATTAGGCTCGAGCGACCGAGCGAACGAGCACGAAATTCCGTGGACCGACGACCGCGACGAGTGGTGGGCCGACGCCGTCGAAACGGCGGACGACGAGTACGAGACGACATCTCTCGACTCGAGTCAGGAGTCGATGCTGCTCTACTCGTCGGGGACCACGGGCAAACCGAAAGGAATCGTCCACACACACGCGGGCGTGCAGGTCCAGTGTGCCAAGGAGGTCTACTTCGGCATGGACCTCAAGCCGTCCGACCGGTTCTTCTGGGTCTCGGACATCGGCTGGATGATGGGGCCGTGGACCCTCATCGGGACCCACACCTTCGGCGGCACCGTCTTCATGTACGAGGGCGCGCCCGACCACCCCGAGCCCGATCGCTTCTGGGAGATGATCGACCGCCACGAGTTGACCCAGTTTGGCATCTCCCCGACGGCGATCCGGGCGCTTCGCAAGCACGGCGACGAGTGGCTCGAGGGTCACGACCTCTCCTCGCTTCGGCTGCTCGGCTCGACGGGCGAACCGTGGGACCCCGAATCGTGGCAGTGGTTCTACGAGAACGTCGGCGGCGAGGAGGCCCCGATCATCAACATCTCCGGCGGCACCGAGATCTGTGGCTGTTTCCTGATGCCGATGCCGACCCAGCCGCTGAAACCCTGTACACTCGGTGGTCCGGGGCTTGGCATGAACATCGATATCGTCGACCGCGACGGCGAGTCGGTCAAAGAGGACAACCAGCGTGGCTTCCTCGTCGCCAAGGACTCCTGTCCCTCGATGACGAAGTCGCTGTGGTCCGGCGACGAGCGCTATCTCGACGAGTACTGGTCGACGTTCGAGGACATGTGGAACCACGGCGACTGGGCCCAGAAGGACGAGGACGGCTTCTGGTTCCTCCACGGCCGTGCCGACGACGCTTTGAACGTCGCGGGACGGAAGGTCGGCCCCGCCGAAGTGGAGGGCGCGCTCATCGACCACGAGGCCGTCAACCAGGCGGCCGCGATCGGTGCCCCGGACGAGACGACCGGCACTGCCGTCGTCACCTACGTCATCCTCGAGGGCGACTACGAGCCGTCCGACGACCTCCGCGAGGAGCTGCGCGCACAGGTCGGCGAGGAACTGGGCAAACCGTTCCGCCCGCGCGAGGTGTTGTTCGTCGACGACCTCCCGAAGACCCAGTCGGGCAAGATCATCCGCCGGGCCGTCGAAGCCACCTACACCGGCGAGGATCTCGGCGACATGAGTAGCATCGAGAACCCCGAGGCACTCGAGGAACTCGAGGCAGCCAAATAACGCCACCAACACGGGACGACGCCGCTCCTGTACCCGTTTTGTTTCTGGCCCCCAAGCCACGCGTTCCCACTCCGAGATCGATCTCGAGTCATTCAAAGCCCTGCTCGAGTATCTAGGGGTATGACCGACGACGAGTCCCACGAGAACGTCGTGCCGGGCAGCGACGAGGAGCTGTCGACGGCCGACGTTCGCGGCTACGATTTCCGCGGTGAGTTCGACTTTCGGGAACTGCTCGAGTCCTACGAGACGACCGGCTTCCAGGCAACCCAGCTCGCGGAGGCGATCGACATCGCAGAGCGGATGCAAGCGGAGGACGCGACGATCTATCTGACCTGTACCTCGAACATCATCTCCTCGGGGCTGCGCGAGGTCGTCGCCGCGCTCGTCCGCGAAGGGTACGTCGACGTGTTGATCACCACCTCCGGCTCGCTCACCGAGGACGTCATCAAGACGGCCAAGCCGTTCAAGATGGGCGAGTGGGACGCCGACGAGGCCGAACTTCGGGAGCGTGGAATCAACCGCCTCGGCAACATCTTCGTCCCCTCCGACCGCTACGTCTGGCTCGAGGAGTACCTCTATGACTTCTTCGACGACTTCTTCGCGGAGGAGAAGATCCGGACGCCGACGGCGTTCGCCCGCGAACTCGGCGAGACGCTCGACGACGAGGACTCGGTGTTGAAACAGGCCGCCGACAACGACGTCCCCGTCTACTGTCCCGCGCTGACCGACGCCGAAGTCGGGAACTTCCTCTACTACTACCGACAGGGGTACGACTCGGAGGTCGGCATCGAGATCTTAGACGACTACGACTCGCTGATCGAAGACGGCATGCTGGCCGATACGACCGGTCTCATCGCGGTCGGCGGCGGCGTGCCGAAACATCACGCGATCATGACGAACCTGTTCCGCGGCGGTGCCGACTACGTCGTCTACATCTCGACGGGCATGGAAGGTGACGGCTCGTTGTCGGGTGCCCCGCCGAACGAGGCCGTCTCGTGGGGGAAGATCAAGGAAGCCGAGAAGAACTACACCCAGATCGAAGCCGAGGCGACGCTCGTCTTCCCGCTGCTCGTGGCCGCTGCGTTCAACTAAGTGGTGGTCCACACCTGCACTGCTGGGTGAACTCGATGGCGGTCGGCTGCGTTCACCCAGCAGTCGACGGGTGGAACGGTACTACGTTTTCGGGAGTCAGGCCGGAGGCGTCAGCGAAGCCGTGAGCGTGGATCGAGCACCTCGACCGGGTGAACCGCGTCGCGCTCGAGTACGTCCTCGAGTTGGTCTTCACACGAGGTGCCGCTGGCGACGACCAGGCGGTCCTGGGCCTCCGGTTCGGTGAACTGCTCGGCGAGTCGGTCGCCGACGTCCATGCTCAGCTCGTAGTATTCCTGTTTGTAGCCAAACGAGCCGGCCATCCCACAGCACTCGACGTCGCTCTCGAGGACGTCGTAGTCGAGGGTCTCGAAGACGGCCCGCGTGTAGCGGTCGACGCCCATCGTCCGCTGCTGGCAGTGGGAATGGTAGGCAACGTCCGGCCCGTCGTCGCCGGTTCGCAGTCGTGCCCCGTTGGCACCGTTCTCGAGACAGCCGTAGACGTACTCGAGGATCTCGTAGCTGCCCTCCCGGAGTCGCTCGAACGAGGCCTCGGGGAGGAACTTCTCGTACTCGCTGTGGAACATCGCCAGATCGCTCGGTTCGATGACGACGACGTCGCGGCCGGCATCGAGGTGTTCGGCGAGCCCGGCGTAGACGCGACTCGCCTTCGTGTCGGCGGTCGCGATCATCCCCTGTGAGAGCGGCGCCCGGCCGCTTTCCCCGACCGCTGGAACCCGGACGTGGACGTCCATGGCCTCGAGGACGCGGACGGCCGCCTTCCCGCGGTCGACGTCGATGTAGTTCGTGTAGGTGTCGGGGTAGAGGACGGCCTCGCGCTCGGCGTCGGCGGCGGAGACGCGGGGCCCGCGCGACTCGAACCAGTCGACGAGCGTCTCGCGTTCGAACGCGGGCAGCGAGCGGCGGCGATCGATCCCGACGGTCCGTTCCAGCACCGACCTGACGGGCCCGAGATCGGCCAGCCAGTTCGAGACGGGTGCCGTTGCACTCCCCAGTTTCGCCAGCGTCTCGTAGTTGCCAAACAGTCGCTTCTGGGGGTCGATGCTCCCGGTATCTTCCTCGTCGGGGACCAGTTCGTCGTAGACGAACTCGAAGCGGCCGTCGTCGCCCTCGCGGTTGATCCGATCCCTGACGACGGTGTTGATCCACGGGATATCGATCTCGACCGGACAGGCCTCGACACACCGCGAGCAGCCAGTACAGAGGTCGTTGAACTCGGCGGCACTCTCCTGGCCATGGACGCCGGCTTCCCAGCCGGTCGCGATCCCGCCGGTGTAGGTCTCGCCACCGAAGGCGTGGCCGCCGACGGACTGGAAGTTTCCACAGGTGTTTGCACACGCCGAACACCGGATACAGTACAGCGTCTCCCGAAGGTGGTCGTCCTCGCGCATCGCCATGCGGCCGTTGTCGATCAACACGAGGTGAAAGTCGCGGTCGTCGTCACGGTCGGCGAGCGCCACGTCGGATTCGTCGAAATCCACGACGGGGGAGTCGACCGGCGGCGTCAACAGGGAGACGTACGAGGTGATGTCCTGACCCGTCCCCGAGCGACCGATCAGCTCGATAAAGGGCGCGAGGTCCTCGACGGATGGAACGATCTTCTCGACGCCCGCGACCGCGACGTGGGTGTCGGGAACGACGGCCGTCTTCCGGGCGTTGCCCTCGCTCGTCACGAGCATGAGCGACCCTGAGTCGGCCGTGATGAAGTTTGCACCGGTCATCCCGATATCGGCGTCGACGATCAGCGCTCCCAGCCGGTCCCGGGCGAACGTCGTCAACTCCTCGGCGGTCTCGAGCGGTTCGTCGGGCTCGAACTGCTCGTTGAAGAGGCGAGCGATCTCGTCTTCGGACTTGTGAATCGCCGGGGCGACGAGGTGTGACGGCGCTTCGTCGGCGACCTGCAGGACCCACTCACCGAGGTCGGTTTCGACGACGTCGACGCCGTCGGCCTTGAGGGCCTCGTTGACCTCGAGTTCCTCGCTGGTCATCGACTTCGATTTGACGAGTCGCTCGGCATCGTTCTCGTCTGCGATCTCGCGGATGTACCGGTTGGCGTCGGCCGCGTCGTCGGCGAGATACACCGTCCCGCCGTTGGCCTCGACGGTCTCGGTGAGTTCGTCGATCAGCTCCGGGAGTCGCTCGATGGCGTCCTCTTTGATCGCGCGGGCCTCGCTTTTCAACGCCTCGTAGTTCTCGAGGTCGGCGACCGACTCGTAGCGGCCCTCGTTGAACCCGAGCGTGTTCGCCTCGACGGCGTCGCCTTCCGTCTCGAGGAGATACCGGATGTGGTCGGCCTTTCGCTCGCGTGTGCCACCGCTCATTCGCCATCACCGTCGGTCTCGAGGAAGACGACGTGAACGGCGTTCGGGCCGTGGGCTCCCTCGACCAGCGCGCCCATGTCGGCAGTTGCGCTGGGGCCGGTCGCGACGATGGCGCTGCCGCCGTCCCGCAGTTCCGGACCGAGCCGCTCGATGGCCGTCGGCATGTCGGCCACGAGGTCGCGCTCGTGGAGCACCGGGACGTGCAGTTCCGGAAAGAGACTGACCGGCTCGCTTCCCTCGGGCGTCGACGGCAAGACGACGCTCCCGTAGTCGGCGATTCCAAACGAGGCGGCGGTAACGCCCGTCGTCGCCGCCTCGAGTGTCGCCGGCGTCGGTTCGTCGTCGACCCACTCGGGGAGGGAGACGTCCCCGAACGGAAGGGGTGTTCCGACGACTGGTTCGGTTACGACCGCCTGTAGCGTCGCCTCGAACGCGGCCGGGGTGGTTCGGGTCAGTGCAACGTCGCGGTCGGCCAGTGCCTCCTCGAATCGGTTGCGGACCGACCCTGACTCGGCGCTCATATCTCGAGCGTTCGCCCCCATCGTGATTATTGTTCTGCTGCATCACCTTCTCTTCTCGAGAATGGTTTTGAATAAATATGTTGGCCAACCAACGCCGGTCGACGATTTCGGCCGAGTCGAATCCGACTTCCGACACCCCTCCACCGGAAGCGCCGCCGAAAACGGCTCGAGTATCCCGTTCTGAACTCGCCTGCACGACGATTATGTGTACTGTGCTATCATCCTCTGACGATGCCAGATCGAATTCACGACGGAACGGGACCCGATGTCGTGATGGCCTGGACGAATCCCGGTGATAGCGATGCTTAGCAGTGCAGTGCTGGCGCTACTCCCGCTTGTCGTCGTCGCCGTTCTGTTGGTCGGATTTCTGTGGCCGGCCGAGCGAGCGATGCCGGTCGCGTGGCTCGTCGCGGCGGTCGTTGGCTTCGCGAGCTGGGAGATGCCCGTCGAGTGGATCGCCGCCGCGAGTATCCGTGGCGGACTGGCCGCACTCGAGATTCTCTGGATCGTCTTCGGTGCGCTCGTGTTGTTGTACACGTTGATGCGCTCCGGAGCGGTCGATACGATCAACGAAGCGTTTGCCTCGATCAGCGAGGATCGGCGCGTCCAGGTCGTGTTGCTCGGGTTCTTTCTCGCGACCTTCATCGAGGGCGTCGCCGGCTTCGGGACGCCCGCAGCCGTCGTCGCACCGCTGTTGCTCGCACTCGGCTTTCCGGCGCTTGCCGCTGTCGTCGCGGCACTCGTCGGTCACGCCGTCGCGACGGTGTTCGGGGCGGTCGGGACGCCGATCATCGTCGGCTACGAACAGCCCCTCGAAAGCGTCGAGCCGACGATAGCCGCCGAAGGGATGTCGGTCGCGGGCTATTCGGCCTCGGCGGCCGGCTGGGCCGCCGTGTTCAACGGCATCCTCGGCGTGTTGATGCCGCTTTTCGCCGTCGGGATGGTCGTCTACTTCTTCGGCGATCCAGACGAGCGGTCGCTGGCCCCGCTTCGAGGCGTGGTGGCGCTCTGTCTGGTCTCCGGCGTCGTCTTCGCCGTCCCGTACGCGCTGACGGCGTGGTTCATCGGTCCCGAGTTCCCGTCGCTGATCGCCGGGATGGTCGGCGGCGCCGTCGTCGTCGGCCTGCTTAGGGCCGGCTTCCTCGAGCCTGACGACGCCTGGGAATTCCCACCCCGCGACGAGTGGCCCGACCACTGGGTCGGGACCATCGAACCGGGCAGTAACGGGACGGCCACCGCAACCGGCAGCGAGAACTCGATGTCGCTACTGCGCGCGTGGTCGCCGTACCTGATCCTCGTCGTGTTGCTGATCGGCACCCGGGTGATCGAATCGATCGCCGAGCGGCTACAGGGAGCCCCTGTCGTGTCGATCGAAACCAGCCTCGGTACCCTCTCGATCGGTCCGGTCCTCGAGTGGACGGCGATTCTCGGGACCGAACTGGACGGCACGATCGAGTGGGCGTACGTCCCCGGCACCTGGCTCGTGGTCAGCGCGCTGATCGCCGTCGTGCTGTTCCGGATGGACGGCGACGAGGTCGTCGGCGCATGGCGTGACGCCGGCAGCAAGATCGTCTCGCCACTGATCGCGCTCGTGTTCGTCATCGCGATGGTCGAGATCATGCTCGAGACCGACGCCCACGTCGAAGCTGACGTCGTGGCGGCCGCCTCGGTCCCTGACGGGAGCATGATCGTCGTGCTCGCGGAAGCGACCGCGACGGTGATCGGGCCCGCATACCCGATGATCGCCCCGGCTGTCGGCGCGCTCGGTGCCTTCATCGCCGGTTCGATTACGGTCAGTAACATTACCTTCAGCGCGTTCCAGTTCGAAGTCGCCCAGCGTCTCGAGTTACCGACCCAGCTGCTGGTCGGTGCCCAGTCTATCGGTGGCGCGATCGGGAACGTTATCGCGATCCACAACGTGATCGCCGCACTCGCGACGGTCGGCCTCGTCGGAAAGACTGGACACGTCGTCCGGCTCAACCTTATTCCGGTCGCGTACTATCTGCTCGTGGGCGGCATTCTAACGACGATCGCCGTCTACGTGCTGTTTCCGACGCTCTTCTAATACTGCCGGACGGAACGATCGGGAGCATTCGCTGGACTGGAGCGGCGCATTTACCGCAATGACTTCCGTTCGACAGTATACGCATCGACAGCAGGCCAACCGTCTACTACCCACCAGCACCAACCGTCACCCAAATCGAATCCAATGACGATCACACCTCCCACCGACCGTGACCCGGCTGCCGATCCGAACGCCAACTACGATTACCGAAGCGACGACGTCGAACGACCCGACCTCGTCGCCGACCTCGAGCGGCGAGTCGAAGGTGACGTTCGCTTCGACTCCTACTCCCGACAGCTGTACGCGACCGACGCGAGTATCTACGAGGTGACGCCGATCGGCGTCGTCTTCCCGCGATCGACCGCCGACGTCGCCCGTGTCGTCTCCTACTGTGCCGACAACGGGATTCCCGTCCTCCCGCGGGGCGGCGGCACCAGCCTCGCCGGCCAGACGGTCAACGAGGCCGTCGTTCTCGATTTCACCACGTACATGGACGACGTCGTAGAGATCGACCCCGACGAGCGACTGGCGACCGCCCAGCCGGGGATCTACCTCGAGTCGCTCAACGAGAAACTCGAATCCCACGACCTGAAGTTCGCGCCCGACCCGGCGTGGGGCGACAAGAGCGCGCTCGGTGGTGCGATCGGGAACAACTCGACGGGCGCACACTCCCTGCAGTACGGCAAGACCGACGCCTACGTCGAGGAGGTCGAGGTCGTCCTCGCGGACGGCACTGTCACGACCTTCGGCGAGGTCACCATCGAAGAGGTCCCGGAACTCGCCGACGGTGACGACCTCGAGTCGGCGATCTACGCGGCAGTCGCCCGAATTCTCGAGGAACAGGGCCAACTCATCCACGACACCTATCCCGACCTGAAGCGAAACGTCTCCGGCTACAACCTCGACTGGCTCGTCGAGGACGCCTACGGCGGTGAACGCGGTGTCGGCGAACCCGACGCCGAAGGCGGGACGCTCAACCTCGCGAAACTCCTCTGTGGCAGCGAGGGAACCCTCGCGGTCGTCACCGAAGCGACCGTCTCGCTCGAGCCGATTCCCGAGGAAAAGAGCATGGCGTTGCTCGCCTACGACACGGTGCTCGAGGCGATGGACGACGTCGAGCCGATCGTCGAACACGACCCGGCCGCAGTCGAAGTGCTCGACGACGTGCTGATCGACCTCGCGCGGGACACACCCGAGTTCGCACCCGTGACGGAGATCCTTCCCGACGGAACGGCCGCGGTCTTGATCGTCGAGTTCTATGCCGACGACGTCGCCGACGGCAAACGGAAGGTCGCAAATCTGCTCGCGGATCGCTGTCCGAGCGTCGATCCGGACGGCGAAGCCGACGACGAAGACGAGCGGACGATCACGGAGACGGAGACGCTGGCGTTCGACGCCATCGAGGCCTACGACGCCGACAGTCGCGCGAAAATCTGGAAACTGCGTAAATCCGGCCTCCCGATCCTGCTCTCGCGGACGACCGACGAGAAACACGTCGCCTTCATCGAGGACACCGGTATCCCGCCGGAGAACCTCCGAGCGTTCGTCGCCGACTTCCAGGAGGTCCTCGAGGACCACGACACCTACGCCAGCTTCTACGCCCACGCCGGACCTGGCGTCTTACACGTCCGTCCGCTGGTGAACACGAAGACCGAAGCGGGTCTCGAGGAGATGGAATCGATCACCGACGCCGTGACGGACCTCGTCGTCGAATACGACGGCTCCGTCTCGGGCGAACACGGCGACGGTCGGGCCCGAACCCAGTGGAACCGGAAACTGTACGGCGAGGAGCTCTGGGAGACCTTCCAGGAGCTGAAGACGGCGTTCGATCCCGACTGGCTGCTCAACCCTGGCCAGGTCGTCTTCCGCGACGGCGTCTCCGCAAGCGACGCGAGCGGAGGGTCGTCACGGGGCCGTGACGGTGATCCGACCGACATGACCGAAAACCACCGCTTCGGCCCCGACTACGAGTTCAACGCCGGCTTCGATCCGGTCCTGGAGTGGGACAACGACCAGGGCTTTCAGGGAATGACCGAGCTCTGTCACGGCTGTGGCGGCTGTCGTGGCGAACAGTCCACGACCGGCGGCGTGATGTGTCCGACCTTCCGGGCCGAAGACGAGGAGATCCTCTCGACGCGTGGTCGGGCAAACATGCTCCGACAGGCGATGAGCGGCGACCTCGATCCCGACGAACAGTTCGACGACGAGTTCGTCGAAGAGGTACTCGACCTCTGTATCGGCTGTAAGGGCTGTAAACACGACTGCCCGAGCGGGGTCGACATGGCCAAGCTCAAAGCCGAACTCACCTACGAACACCACAAGCGAAACGGCGTCTCGCTTCGTGATCGGTTCTTTACGAACTTCGAGACGCTCGCGAAGATCGGTTCTGCGACTGCCCCAGTCTCGAACTGGGTGGCGAAGCTGCCCGGCAGCGGCGTCCTCACCGAGAAAGTACTCGGCATCTCCCGGGAGCGGGACCTCCCGACGTTCGAGCGCAACACGTTCGCGAAACGCGTCGCGGACCGTCGACCCGCGGTGGCGGCCCACGAGGCCGATCACAAGGTCGTCCTCGTGCCCGACATTTATACCAACCACGAGTATCCCGAGGCCGGCGAAGCAGCCCTCGAGGTGCTCGAGGCCGCAGGCGTCCACGTCGAGGTCGCCGACCCGCGAGACGTGGGCCGGCCGGCCTACTCGAAAGGGCTGCTCGAGACGGCTGCCGAGGACGCGACGGAAACCGTCCACGAACTCCTGCCGTACGTCAAGGAGGGCTACGACGTGGTGTTGATCGAGCCCTCCGACGCCGTCATGGTGCAGTCGGACTACCTCGATCTGTTCGACCACCCGGAGGTCGAGGCGGTCGCCTCGAGCACCTACGGTGTCTGTGAGTATCTCGATCGGTTCGATCTCGACGCCGAGATCGTCTTCGATGCCCCCGACGAGCACCTCGCCTACCACGGCCACTGCCACCAGAAGGCCCACGCGAAAGACCACCACGCCGTCGGCGTGCTCCGGCGTGCGGGCTATGCGGTCGATCCCCTCGACTCGACGTGCTGTGGCATGGCCGGCTCCTTCGGTTACGAGGTCGAACACTACTCGATGAGCAAGGCGATCGGCGAGGTCCTCTACGAACAGGTCGACGACAGCGCGGCCGAGCGCGTCGTCGCCCCCGGCGCATCCTGTCGCACTCAACTCGAGGACCGTCCCGGCGCGACCGAGGAACCCCCGACACCGATCGAAGTCGTCGCCGAGGCACTCGCCGATCGACGATAGACACGGTCGATACGGACTGCTGTCCCGAGTTCCCGCCGATCGCCAGGACGGGGTCGGCGATCGGCGGGCAGTGACGACAGGAGACCGTAGAAACGAGGCCGCGGGTTCGGCGACGACGGCCGACAACGGACGACGTGCGATCTCATCGACAGCTCAAGCGCTCGAGCGCCCTACTCGAGGTCCATCGACTCCTGGCGATCGGTCGTCCACTTCTCGATGTCTTTGATCGCGTGTTCCGGCGGGACGTCGACCGCCGGGTTTTCCTCGAAGAAGTGTGCGGGCTCGAGTTTGAACGAGACCATCTTGGCCGGCAACACGGGCCAGTCCTCCGGGACGGAGACGTGGGTCTGACAGAGGTTGTACCAGACGACGACGTCCTCGTTGGCGATCGGTCGGTCCGCCTCGGTCCAGGCTGACAGTCCCTCGCCACCGGGGTTCTGGTTGGGGTAGTCGCCTGCAGGATAGATCTCGTCGTCGTCGTACTGGGTGACCCAGAGGTGTTTCTTCGCGAATCCGGCCCGCTTTGCGTTCGAGGAGCCGGGCTGCATCGGGTACACGGTGTTCGATCCGTTCTTGCCTCTGAGACGATAGCCGACTGGTTCGCCGGTCGCGTCGTTCGTGACGTCTTCGTTGACGATCTCCCAGTATCGGCCGGCGTGGGTGTCGGTCAGCCGCTTCGCGTCCGATTCGCGTTCGAAGCGAGTCCGCTCGACGAAGGCGGCGTTCCCGTGTGGGTTCAGTCGGTCTTGATCGATCTCGGCGTGAGGTGTCGGATCGTAGCCGTCAGGACCGTGTGGAACCTCCCTGAGGTTTACTTCGCGGACCGTGTTCGTCTCGCCGTCGACCGCGAAGTCGAGCCGACAGTTGAACACGTGCTGGTGGAGCATCGACTTGTGGCCGGGCCCGATCGTCTCGGCGTAGCCCGTCTCCCGGTCGTCCGTGTCCATCAGCCCGGTCGCGTTACAGCCAGTAAGGCGGACCTGCCCCTCGATACTCCCGTCCTGGTAGAAGTACCAGTAGAACCCGAAGTCGTAGTTCCCGATCGTCGAGATGAACGAGACCACGAGCCGCCGGTTCCGACGGACTTCGTGGTCGTCGACGCGCCAGTCGTAGTGTTTCCAGAGCAGTCCGTAATCCTCCTCGTGGAGACAGATCGCGTTCGGGATCACCTGTGGGTCCCCGTCGGCGTCGTTCAACACGGCGTCCCAGTAGTGCATGTAGCCGAGACAGTCACATCCCTCCGTCAGCGAGTTCGCCAACCGTCCGAGGCCGTACTCTCCGACGTCGAACGGCGCCTTCCAGTCGTGGTCCGGGTCGGGATCGTTGTAGGCGGCGACGACTTCGGGCCAGGAAGCCCGCCGGAGAATCGGCCGCTCTTCGCCGTCGTCCTCGTAGCTTACGTCGTACAACACCAGTCCCTCGCGGTGGTTGAAGCCGACGCGGAGCGACCAGTTCTGCCACTCGACGGTGTGGCCGTCGACCTCCCAGCTCGGGCCATCGGGCTGGACGACGTTGTACGGCTCGAGGTCGTCGCGCAACTCCCGTTTGTCCTCGCGGTAGTAGTACGTTCGGAGGTTCTCGACGACGTCGGTGTTTTTCGGTCCGGTGTCGACCAGTTTGACGACTTCGCGCTCGTCGAGGTCGACCCACGCGTGGATGCCTGACAGCGGTCGGTTGTACGCCTCGGCACCCTCGTCGTCGGGATCGCCCTTGACCCAGGCGATCCCGTGTGCGAGTCGCCGGTCGCGATCGACGTCCTCAGGCACGAAGTCGTAGCCGGCCGACCACGCGGTGACGATCGCGAGGTCCGGATCGGCACCGCGTCGACGAACCGACTCGCGAAACTCTTCGTTCTCGGTCACGACTTCCTCGACCTCGACGAACTCCTCGCCGATCATTCGTGGCTGGCCGCGTTCGATCTCCGACCACTCCTCGACCGATTCGTTCGAGAGTGAGACGACGCCCTCGTAGGACGCTCGTTCGTCCTTGTCGCGGACGACGACTCGAGCCCGCCGGTCGGGTTTCGTCCCGTCGGCCTCGAACTCGCGGAGCGCCGCTTTCTGTGGCTCCGCGAGCGTGATCTCGATGACCCGTGTCTCACTCGAGAGCGACGTCTCGTCGGTGACGATCGCCCACGCCCGTTCGATCTCAGTCGGTGTCAGCGGATCCAGCGGATGCTCCGATGGATGGTTATTGGCTGACATGCTCTAGCACAGAGGGTGTCTTTCGATTTATACTTTCGGCGCCTCGGCGAGGTAACTCGAGGGAAGCACTCGACCGGACGGTTCGGGTCGCCAGCGGACCGACATCGACGAAGTGGTCCGGAGCGCCGGTCGCGGACCACCAGCAGTCGTTACGCTTTACCGCCACCGGCCCGAATCGGGGCTCAATGACTGCCCAGACCGTCCAGCAGGGCGACCTCGTGACCGTCATCGGCCTCGAGGTCCACGTCCAGCTGGAGACCGACACGAAGATCTTCTGTGGCTGTTCGACCGAACAGACCGACGAGCCAAACGAGAACGTCTGCCCGGTCTGTCTCGGCCTGCCGGGCGCCTTGCCAGTGCTCAACGAGGAAGCCGTCGAGGCCGCCGTCAAGATCGGGAAGGCGATCGATGCCGACATCCCCGAAGAGACCCGCTTCCACCGGAAGAACTACTACTACCCGGACCTGCCAAAGAACTTCCAGATCACGCAGTACGACGAGCCGATCTGTGCCGACGGCGAACTCGAGATTGCCGTCGAGGGAGAACGTCGCACCGTCGCGATCGAACGGGCCCATCTCGAGGAGGACCCGGGGAGTCTCCAGCACGTCGGCGGCGGTGGCGGTATCGACTCCGCCGAGTACACGTTAGTCGACTACAACCGCGCGGGGACGCCGCTGATGGAGATCGTCACGGCACCCGACTTCCGCAGTCCGGGCGAAGTGCGGGCCTTCTTGGCCGAACTCGAGGAGGTACTGGAGTATCTGGGCGTCTTCGACGCCGAGCGCGACGGCAGCCTGCGTATCGACGCCAACCTCTCGATCATCCCCACAGAGGAGATCGACGGCGACGGCGTCGACGAGATCGGCGAGGAGGCACTCGCGGCGGCCAACCGCACGGAGGTCAAGAACATCTCGAGTCACAAGGGCGCCGAGAAGGCGCTGGCCTACGAGGAGACCCGCCAGAAGAACGCGATCCAGCGTGGCCGTGCGGTCGAACAGGAGACCCGCCACTGGGACGAGTCCCGCGGCATCACGGTCTCGATGCGCTCGAAAGAAGAGGAGAAAGACTACCGGTACTTCGAGGAGGCCGACCTGCCGCCGCTGCGGGTCTCGGGCTGGAAGGAGGAGATCGCGATTCCGGAACTGCCCGCCGCACGCCGCGAGCGGTTCCAGGAGGAGTACGGTCTGAGCGAGGAGGCCGCCTCCAAACTGACGTCGACGAAACAGGTCGCCGACTTCTACGAGGACGTCGCCGGCGAGTTCGACCCCGACCTGGCAGCGACGTGGGTCGCGGACAATCTGCTCGGTGAGCTCAACTACCGCGACATGGAGATCACCGACATCGAGGGCCGCCTCGAGGAGGTCTCGCGGCTCGTCGAACTCGTCGCCGAGGACGAGATCACGGCGAAAAACGCCCGCGAGACGGTGTTGCGATCGATGCTCGACGACGGGAGCTCCCCGGACGAGATCGTCGAAGAGGAGGGCCTGGGCAAGACCGACACGGACGAGGTACAGCAGGCCGTCGTCGAGGCAATCGACGAGAATCCGGGTGCCGTCGAGGACTACGAGTCGGGCGACGACGGCGCGATCAACTTCCTCGTCGGACAGGTCATGCAAAAGACCGGCGGCAGCGCCGACCCCGGCGACGTCAACCAGTTGCTACGGACCGAACTCGAGAGCTAACGGCGGCGCCCGTCGACGGCAGACGGTTCCCTGTACCGCTTTCCGTATCAGTCGCCGGCCGTCTCGCGATCGTCCCACGCCCGAATCGCCTCCCGAAACGAATCAGGCAGGGCGATCGGCTCCTCGGTCTCGAGGTCGACGGCGACGTGTGTGACGTTGCCGTCGGCGAGCACGCGGTCGTCGGCGACCCGCTTCACGCGGTGTTCGAAGGTGAGACTCGCCGTTCCGATCTCGACGACCCGCAACTCGTTGCGTAATACGTCACCGAGTTCGGCCGCGTCGCGGTAGTTCAGTTCCGTGTTCGCGACGTGGACCTGCCACCCGTTCGCTTCCATCTCGGCGTAACTGTACCCGATCTGCCGATAGAACTCGGTGACTGCCTCGTCCTGAAACGTGAAGTACTCGCCGTAGAAGACGATCCCTTGCTGGTCGGTCTCGGCGAACCGGACACGGTTCTCGAAGGTCGGCCGAAACTCGGGCTCGTCGGCCGTGTCAACTGGGCCCATGACTTCTACCGCCGTATCGACGTTCAAAATCGTACCGGCGTCGGCAATGTGAGAGGAACCGATTCTCCGTTATAGCTTCTCGAGCGTCTCGAGGGCCGCCTCGTCGTGACCGCAGACGACGGTCGCATCGTGCCGGCGCTCGAGGTCTTTGACCGTTCGCAGGCTCTCGAGCCAGCGGCGCTTGCTCCAGAGCAACGCACCACCCATCGGTCGCTCCTCGTGGTAGTTCGCCCGTGTGTAGGCCTGGTCGCCGGCCAGAACGACGGTGCCGGCATCGTCGAGATCCAGACGGACGCCGAGCAGTCCGGGCGTGTGACCGGGCAGTCGCAGGAACTCGAGGTCGGTGACGTGACACTCGCGGTCGTCGTGGACGACCGTCCAGTTTAGGTCGCGATCGAAGTCGCCGGCGAGGTATGCCCCGTCGCCCGCATCGGTCTTGGCGCTGTAGTAAGCGTACTCGAGTTCGCGCCGGTGGATGTAGATCGGCGTGTCGGTCCCCTCGAAGGCGTACAGTCCGCCCGCGTGGTCGAGGTGAAGGTGTGTCTGGATCACCGCATCGATATCGGCGACGTCGTAACCGACGTCGGCGAGGTCGTCCTCGAGGGGACGCAGGCCCGTGTGTTCGAACGCAGTATAGAGGTCGG
The DNA here is from genome assembly GCF_030848565.1 of Natronolimnohabitans sp. A-GB9. Lineage (GTDB taxonomy): Archaea > Halobacteriota > Halobacteria > Halobacteriales > Natrialbaceae > Natronolimnohabitans. Next base: position 461,414 of record NZ_JAVDDV010000001.1, read on the forward strand.
CGGGCCAGTGACCCGAGTCAGCCTCGGGGTGGGAGCCGGTGTCCCAGAGGATCGTCGCCTCGGGATGGTCGATCACGACGTTGTACACCGGGCTGTCGATCAGTTCCGTCCCCGGATTCGGGTCGTCGGCCGTTCCCAGTCGGGCGCCCTCGAGGACGTTGTTGACGTCGGTGGTGATCGTCCCCCGTTCGATCGGCGTGACGGTTGCGTCGACCATACGCTGACGACGGTCTCCCGGCGGTTACGCCTGACTGTTCGCGGACTGATCACGTACGGTGGCCGGCCGTCTCGAGGATCGGACTTTTGAATCGCTGTCAATGCCGGCGGTACCACTACCCGTCGCTGTGACGACTCGTTTCGTATGGTCAGACTGTCGACGGTCGTCATCCTCATCGGTATCGTGCTGTTGTTCGTTCCGATCCCGCCGATCGCGACGATCTCGGGTATCGTCGTGATCCTTCTCGGACTCGCACTCCGGTTTTTCTTCGATCTCTGAGTACGGTGATCTCCAGTACTCTCGAGATAGCGCGTCTCTCGCACAAATACCAGTCCCAACTCGAGAAACGCTATAGTAGCCACTGACCGTCAGTTAGTCACTGAGGCCCATCGCTTCGATCTGTTCCTGATATCGGTTTCGGATCGTGACCGCAGTAACCTGGGCCACATCAGCGATCTCTTGTTGGGTCTTCTTTTCGTTACAGAGCATTGAGGCCGAATAGATCGCGGCGGCAGCTAAGCCAGTGGGGGATTTCCCGGATAACAGTCCCTGTTCTGCCGATGTATCGATGATTTGGTTGGCTTTGGCTCGGACTTCTTTGCTGACATTGAGTTGTGAACCAAAGCGCGGGATGTATTTTTTCGGGTCGACCGGCTGCATCTCGAGTTCGAGTTCATGCGAGATGTATCGATAGGTCCGGCCGATTTCCTTGGTTCCGACCCGGGAGACCTCGGTCACTTCGTCAAGACTTCGAGGGATTCCTTCCTGTCGGCAGGCTGCATAGAGGGCAGCCGTCGAAACCCCCTCGATCGAGCGGCCACGGATCAGATCCTCGGAAAGAGCCCGTCTGTACATAACTGAGGCGACTTCCCGGACAGATCGGGGAACCCCGAGCGCACTCGACATTCGATCGATCTCGCTGAGGGCGAACTGGAGGTTTCGCTCGCCAGCGTCTTTGGTTCGGACGCGCTCTTGCCACTTGCGGAGTCGGTGCATCTTGGCTTGCTTTTCGGAGGACAGTGACCGACCGTAGGCATCGTTATTTTTCCAGTCGATCGTCGTTGTCAACCCCTTGTCGTGCATCGTCTTGGTCGTCGGAGCACCGACACGGGATTTGTTCTCTCGTTGTGTCTGATTGAACGCCCGCCATTCAGGGCCGCGGTCGATCCGGTCGTCTTCAAGGATGAGTCCGGTCGGTTCGTGGATGAGTTCTCCATCAGCAGTCCGAACGACCTCACTGTCATCAACGGAATCGAGATCAATCGTTTCGTCCGTCTCTTCGGTTTCGTTTTGATTCGTTTCGCGGTCTGCTCGCTGGTGAGTAAACCGGTTCGTCACAGGCTTCCTACCGACGAGAGTATATTAACATTTCTGGTCCAGTTACTATTGGATGTAGAACCTGACTGTCAGCGTCGCCATCGATAACCGAAGCGGATGGGTTAGTTAGACTGGCTTACAGTGGAGCAAGGCGAAAGCCCACCCGCTTTAGCGGTGGGATGAAGCCGACACAGGATTTACCAACCACCCACTGACTGCTGAGTGGATATTCACTGAGAAATCCAACTCTTTACAAGAATCGTCGTACACGACCCAGGTATGGCGGATCGGGTCGTGACGCGCACCTTCAAAGCGAGCATCCGTAACCAGGCACAGGTGCGTCCCGATATCGATTCGCTCGCGTTCGCCGCCTCCAAACTCTGGAACGTCGGCCGCTGGCACATCCAACGTATCTGGGACGGCACCGGTCACATCCCAGACCATAACGAACTCACGTCGTACCTCAAACGCCATGAACGCTACAGGGATCTGCATTCGCAATCCAGTCAGCGAGTTCTCCAAGAGCTCGCTGAAGCGTTCAACGGCTGGTACGCCAGCGACGATCCAGATGATAACCCGCCAGGATATCGCAAACGAGGCGACGAACATCCGCGATCCACAGTCACGTTCAAACAGAACGGATTCAAACTCGACGCTGAACACGGTTATGTCCGCCTCAGCAAAGGCCAGAATCTCAAAGAACATCGGAGCGATTTCGTTCTGTGTTCGTACGAAACACGGCCGGACGTTGATCTTGCAGAGGTGGAAAGCGTTCAGCAGGTCAGAGCCGTCTGGAACAGCGATGACTGGGAACTCCACTTCGTCTGCAATGTCGAAATCGAACACTCAGACGCCCCGGGAGAGAAGACAGCTGGCATCGATCTCGGCATCAGCAACGTCGCTGCCGTGTCAATCGGCGATGAAACACTGCTTTACCCGGGGAACGCTGTGAAAGAGGATGTCCACTACTTCCGTCACGTCGAATACGATACGGAGGGTGAAGATGGGCCATCGAAGAAAGCTAAGTGGGCGCGCCAGAAGAAGGATCGGCGTCGGAAGCATTCGCTTCACGCGTTGACGCGAGATATCGTCGAGCAATGTGCCGATCGTGGTGTTGGTGAAATCGCTGTCGGGTACCCGGAAGGCATCCGTGATGATGCTGAGTGGGGTCGCCACGGAAACAAGAAGATCCACGACTGGCCGTTCGACACGATCATCGACATGATCGAGTACAAAGCCGCGGAACGCGGGATCAGCGTCCAGCGGGTTGATGAAGCTGGGCTCCGAACGTCGAAGACATGCTGTGCATGCGGAACGAAAGCCTCATCAAACCGTGTGGAACGCGGGTTGTACGTCTGTGGTGAGTGCGGGTTGGTGGCGAACGCGGATCTGAACGCCGCGGAAAACATGCGAGCGACGGTAACTCCGAATCCTGAAGAGGATAGGAGTAACGGCTGTTTGGCGCAGCCAGCAGCCCGCCTGTTCGACAAACACACCGGCGTAGTAGCCGGCCGAGAACAGGTCGCTGACTGCAAACCATAATATCCCAACGCCCGGGAATCCTACGGCTTCAGCCGGAGGAGGACGTCAAATCGTAACCGTGATTTTGAAGCAACTCGGGGAGTCGATCGCGGTGGTCGCCTTGTAATTCAATGGTATCGTTGGTGACTGTACCGCCGGCCGCCAGTGAGGACTTGAGCGATGAAGCAAGCGATTCTATCTCTGACTCCGGGAGATCGAACCCCGACACGAGCGTGACCGCCTTTCCGTACCGCCGCTCATCGACAGTAATCGATACTTGTTGTTGGGCCTTGTCAAGGTCATTATGGCCATCGAGTTCATCCAGCAACTCGTTCAAGGAGTCATCCTCTGTCACGATAGCAAGTTAGACATTCGAGTTAATATATTTTCGTGCTGCCAGTCTGCAAGACGGAAGATAAAAGTCTCGGTACTGTTTATTAATTTTGTTTATTTTCCCGTGTTGATAGCGAGTGGACTAACGGAAATCAGTAACTGGAGGCCGAATTGAGGTACGATAGCGAACTTTGCAAAACACTCATACCAATCGAGCCTGTACAATTCTTCACTCGGTGATTAATAGAGGCAAACAATATAGAGAGGGTATTAATAAAAATACGTTCTCAGAACAACCGTTGATGCAGACCCACTGATCACCCCTCGAGAGACAGTATACAAACAAATCCGCTATCCAGCACTCATGGGATACACCTGCGTAAACTGTAAGAGCGACGTCGAACTCACTGACTCCAGTTATCAAGCAAGCGTTCGTTGCCCTTACTGTGGGCATCGTATATGGCTAAAAGAGCGTGCTCATGACACAAAATCAGTGAACGTTGGATAAAATAGTTGAACAATTGAACACACGGATCGGGTGTTCAGGCGCATAGAGTGGACGATTGCGCCTTAGACGCGTTGGCTTGCGTCCTCGCCGGCGTGGATTTTGACAGTACTGATGTGCGTGATAGTGGCGTCTCCTTAACTGTCGACGGCCTTGATGTATCCGCTCGAGACGCAGTATTCGACGTATTCAGTGTCAATCGGAAAGGATTTCAGTAGTGTTGATTACAGAAACCCGATTCAGGGTGTACCCAGATGCTGACAGGTAGTCACGAATCTGTATAGAGCAACGAGCTGGTACGGTCTTGCACGTCGAGACAGGACGCAAGAGTCGTTCTCCGCTGTGTCTAAACAAGGCTCATTCTCTGATTCAACCTAGGTTGCGAACGGATTCCCCGCCCCGCCGTAGGTTGGGAGGAAGCCGACACGCGCCGCGCCACACGATCTTGACCAGGCGACTTTTGGCAGATTCTGCACGACTCGATAGACGCTCCGGTAACTCCTTCACCTGGACTTACCGTTCGCCGAGTCGTCATAAAGAGCGTATGCGAACCGTTCTATGACACGCTCTGACACGGACTGCTGTACCACTGTCCCGCCGATCGTCAGGGCGGGGTCCGTAATCGGCGGTCAGTGATTACAGTAGACCGGATGATTCACGGTTGGCTACATAAGTAGGACCAGTACTTTCACTGAACCAGTCGAACAGACGACGTATGCAGTCGACACCACGGGTACTCGTCGTCGGCGGCGGACTCGCCGGCCTCGTCGCGACGCGCCATCTCGCCGCCGGCGGCGTCGACGTGACGTTGTTCGAGCGCCGCGAAACCGTCGGTGGCCGTGTCCGAACGCGCGAGCAGGACGGCTATCGGCTCGATCGCGGCTTTCAGGTCCTGTTTCCCGCGTATCCCGCTGTACAGCGAGAGCTCGACCTCGAGAAACTCGACCTGCGCTGGTTCGCGTCGGGCGCGACCATCGCCCGACCGAACCATCGGTCGACGCTCGCCGATCCGCTCGATCAGCCGCGTTCGATTCCGAAGACGCTTCTCAACCCCGACATCACCCTGGGCGACCGACTCCGAGTCGTGGGACTCTGGTGGGAACTGCGACGAACCGATCTCGAGACGCTCTTCGACGACGCGCGCGGTCCCGACGAGTCGATCGAGCGCTATCTCCGCGATCGTGGATTCTCCGAGCGGTTCCTCGAGCGCTTCATCGGGCCGTTCTACGGCGGGATCACGCTCGACCGCTCGCTGTCGACCTCGAAGCGTGTCTTCGAGTACACGTTCAAGAGCCTCGCTGCAGGCGGTAGCGCGGTCCCGGCCGCCGGAATGGAAGCGATCCCAGCCCAACTCGCCGACCACGCTCGAGCGGTCGGCGGAACGATCGAGACCGACACGACCGTAACCGACGTCGACGCGGCGACCGACGACGGACGGGCGACGGTGACGACCACCGACGGTGCCACGTACGAGGGTGACGCCGTCGTCGTCGCGACCGATCCCCCGACCGCTCGCGATCTGACCGGCCTCGAGTCGATCCCGACCGACGCCAGGGGCTGTGTCACGCAGTATTACGCGCTGTCCACTCGTGAGGAACTCGACACCGGAAAGCGACTCCTGTTGAACGCGGCCGACGACGACGGACCGAACCACGTCGTTCCCCACAGCGCGGTCGCACCCGAGTACGCGCCCGACGACACGGCGCTGCTCAGTGCGACGTACCTCGGAACGCCCGACGCCAGCGACGACGAGCTGGCCGAGCGAACGCGGGCCGCCCTCGCGTCGTGGTATCCCGAGCGGACGTTCGACCTCGAGGTGCTCCACACCGATCGTATCGAGTTCGCCCAGTTCGACCAGCCACCGGGGATCTACGACCGGCTTCCGGACGTCCGTGATCCGACGGGGCCGGTCTACCTGGCCGGCGACTACACCCGCTGGTCGTCGATTCAGGGCGCGATGGAAAGCGGACGAGACGCGGCACAGGCAGTGCTTACGGAGCTATCGAGGTCGTAAGCGACCATTCGAATCTGCTGCGGCGATTCCTGGGGTTCGGTCGCCGAGCTCGGCGATCGATCCTGGGCAGCGCGGCCGCTTTCGAGAAATCGTGTCTCGAGAGAATCGGAACGTCTGTCGCTGAAAACGACAGGGCGAACCGTAGTTAGTTGCGGACGACGTTCGTCGCGCGCGGACCCTTCGGGGCCTGTTCGATGTCGAATTCGATCTCCGTACCTTCGGTCAGGTCCTCACCGCCGACGTCTTCCATGTGGAAGAACACGTCTTCGTCCGCATCCTCAGTCTCGATGAACCCGTAACCGCCCGTGTCGTTGAAGAAGTCAACCGTACCGTTTGCCATTACGATTCAAACGTGACCGCATACACGGTTAAGTGTTGTGTATCTGTTCTCCATACCCGAGTATAGATAGACAAATGTCCGAAATACGGCCGTTATTCGATCATATCTACCATAGAGCGAGGGTTCTACCGGGAGAGGGTGACTGATCAGTCGAGAAAAACGACGATAGCGGTGGTTCCGGCAGTTCGACCGACGGTCACCGTCGCCACCGATCGATACGGTCCGCTGTACCGAGGTCTCGGTGCGATCGCGGGACAGTCATGGGGACACCTACAAGAGCTGTCAGCGATCATCGGCCCCTCGTCTGAAACATCCAAGCGCGACGAGGTACGCCGTGACGCCGACCAGCAGGTAGACGCTGGCCGGATCGTCACCGAGGAGATCGAACGTCGAATCGGTGCCGATCACGATGAAGAGCAGCCAGAACGCGTGATGACCGGCCCGGAACATCGCACGACGCCGTGTCTCGTCGACCCGAAGCGTTCCGCGTCGCGTGGCGACGATCGCACGAAGTCCGACAGCCGCAAGCACGACGGCGACCAAGTAGACGCCAAGGAGTCGTGTCAGGGGACGGTCGTCGAGAACGGTCACTGTCGTGAAGACGGCAGCCAGGACGATCGCCGCGACGACGAGAACATAGCCGTGTCGTCGCTGTTCGGCGAGCGTCGATGGAGGGCTCAACATATCCGTGATTCGTATCTACTACTCTATAAATCACAGTAGCCGCCGACACTCTCCAAGCGGTGGAAACCACAGCGGCTCCGCACTCGAGTCGTCCCAGACCGCCGGATGGAACGCGTCGGCGTCGGTAACCAGCGGCGACTGGAAATCAGGGGCTGCCATTCCGTTGACCGTCGCGCCCGCCGCGAGTGTCGTGAAGGCAGGGACCATCACTACATCCGTGCCCTCGTAGGCGGCCGGTCCGTAGAGGAAACACGGGTGTTTCCGCCCCTCGACGGCGAGTGCCGGATGGTCGTGACCGACGACGTACCGATCTGCCTCGAGGGCGGGCCGTTCGTGGCCGTGACAGACGACCGTCTCGCCGTCGGCCAGTCGGTACTCGGGCGTCGTTTCGCCGTCGAAAACCGACTCGAGCATCGTATCGTGGTTGCCGGGCGTAACGACGAGGTCGGCGCCAGTGTCGGCGACGCAGTTCTCGAGGGCGGCGAGATCGGCCTCGAGGCCGCGGGGGAGCCGTCCGAACGAGTGGAGCAGATCGCCCGCGACGACGACCGTCGTGGGTTCGGTGCGTTCGAGGAGGGACGTGAGCCGCTCGCGGACGTCTGCGCCGTCGTCGATCGGCGCCTCGATCCGCGAGTCGGCGCCGCGCCCGAGGTGGACGTCGGCGACGACGAGCGCGTCGGCTCCTGGGACGAAAAGCGCACGGCCGATCGGCGAAACGGGGGGATCGACGTCGGTCACTGGTCGTGTTGGGCACCACCGTCCGCACGGACGTCATCTCTTCCGAGTGCCTCGAAGAGATCGTACTCAGTGCCGGTGATAACAAAGAGGACCTCCTCGAGCGGTTCGAGGATCTCGGGGAGGATCTTGATTAGCAGATAGGTGATCCCCAGCAGGGCGACGACCGACAGCACCTGCGAGACGTAGTTGTGGGCGACGAGATAGGAGACTCGGTTGGCCTCGGCACCCATGTAGGTCGTCATAAACGAGACCAGCCAGTCCTGCTGGAACCAGCCCCACGGGGAGGCCAGCCCGATGAAGACGTTTCGCAGGAGGTTGAGAAACCAGATGACGCCGACGGCCAGGGCAAACCCCGTAAGCTTGCGACGAAGCGGTGCCTTCACGGCGGCGATCAGGCCGCCAAAGATCGCCATGCTTCCGATCCCGGTACACGCGAGGATGATGTAGGTCGTCCGGCCGGTGACGGTCTCGTCGGGATCGAAGGCGAAGCGACTCTCGTAGCCGTTGGCGCCCTCTTCGATACCGGGACTGTAGCCGAGTAGTTCCATCCCGTAGTGGGTCTGGGCCGCCGTGGTCTCGATGAGCCACTGGCGAACGAACGGGATCGTCTCGGCCGGCAGGTAGATCAGTCCCATGAACGCGATGGCCTTTGTCAGCAGGAACAGCGAGTCACGGCCACTCCAGAGGAGATACCCGGTGTAGGCACACAACGGCAACGCGACCACCGCCAGTATCGTCTGTAACGGGCTCTGGACGTCGTAGTAGTAGTAGGGTGCCATCGTCAGCCAGAAGACGCCGAAGGTGAGCCAGGCACCCGTCGCGAGATATCGTGCCGGCTCACGGACTCCCCGCCACTCGAGGAGCAAGGCTCCGAGGAACGCGCCGATCGCGACCCACGCCAGCACGTCCGTCGATCCGATCGAACCGATCACTGCAGGGAGCGTCGCGGCGCCGAACTCGAGGCCGCTGACCGACGTGTCGGTCGCGGGGAGAGCGGTCGGCATATTCATGCTGGAGTGAAGGACGCACTCGCTATCAACTTGACGCCTCGGGTTCCCGGTTCGATCCACTCCCGACGGCCGAAAACATCGCTGCGTTGGCACTCGAGACGTCCACGGCGGACGATTCGGTCGGGAGCGACCGCGTCACTTTTTGGGTCGCTCGTGGAAGGGTAGTCGTATGGTCGACGTCCTCGACAACAAGCGGGCCGCGACGCGGCTTCGGATTCTCGTCCAGATCGCCGAGCGCCAGCCCGCGGTCAGCCAGGGTGAGATCGCCACTGAAGTCGGTGTGACGAGCCAGGCCGTCAGCGAGTACATTCGCGAACTGGTCGACGATGGCCTCGTCGAAAAAGAGGGGCGCTCGCGGTACCGCGTCACGCCGGAGGGGGTCGACTGGCTGTTCAGAACCGCCGACGACATCCGTCGGTTCGCCGACCACGTCACCGGTGACGTCTTAGACGCGATGAGTGAGGCAGCGTACATCGCGACCGACGACATCGAGGAGGGCGAGACAGTCTCGCTGTTCGTCGAGGACGGCCTGCTCCACGCAAAACCCGGCGACGAGGGGCCGGCGACGGGCGTCGCGACGACCGACGCCGAGGCCGGCACCGACGTCGGCGTCACGAGCTTCGAGGGCGTCATGGATCTCGAGCCTGGTTCCGTGACTGTCCTCCAGGTACCGGCGGTTCGAACGGGCGGGAGCCGCGCGGTCGATTCGGAGCTCCTCGCCGATCACTGCGAGAACGCGGATCTTGTCGTCGCTGCCGGCGTCGAAGCCGTCGTCGCCTGCCGCCAGTCCGGAACCGATCCCGAAGTCCCGTTTGCAGCCGGCGAAATCGCCGCCGAAGGCGCCGAACGCGGACTCGAGGTTACTGCCGTTGCGACGACCGACGAGGTCGGTCGAGTCACCGACACGCTTCGGGACGCAGACGTTACGTACGAGGTCCTCGAGGGCTGATACGGTCTGCTATAGGTACGCCCCGCCGCTCGCCGGCCCATGCTGCGATCGATGTCGGTCCGACTAGCGACGATCGTAGACGCGGACCGCCCGATCGTGTCGTTTCGAGAGCCCGTTCGGGTTTCGCTGTGTCGTCCGGTCGGTCCAGCGGGCGCGAAGGCCGTCCCGGAGCCCACGCGCGGCGTTGGTGACGACGGCACCGCCATCGCCGAGCCAGCCCGAGGGCGTCTCGTTTCCGGAGACGACACCGCGGATCCCGGCGACGGCGTCCCGGAGCGCGCTGCCGGTGACGCGGCCGACGACGGTCGGACGCAGCCCGTAGTTCTTCGCGAGACGATAGGACCGCGAGCGGTAGGTCTCCCCCCAGTCCCGGTCGGCCCGTCCGCCGTCGGTTCCGACCTCACAGCGGGTGGCCATCTCTGCATCCCAGTCGACGTCGAAGCCGAGACCGGCCACGCGGTGGGCACAGTCGCATGCGCCCCCGGTCTCGAGATACTCGTCGAATCCATCTAAGGCCTCGAGGACGGTTCTGTCGAAGGCAGTGTTGTCACCGTGGAAGTAGGTGACGGCGCGTCTCGCGACGGTTTTGGGTGTCCGGAGATCGGAATCGATTCCGCTCCCGGTGACGGGGCCGGTGACGACGTCGACCTCGTCGGTAAGCGAGCGTTCGATGGCGTCGTACCAGCTCGGTTCGACCACGTACTCGCCGTCGATGAAGGCGACGACGTCCCCCGTCGCGGCCCGGAGGCCAGCGTTACGCGAGACGTTCGGATTGCGCTCAGAGATTTCGACGAGCACGTCGACATCGGACCGTTCGCGAACGACGCCAGTGGTGCCATCCGAGGAGGGGCCGTTGACGACGACGATCTCGGTCGACGGCGGTGTTCGTTCGGTGAGGGCATCTAGCGACGAGAGTAATCGCTCCCGGTCGTTCAACGTCGATACCACTACCGAGAGCTCCATACACTGTGGTAGCGTTCGCCGATAGTAAAAATACGGGTTCGGCCACTAGCAAACGGACGGGACTGGCGGCGCACAGGTGGCCGCCGTCGGACGGGCAGCAATCGGAGACGAACGGGACTCGTCACGTTCCAACCGTCGACTGCTGGGACGAACCGACCCACACGACGGGGTTCGAACCGGCAGCTAGGGCGTGGAACGCCACCCGTGACGACAGCAGTCCGTCTCATACTACCGGACAACAGTCAGTACAGATTTTCGACCATTCGTTCAGTCGAAAATCCCTGACTCGTTTTGTCCGGCAATCAGCGAACGCGCGTGTTCCAGTAGGAGACGGATGCCAGATGATCGGTCACTGGAAGCTTGCCGATCGCCTTATCGAGCGATCGGATCGACGACGCGAGCCCGTTGGGGATCGACCGATAGAGCCCGTAGGGGACGATAAAGTCGTCCTCGACGTCGACGAGCGTCAGGTCCGTCTTCGCGAGCAAAATAGCGACCTCGCTTCTCGAGTAGAGTCGCGATCCCATCGGAAGCGCCCAGTTGTAGACGCTGCGAGCGCTGAACCGATTGAACGTATCGAAGACGATCTGGTCCCGAGAGACCCGGCGCATCTCCTCTAAGAACGCCTTCGGATCGTCCGCGAGGTGGAAAAACCGCATCGCGATGACGGTGTCGAAGTGATCGTCCGGGAACGGCAGCCGTCCCGCGTCACCCCGGAGGAACTCGAGTGTCCCCTCTAGCTCCGCATTCTGGGACTTCTTGCGACCCTGCTGTAACATCGCCGCCGAAATATCGAGTCCAACGACGTCGGCGCCTTGCTCGGCGAGCATCACGGTAAATCGCCCGGTACCACAGGCGATTTCGAGGATGTTCCGGTCCTCGACGGGCATGATCGCCTCGAGGACGGCCTCCTTCTCCCGGCGGTCGATCAGCTGTCCGCCCTGGGAGAAGCGCTTGTCGTCGTATTCCTCGGCGACGTCGTCGGCCTGGTACCACTCCTGTCCTTTCACACTGACCGCAACTACAGGAGCGGGAGGATAAAACGATACTGGAGTCTTTCGACGGCCGACTGTCTCTTTCAACGAGTATTCATAAACGAGCCGTCATACAACCGTTACGAACGGTTAGGTCGATCCGTGTCGACTCCGGCCACAAGCCGGCCTCGAGCCGGCCTCGAGGAGTCTACCGCCCGTTTTCGTCGCCATCGCGACTGGCGACGCTGTGGACGCAACCCGAATGTCTTAATATCCCATTTATACACCTTATACAAACATGACTATTCGTATCCACATATAGGGAAGCTTTACCACTGACGATTCCGCTGGGTACCATATGAGCATGAGTACTACTGAGGACCGAACCGGTGCCGCCGAAGAAACGCTCTCGACGGAGGAGTACCGCGACCGTCTCCGTGACCTGCCGCCGAGCGCGAAGCTCGTCGCGAAGGTGTTAGAGACCGACTCGCCTCTCTCACAGGGACAACTCGCCGAAGAGTCGCTGCTCCCCGACCGCACTGTCCGCTACGCCCTCAACCGCCTCGAGGACGTCGACCTCATCGGCTCGCGATACAGCTTCCGCGACGCGCGCAAGCAGGTCTACTACCTCAAACACTGATACGGACTGCTGTCCCGCTGTCTCGCCGATCACCGACCCCGTTCCGGCGACCGGCGGGGCGTGACGACAGGAGACCGTATGACTGCGACCGACCGACGGAGCGACGCTTCGACCGAGTGGGCCGGGAACGCGAGGCCGTTCCGCACTCGGTCGATACACACATCTTTTCTCACTGCTAGTCTCGAGCCATGAATCTCACTCGGTGTTCGGTCTCGGTGCCGACGCGTGCACCCACCGGACAGACCAACGCCTATCTTCTTGGCGACGACCCGGCGATGCTCGTCGATCCCGCGGCCCGAGCCAACGAACTCGATCGATTGGTCCGCGAACGCGACGTCGAACACGTACTCGTCACCCACACCCATCCGGACCACGTCGGCGCCGTTTCGGCGTACGCCGACGAGACGGACGCGACGGTCTGGGCCCGGTACGGCCGCACCGAACGGTTCCACGATAAAACCGGACTCGAGCCAGATCGCACCGTCACGCCAGGGGCGACGATCCCACTCGGCGAGGACCGCGTTCGTGTCCTCGATACGCCCGGCCACGCACCTGATCACGTCTCTCTCGAGGCTGGTCGTGGCGGCCCGATCCTGTGTGGTGACTGTGCCCTCGAGTCGGGCAGCGTCGTCGTCGGTGCACCCGACGGGGACATGCGCGCGTATCTAACTACCTTGCGGCGGCTCCGGGCGCTCGATCCACCAGCGCTGTACCCCGGACACGGCCCCACGGTCGACACGCCACGGGAGACCCTCGAGCGACTGCTCGCACACCGGCGGCGCCGCGAGCGAGCGATCGTCGAGGCCGTCGAAGCGGGTGCAAAGACCCTCGAGGAGGTCCTCGAGTCGGCCTACGAGAAGGACCTCGCAGGCGTGCGTGATCTCGCGCGGGCGACGGTCCGTGCTCACCTCGAGAAACTCGCCGTCGAAGACCGCCTCGCGTGGGACGGGACGGCCGCGGTCCCACGGAACGACTGACTTTTCCGCGTCGGCGGCTACCCTCGAGTGTGCAATCACTCGAGGACGAACTCGAGACCGCCCGCCAACTCGCGATCGACGACCTCGCCGACGCCATCGAGTCGATCGGCTTCGAGTGTACCCGCTGTGGCGCCTGCTGTCGGGGTCTCGGCGAGGAGGAACACACGGCGACGGTGTTTCCGGACGAAGTGCGCGAGCTTGGGGGAAACGAGGGCGGCGAGGGCGACGGGGGCGAATACGACTGGCGCGACGTCGCCCGACCGATGCCCTACGGCCTCTCGGAGACCGAGGATGGCACCCTCGAGGGCGAGACCTTCGAGTGGGCCGTACAGACCGACGACTGCGGGGACTGTGTCTTCTACGAGGAAGACGACGACGGCACCGGTGCCTGTGTCGCCCACGACGATCGACCGCTGATCTGTCGCACGTACCCCTTCAGCGTCGTCCTCGCGGACGAAGCAAGCGAGGGTTCGTCGGACGGCACGCTCGCCGGCACGAGCCAGCCGATGGGCGAGGCCGTCGACAGCGTTGCGCTTCCCACGCACGGTGACACTGGTGACGCTGGCGATACCGGCGACGAGGGAGGCGTCGTCCGTGCCCACGAGTGTGAAGGGCTCGGCCGAGAGATCTCCCGCGAAGACGCCGAGGATCTCGCTCGCTCGTTAAAAGAGCGCGCCGTCCGCGAACTCGAGGAGGCGATCGCCGTCCGCGACAACTACACGCCCGTGGCTCCCGACGCCGGCGACGTCGTCGTCCACGACTCCGAGGGGCAAAAGCGACTCGACGGGACGCCACTCGAGGAGTAATACTGTCGGACAGCACGAGTCGACGATCGGTCGCGAATTCGCGGCCGTCCCGGCGATCGACTGCGAAACCGATAGGCAGTTGAACCCTTTCTCCGAACGTGACGGCATGGATATCGACTGGGACGGGATCACCCACGTCACGAAGGTCGATCCGGCCAAGCCGCTCCCGCGCGAACTCGACGTCCTCGAGGGGACCGATCTGGTCATCGTCGGTGGCTCCGACGGCGTCACCGAGTCGAACACGCTCGAGACGGTCCGGGCGATCCGAGACGCGGTCCCGTCGGTGCACCTCATCCAGGAACCGTACGCTGCCGACCACGTCACCTCGGAGACGATCGACGCCGTCGAGGCGGTCGCAGTTCCGGCAGTCTACAACGGCGACCGGGAGCACTTCGTCGGCAAACACGTCGATCTCTTCACCGAAGTCGGCCGCAAACCCGACGAGATCCTCGGCACGGGGCTGCCACTCGTCGGCGACCGGATCTCCTCGAAAGCCGTCGACGCGATCGGCGATCTGGCGACGAAACTCGTCGGCGAGGGGTACGTTGTTCAGCACCTCGAGTCGGCAGCAGCCGACGTCGCCGGCGTCATGGAGCAGTACACGCCCGAGCAGGTCGCGGGGGCCGCGCTCGCGACGGAGACGTTCTACGGCTTTCCGGTCTTCTACGTCGAGTACTCGGGTACCTACGGCGGCCCCGAAGACGTCGCCGCCGCCGCCCGCTACCTCGAGGAGACCACGCTGTTGTACGGCGGCGGCATGGACAGCCGCGAGAAAGCGACCGAGATCCTCGAGGCGGGCGCGGACGCGATCGTCGTCGGCGACTGTTTCCACGACGATCCAGCGACGTTCCGCGAGACGGTTCCTCGGTAACGGCCGTTCATCGATCGGCCGTGGTGGGACCGGCGGTCCCGGCATCGCCCGTGTGGTCACACTCGAGGTCGGACCCTCCGCAGTCAGTCCGGACGGAGACCACCAGCCCGTCGCCGTCGAACCGAAGGGTCACGCGTTCGAGGACAGCCCGATACTGTTTGTAGTGGTTGCCGCCGGCATCGAGCAACAGCTCCGAGGTGACGAGTCCCAGCTGCTCGAGCCGCTCGAGTCGCCGATAGATTGTCGGCTCCGAGATGCCCGTCGTCTCCGCGAGCCGCTGTGCCGACAGTGTCTCCTCGTGTATCGCCAGAAGGATGCGACGAGCGTAACGGTCGCCGAGTAGCTCCAGTAGCTCTTCGGACGCGGACGTCGCGTTTTCGTCCGAGGTTCCGTACTGAGTCATGGTACTGGAACACCACTCCAGTCGTGCCAAACTGTTCGGACGAACTGTTTCGCAATTTTATAAGGATGGGTGGAGACGGAAGCGATAGGGGCTGGGACCGCGATGAAAGCGATTCGACTCTCGATCACCCATACGGAGACGACGGTACACCCGATCCACTCGATCGTCTGTACCGCGCCGGAGCTGTCTCGAGAGCTCGTCCTCTATATCACGGTCACTGACGGGTTCGAGACGACGATCAACTACGTCGAGGGCGACCCGGCAGTGTACGAGCGAGCGCTTCGGACGGATCTCGAGATCGACGAATACGAGGTCTATCGGGACGGGAGCGGCGGCTGCTACTCGTATCTCCGAAACGAACTCGACGCGTTCAATCACGAGTTAGCGAGCGTCTTCCAACGCGATACGCTCGCGGTCATCCCACCGATCGAATATCTGCCGGACCGGCGTATGCTCATCTCGCTTGTGACCACCGCCAGCGATCTCGAGCGAATCCGCGAGGAGATTCCCGACGAACTGACGGTCGACGTCGTCTCCGTGGGGACGGTTCCACAGCTCGACGGGTCTCGCCTGACAGCAACGCAACGACGCGCGATCCGGACCGCCTGGGAGCTCGGCTACTACGAGATCCCTCGTGAGACGACACTACAGGAGATCGCAGATCGGCTCGACTACTCGGTGTCGACCGTCTCTGATCTGTTACGGCGAGGTGAGTCGACTCTCGTCGCCGCCGAACTCGGTGAGAACAGACACGCGTACTGATGATCGACAGTTCTGGGCGGACGAACGCGTCGTCCGAGCGAAAACGCTGTGACGGTCGCAGTGGCGACCGTCCCGCGATGGCGAACGTGAATCGAGCCGGCGCGATCAGCGACCGTCCACGGCCCGAGTCGCCGCGCTAGAAGGTCTCTTCGATGATCTCGCCGACGGCGAAGTTCGACTTGACTTCGGTGACTTCGACTTTGACGCGTTCACCGACGTCGGCGCCGGGGACGATGATGACGTACCCGCGTTCGACGCGAGCGATGCCGTCGCCCTGCTTGCCGATGTCCTCGATCTCGACGTAGCGCGTCTCCCCGACGTCGACCGGCGGCTGCGGTTCCGACGGCGCCGTCTGTGGCTTTGCCGTCGACTCACCGTCGCCGTCGGCCTCATCCCGGGAGATGAGTGCGACGCGATAGACTTCCTCCGGCTCGATGTCGCCGGTTTCGACTTCCTGACGTGGTACCTCGATGACGTATCGGTCCTCCTCTGCCGAGACGTCCGCGCTGAACAGACACAGGAGTTTTTCAGATATTTCCACAGGTAGACCCTCAATTTCACCTCTTTGGCCCCTCCATAATAGTTCTACCGACCGAGAGTCGATAGTTTCGGAACGATCGGTGGAAACGCGTCTTCGAAAGCGCTCGATCGGTGGGCGCCCGTTCGTTCGCGACGGCGAGGCCGTGTTTCATACGGTTTACTGTACGTCATTGCCGGCGTAACCGCCGCCCGGGTCGCGGTTACGCCGGTACATCGCAGGTATCAATCCGTATCAGTCGGCGCCCTCGAGGGCATGCGTCGTCGTGAACCCCTCGAGGTCGACCGTCGACTCGAGATCCGCATCGCTGACCGATTCGTAAGGGCGGTTGACGACGATGTCGCCGGCGGTGCTGCTGCCGATGCCGGGGATCGCCGTGAGCTCGTCCATCGAGGCCGCGTTGAGATCGAGCGGGTAGGGAACGCCGGTGACGGAGCGATAGCCGTGGTCGACGACCGCGACGTCGATCGTGTGGCCGAGTTCGCGCTCGCCGGGAATGCCGACCAGCAGCGGGTAGGTTCCCAGCTGACGGCCGAACGTCTTCCCGTCCTGGTGGTACTCGAGGTGGACGTCGGGCAGGACGGTCCCCGTCGGGGCGACGCGCTGTAACATCGGGTTGTCGATCTCCTCACGGACCTGTCGTTTGTACCGCTTGAAGAGCTTCTTGTGATCGTTGGCGATCTCGGCACCCGTATCGGACATGTCGGTGCCCGCAAACGACATCACCTGCCGGATGTTGACCCGGCGCAGCATGTAACCCTCGTCGTAGACCCGCTCGAGAAACGCCATGTTGCGATCGTAGGTCTCCTCGCGTTCGCCTTTGAGCCCGTGCAGGAGGTTGATCCCGGGCAACAGCTTGGGCAGTCGTCGCGGCGCGTCCGTGGAGTCGTCGACCGCGCAATCGTCGGACCTCGGGTCTCTCGGCCCGCCCGGCCGCCAACCGCCTTCCTCGTTGACGATTTTGACCGCCTCGAAACACTCCTCGGCGGAGACGTTTAAGTTGTTCTCCGCCTGAACCACTGGGTCGGCAGACTCGAGGCCGAACGCGGCTGTGTCGCCGGGTGTGTTGTGTTCGGCGATGATCCGGATCCCCTCCCGAGACTTCTCGGGCCACTCGACGATCGTGATGGGGTTCATGTTGTCCAAGTGCAGCGTCTCGAGGTCGGGCGCGACCTCGCGGATACCGCTGTAGAGTTGCCGGAGGGCGTCGGGATTTGGCGCTTCGCCATCGCCGCCGTAGGCGAGGATATCTGCCTGCCGGCCGATCCGGAAGTGTCGAACGCCGTAGTCCGAAAGCGCGTCGACCTCGCCGACGACCGTCGGTGGCGGCCGGAACTCGGGGTTGCCGTACAGCGGTTCCGTACAGAACGAACAGCGGTAGGCACAGCCCCGGGAGGTCTCGAGTTCGGCGATGAGGTAGTCGGGATGGTTGGGGTGTTGCTCGACGATGAAGGCACCGTCCTGGGCCCACCGCGACACCTCGTCGACGTCGCGCATCCGATTGTTGAAGCCCTCGAGGCCATTTGCGACGAGATCGTGGACGGCGGCTTCGACGTCGCCTTTCGCGACGAAATCGAAGTCGAGGTCCTGGCGTTCGGTCTCGGTCGCGCCGGCGTTTTCCTCGCCGACGCCGAACTTGACGGGACCGCCCATCAGGCTCGTGCCGTTTGCCGTCCAGGCGAGTTTTCGTACCTCGTCGGGTTCTGCGGGCGTGCCGCCGACGTACTTCCCGGGGACGGTCATCCCGCCCAGATAGATCATGAGGTCGGCCTCGTCGACGTCACGCCACCGATCGGGCTCGTCACGCAGGCCGTCGATCGTGTGATACGTGATCCGCTCGCGGGGAACCCCCGCGTCGACGAGTGCCCCTGCAGTGTATCGGGGGTACGTCGAGATGTACGGCGGCACCCCGAAGTGTGCGGGCTCGTCGACGTAGCCGTCGACGATCGTCACCGACAACTGTTCGGGGTCAGTCATGACTCGAGGTAGCGCCTCGAGGGGTAAAACGGTGACTACACGAACGCCGTCGGAAGCGTCTTCTCGAGTCGCTGATCGCGTTCGACGGACAGCGATCCGTATCAAACCCTGGCGTTGATGGTCGACGTCACAGTATGCTCGTGTATGCCGCCGACCGAAGAGATCGTCTGTACTGCGGAGGATTGCTTTCTCGACATCTTCGAGAACCACTACACGTACGACGTCCCCGAGGACCTCGAGGTGTCCGATCTCTCCTGTCCCGTCTGTGGCGGGAGTGACTGCCTCGAGCGGGTCGAACTGTAGCCGTCGACGAACTCGAACGTCGGAAACGGAGAATCCGTCAGACGTTTATTTTGAACCATCAAAAGGGATATGAATGAGCGTCGTGTAACCTGTGGTACGCCATGCCTCGGACGCTCCTCCCTGTCCCGCTGGCCGCCCCGATGGAACCCGCCAGAGGTGAGCCATCGTGAGCCTCGGTGATCTCCGCAGATCGATCGGTACTGCCCTCTACCGACAACTCGGCCGTGCGAACAGCCAGGTTCAGAACCACCGCTCGCTACCCGTCGACATCCTCGAGAACGACACCGCCTACCAGGTCGTTTTCGACACGCCCGGCGCCGAACCCGACGACGTCCAGGTCCGCTATCTCGAGGGAACTGTCAAGATTCAGGTCGACCGCTTCCGGGAGTACCGCGACGGGTTCGAGATGTTGTTCCCTGGTCGCGGAATGGAACTCGACGGCGAGGCCGACCTCCCCGACGACGCAGTCGTCGACCCCGATTCGGGGACAGCGACGCTGACCGAAGCCGGTACGTTACGGATCGACATTCCGAAGGCGTCGTCACTCGAGGGCGAGGAAGCCGACGCCGTCGACGAGTCCGACGCCGTCGACGCTACTTCCGATGCCGTCGATGTCACCGATTCCGACGCCGGAACCGACGAACTCACCGCCAACGACTGAGACGGACGTCCCGAGGGCCGATACGACGGACTCGAGACGCTATTTCCTGACGCATTCGTCCCGCTTCGACTCTCTCGCTTGCAGACTACGGATCGATCGACATCCCGTCGACGATCTCGAACGCCTCGTCGCCGTCGAACCGCGTCGGATCGAAGGCGTCGATCCTGTCGCCCTCGAGGACGGCTGCCGCGAGTCGCTGTCCGATCGCCGGCGAACGCATAAAGCCGTGGCCCTGGAATCCGGTCGCGACGTACAGTCCCTCACGCAGTTCACCGACCAGCGGATCCCGGTCCGGCGTCGCCGTACAGAGCCCGGCCCAGGCCCGCTCGAGTTCGAGGTCGGCGTCGGGCAGGCGGTGGCGAACGCGCTCTAGGAGGTCCGGAGCGAAGTCGGGGTCTGCGTCGCGGTCGTAGCCGTCGGGATCGGCCTCGACGGGTTCGGTGCCGTCGCCCGCCAACAACCCGTCCGGATGTGGCCGGAGATACCACTCCTCGGTGGCGTCGTACCACATCGGCTCTGCCAGTTCGCAGTCCGCGATCAGTGCCTGCACCCGGTAGGGTTTCATCGCGATCGAGACGCCGGCATCAGCGAGGAGGCGTTTCGTGTGGGCGCCGGCGGTCACGACCACCGCGTCGACCTCGCGTTCGGTGCCGTCCGCGAGGACGACCCGGGAGGGGTCGGTTCGGACGTCGACGGGCGTGTTCGGCGCAAGCGTCGCGCCGGCGCCGTCGGCCGCCGCGGCGAGACAGGCCGTGTACTTCGCGGGATCGGTGTAGCCTGCTGCGCCGGCGATTCCCGCGACCGCGACGTCGTCGGTCCGCACTGTGTCGAAGCGGTCCGCGAGCGCGTCGGCGTCGGCCTCGAGGGCAACGACGCCCTGTTCCTGCATCCGTTCGACCTGCTTGCGGATAGTGTCGGCCCGTTCGGCGTCGTCCTCGTGGGCGACCCAGACGTACGGGCATTCGACGAAGGGGAAGGTGTCGTCGCCCGACAGTGCCCGAAATCGCTCGATAGCGTCGCTCCCGAGTTCGGCGTCGAGCGGATCCGCGAAGGCGTTATAACAGACGCCGGCGGCCCGCCCGCTCGAGCCACTGGCGATCGAACCCTCGTCGTACAGCGTCACGTCCGCCCCTTCACGCGCGAGGTCGTAGGCCGTCGTCGCACCGATGGCGCCGGCGCCGACGACGGCGACGGAGAGGCCGGCCCCCTGCTGGGTGAACGCATCAGCGCCGACTGCAAGCTCCGGGTCGTCGGCGTCGGTCATCGCTGTCCCTCCAGACCAGCGAGCGAAGCGGGTGTGGCCGATCGGCGCTGCGCTCGAGCGTCGAGACTGTCGACGGTGGTCGTCATGGGGGGTACTGGGAGTGGGGGGCACTTATACTGTCGGACAGCAGTCAGTGAGCCGTCGGTCGTCACACCGGCTGGCTGGTGACGATTTCGACCGCCTCGAGTCCACAATCTACTCATAGGAGGATCACCTGACTCGGAGTGTGAGTGTGGCCAGATGAGTTCGGTGAAAGCGGACTTCGGGCGCGGCCTCGTCGTCGTCGGCCCCGTTCTCGTGACGCTGTTTATCCTGTATCTGCTCTACTCGTTCGTTGCGAGTATCACGCCCGGAGTCTTGCTCACTGCCGGGACGCTCGAGCCGATCACGCCGGGGCTTGGCGAGTACGCCCGTGCGCGACTCGCTGCCCTCCTTCGGGTCCTGACGTTCGTCGGCCTCGTCGTGGCGGCCCTGTACGGTGCCGGCCAGCTAACCGAGACGACGACCGGCGGTGTCCTCGAGACGATCGTCGATTACGTCGCGAACCGCGTCCCCGTGATCCGCGTCGTCTACAACGCCTCGAAGACTGCCACGGAGACGACGCTCGGGACGGGGGAGACGCTCCAGACGCCGGTGCGCGTCGAGACGTGGGACGGGCTCCGGATGACCGCGTTCAAGACCGGCCGGACGACGCCGGACGGTCGCGTAACCCTCTTTTTGCCGACATCGCCGAACATTACGACTGGGTTCGTCCTCGAGGTCCCGCCAGCGGAGGTCACCGAACTGGACGAGAGCGTCGAGGAGGCGCTTACACGGGTCGTCAGCGCCGGTTTCGGCGATGCAGACCGTGCGGCGGACGACCTCGAGAACACGCCGCTGACGGTCGTCGGTGATCTCGGAACCGGCGGCGATCGACGGTAACTCGGGACAGCAGTCCGTATGAGACGACCGAAGGCGAGTTGCAGTCAGCGCCGAGAGCGCTCGACGCGTTCGGGCGCCTCGAACTCGGTCGTCAACTCGAGCAGTTGAACGAGAATACGGCCGGTCGCACCCCAGACGGTGTAGCCGTCGACGTGGAAGTAGTGGATGACGATGTCGCCGTAGTAGGGATGGTCACGGCGTTCGTACTCGTAGTTGGCTGGATCGAGCAGTCCAGACAGCGGCAACACGACGATCTCGGCGACTTCGCTACCGTCGCCGATATACTCCCGGTCGGGGGCGCGACCGACGAAGGGAGTGACGGCGTACTCCGTGATCGTCCGGATGTCGTCTAGTTGGCCGACGACCTCGACCTCGTGTGGTTCGAGGCCGATCTCCTCGTTTGCCTCCCGCAGCGCCGTCTCGAGGATATCGTCGTCGACTGGCTCGGCGCCACCGCCCGGAAAGCTCATCTGGCCGGGATGCTCGCCGAGGTGGTCAGCACGGCGGGTAAACAACAGGTGATCCTCGCCGTCGCGCTCGATGATCGGCGCGAGGACGGCCGCGTCGTGATCCTGGTCGTCGATCTCGATGGGGTCGTGCTCGGCGACCGGCTTGAGGGTCATCGTCGGCTGTGACATGGTACGTTCTCGCGTTCGCACGCTGGGCGTCGTCGAACGGATCGTCGGTCTCGACCGGAATCCCCGTTTCGGTTCCGGACATCCGTCTCCACTCGGCGACGTCGTCGGTCGGGGCTACGGGTCGGTTGTGGCCACAGGGTTACTCGCACTCGCGGGCCGCCGTCAGTCGCTCTCGCTCGGCTGCGAGATCGACCGGCGCCCACGCCTCGAGGTCGTAGCTGACGTCGATCAACCGGGCAAGTCGGTCGTCGTCGCCGTCGGCGACGGCGTCCTCGAGGGCAGCGGTGAACTGCTCGCGGGCCGTCTCGCCGAGTGCCTCGCGGTCGAGCTGTCGGCGATCGACGTCGAGGATGTGGGGGACGTCGTCCGCGTGGTCTGGCACCGACGGAAACGCCGTCGGGCCCGCGACCAGCAACGGCTCGGTCGCGCCGTCGCCGGGCCGCTCGTAGCGGACGAGGGCGAACGACTCGAGGGCGTCCTCGATCGCCGCCTCGAGGACCGTCTCGTCGACCGACCCACCGCCGGCTCGGAACGCTGCCTCCGAGAGCGCCCGCTCGAGTTCGGACCGGGTCAGTCCACCGAAGAGGTCGACGACGCCGGCCAGTTCGTCCGCGGTCGCGTCCATACGCCTTACAACGGAAGAGGGGAAGATGAGGATTGCGGTCTCCTGGGTGAAAACAGTAAGCGCAACGGGTCACGCGGTGTGGATCGATACTGCGGCCTCGATCACGTCGTCGGGTGAGATCGGTGCCGTCTCCCACGACGGGAGTCGTCGGTCCGGACCCGGCGGTTCGATCGCGTCGGCGTACCGCGTGAGTTGGTCGCGTTCACCGGCAGGGTCGTACTCGAGTCCGTTGAACGCCGCGTCGGCGCGGTACTGTTCGACCAGTCGGTCACCAGTGGTGAGATACCGCTCCCGCAGCGTCCCGTAATCGGGCTCGACGCCGTGGGCTTCGAGGACGCCGAAGAGCGTGGCAGCGACCTCGTGGCTCATCCCCTCGAGGCCGGCCTCGCCGGCGACCGCGCGGTGGTCGTGTTCGTGGCGCCCGAGGTCGACCTGTGCGGAGCCGGCAAAGCCCGCGTGTTCGAAGGCGTCGCCGAGAGTCCCGACCTCGAGCCCCCAGGTTCGCGGCGGGCGGAGTCGCCGGGTGAGGGCGGCGGTAGCGGCGAACTCGCCGGCCAGCGCGTAGCGGAAGGCACCCAGATAGTCGAGGATCGACGCGTCGTGACGGGCGGACAGCGTCCACACGAGGGGTTCGTAGAACAGCCGGAAGAGCCGCCCGTAGAGGCGGCCGTCTTCGACGCGCGCGTAGTACCCCTTCGAGAAGTCAAACGCCATCGTCAGCGGCGCCAGCAGCCGACGGACGTGGTCGGCCTCGTAGCTTCGGGCGTCGGCATCGTGAACGACGACGTACTCACCGGCCTCGGCGGCGGGACCGAGCGCGAGCCAGACGTCCCGTCCCTTTCCAGTCCGGCCGTCCAGCCCGGCGTCGTCGAGGAGCCGCTCGACCGCGGGGGCGTTACACCAGAGGACACGCGTCGGGAGGGCAAAGGACTCGAGCCACTCCCGGAACGGCCCGATCTCGTCGGCGTCGGCCCGGACGGGGACGAAGACGGCGGCCGGAGCGGGCGACAGCGACTCGAGTTCCGTCAGGATGCGCTCGGCGGCGGGGTTTTCGTGTTCGCGGGCGGTCATCGGAACGACGACGGCCGTCTCGGCGACGGCGTCGGCGGCCGCGGTCGCGAGATCCCGCTTTCGGCCGGCGGTTCCGCCGAACTCGTGGAGCGTCGCGATCCGCTCCTGTACGTACTCCATCGGTGGATTGTTCGGGCGTATCGGTAAAACGGCCACGACTCCGGCCAGAACCTCCGGACGTGTCGGCGCGGACCGGCCCAAAACGCTCAGCCGCAGACGAGTCGTATCATCGAACCGGAGAAAGCACCGGTCTTTTTCTCCCCTACCTTCGTAGGGGGCCAACATGAAATCCGTCCGGAAGGCACTACGCGACGGCGAACTCGACAAGGACACGTACGATCGACTCGTCTGTAGCGAGTGTGAGAAGGCGCTGAAGACCGAAAACGATCCGGACCAGATCAAGACGATCCGGATCTGCCCGGAGTGTGACGACGAGTGGAAGGAGATCCGGTGATACGGGCTGCTGTAACGGTTTACTGGCGAAATCGTAGACGGGTCATGGCCTCACAGTACTGACGTACACCAGGGGAAGGGCGTCGGTTCATACTGTTGGACAGCACGAGTCGACGATCGGTCGCGCGACTGCGGCCGTCCCGACGGTGACGGCCGCGCGTTCACGACCGATGGCTCACTGACTGCTGTCCGACAGTATCAGTACGCGTGACCGGACACTGCGAGGCGAACGATCCTAGCCGGCGATCGGCCGAACGCGAGCGATCGCGGTCCGGATCGGTCCGAGGCCGGGATATCCGTGGCGACGCCAGTAGACGAACGCGATCGCCGCGAGGACGAACTCCGAGAGGAAGTAGGGATCGGTCAGCGAGTCCTGCAAGAGCCCGAGGACGGTCGGCGCTCCCTCTTCGTACGTCTCGACCGGAACGACCGGCCAGAGGAGGTGGGTCGCGCTCGAGGTCTCTCCCCAGAGCGCGGGGACGGCGTCGACGATGGCGTGTGACAGCGCCCCGATCGCGAAGGCGACGCCGTACTCGCTGTGGGCGTAGCGGTCGGCGACCAGATAGCCGACGATCGAGAGCGGGACCAGCAGGAACAGCGAGTGAGCGAGCGTCCGTCCCGTCGGGATGACGCCCAGATACCACGCCAGCGGTTTGTCAACGAGATCGGGAAACTGGCTGCCGAAGACGAGAAATAAGACCGGAAGCTGTGCCGGTGGCGCGTCGAATCGAGCTCGAGTCGCGATCATGTAACAGAGATAGGCAACGGCGACGTGTCCGAGTGGCCACATGCTGACGGAGACGATGTGGGGGCACGATATAATTAGTGTGATCCTTCGCAACCGCCGCCGGTGGTTCTACTGTCGGACAGCCGCGTCGGTCTCACGCCGGCGAGCGACCAGCCAGACGAGCAACGCACAACAGCCGGCGACGACCGCCGGCCAGCGGTCGCTGCTCAGATAGTAGTCGCCGACCGGCGGCCGATACGCCGACAGCGGCCAGAAGACGGCGTAGGCCTCGCCCGACGGCGTCAGCAACAGGGCGTCGAGGACGTGATGTGAGAGAACACCGACCGCGAGGAGGGCAAACGCCCGTTTGCGGTGGGCCGGCGCCAACAGGAGCGTCCCGAGACCGATCACGAGCAACGAACCGACGAGCGTGTGCAACGGCGCCCAGGAAAACGGAACGCCGAGCGTCCGCGCGACCAGTCCGTCCGGCGCGACGAGTTCGATTTTCACGAGGTCCGGAACGAAGGCGCCGATCATGACCAGCGTGACGTGTGCCGGGCGGAGCCAGGCGTATCTGAACGAGAGTCCCATCCCGATGACGTAGCCGACGAGGACGTGTGTGAGCAGGTCAGCCACGTCGACCACCTCCGTTCGCGTCGTCCCGTTTCGGGCGCGTGTCGGTACCGTGTTCGGAGGCGTCGTCGGACCGCGCTCGCGGTACGAACGCGACCGCGTCCCGATCGAACTGCCAGTGGCGGGCGAACCGACCGACGATCCAGAGCCCGGCCAATGCCGAGACGACGAACATATAGCGCGTCTCGGACTGCTCGCGGGTGACCGTCCGTTCGACGGCGAGGGTCGACTCGTCCTCGAGGGTGCCGAAGGCGGTTACCCGGTCGTCGGTCTCGAGTGGCTCGTCGGCGTTGTGGAGGGCGTCGTCCGCGTCGACGAGCGTAAACTGTCCGTAGCCGCTTGCACGCGTCGCGATCACGACCGGATCGGTCTCGACGACGAACCCGCCGAGGACGACCTGTTCACCGACGTACGTCTCGGGTGACGGCGTCACGTCGGTTTCGTCCGGGTACGCGCTCTCGAGTGGGTCGTCGGCTGTCGCGCCCGCTACGACCAGACTACCGGTAAGGAGGCCGGCGAGGACGAGAGCAGCGAGGGCGCGACCGCGTTGGCCATATGGCTCCGACATGGGGGTCTCTCGAGTGGATGGGCCAGCCGGGAGAAATGTCTTCTGTTCCGACCGATCGCCGGTGTCGGTCGGCGTCGTCCGGACGATCAGACTCCCGGGAGCAGCTCCGTAAGCGAGCCGTCTCTGTCGTCGAACCGCGCCCACAGGAACAACGCGGGTGGAAGCACGACGATGGATGAGACGAACGAGTAGAAGACGCTCAGCGCCATCAACAGCCCGAAGTCACCCAATACGGGGGTAATCGCGAGCGCGAGCGCACCCGTTCCGAGCGACGTCGTAAGCATGCTTCCGGCGAGCGCACCACCGGTTCCCGAGAGCGTCGTCGTGAGTGCATCGAGCGGATCACCGTGATCGGCGTACTCGTCGATGAACCGTGCCGTCGTATGGACCGTGTACGCGATTCCGAGCCCGATCGAAATCGCCAGGATCGTCGCCGTGAGTGCGTTCAGTGGCATTCCCACCAGCCGCATCGTCCCGATAAGGAACGCCACGGCGATCGCGATCGGGAACAGATTGACGATGCCGAGCATCGGTCGTCTCTCGAGGATCCCATAAATGATCACGAGGAAGACAGCAGAGAGTCCGAGTGCGAGGATGAGTCCCTCAACCGCCGACTCGAAGATCATCTCCGTGATCGCATCGAAGATGACGATCGTTCCAGTCGCGGTTGCGGTGTAGTGGAAGTCCTCGGCGAAGTCGGCCCCATCGGCCGCTGCCTCTTCCTGTGAGGCTTCGGCGTCGATTACGTACTCGATCTGTGCCCCACGGCGGTCCTCGGTGAGGTACTGTTCGGCCTGTGATCCGGCCGGCGACGCGAACAGCTCGTCGTAGATCCGATCGAGATTCCGATCCGGAATCCCGTTGTTGTTGCGGTCGTTTCGATCGACGAGCGCGGCGAACTCCTCGTCCTGTTCGGCATACGACTGGATCACGGTGATGATACTCTGTTCGTCGGTCCCGCCGCCGGGGCCGACGGCCAGGCTCTCCGGTGGATCCTCACCCGCTCTGTCCAATGCCTCGAGTGCGTGATCCTCCTCGAAGGGCCCCTCGACGTATATCGTAACCGTCTCGTCCTGGTCGGCATCGAACCGATCCTCGAGGGTGTTGATCGTCTCGGTAACGGTGTACTCACCGGGCGCAAACGGTTCGGGGATGTACTCGACGTACCACTCCTCCTCTTCGGGCGGGAGGAAGTCCTCGTCGTCGAACGACGTATCGACGCCCGTCCCGTAGGCGCCCATTCCACCGCCGAGGATGAGAATAACGATAACGAAGACCGTCGGTGCGTACTGGCTGGCGACCGCCGGGAACGACAGGATGCGACCGACCGTCGACTCCTCCGATGCGATCGGGGACGAGTTGAACTCGGGAATTCCATACTGGTCACGAAGCCGGTCGACGATCAGTTTCATCGACGGGAGCATGATCCCGAAGATGAGGAACGTAAATATCATCCCGATACCCGACGCGATCCCCATGTTCCGGATCGGCTCGAGATCCGAAATCGCGTTCGCCCCGAAGCCAAAGACCGACGTCACCGTCACGATGATGAAGGCGATCATCAGCTGGTTGTTCGCGGTTCGCATCGCAGTCAGGGGCTCGAATCCCTGAACGGTCTCCTCCCGATATCGGTTGATGATGTGGATCCCGAAGTCGACCCCGACTGCCAGCAGCAAAACGGGGACGGCGATCAACTGCTGGTCGAACGGGATCCCCACGTAGCCGAGGAACCCAAACGTCCAGACGATCGTCAACAGGAGTGCGAACAATCCGAGCCCGAGGTCGATCGGATCTCTGTAAGCTGCCATGAGGAACGCGAGCATGAGAACCACGACGACGGGCATCACGATCGCCAGCGAGTCGCCGATGACGTTCTCGAACTCATCAAAGATCACACCGCTCCCGAAGGCAGTGATATCAGCCGACTCGTGTTCGGCGATCGACTGGACCTCGAGTTGGATCTCAGAAAGGTCCTCGTCACTGAACTCCGCGGGGACGTCGTGAGAGACGACGGTGATCGACGCCGACGCCGAGGCAGCTTCGGAATTGAAATCGTCCGCGAGGATGCCTTCGAACTCCGGTTCGTCACTGAGGGCCCGGACTGCCGTTCTGATCTCCGTGTCCGTCGCTCCCTCGAGGACGCGACGCTGTTGGGTCAGCGTCTGGGCGTCCTCGTCGATCGCCTGTGCGACGATCGGAGCCGGCCCGTTTGCCGACTCCATCCGGAGCTCCGGTTGCTGTTCTATCTGCTCGAGGACGGTTATACTGGCAAGTAACTCCTCTCGGGTCAGGACGTTCGAGCCCGTATGAACGATCTGTGTCGTTTCCTCGTCGGTGACGAACGGTCCCTCGAACTCCTCTTCGATTGCATCGTACGCTTGCTGCTCCTCGAGGTCGTCCGTGAACGCGTCCGTCGCATCGGTCTCGGTCTCGACGAGCGGAATGCCGGCCGCGAAGACGACGGTCAGCACTAAAAAGACCAGTACGACCGCTTTCGGACGGGAGACGATCGTCTCGTTGAGACGCTCTGTCGCCCCCTCGATTCGTTCACTGAAGTCCCTCATCTATCGCCTCTGATAGACGTACGCGCCAGTTCCTGCAGCAGTGAGGAGGGCTACTGCGATCATACCGACCGGAAGTCCGCCCCCTCCTTCGACGACGTCGATCGCGATCCGTGTCGTATCGGATAGTTTACTCGTCCCGGATTCGTCGTCGTACCGGAAGTCGAACGAAATTGGGTAGGTTTTCTCGGTCGCATCGTCGGCTGCTTCCAGCTCGAACGTCATCGTCACCGATTCGCCGGGCTCGAGTTCTGAGACGAACGCCTCGTCGTCGTCACTGTCGAGCGGATCGCTCGTGAACATATTCGCTTCGACGTCGGTCACCGTCTCGTCGAGGTTGTTCGTCACCTCGACCTCGATGTGCTTTTCCGATCCGGCGGCAATCTCCCGGTCGAGGACGTCGACGATAAATTCGTCGCGCTGTTCGTTTACCGCGGTGACGACCTCGAGGTCCTCGTACAGTCGCTGTTCGAAATCCGCGTTCCGGTACTGAACGGCGAGATCGATCGTTCTGTCGATCGCTTCCGCTTCGCTGCTTACGTCAAGCGGGAGCGCAAACGACTTGGACTCGCCGGGCCCAAGCGAGCCGACCGTAATTTGTTGTTCAATTGGGATGACCGTTCGGGACTCCTCGGCGAACACCACGTTGACGTTTTCCGCCTTCGACGGCCCGTTGTTGGTGATAACGCCGCGGAGATCGCCGTCTTCGCCGACGTAGAGATCGGATTCGACGGTATCGATGCTGAACTGCTGTTCCGGTTGCGGGATTACGCCGACCGAGGGCGTTTCGTCCGCTCGCTGGAGTCCGTCTTCGGTCTTGAACGCGACGGTCGCATCGAGCATGTACTGTCGCTCCGAGGTGTCCGGCATCACTGACACGTCATAGACGACCGTTGCCGTCTCGTTGGGGGCCAGCTCATCGATCATCGCCGTGTCCTGGTCCGTCGCTTGCTCCCCGCTGCCAAAGACCAGCCCACTGCTCATCGTCTCGAGTGCGACGTTTACGTCAGTCGCGTTCTCGGCACCGACGTTTTTGACCTCGGCTGTTAGCGTCCCCGTATCGCCGATCTGTGCGTCAGTCGTTACGTCGACGATCTCGAACTGCGCGTCGTCGTCGACGACGAGATCGACTTCGATCGTTTCCGACTCGGACCGTTCGTAGATCGAATCCCCTGCTCGGAACGTATGCGTATAGGAGACGTCGACGTCGATCGTATACGTTCCCGACTCGAGGTTTTCGGGCACGTCGACCGCGATCGGTGCCTCGTTCGGCTGGGTCTCCGCTACCGCACCGACCGACATCTTCCCGCTTTTTACCGTAAGCGGCGTGTCGTCGGCGTCGGCCTCGATCTCGACGTTGCGAGCGGTCGTAACGAGTTCCCGTGCTTCGGCAGGTCCGCTTTCTAACTCGCCGTCGTTGGTTACCTGGATGGTAACCTCGTTGGTCTCACCCGGCTGGACAATCGGGTTCGGAACCCGAAGGTTCAGATCGGGCTCGCCCATCACGATCCCCGAATCCTCCATCTGCTGTTGCATCTGATCGAGTTGGAACTGTTGTTGTGCCAGTT
The DNA here is from genome assembly GCF_030848565.1 of Natronolimnohabitans sp. A-GB9. Taxonomy (GTDB): domain Archaea; phylum Halobacteriota; class Halobacteria; order Halobacteriales; family Natrialbaceae; genus Natronolimnohabitans. The sequence goes on from NZ_JAVDDV010000001.1 coordinate 491,946, forward strand.
CCTGTTCGATTTCTTCTATCGCGTCAGGGTCCATTCCTTCCAGTTCTTCTTGTCCTTCCAACTCTTCGCCGGAATCGGGTTGGTCGTCATCTGCGTAGGCAGTCCCGATTCCGCCAACGAAGAGTGCCGACGTGACCAGAAGCAACGCCATTCCGGCCGAGAGAGCGGACTGAACGTTCATCTGTCACCCCGTCCTCGAGCCAGCTTCGTCACAGAAAACGAGCAGTTACGCCGTCGAAAGGCAGGGCTACTCCTTCGCTCGACAGTAAAAATAGGATTACTACCGTCGGTTCCGTCGTCCATAGAGTTAACTGGGAATAGAAAAATGAAAAAGCTTTCTATTCATGGGATTTTACAGAGGGTAAGACAATGGCAATCGACCGTCGAATCGGTGTCAGTAACGGTGTGAAAGCCGGTGTTGGTAAGACCATACTGGGGGACGAAATCGACGATTACGTCGGACGCGATCCGTGCTATCGCTTCGAAACCGGCGGCGCCTCACCCGATCACAGCGAAGTAGTACGAACGTCGAGCGTGAGACCGAGACACGTCGAGTGGAGCGAAAAATGAAGGGATTCAGTGACGAAGAACGGCAACGAATCCGGGCGGAGTTGATCGACTCGGGGCAGGCGTTGTTCACTCAATACGGTCTGGAACGGACCCGAATCAAGGATATCACTGCAGAGGTCGATATCGGGACGAGCACGTTCTATCGGTTCTTCGATTCGAAGGAAGATCTCTATGTAGAAGTGTTACTCAGAGAGACCGACCGACTCAACGCCGAACTCGAGGCCAAAGTCGAGACGACCGACGATCCACGCGAGCAGGTTCGACGGACCCTCCACCTGATCTTCGAAGAGGTCGAGTCGAACCCGATCATTCACAATCTCATTATCGGTGGAGAACTTCGAACGCTTCACAAGGAACTTTCACCGGCGAAATGCGAGACGCTTTCGTACCAATTCGACGATCGAGTGTTCTCACCTGCACAAGAGTGGACAGACCTCGACTCGTTTAGGTACGACGACGAAGAGGTTGTAAACTATATTATTCGTATGCTCGTGTTCACGTCTCGAGCCCAGAACATCGTCTCTCACAGAGACGCGATGTCTTACGAGGAGATCCGCGGCGAGATGATCGACGTCGTCGTCAGCGGGTTTTTCGAGGAGTGATACGGCCTGCTGTCCGGCAGTATCGGACGGACTGCTGTAACTAGTTACCGCCGATCGCCGACCCCGTCCTGGCGATCGGCGGTCAGTGACGACAGGGGACCGTATCACACACCGCTCGTTTTCTGCTCCCGACACGGTTTTATCGACGCATCCGCCGACGGAAGACATGGGACGAACCGTCTCTCCGACCGCTGACCTCGCCCGATACGCCGCCGAACGCGCCGCCCCGGCCGAGCCGACCGTCGTCGTCGCCGGCTGTGGCCGTGCCGATACCGTCGCCGCGTTGCTCGAGCACGGCATCGACGCGTACGGGTTCGACATCGAAGTCGAAGCGTTAGACGCCGCCGCGGTTCCACGCGACCGTCTGCTCGAGTGTGACCTTCGAGAGCCGGATCTCGTCGAGACCCTCCGCACGCAGTTCGCGATCGATCACGTCGATGTCTGCTATACGGAACAGGTGTTGTCGCTGCTCTCGCCGGACGACGCCGAGCGCGTCATCGAACGGCTGCGAGCTGCCGACGCGATCGGCCAGTGTGTCCACCGGATCGCGGCCGTTCCACCCGTCGGCGCACAGACGGGCGAGTTCGAGGCGACCGTCCGCTCCGTTGGGGAGTGGCAAGCCGCGTGTGATCCCGACGGCGAGGACGTGTGGCTCTCGACGGGTGATCAGTTGCCGACGGCGTCAGCGTAGTCGATAGCGGAGACTCCGGTTACCGATCCCGATCGACGGTCTCGCCGGGCAGCGTCGTCGCGCCGGTGCTGAGCTTCAGCCCAGGGGTTAGACTCGAGTTGATCCCGGTCTTGACGTCGTCGCCTGCGACGATACCGAACTTCCGTCGCCCAGTCGAGACGCGCTCGCCCTTGACGGTGAACTCGATGTCCGCGTCGTCGTGACGGAGGTTCGCGACGTTCGTGCCGGCACCGAGGTTGACGTCACGGCCGAGGATACTGTCGCCGACGTAAGAGAGGTGACTCACCGACGCGCCCCGGGAGAGCACGCTGTTTTTGACCTCGGCGGCGTGACCGACTTTCGCGTCCGGACCGACGACCGTCGCCCCGCGGACGTAGGCGTTGGGG
>NZ_JAVDDV010000010.1 GCF_030848565.1 Natronolimnohabitans sp. A-GB9
ATACCAACCTCGATTTCCTCGACTTCACCCTTCTAACCCGTGATATCAGCTGATTAGATCGCTCTTCAACAGAGCAGGATCAAGGACCTTCAAATCCGTCACTCGTCGATAGAATGCGCCGAGATACTCGTGGGTTCCTGGCTCGAATCCCTGTGATTTGAGATCGTCTTTGATCTCTTCGACCAGTGGTCCAACCGATTCTTCGACAATATAACTCACAACGTAGTCTGGAGTATAGTACGCTCCTGTGGCCTTCCGTTCGCCCTCATCATTGACTACGTACAGCCCCCCTTTATCAACTGTCTCAACCGCATCTGCAACAGAGACGTCAGTAGCTGGCTTCCAGACCTGTCCACCATCCTCCGAAACAGCGGCGTAATCCTCCGGTGCGATCCGAAATTGGTGCTCAAGCAGTCCCTCGTAGACACTGCCGAGATGGCGCGTGCCGAGGTCAGCGTAGTCAGCCAGCACGTATCGCCCCTCGTCGTTTTCGGTCGTTGAAACTCGGTAGATTACTTCTGCGATGTACCGATTGCTGACCTCATGATCCGCTAAGAAGTCATGTTTGTCTTCGTCGAACAGCCCACCATTGTATGGCGGAATCCCGAGTGACTCTTCACCTTCGTCGACGAGCTGGAAGAGGTCTTCAAGTCGACTCCACATCGTTGTCGAGTACTCGCTGTAAGCGCTGTCAAACCCGTCGTCAACTTCTCCGATCTCGTCATGGATCTCAAGTCGAAGCTCATCCAGACTGAAATTGTCTTCATACTCTTCGATCGAGTCCTTGCCTTCTGGGTGAATCAGGCCTCGAGACTCAGCGTAGAGAACGAACATCAGACGATAGAGCAAGACGAGCGATTGCTCTTTGAGTTTCTCGAGTCCCTCATCGTCGTCAGGATCGATTTCGAGGTCGTTTGTTTCTACGAATCCACGTCCAAGAACTCGTACAGCAGTGAAAACGTTGTCTTGTAGATCCTCTCCAAGTTCTTGTGCAACTGTCTCGCTCTCGGACCAAACCGAATCGAGAAACGTCGTCCCACCAGACTCTCGGAATGCGTCCGGTCGGAAGAAGGAATAAAAGTATTTGAACGTCTCAAGATCATCTCGCTCGAGTAGCTCCGGGAGATCAACTTCGTAATACGTCTGCGTTTCGTAATCTTTGGTTCCGTAGAGCCGCCACTTGCGACCGTTAGTCAGAATGCCCCACTGAATATTGTCAGGCGTTTTCTCGAGATAGTGTTTGATTTGATGGGAGGCGTTTCTGTATGGCCGTTGTTCGCTAAATCGCTGTGTGAAGTCAGCATCCCACTGTTTCGCTTCAAGAAGCCCGACTCCGCGTTCAAACAGATCGGATGTCTCCTCGGAGTCAAGATATACAGATGCGGCGTTCCGTCGCGCATCTTGATCTTCGAAAAGTAGCGTGTCTACGTATCCCCCTCCATCTGGGAGGGTCGCTTCGACTTGTGTTCCAAAGTCAAGAATGTCGAGTACTTCACTGATCCAATTATCAATCAGTGCATCTTCGCCATAGCTATCGAGTAGTTCACCTTCCAGCTCATACAACGACTGAAGCGAGTCCATTGCTTCTCTCGCCTCGTCATCGCGATCCCACTCGTCTCGATGCTTCAGACGCTCATCGAGGTAATATCCAGAAAATAGATTTGAGTTTTGATACGGTCGTTTAGAGAGTGTTGCTTGACTCATTCGAGATACTTGTAGCTACTTCAGTCAAGGGTCATGTAACTATTGGATAGCTATCGTTTCACCCAAGTCTTGTCAATTAAGTACCATAGTGTATTCACAATAGTTATATTATAGTGTAAGTTCTAACTGGTAGTAATGCTGAAATCCAAGGCCCTTCTCGTCGTCGACGTGCGCCAGCTCGCCATGATCTATGAGACGAGTCGTGACATCATGGAAGACGAGAAAGCCCACCATAGCGAGCGTCAGACGGCTGCTCGGCTGAATGAGGAGTGTGCCGATCTTCTTGAGCAAAAGAGATAGCTCGTCAAACTCGTCCCAAATATTTTATGTAAGAGTGTCGTATTTTCAACCATAATGAGTGGAGCAGACCGTGGAGCAGTCATTGCTGTAGTTGGCGGAGCAATGGTAGTTGTCGCTGGACTGCTTTCTCTTTCGACTGCAAGGGACCTACTCAATGGAGACATGACGGCACTGGAACCGGGCTGGATCGACTTCGCTGTAGCGTATCCAACAGTCTTCGCCGTACTGATCGTACTCCTAACCCTGGTATTCGGTGGATCGTTCGTTGCACTGCTTGACGCGGCATGAATGAGTGACCACCAACAACTGTCTCTCTTTTCCCAGTGATTAGTGGTGATTAGTGACTACACTTTCTGTTTCGAGAAGGCGGCAGACCACATACAGCAACCGTTCCCAGCACCGCCAGTCACTCTCTGGATACAGTCACCGGTCACTCACTGGGAACAGTTGCTGTAGCGGTTCGGTAGCGGTCTGTTGCGGTAGTTGTTGTCCGCCGCCTTCTCGAACCAAGTCCTGTAGAACACTATTTACCGCTGATTATCAGCTACCACTGTCACTAATTAGTACAGTTATTCGGCTGTTTGTTCCCACCCGCAGCTTCGCTGCGCATCCTATTAACTGTATCCTATAAGGTGACTCATATATGCCGTCTGTGTTAGTATAGCATGGCACATTGAGGTATGGCATGGCCGATCGTCGTTACAGTAGGGCAGCGAATACTGTCAATCAGATATAAACAGGATTGCCGGAATAGTTGCAGCTATATTTGCCGCTTGTGATATCTAAACGATCGCAGTACGGTGTGGATGCGGAGTCGATCAGGGGTTCAAATCAAACGGTGATATCTTACCCTGAATGACAGCGAACCCGCTCACGTCTATCGATTATAAATCCAGAAGCGGTAAAGTGGGGTCGGAGGGATTTGAACCCCCGATCGACTGATATCTCCGGTGCGCCTCGGAACTCCAGAGGGTCATCACACGGACACTGATCAGGTGCCCGATCAGTATATCAGTCTGGAGTGTCGTCCCGGGCGCGGTGCCTCTGGAGTCAGTCGCCATGCCGGGCTTGGCCACGACCCCTCGCTACTCAGTTGGGGCATGTACCCTAAAGTGGTTTCGATTCCGAACGCTCACAGCCACGGGGCACGACCCTCGGTGTCCGTCGAGTCGTCACCCGGATACGTTTCCGCAGCGTCCTCGGTCGTCTCCTCGACCGCGAGGTCCTCGAGTGCAACGTCGACTGCCGAGTCGCCGTCGCCGCCGTCAGTGACCGGATCGACGCCATCCGTTGGACCGATCTCGTCGCTCGAGTCACTCGAGTCGCCGTCGAACGGGATATCCAGCGCGAAGATCCCGGCGACGATCAGTGCAGCCAGGGGCGCCTGTCCGAAGGCCATCCCGAGCAGGGACAGCGGGAGCAGTCCCAACGCGACCGCGCTACCGAAGCGGAAGCGATCGATGTCCATGTACTCGCGCAGGTACGGCCCGCCGAGAGCGATCGACAGCGCGAAGGCGACGCCGACGGCGGCCGCAAGCGTCGCGTTCGCGACGAGTGCGGGGTCGTCCATCACGGCGAGTTCGGCCCCGCTCGGATCCAGACTGGCGACCAGGCCCAGTCCGATGATGACCATCGGGTTGGGGAGGTACTCGCCGATCGTCGCGCTGGCGGTCTTTGCCGCGATGGCGGCGATGACGAGTGCCGCGAAGCGCTCGAAGATGTCGATATTAAGGACGCTCTCGATCGCCGGTGCCAGTGCCGCCTGGACGGCAGCAAGCAGTATCAGCGGCACGCCGACCAGCAAGACGATCGCCGCCTGCTCCCGTGGCGTACCGCTCATCTCTGCTAAGATCACCGCGACAGTCGCGCTGCCGCCGAAGATCAACAGACCGACCTGGATCGCACCGAGTGGGTCGTCTAGCGCGCCCGCGAGGATCAGCGCCGGGAACACGCCGTCGATCAGCGGCAACATCATCACCAACGCCAGCAGTCTGGCGTCACCACCCACGATGCGCTCTAAGTTGAGGGCAACCGGGTGTCGTGAGGTACTCATCGGTCAGGGACGATGGCCATGACCCGAGGCCGGTGGGCAATAGGGTGGACGATCCCGAACTGACTGGCGCGGCAGCCAGCACATGGGATTGGAATTGCGGCCTCGCGCTGTGAGTTTCAGTGTAAATTTCCCGAACTGGAAATTGGCGGCGTCGCTGTCGACGCTCGTCCGACCAGCGGTTCGGGGTGCACTGAAACTCACAGCGATCATACCGAGACGGACGACGGGATTGTCAATAAACGTTGCGTGGGATACAGTTACACGTCCCATCGGATTCCCGACACTGGAGTCCAAATACGGGCGGTGATGGGCAGCGTTGTACGCAAGATTCGAGACCACGAGCCTGCAACGCCTCGACTCGAGTGGGACACCTCGTCGACTGACCGCGAGTGTCGACGAAGTTCCACTCGCTAACGGGCCGAAACCAACCGAATCAGACTCTGAGGGGCCTGTTACCTGCTCACACCCTGTCGCATCTCGCAACGTTTTTCCCCCGTGGGTTCCGACGGTTTACATGGCGAACGACGTTCCAGAGCACGAGCCCTATTCTGCGAAACTCGACGTACCGGAAGCGCTAACGTTCGACGACGTCCTCCTGCGGCCGAAGGAGAGTCGTGTCGAACCGGACGACGCCGATCTCACCTCGAACGTCTCGAAAAACGTCGAGGTCTCCGTCCCGATCCTCTCGGCGGCGATGGACACCGTCACCGAGAGCGGCATGGCCATCGCGATGGCCCGCCACGGCGGCCTCGGTGTTCTCCACCGAAACATGAACGTCGACGAGATGGTCGAGGAGATCGAGCGCGTCAAAAGCGCCGACGAGCTCATCATTCCGCTGGATGAGGTCGTCACTGCCGATCCCGAGATGTCCGTTCGTGAGGTCGACGAGCTGATGGCCCACGAGGGCGTCGGCGGGGCTCCCGTCGTCAACACGAACGGCGAGGTACTGGGGATCATCTCGAGTACGGACATCCGCCCACACCTCGAGGTCAACGAGGACGACCCGGTCACGGCGGCGATGACCGACGAGGTCATCACGGCACCAGAGGACATCGACGCCCGCGACGCGTTCGACCTGATGTACGAGCACAAGATCGAGCGCGTTCCGGTCGTCGACGACGAGAACCTGTTGGTTGGCCTCGTCACGATGCAGGGCATTCTCCAGCGCCGTGAGTACCAGGAAGCCGTCCGCGACGAGGAGGGTCGACTCCGCTGTGGCGTCGCGGTCAGCCCGTTCGAACAGGACCGCGCCGAGGCCGCGGACGAAGCCGGCGCTGACGTCCTCTTCATCGACACCGCCCACGCCCACAACCTGAACGTCATCGAGGGCGCCCGCGAGATCAAGGAGTCCGTCGACGCCGACGTCGTCGTCGGTAACGTCGGCACTCGCGAGGCCGCCGCGGATCTCGTCGACTTCGCGGACGGGATCAAGGTCGGCATCGGACCGGGATCGATCTGTACGACTCGCGTCGTCTCCGGTGCCGGCATGCCCCAGATTACGGCCGTCGCACAGGTCGCCGACGTCGCCAGCGAACACGACGTGCCGGTGATCGCCGACGGTGGAATTCGGTACTCCGGCGACGCGATCAAGGCGATTGCCGCAGGCGCTGATGCAGTCATGCTCGGCTCCTACTTCGCCGGTACCGACGAGGCCCCCGGCCGCGTCGTCACGATGAACGGCAAGAAGTACAAGCAGTACCGCGGCATGGGCTCGGTCGGCGCGATGAAATCCGGCGACAGCGACCGCTACCTCAAAGACGAGCCCGACGAGGAGGAAGATTACGTTCCCGAGGGAGTCGAGGCGGCGACGCCGTACAAAGGCACGCTCAAGTCCGAACTCCACCAGCTCGCCGGCGGCATGCAGTCGGGTATGGGCTACGTCGGCGCGGAGACGATCCCCGAGTTCAAAGAACGCAGCGAGTTCGTCCGCGTCTCCTCGGCCGGCCAGGCCGAGAGCCACGCCCACGACGTCGTCATCACCGACGAAGCACCGAACTACTCACCCGACGGCGACTGATCGGCTCGCACCCCTCACACGCTTTGCGGAACCACAACGCGGCCGACCGTCCCCGTTCCCGCTACCGTAACTCCGTTCTGCGGATCTTCCCGGTCGTCGTCGTTGGCAGTTCGTCCCGAAACTCGATCTCCCGGGGGTACTCGTATTCCGCCAGCCGTTCTCGAACGAGGTCCCGTATCTCCCCGCGCAGGTCGTCCGTTCCCGTCACATCCTCGATCGGCTGGACGACCGCCCTGATGATCTCGCCGCGAGTCTCGTCGGGCACACCGACGACGCCGACCTGTTCGACCGCGTCGTGCTCGAGGATCGTTTCCTCGACCTCTCTGGGCGCGACGCGGTAGCCACTCGTGATGATGAGGTCGTCGTCCCGGGAGGCAAACCAGAGATAGCCGTCCTCGTCGCGCTCGGCGAGATCGCCGGTGAGATGCCAGACGTCGCCAGCAGACGCCCCGTCCGATGCTGATCGTATCGTATCGCTTTGCTCACCGCCGTCGGGGCCGTCCTCGAGGGTTACCCGGGCGGTCTTCTCGGGGGCGTTCCAGTACCGCTCGAAGATCACGGGATCGTCGCCGCGACGAACCGCGATCTCGCCGATCTCGCCCGTCTCGACGCGCTCGCCCGTCTCGGTGTCGACGACCGCGACGTCGTGGCCCGGCACCGGTTTCCCCATGCTCCCCGGCTTCGCGGGGAACCACTCGCGACAGTTCGCCACGAGCAGGTTCGCCTCCGTCTGCCCGTAGAGTTCGTTGACGACGACGCCCTCGAGTTCCGTGTCGGCCCACGCTACGATCTCACGGGTCAGCGGCTCACCCCCGGAACAGATCGCCTCGAGCGAGAGGTCGTATCGCTCGGCGGGGTCGTCGACGCCCATCAACAGCCGGATCGCGGTCGGCGGGAGGAAGGCGTTCGTGACGTCGAAGTCGGCCATGATCTCGTAGGCGCGTTCGGGGTCGAACGACCCCATCGGGTGGCCGACGACCGACTGGCCGTAGTGCCAGGCCGGAAAGAGGAGGTCGCCGAGCGCGCCGATCCAGGCCCAGTCGGCGGGCGTCCAGTAGACGCCCTCGTCGGCGGCTCGTTCGAAGTACATTTCGAACGCGGGACAGTGGCCGAGCCAGATGCCGTGGGTGTGTAAGACGCCTTTCGGCTCGCCCGTGCTACCGCTCGTGTACATGACGATCGCGGGTGTGTCGACGTCGGTGTCGACCGGTTCGAACGCCGTCTCGGTCCAGTCGACGGCCGCGTCGAACGAGGCGACCGAGACGTCGAGATCACCGTCTTCGAGGGCGGCCTCGTCGCCGTCGACGACGAGGACGGATTCGAGTGCGGGACAGTCGGGTGCGACGTCGCGGATCGTCTCCCACTGGGACCTGTCGACGACAGCCACGCGGGCCTCGCTGTCGGTCAACCGGTAGCGAAGCGCGTCGTCGCCGAACAACACCGATAGTGGCAGCGAGATCGCCCCAAGCTTCCAGCAGGCCAGATGCGTAAGCGCGTTCGCGGGCTTCTGTGGAACGACGACGGCCACGCGGTCGCCCCGTTCGATACCGCGGTCGGCGAGTGTGTTCGCGACGGCGCTCGAGCGTTCGTCGAGGTCGTCGAAGCTGTACCGTTCACGGTCGCCGTCGGCCGTGAGCTGATAGAGTGCGGTCCGGTCGCCGTCCTCGTGTTTGCCGACCAGATCCGTCGCCGCGTTGAACCCCTCGGGGACGTCCCACGAGAACGACTCGCGAGCGTCCCCGTACGTCTCGGCGTCGATCGTGACGTGATACGCCATACCTTGTAATTGACACACATGACAAGAAAGAACTGTCGTCGAACTCCACGTCCTGACGCTGCAGTGTCTGCAGGCGGCGTCTCGGTCGGACGGATCGCCTCCGTCAGGTCGGTCCGACCGTGACCCGGCGACGGTCGCGCCGGGCAAGACAGCGGTCCGTCTCAGTATCGGTCCCACTCGCGGCGGGCTCGAGCCGACCTAGTACCGTTCCAACCGTCGACTGATGGGTCGAATCGGACGACACCGCAGGATTCGACCCATCAGTTCAGGCGTGGACCGCCACTAGTGGCGGTCCACGCCTGCACTGCTGGGTGAAACGGGACTAGAGATCCGCTTCCGGCGTCTGGAACGCTCCCTCGTCGAGGTCAGGATCGTACTCCTCGAGTGCGGTGCGGACGAGCTGGAACACGCCCTGTTTGCTCCAGCGGGCGGTGTTGATGTTCAGGTCGTAGAACGCGCGGTTGTCGATGTTGATCTCGTAGTAGGACTCGTAGCGACCGGCCTCGCTGACCTCGCGGACGCGCATTTCGGCTTCTGTCTCGATGCGGTCCTCGATGCGCTCCGAGCGGACGTCCTCGGGGGCGTCAAGCCAGATCCGGAGGTCCGCGCGGTCGCCAGCGAGCCAGCCTGCAAGGCGGGACTCGAGAATAAAGGGTTTGTTCGCCGTTCCCCACTTCTCGGCGATCTGCTGGAGGCGCTGATCGAGTGCACGATCGATCTCGTCGGATTCGTCGGCTTTCGCCGTCAGCTGGTTCAAGCTCATGTCCCGGTCCTCGGCGAGCTCCCGGAAAATGTCGCCGCCGGAGACGTACGGACAGCCCATCGCCTCGCTGAGCTGTTCACACAGTGTCGTCGCGCCACAGCCCGGCGGACCGGAGACGGTGATGAACAGTGTGGTGTCGATCTCGACCGTCGTCGTCGCTCCCGTGGCCATGCCTGGCACCTCGACGGTCAGGGTAAAAAGCGGTCCGGCCGCGACGCGTCGTGAGAGGGGTCCACGAGGAGTCGCGTACCGATAGATAGTGAAAACGGCGGATAGAGACGCCTACTGTTGTGAGAGCGCGTTGTCAGGGTACCCTGCTCGCCGCCGTGCACTCTGTCGTTCCGCTTCGGTCAGCCGATATCCGGACAGTTCCTCCTCGAGTGAACCGAGCGCCGCCCGACGCTCTTGGTGATCGGCAAGAAAGTCCGCGATACGCTCTGCTGCTACCTCCTTGAGTTCACCACTCAACAGCGTCCCTTCACGATACGCCGCTGCGAGCTGTTCGATCCGCTCGTCGCTCTCCTCGAAGAAATAGTATAAGAATAGATACGCGACGTCTACCTCCGGATCCCCTCCCTTTGCCCGGTGTTCTTCGATACTCGCCTGTCCACCCGAGTAGGCGTATGTGTGGATTTTATCGACGACCGTCTCGCGGTCATCCGAAAGGAGAATACTCGGGGCATCGTCGGACGTGCTCATCTTCCCCGGCCCGTCGAGACTCGGGAGGAACTTCGAAAGCAAGGCACCGGGCTTGGCTACGTCATACCGTTGTTTGGCCGCAATGTCACGGCAGACGCGAACGTGAGGGTCTTGATCGACCGCAATCGGCACGAGCGTCGGATGCCGACCGTCCACGAGTTGTGGGAGGAGCAGATGAGTCGCTTGGACGGCAGGGTAGAACGAGAGGCCAATGTTCTCAGGTTCTCCGTACGTCGCGTCTACTGTCGATTGAGTCACCTCCTTCGCGAAGGAAGCGGCGAGTGGATACACCACGTCGGCATCTGCTGTATCGACGATAATGCGAGTACGGTCGGGATCGAAGCCGACCGCGAGGAGGTCGCGGAGATTCTGGCGAGTGTAGTCACTAATTTCGTCCAGCGATTTCTCTTTGACAAAGTGTTTCTCGTCATCGGAGAGGGGAATATAGACGAGTGCGCCGGTTTGTTCTTGGAGATATTTTGCGAAGTAGAACGGAAAGATGTGGCCGATGTGCATCGGCCCGGAAGGGCCGCGTCCGGTCACAATCGAGTGCGCTTTACCACCGTTTGCGGCCTCGAGGAACGAGTCTATATCTCGTTCAGCATAGAATACGTCCCGGCGGACGAGCGGATGGCCAGGGTCGGGAAACCGCGTTTTCTGTTCGTGAGTGAGACGGTCGGCTCCGAATTGGTCACGGAGTCGGTCGTAATCGACGTCGCCTTCGACGGCGTAGGGCGTGACGGTGAAGTTTTCTGCTGGCATTGGTGTTGTTGATGAGGTGATTATACTGTCGGACAGTGGTCGCGCGACCGACCGTTACATCGTTGCTGTCCGACAGTAGTACTCGGCGTGCAGTACAGCAAAGAAGCGAGTGAGCATCGCAGTGGTGTCCGTCGGGTGACGCCCGACCGACCCTATACCCCGATACTGTCCACTTCCCGTAGTGCGTACCAATGCCAGCAGTTGGCGTGGGAAGTGGACACCGTACGCTGACTGTGGCGTACTGCAGACATATAATCTGTGGTTCGATTGTCGTGTCAACCCAGTTGCTGGATTTTTGTGACTCCGAATCCGTCCTGCTGGATACACACCCCGTCCTGAAGCGCAATCGAATGTCCCGGCACAGCCCCGATCCGTCCGTAACTATGCCGGGATCGGCGGACAGCGGTCCGTATCAAAGAAACGACCAGCGAGGTGACTCGAGTTCGATCTCGACGTGTTCGAGTCGCGGGTCCTCGTCGAGTTCGGCGACGAGTTCACGCTGAGGATCGGCATCGGCCGTACTGACCAGCGTCATCTGTCCGTCGTACCGGGTGCCGTTTTCGTCGACCCACTCGAGTTCGAGTCTGGCGCGGCGAAATCGCGTCCCCTCGACGTGGCGGATGCGTTCGAGGTCCTCGATCGGGGCGACGAAGTTGTGTTCGTCGCGGGCCTCGAGTTCGGCGAGTTCGCTCTCCGCGACGACGTCCCGTTCGCGATCGCCCATGTTCGCTCGCAACAGCATCGATCGATACGACTGACCGACGTAACACCAGACGAGGCGTTCGTCGGTCAACACCAGCTCCCAGAACTCGATCGAGTTCGGGCGCTGGCGGATCCACTGCGTGAACCGCGCGATCACCTCTTCGGAGCGTGTCATCATCGTTCGAACAGTGGGTGCAAGTCGTCGGGGAGCTTCCGTTCAGGCGACGTGAACTGCTGTGCGGCTATCGAGACGAAGATGAACACGATCATCGCGACCAGCAGGGAGATCGCCTCGGCCGGGACCTCTGCGGGGTAGGGGTACGTCCACATGACGATCTCGTTTGCCGACTGCACCGCCCCGTTGTCCGTGATCGCTGCAGCCTCGGGGATCACGTTGTAGATGATGTTGAACAACATCCCGACGACGAGCGCGGCGATGGCACCCCACTTCGAGGCGCCTTTCCAGTTCAGTCCCAACACGACGATCGGGACGAACGCGGCGGCGAAGAAGCCCCAGCTGATCGCGCCGAGGATGCCGACCAGCGCCTGCGAGTAGAAGACGACGATCGTCGCGAGCACGGTAAGCGTCGCGAGTGCGGCCTGGGTGACGCGGAGTTCGACCCGGTCGTCCGTGATCGGTCGGCCCAGCGCACGCGGGATGTCGCGTGCGATGGCCGCTGCACCGATGTTGAGAAACGAGTCGCTGGTCGACATGATCGCCGCGAGCAGCGCCGCGAGGATCAGCCCGGCGATGATGCTCCCCGTATGATCGAGGACGAAGACCGGACCGACCTCCGAGGCGGCGAACGTTGCCTCCCGCTCGCCGGCTTCGACCATCGCGCGCATCGAGAGCCCCGCCGAGAAGGCGATCAGACTCGAGATGGCATAGGAGATGGCGGCGATCGGAGCGCCCCACTTGAGGATGGTCATGTCACGGCTCATGTAGAACTTCGTGATGAGGTGGGGCTGGCCAGCAGCGCCGACGGAAAACAGGATCCACCAGGCGATGCCGACGAGGACGGCCGTCTCGGCACCGCCCAGGGTACCGAACGGCGAGACGAGCGCCGGATCCGCGTTCGCCAGATTCCGCGAGATGTTCTCCATGCCCCCGCCGAAGGACATCGCGTAGGCGAAGACGAACCCTGCGCCGACGATCATCGTCAGCGCCTGCAGGAAGTCGGTCCAGACACCGGCGATCATGCCGCCGAGCATACTGTACAACAGGAGGATCAACGCGCCGCCGAGCAGGCCCCAGATGACCGGGATACCGAAGATCGCACGCATGACGAACTGCAGCGCCGCGAGGTTGACCGCGAGGTAGGCGACGACGCCCAGTGCGACCGCGAGTCCGGAGAGACCGCGAACCCACTCGCTCTCGTAGCGGACGTACATCGCGTCGGGCAACGTCAGGACGTTGCGGATGTCGGCGAGCAGGCGCATGCGCTTGGCGAGGACGATCCACGTCAACAGAAAGCCAAGCGGCGCGGTAAAGAAGATCCACAGCGCCGTCGTTCCGAACTCGTAGACCAGTTCGGGACCGCCGACGAAACCGAACCCGGACTGGATCACCGAGAACGCGGTCAGTGCGAGCACCCACGTTCCGATGCTCTTGCCGGTGATCAGGAAGTCACTCGTCGAGTCGGTTCGCTTCCAGCCCCAGACACCGATCGCGATGACGATGAGTAGATAAACGGTCCCGAACCCGATGATGATCGGGTCGTCGGCGACCGGAATCCCCTCCTGCTGGAGCGGTGCCGTCGCCAGCGAGAGCGATTCACTCATCGTCTTGCTCACCTCCGTCACTCACTTCACCGCCGTCGGCCACTCCGGCCGGTGCCGTCGGTTGCTCCGGTGCCAGCGGGAACGACTCCTGACGCTGTCGTTCCCTGGCCGACTCGATGATATCGTCGATGATCTCTTCGCTTGCGATTCGGTGGAAGATCAGTGAGTAGTAGATCGCCGCGGCCAGCGGTAACGCCCAGATGAACGTGAAATAGACGAGCGTCGGGATCGGAACCCCGAGGACGTAGCTGTAGTCGGTGACGCCCGGTTCCCACGTCAGCCAGATCCCGACCAGACCGATCAGGAACAACACTGCCAGTCCACCGATCAGTCCAGTGTACGGCGCAAGATCCGGATCTCGTTCTCTTCGCTCGATCGTCGCTACGGCGATCACCGAAAGAATGATCCCCGCACCGACAAACGAGAAGACTCTGTACCACCCGAGACTCGCCGTGATCAGCGCGCCCAGTGACAGCACGCCGATCGCACCCATTGTCGTGTTTCGTGCCATTGTTTTGTGTTACCGTAGCTTATCGTCGGAAGCGTTGCTCGAGTGACGGCCGACCAGCTCCTCGACCATCACGAGCGCTCGTCTCGACGGTTCCTCCCGTCATATGTCGCCACCGACCGTGGTGATTAATATCACACCACACTGTATGGAGAATGTCATCGTTAACATGTCAACTGTTGGCTTGCAGCCGCGGTGTGGGCGACTGGATCCGAGCAGCGAAGAGAAACGCCTACGGTCGTCGGTCCCCGATCCTCGAGTGTGAACCGCCGTACGGTACTCGGACTCGCCGGAGCGTCCGTCACCGTCGGGCTCGCGGGTTGTCTCGACGGCGTCCGCGAACACTTCGGTCTACAGGGCGTCATCCCGATCGAGATCCACAACGAAGGCGAGCAATCCCGGAACCTCCACATTCAGGCCAGGGAGCACGAGACGAGTCGCGACAGCTACGAACAGAGCTTTACCGTCACACCGGGCGAGACCGTCGGTCCGCCCCACCTCGACGAGTCGGAACAGAGCTTTCGCGCCGCCATCATCGAAGACGAAGAGCAAGCGACGGTCAGAACGGCCTCGATCACGCCGGATACCTCACTCGTCGTAATCCGTATCTCCGACGACGACCTCGTGGTCGAAGTCCAGCGCGACGACGGCGAGGACGAAATCGCCGACGGCGAAGACGACGATGCGGTCGGCGAAACCGACGTTGACGAGACGGACGACGAAAGCGACGATGCCGAAACGGCCGCAAACGAGACCGAGACCGAAACCGAGACTGACGAAACGGACGAGTCGTAGTCGTCTCGTCCGACCGGGCCGTACGGCCGAGTCAGGGATAGGGGTGGAACGCCCGCTCGAGTCGCGGCTCGAAGCCGAGATCTTCGGGTACCGTCCGCGCCCGGTCGCCGAAGTACGGATCACCGGTAAACAGTGGCTGGGCGCCGGGAACGACGACCCGAACCGCCTCGAAACCGATGCGCTCGACGTCACGGGTCGTCACTCGTGCCGCGAACGGCGTCAGTCCGGCGTCGGTCGTCCGCTCGACGAGTTCCTCGAGTCCGTCCTGTCCCGACGGTGTGGTGTCCGGACCGACGCTCTCTGCTGGGACGGTTCGATCGACGTCGACGAACGACCGTGCGGCCTCGGGGAAGGCGGCGTACTCCGCGATCGCACCCGACGCGTCCTCGGCCTCCTCGGGGCCGAGACTCCGGAGCTCCATCCAGTTCTGTAACGCTTCCTCGAGTGCCGAGCGTACGGCGTCGGTGGCGTCGAGTCCCGCCGCCGAGCCGACGGCAAAGGCCGGCCACTCGTCGTCGGTCGGATCGACGTCCGTGACGTCCGGGTCGCGATGGACTGCCACGGCGACGACGGGGACGTCGATATCCTGCGTGACCAGCAACGGCGTCACCGACAGCCCCTCGCTTCGGGCACGCCGCTCGAGGACGGCGACGCGTTCGTCGTCGACCGCCAGTCCGAGGGGCTCGAACGTCGAGTACCACGCGAGCATCGTCGCGTCGCGTTCGATGACCTCGGTCAGTCCCGACCGGAGCGCGTCGACGGTCGAGGAGCCGAGCCCGAGGCCGGTCGTGATCGACGGGACGAGGGCATCGCCGGGCTGGGGAAACTGGACCGCCGCCGCCGGAAGCTGTGCGGGGTCACCGGTCGCGAGGTTCTCGCCGGGCACCCACCGATACGTCTCGCTCGAGTCAGAGGCGGGTGCGTCGTCAGGTCGGACGAGGTCGGTCGGAGGGATCGCGTTCTCGAGATCGTCCTCGCTCGCGTGGACGAACTCGTCGTCACGGAAGACGCCGGCACAGTAGCGCTCGAGGCCCTCGCCGACGGCTTTCATCAACGCCGCGTTCCAGTCGTCGGCGACGCCTGCGGCCTGGGTCGGTGCGCTGGCATCTGAAAAGCCCTCGGTGTCGGTCGTCGTCGCGAGGTAGTACGGCGCGGGGAACGACTCGACTTCGCCGATCGTCCGGACGACGCCGACGCGATCGTCGATTGCCGCCTCGGCGTGTTCGACGGCCGCCTCGAGTTCAAGCGAGTCGTCGTCGCGTTCGATCGTGCGATCACGGTCGCCGTCCTGGCAGTCACAGCCCGGGACGGGGAGAAACCGACGCCTGTGGTGTGGTAACTCGACGACGTGGCCGATTACGGATTGCTCCTCGCCCGAGAGGACACGGACACACTCCCGACCGGCAAGCGCACCCGCCAGCCGCGCCGCGCTGCGGTCGCCCTGTGCGGTCTCGGCGACCGTCTCTTCGGTCAGGTTCGCGTGGACGCGCTGGCGCAGACAGTCGAAACAGCCCGTCGACGGGGCAAAGCCCGACACTGCAGCGTCGACGTCCGCTATCGGGTGACCGCCGACGCCACCGATCTCGACGGCGATCCACGGCGTTTCGCCGGTCCGCGCCGCGTTGGCCGCCTGCTGGAACGTGGCTGCGCCGGCGACGTCGCTGACGATTCCGAAGCGGGCGTCGGCGAGCTCGTCGGCCGTTGCGTCCCTGACGGTGACGTCGACGTCTCCGAGGGCGGCGACGATCGCCTCTCGGACCGGATCGTCACCGACGACGTGTACGTGCATACGGGTACGATCACAGGCGAACGTCAAAAGCGCCGCGCTCGTTCGCAGCGGATCGACGTCGCGAAAACGGTGACGAGGACCGACCGAGATGCGTCTCTGGGGCCGCTTAACGGCTGTCGGCGTCCGTGTCGGTGTCGGTGTCTGTCTCCTGGCGCGTCTCCGAGATGTCGACGACGTCGCCGGTCTGGGCCGGCATGTCCTCGCCCTCCTGGATCGCTTGGGCCTCCTGTTCCATCGCCTCGACGTCCATCTCGATCTCCTCGATCTCGCCGAGGATTTCGGAAATATCGTCGAGGCCGATCAGTTCGCGGGTTTCCTCGTCGAACTCGAGGCTCTCGAGTTGGCCGTCGGCTTCGGCGACGTCGCTGCCGGTCAGGTGTTTGCCGTAGCGGCCGATCATCGAGGACAGTTCCTGTGGCAGGACGAACGTCGTCGACTCGCTTTGGCCGATCTGTTCGAGGGTCTCCATCCCCTTGTCGATGACTGCGCGTTCGCCCATCGCTTCGGCCGAGCGAGCGCGCAACACGGTCGAAATCGAGTCACCCTGGGCCTCGAGGATCTGGCTCTGTTTCTCACCCTGTGCGCGGATGATCTCACTTTGCTTGTCACCTTCGGCCTTCTCGACGGCGCTGCGGCGTTCACCTTGGGCCTCGAGGATCATCGCGCGGCGTTTGCGCTCCGCGGAGGTCTGTTGTTCCATCGCGCCCTTGACGTCACGCGACGGCGTCACTTCCCGAACCTCGACGCTCTCGACGCGAATCCCCCACTCGTCGGTCGGTTCGTCCAGTTCTTGCCGAATGCGTTCGTTGATCGTCTCCCGTCGACTGAGTGTATCGTCGAGTTCCATATCGCCGATGACCGCACGGAGGGTCGTCTGGGAGAGGTTCGAGACCGCTCGCTTGTAGTCGTCGACCTCGAGGAACGCGCGTTTGGCGTCCATCACCCGAATGTAGACGACGGCGTCGGCGGTGACCGGCGAGTTGTCCCGCGTGATCGCCTCCTGGCTCGGCACGTCGATCGTCTGGGTTCGCATATCGAACGTGTACACCCGCGAGACGAACGGCGGGACGATGTTCAGTCCGGGTTCGAGCAGTTTCCGATACTCGCCGAGGACCGTGAGTGCACCCCTGTCGTAGGCGTCGACGATCTCGACCATCGACCAGACGGTCGCGATCACGACGGCGACCACGAGCGCACCGACGAACAACAGCGCGTCACCTGTCTGTAGCGGCAGAGGTGTGAGTTCGAGTGACACCATCATGTGATAAACGGACCCAAGGCGAATAACGCTTTGCCCAACACGGGAGCAGCCGTCGGCCGGGGATACAGAGTCGCCGCGTCGATCGTTACAACGGACCGTATCGGCGACCCGACGCCTGCAAGCCACCACGGTTTGTCAGTCCTCGGCGTGATATCGACCGATGGCGACGACACGTACTCGCTCCGACCGCACCGAACTGCTGAAAAACGCGGGCGTCGTTACGACGGCAATCGACGGCCTGATCGAACTTACGAAAGGGCGTCGGAAAAGCGGTCTCCTGTTGCTTGGCGCCGCCGCCGTCTCCTCACGAATTCCTGGCTTCGGAACGGCCGTTTCCGTCCTGTTGCGTGCGTACCGCCGACTCCGGTAGCCGTTACGCTCCTGGCTCCTCGTCGCGCAGTCGCTCGAGGACCGCTTCGGCGTTCTCGACGGCCTGGTCTTTCTTCGCGGGGTAGGCCTCGACCTTCCCACGGAACGTGATCCCCTCGCCCAGGCGGACGTCGCCCTCGAAGGCGGCTTGCTTGTCGAGTCGCAAGAAGAGTTCGGTGTTTTCGGTAACCCGATCGTCGAGTTCGTCGATCAGGTCGTCCAAGTTCTCGAGGTCGGCGAGTCGCGAGAGGACATGCCGGACGTCGTCGGCGTTCTCGACGCGGGCCGAGAGGACGAGGATGCGGTCGCCGTAGTGGCCTTCGCTCTCGACGCGCTCGATCTCGAACGGTTCGTCTTCCTCGCCCTCGTCGGGGAGAAACGTCCGCAGCGCCTCTTCGACGCGTTTCTCATCCTCGGTGGCGTAACAGAACGTGCGTAAGTCGACGTAGTGAAGCGGGATCTGTGGCATCTGACCTCTCTGAAACCTGATCGAAATACGCGCCGATACCAGGTCGTGGCGCGGTGACTCGAGTCGTTATTCGTCGTCTGCGTCCTCGTCGGCCGCCTCGAGAGCGTCCTCGGGGACGCCGGTCTCCTGACCGTCCTCGAAGCTGATCGTGTAGGTGACGTCGCCGAACATCGACTCCATCGTCTGCGTGATGGTGCCGGTCTCGCCGTCGAATTCGCTGTGCTCGTCGTGTAAGACGACGCGGTCGTCTTCCTCGAAGCTCATAACCAACGCTTCCCCGCCATCGCGTAAAAAGGGACTGATTCAGTTCGCGTCGCCGTCACGGACACTCGAGTCCGTCGTTGCGGCGAACCATCGCTCGTAGCCGAACCCGACCGCGACTGCTACCCCGTAGCTGCCGGCCAGAAACGGCAGCCAGTAGAGCCAGAACTCGAACCGCGGGGCGACGGCGTTACCGATCGCCGTCCCGACCGTAAACAGCAGGTAGCCCGGCAGCGCAAGCGGGGAGAACAGCGACGCGTCGTGCCAGCCGATCGCGAACGGGACGACCAGCAACGCGTACGTCACGACCGTTGCCGGACTCGTGGCGGCGCGCCGAAGCGAAGCGGCGTATCGTCGACCGTCGAGAGTCGCCGGGTTTCCGCCGTCAGTCATGCGCGATCACCGTCGAGCAGTCCGTGCATCGCGAGGACGTGAGCCGTCGCCAGCCGCGTCGTCTCGACTTTCGTCTCGTGATCGAGCAGGAACGCCGTCGTCTCGAAGAGATAGGCGCTGGCTCCGAGCTCCCGGGCAGCGTGTTGGAACAGCAACGAGCCCGACTCGTTCGTCTCCTGGGCCCGAAACCGGTGAAACGGCAGGTACCAGGGGACGGCGTCCGAATCGAGGCGGTCGGCGAGTTCCGCGCCGCGGGCCTCCGGCGAGTGGAAGACCGCCTGACCGACGTACTCCCGGTGGAGGCCGTAGACACCAAGCGACCGGTGGAGGTCGAGGACGACGTCGGGCTCGTGTCGTTCGACGGCGTCCCAGATGCCGCGTGCGAGTTCGCTACGTAACTCGCCGTCGGCCGGGAAGTGGCGGTTCAGATCGCCGTCGATACCCTCCCGTTCGTTGGCCTCGACGGCCACGCGATCGGTCTCGGGGACGACGACCAGCGTCCCCGCGTCGGGATGCCAGTCGGTGGCTTCGTGGGCGACCTCGATCCCGCTTCGTTCGTCGCCGTGGACGCCGCCGAAGACCATCGCCGTCGGTCCGTCCTGTGGTGCCTCGATGGCGTACAGCATCGTCTCGTGGTCGGTGCCCGAGAGCAGCTGCTCTGTGGTCGTACTGGCCGTGCCTGCATCGCCGGGCTCACGGGCCGCAGTCAGCAGTTCCTCGTTGCTCGAGGGACGACTCACGACACCGGCCGTAGCCGCACCGAGCAGTACGCCGCCGGCTGCCAGAAACGTGCGACGTCGCATCGGTCGACCGATGGGCGCACTGGTACAAGCACGTTCCCATCGACGACTGACTGTTTAGTCCTCCGACATCTGCGATCTGTTAGTTGTAGTCGAAACTGACGCGGTTTACATAGTAACAGGAGAAAGCCCACGGCTTCAGCCGTGTGGAGGAGGTCAAACGCCGATCGCGTTGGGACCGTCGTACGCAGGCGAGTTCATCGCCTGTTCTCGAGTGCGACGACGGTATCGGACATGAGCCACGCGTCGTCGTTGTCGGCGTCCTCGATACTGAGGGCAAAAAACGACTCGCGGCCGTCGTCGACCGTAATTCGGTAGCTGCGACTCTCTAGCTGGGACTGTACGGACGGGTTCGATTCGACAGGGACCACATCTACTCTCAGGAATCGCCGCGTATAACGGACTCGGTCGGCAGGCGTTGTAGCGCGACGAGCGGTTCGGCTCAGCTCTCGAGTTCCTCGAGCAGCGTCTCGGCCGCCGCACTCGAGGACTCGGGGCCGCGGGCGGTGAGCAAGTCACCGTCGACGGTAACGCTTACGTCCTGCTCGAGTTCGGCGTTCCAGTTGCCGCCGGCGGCGGTGACCTCGTCTTCGACCCAGTAGGGGAGTTTCCGGCCGCTGGGCATGACGTCGTTCTCGTCGACGATCTCCGCTTCCCACTCGTTAGGGAAGCCGGTGACGTCGCGTCCGCCGACGAGCAGGTCGCCGTCGCTGGTACGGGTAAACGCGAGGATGCCAACGGCGTGGCAGACGACCAGTGCCTTGCCGTCGTCGCCGTCGACGGCGTCGCGCAGGAGCCGTCGAGCATCGTGGTCCTGGTTGACGTCCCACTCGGTACCGTGGCCGCCGGGGAAGACGACAGCATCGTAGTCGTCGGCGTCGGCCCGGGCTGTCGGGATCGGATCGTTCAATCGGTCGTCGGTCTCGTGGACCTCGCGGACGTGTTCGGCGGTCTCCTCGCCGACCTCGTCGGGATCGATCGACGTCTCGTCGATCTCCGGCGGTCCGCCCGACGGCGTTGCGACCGTGATCTCGACGCCCGCGTCCGACAGCGTCTCGAGCGGTTCGACGCACTCTTCTCCCCAGTAGCCTTCCTCGCTGACGACGAATAGTGCAGACGTCATTGTCGTGTCGCGGTAGGGACGGGGCCCTAAAAACGGCCAGCCCCTCCCTCGGTTCTGCCGCAATCGCTCGGACCGATATATTCATTTTTCCGACAGTCAGGTGCCCCGAGAGTGAGGCTTTTTCGCTGCCGACGGCGAATAACATGGTAGACAATGACAGATAGAAGAGGGACCCTCGACGGTCTCGAGGAACTGTTCGAACGACTGAACCGACAGCTCGAGACTGCTGCCCGGACGTGGGAGTCGGAACTGGAGAGACGGAGCCAACTCGACCTCTCGATGGGCGGTGTGGCGACGCGGCTGGATCTGGCCGATCACGGCGACGCGTTCGTCGTGACGGTCGACGTCCCCGGCTACGAGACCGACGACCTGGCGTGTCGGCTCCGTGGCCAGACCCTGCAGATCAGCGGCGAACGCGAACGAACGCTCGAGGACGAGACCACCGAGGACGGGACGTATCTCCGCCGCGAGCGCGAGACACGGTCGTTCACCCGGGAGATCGACCTCCCCGAGCCAGTCGACGCCGACGACGTGACGGCATCGGTCACAAACGGCATCCTGACCGTTCGACTCCCCAAACTGGAACCGACCGAGAGCGCACGCACGATCGACATCGAGTAACCCGACGGCTCGAAGAGCTCCGAGCGTCCACTCCCGTCGACCCCGCTACCAGACGTGTGCTCGCATCGACTGGCGCGCGGTCATACGGTCTGCTGTCGTCATACTCCTGGTCATGGTCCATTTAGCGTGACTACTGCCAGAATGGCGTTTGAGGGTATGTTTCGGTAGAATCTGGCCACCGCGTGTTAACTAAATTATGACCAGGAGTATCAGTTACCGCCGATCGCCGACCGCGTCCTGACGATCAGCGGGACAGCAGTCCGTATCAGTGGTCATCGTCGAGGTTCAGCGCGTCGAAGAACCGACGCGTGAGCCGACCGCCGGCGAACTCGAGGAGTTCGTCGGTATCGTCGCCCTCGTCGGCGAACAGCCCGAGTTCGATCCGGCCGCCGGCCATGTCGTGGTGGCCACCAACTGCGCCGAGTTCGCCGAAGGCAGTCTGGAGCGTCTCCCCGATGTGGACCCGCGGATCGATCGAGCGGGCGCTCAGCCGGATCGCATCGCCGACGATCCCGTAGACGAGGACGGTGTCGACGCCCTCGAGGTTCAGCAGGTAGTCCGCGGCCTGTGGGAGCGCATCGCTCTCGCCGGTCTTGCCGGCGCTCGCGACGAGCGAGGAGCCCCGGCGCTCACGGGTGGCGATCGCCCGCCCGATCGCGTCGAGGGTTCCCGGCGAGAACGCGCTGCCGTACAGCTGTTCTAACGTCTCGAGGTCGGCGTCGGGATACACTGTGAGGGCGGCTTCGTACTCCAGTCGGGTCGGTTCGCGGACGAAGTCGAGTCGCTCCCGGTGGAGGGCAAAGAGCAGCGCCGACGCGAGTCGCACCGTCAGTTCGGTCTCCAGTTCGCGGAGGTACTCGATGAAGATCGTCGCGGTCGCACCGATTCGGGTGCGGACGTCTTCGAAGGTCGCATCGACCGTCTCGCCGGGGTGGTGGTCGACGACGATCTCCGGCGTGACGTCCGCCGACAGTTCGGTGTTCTGACCGGGCTGGGAGTGATCGACGAAGCCGAGACAGTCGTAGTCTTCGATCGTGGTGGTTTCGAGCGGCTCGAGGGAGATATCGAGCATGTTGATGAACGCCCGGTTTTGCTGATGGGAGATCTCCCCACCGTAGGTGATCGTCACGTCCTCGACGCCGTGGTCCGTGGCGATCGCCTCGAGGGCCAACGCGCTGGCGAGACAGTCCGGGTCCGGATTGTCGTGACAGACGATCGCCAGTGACGCCGTCGTCTCGAGGACGGACACGAGCTCGGCCGCACGGGACATAGACCGGAATACGGGAGCGAGACGCTTGAACTTCGTGTCGGAACGCGCCGTCCGCAAGTGGGACCACGACATCAAATCGGTGGCCGACAGAGGTATCGACGGGACGGGCCGTGAGACGCGCTCGGATCGGTATATCGTTACAGCAATCCGTATCAATTACCGGTCAGCGCGTCGCTCGCCGGCGCGAACTCGATCGTTCGACCGACGTCCTCGCGGACGGCGCGCTCGTAGAGCATGTACGCCGCGGCGACGGTCTCGATTCCCGTTCCGCCGCTGTCGAAGACGGTGATTTGGTCGTCGCTCGTCCGGCCCGGCGCCTCGCCGGCGACGATCTCGCCCAGTTCCGCGTGGATGTCCCCCTCCGTAACGGCGCCCTCCTGGACGGCCAGCAGGAACTCCCCCGAGTCAAACGTCGCCCGGTCGCGCAGGTCGGGGACGTAGGTCGCTCGCTCGATGGTCGTCGTGTCTAGTTCGCGTTTCTCCGGCGAGTACTGACCCATCGCCGTTACGTGGGTCCCGGGATCGAGGGTTTCACCGTCGAAGACGGGCTCGCTCGCTCGAGTGGCCGTGATCACCACGTCTGCGCCGGAGACGGCAGCGTCACTCGAGTCGACAGCCCGGACGTCGGCGGCGAGCTCGTCGTCGAAGTCGACGGCGAATGCCTCGCGGCTCTCGGGAGTTGGCGAGTAGACACGAACCTCGTCGAACTCCCGGACGGTTGCAGTCGCTCGAAGCTGGCCACGGGCCTGAGCGCCGCTACCGATGACGGCGAGGGTGGTGCTATCCTCGCGGGCCAGTTCGTCGATGGCGACGGCCCCGGCAGCGCCGGTCTTGTGGGGGTTCATGCTCGCTCCGTCGAGCAGGGCAAGCGGTGCGCCGCTGTCGGCGTCGAACAGCGGCGTCATGAACCACGCGTCCTCGGCGCCGAAGCCGGCGGTGTACATGTAGCCGCCCATCGCGCCGGTGTCGGGAAGCACGGCGGCGTAGCTGGTGAGCATCCCCACGGGGTCGGTCCGGAAGAACTTCGACCGCGGCTGGGCGGGAGCGCCCTCGCCGCGCTGGCAGTACCCCTCGCGGACGGCCGCCACGTAGTCGGCCGGTTTCGCGAGGTCGGTAACGTCGTCGCTCGAGAGAAACAGGGTGTCGGTCACGAGAGAGAACGGAACGCGAACGGAGATAAAAGACGGGGGGGGGAGGAGAGAAAGGGAAGAGCGCAGTTCGTGATCAGTCCGCGTTAAGCGGCGGACGCGCAGATTTGGGCTCCTCGGAGCTGTCGGCCGGCGTGTTGACGAACATCGCGTGACCGATGATCACCATCGCGACGAAAGCGCCGGCAGGCACCGCAGCCGTCAACGAGATGCCCACGAGCGTGAGGGCTGCGGTGATTCCGAGCAGTGCGACTGGGATGAGGCCAAGAACAATGTCGTAATATCCAGTCATAATCTATGCTATAGTATGGGAAATAGGCATATAAGCGTTTCCCATAATTACCTGATACTGGATCTATTTCTAATTTGTATTTGCTGCGTTGGATACTCATAACTTATGAGGTGGTTATTTCGGGATTTCGAACCTGATATTTTTAGCAACCGACGACACTGTTCGGTTCGATGACTGATATTAGATTGCGAGAGTGTACTGCTAACCACCCGATGGAACGGGAACGATATTGGTAACATATACAATAAGTAGTAAATAATACATAATGGTCGTATATTTACTTTATTTCGGCCGTACTAACGGTGTATTCGGTTCGTGACAATTTCAGTGAGCGGTCCGATGAGAAACTCGATGAGACGTACTCCATCGCAGTCCAGTACCCATCCCGTCGGCGAACACGGGGAGAATACAGATCCTGTCTCGCAGTAGGAAGAACGAACGCGGAATCGTCCAGACGGTATCGAGTTGACGCTACCGACCGAGTCTCGCCCGACGCCCGACGAATCGTCCGCCGATGCCGGGCAAACGTTTCCGGTGGCCGAAACCGGCGAGTAGCCCGTCTTCGTCGCTGCACGTCCAATTATGGTCGCGTTTTGGCTCCTCGAGACACGATCGGACGAAAGCGAATAGCGAACTCGCGAAACGTTATGCGTTGTTCATCCGCTTGCTCTCACGATTCCCACAGCGGACACACTCCCGGACTCGGTACGGCTCTCGAGAGAATTGGGCGGTCTCCTCGTCGCCACCTTCGGTTACGAGCTGTATGGACACCTCGTGGAGCGTATCGGTTCCACAGACGTCACACGGTTCGGTCCGCCCGTTTGATACGCCATCAGTCGTTGCCATACATGAATTTCACGTCCCATCGACATATATCATCGCCAGTGACTTCGGTCGAGGAAAAGAGGTATATATAGGTGTTTTCACGAACTGAAAACACCGGCTCGAAGCGGCGTCTTCGGACGAGAGTCGAGCGGCCATTGACACCCAGCTGATTATATTTGAAACCGATACTGTCTCTTTTACTCGGAAAACCTTTAGCGGAGAACTTCCAAGGCGACTACGTATGGACGACGAATCCTCTATCGAGGAGATTCTCAACACGATCGGGGACGAGCACGCTCGCACCGTCCTCGCCTCGATCAGCCGCGAGCCCGGTTCCGCAAAGGAACTCGCGGAGCGGCTCGATCTCTCCCAGCCGACGATCTACCGGCGTCTCGAGGTTCTCGAAGCGAACGATCTCATCCAGGACCGAACGCTCGTCGCCGACGACGGGAACCACTACAAGGAGTATACGTGTAACTTCAACAGCACGGTCATCTCCTTGGAAGACGACGAATACGACGTCCGTATCTTCCGGGAGGAGAACCTCCAGGACCGATTCACGCAGCTCTGGGACGAACTGGGCGTGAAGTGACCGATAGCTTCCATGACCGTTCACACCACAACCGATCGGACGCCGACAGCAGAGGACGGTGAGATCGGATGACTGGGATCACCGACGCGATCCTCATGCTGATGCAGATGGCCGTTTTCGCCCTCTCGCTTGGCCTGACACTCATCAGCTTTCAGTCGTACAGACAGCGCCAATCGAAGCGACTCGAGTCTGCGTTCATCGGGTTCGCGTTTCTCAGTATGGGCGTCGGGTTCACGACGATCACCTCACAGCTGTCCGGTCCGATGACGCTCTTTTATATCGTCGAGACGGTTCCGTTTATCGTCGGCTTCGGGATGCTTTATCTCTCTCTGTACCGGTGATCGATCGACACGGTCGTCCGGTGACATTCTCGATCATGGTAATACTGTCGGACAGCGGTCCGTTTCATACGGACTACTGTACGTCGGTACCGGCGCAACCGCGACCCGGGCTGGGACTGCGCCGGGAAATCGGTACAGCAATCCGTCTCAGTCGCCGGCGTCGTTCTCCCAGTCCGACTCGAGATCCGTGAGACACGTCTCGGCGTGTGGGTTTCCGTGTGTAATGCCGGCGACGGCGTAATCGTCCTGGTCGGTCGTCAGTCCGGTGATGACCGTCCCGTACTCACCGTAGTCGGGTACCGAAACGACGAGTTCGTCGCCGTTTTCTGAGACGCCGCCGTCGTCCTCGATCTCGAAGACGACCGTCTCGACGCCCGACGCATCGACGTCCTCGCCGATCGTGACGCCGTCCTCGATTACGGTGTTTCCGTACCCCGCCTCGTCGTAGAACCCAGTGCTCGCGTAGACCACGTCGCCGTCCTCGAAGTCGCCGTTGACCGTCGCCCGCCTACAGGAGTCGAACGTAACGCCCGCGTCGGGATCGTCACCGTTCGCGTCGGCCTCGACGACGACCGTCTCGGTGGCTTCGTCGGCGCCCGTATCGACTTCGACGGGGAACGCCTCGCTGTCGCCCGTCGGCTCGCCGGCCTGGAACTCGAGGCCGAGGTCGACGGTCTCTCCCGGCTCGAGAGTCAGTCGTTCGCTGTCCTCGATCTGCGGATCGTGGCCGACGACGAGTTCGACGTCGGTGGTCCCGCGCTCGTCGCCGACGTTTGCGATCGTCGCGGCGACCTCGAGTGACTCCCCGCCACCGATCGGCGAGTTCGTCGTCATCGACGTCACTTCGAACGTCGCCGGCGTCGACTCGGCATCGTCGGTGTCGGCCTCGCCGTTACCGGCGTCGCTCTCTCCGTCCGACGCCTCGGCGGTGACCTCGCCGTCGTCCTCGAGATCGACCGTTTCGTCTGCGTCTCTGCCGTCGCTCGACTCTGCTTCGTTTCCGGCACTATCGTCCAGACAGCCGGCAGCGCCGATTCCGATTCCGACTCCCGTCGTCGCGATGAACGTTCGACGTTCCATACCGACCCCATCGCAGTCGTCCCACATCAAATTGTATCCAATCTGTTAGGTTCAGATACTTTCATCAGCGCTTATCTGACCTGTTTTCGTCAGCGTATAACGAGCTGTGTCGACTTTCAGAGACTGCAGCAAGACCAGCGTACGGGATCGTCTCTTCGTCTTATACTGCTGGACTGCACACACCGATCGCACTCGAGACGCGCTGACGACAGGAGACCGTATGACCGTTGTCCGGTAGTAGTAGCGATCGAAACGCCACGGATCCGTTCGATACCCGTTTGCAGGGACTACGGGTCGAGACCGAATCGTCGTGGCGGGCCTCGCGGGGGTCACGTCCACCGTGAAATCGGCTCGCCACTCCGGGACCGACGAACGTACTCGTCGTGCATCTCCTCGACGGCGTCGGTAAACTGCTTGCCGTCCTCGAGGTGCTCGCGAATCCGCTCGAGTTTCCATCGGCTGGGCGTCGTTCGGTCGCGCCAGCGCGTCTCGAGCGGCGAGAGGTAGTCGTCGATCGTCGACGTCGAGACGTCCTGCTCGCGGAGACCGCGGCGGGCAAACGAGAAGAGTTCGTCGTAGATCACGTTCCGGTCGGTCGTCCGCTCGCCGTCGGCGTCGATCCACGCGAGGTCGGCCTCGAGCCCGTCCTCGACCGCTGCATAGAAGCTCCGTTCGGCGGCGTCGCGCTCGAGGGTTGCGAGTGGATGGTCGGCCGCGACGAGCCCACAGAGGAGGCCGCTGATCAAACACTGGAAGCCGACGATTTCGTCGATCGTCGGCTGTGTGGGAAGCGGCCGGTACTCGAGGCGCATCGACCAGCAATCGCCCGTTCCAACCGGCTGGCCGCCGATGACGGTCCGGAGCCAACGCCAGTAGGTACCGCGTTTGTGGTCGAGTTCCCAGAACCGGTCGCCGAACGTTTCCCGGTCACCGTCTCTTACCCACTCGCGGAGAAACGGGGCACACGTCGGATCGGCGACGAGTCGGTCGACGGTGTCGGTCGCGTCTGTGAGATCACGCGGCATACGAACCTTCTCCCAGGCGTGGTTGATCGACATCTCGAACACCGGGATCCGGAGTTCGTGATAGGTTTCCTCGAGGAGTCGTTTCGGCTCGTCATCGTCGTCGAAGGCGTACAGATCCGGCGGTAACAGCGGCGAGTTCGTCGCCAGCGCGAGCACCGGTCCGAGCGTCCGGAGCGCGAGGTTGTAGTAGCGCGGAAACGACGCCACGTCGGGGATCTGGACGTGGGGTTGGATCGAACTCGTAAGCGACTCGAACAACAGCGACGGAAACTCACAGTCGACACCCGTCACCGAGAGCGTAATCGCCCCCGTCGTCTCCCCCAGAATATCGTTGTCGATCGCGTAGTAGCGCGGCGATGGCGTCATGTTCTCGGCGATCGTCACGTCCTCGCGCTCGGTCGTGGCCGTGAGATACGAATGGGTCCCCTCGGGTGGCGGACACGTCCACATCGCGTCCAAAACGATCTCGAGGCCCGCGTCGTCGGCCGCGTTCTGGACGTCACGGTATTGCTGTCGGAGCTGTGACGCCTGTGCATCGATCCCCGCCTCGTCGAACGCCGTCGCCGTCGTGTTGAGTTCGACGTTGTGCATGCCGAGTTCCCGCTCACAGCCTGCCTCGAAGACGTCGTCTGGGACTCGAGCGAGCCGTCCCGCGTCGTCGATGGCGTATGCCTCGAGTTCGAGACCGAGGCCGAAGCCGGGGCTGTCGAGCCGGCCCGACCGCAGGGCGTCGGTGAGACGAAGGGCCTGTTCGTCGACGCGGCGGTCGAACTCGCGTTGCGTCTCCTCACGCAGTGATCGATCGACGAGGTCGATCGGATCCGCCATTGTAGACCGTACTCGAGCCAGTCGCTTAGAGGGTGGTGTATGTACGTACTCGAGACGGTCGCTTCGGCGAGAGTATCGGCGTTGGGACCGGCGTTCGGTCAAGCCGTGTCGGCGTTCCGTGATTCCCTGACCGAAACGCCGGTCGCAGCCAGTCTCTCGGTGAGCGTAACGTGTCTTTTCTTTCTACCGGTCGACATGCGTCAGAGGGATGGTTCGGCCTCTTCCGCTGGATCGTCGTCGGCTGACGGCGCAGTGCCGTCGTCATCCGGCAGGTCGGTGCCCGCGCTGTCATCCGGTGGGTCGGAGCCGCCGTTGCCGTCCGGTGGCTCGACACCGGTATCGTCGTCCGGTAGGCCGGTGTCCCCGTTCCCGTTCGGCGGCCCAGGATCGGTATCGTCGCCTGGTGGTCCAGGATCGGTATCGTCGTCCGGTGGGCCTAAATCATCGTCGTCGTCCGGTGGGTCGGGCTCGTCATCGTCGGCGGGTAGTTGGTCGTCCCCCTCGTCGTCATCCGGTAGTTCGGGCTC
Organism: Natronolimnohabitans sp. A-GB9; assembly: GCF_030848565.1. Taxonomy (GTDB): domain Archaea; phylum Halobacteriota; class Halobacteria; order Halobacteriales; family Natrialbaceae; genus Natronolimnohabitans. Next base: position 28,877 of record NZ_JAVDDV010000010.1, read on the forward strand.
GTCGTCATCATCGTCGGGTAGTTCGTCGTCTTCCACGTCGACTGTCGATTCGACCACCACCGTCGTGGACGCCGTGTCCGCTCCGGTGTCCACTTCCACCGGGAACGACTCGCTGTCGCCCGCTGGCTCGCCCGCCTGAAACGTCAGGGTGAGACCCGCTGATTCACCCGGCTCGAGTGTGAGCAGTTCGCTGTCCTCGACTTGCGGATCGTGACCGACGACGAGCTCGACGTCGGTAGTGCCGGTTTCGTCACCGACGTTCTCGATGGTCGTCTCGACCTCGAGCGTCTCCCCGCCGCCGATCGGAGAGTTCGTCGCTATCGAGGTCACTTCGAACGTCGCCGGTGTCGCTTCCTCGACGACGACCGTCTCGGAAGCCGTGTCCGCACCAGTATCGACGTCGACGGGGAACGCCTCGCTGTCTCCTGCCGGCTCCCCAGTCTCGAAGGTCAGCGTGAGATTAGCCGTCTCGTCGGGCTCGAGGGTGAGTAGTTCGCTGTCCTCGACCTGCGGATCGTGACCGACGACGAGTTCGACGTCAGTGGTGCCAGTTTCATCACCGACGTTTTCGATGGTCGTCTCGACCTCGAGTGTCTCTCCACCACTGACTGGTGAGTTGGTCGAAAGCGCTGTGACCTCGAACGTCGCCGGTAGCTCATCCTCAACGACGACCATCTCCGAAGCCGTGTCCGTACCGGTATCGACCGCTACCGGGAACTCCTCGCTGTCCCCTGCCGGCTCTCCCGTCTCGAAGATCAGCGTGAGATCGGTCGTTTCGTCCGGCTCGAGTTCGACCTGCTCGCTGTCCTCGATCTGTGGATCGTGGCCGACGACGAGCTCGACGTCGGTACTGGCGGCTCGAGGGCCGGCGTTTCGGATCGTCGCGTCCACTTCGAGCGTCTCGCCACCGCCAACGGGCGACTCGGCCTCCATCTCCTCGATCTCGAACGACGTGAGCTGTTCGAACTGCCACGAGTCCGATGCGTCGATGGCTCCGTTTTCACTGAGCACCCACGCGAGAACACCTTCTGGTACCACGTCGTCCGCATCGACCTCGAGCGTCGCCGTGTCGTCGCTACCATCGACGTCGGTGACGTCGAGAACGACGTCTAGTGCCAGGGCCCACCAGACGACGCGGTCCAGGTTTCCGTCGGGATCCGAGACGGCGACCTCGAGTTCGATCGTCTCGTCGGGCGCTCGGGGGAGCCGGTCGTCCGTCGACGGCTGCGTATCGGTGATACTCGGGGCCCCGATCCCGCCCGAAGCGACGTCGACCGTCAACGTGATCGCGTCGCTACCATCGATCTCTGCGGTTACTTGTCGATCCGACTCGAACGTGTGTTGCCAGAACGTGGTCCCTCGATGGTCGACGTATGCGCTCTCCCACGGCCCCATCGACGCCCCAGCGAACTCACCGTCGAGATACCACTCCGGCCACTCACCGATGCCGTCGACGCCGATCTCGAACACGATCGTCGTCCCCGGCTGGACGGAGAGCTCCGGCTCCGGTGGCTGAACGCGCTCGACGCCCTCGGTCTGTGTGTCTGCTCTACGCGTCTCCGTCACCCAGACGTAACCGATGCTCCCACCAGCGACGCCGCTGAGCAGCTCGCGCCGCTCGAGTTGTCTCCCTCCCATGAAACCCGCTACCTGTGTATCATTTGAGAACCTGTGGCACAGTTTCGGTACTCAACCAGCTGTTTTCGTTCGGCGGTCAGTCGACTACAGTCAATAATACGACATTATGTCGGGTAATGATCGTCTTTGTCATACTGCTGTCGACAGTATCAGTAGCGATCGTCTCGAGCGACGACGCGTACGAAGACATCCACCCCTCTCGGCCAGCAAACGGACAGCGAGGAGTAACGCTCCGCAACCACTAAACGCGGCTCCCACCAATCACGTTCCAATGAGCGACTGGACCGAGAAGTACCGTCCGACGACGCTGTCGGAGGTGCGCGGAAACAACAAGGCCCGCGACCAACTCGAGGAGTGGGCAAAGACCTGGGACGACCACCGGGACGCGGTGATCGTCCACGGGAGCCCGGGCGTGGGCAAGACCTCTGCGGCCCACGCGCTGGCCAACGACATGGGCTGGCCCGTCATGGAACTCAACGCCAGCGACGACCGGCAGGCCGACGTCATCGAGCGCGTCGCCGGTGAGGCATCGAAAAGCGGCACACTCACCGGCGGTGAGGCCGGACGCCGGCTCGTGATCTTAGACGAAGCGGACAACTTCCACGGCAGCGCCGATTACGGCGGCTCCCGGGAGGTCACCCGCGTCGTCAAAGACGCCAATCAGCCGATCGTCCTCGTGGCCAACGAGTTCTACGACATGAGCCAATCGCTTCGTGACGCCTGTGAGACGATCGAGTTCCGGGACGTCTCGAAGCGGTCGATCGTGCCCGTCCTACGGGACATCTGCCGGCGCGAGGACATCGAGTTCGAGGAAGACGCCTTGAAGAAGATCGCCGGGAACACGAGTGGGGATCTGCGGTCGGCGGTCAACGATCTGCAGGCGGTCGCCGAAGAGGCAGACCGACTCACCGTCGAGGACGTCGTCACGGGCCAGCGAGACACCACGGAGGGGATCTTCGACTTCCTCGATACCGTGATCAAGGAGGCAGACGCCGAGGGCGCGTTGCGGGCTTCCTACGACGTCGACGAGAACCCCGACGAGATGCTGAACTGGATCGAGGACAACGTCCCGAAAGACTACCACGGCCCGGAACTGGCCGACGCCTACGAGTACCTCTCGAACGCCGACCGCTGGCTCGGACGGGTGCGGGCGACCCAGGACTACTCGTACTGGCGGTACGCGACCGACAACATGACCGCCGGCGTCGCGGCCTCCCGCCGCGAAGAGAAGGGCGGCTGGACTCGCTACGGGCCGCCGAGTTACTGGTCGAAACTCGGTCGTACCAAGGGAACCCGAAACACCCGCGACGCCATCGCCGAACGCATCGCCGAACGCGAGGGGACGAGCGTCGCGACCGCCCGTCGGGAGATCCTCCCGTTTCTCTCGGCGATGACCCACCACTGCAAGAACCGCGATCTGACCGTTCAGATGGCCGCAGTCTACGACTTAGACGAAAACCAGGTCTCGTTCGTCACCGGCAGTGGAAAAGACACGAACAAGGTCCAGTCGATCGTCGAGGACGCCGGGGAACTGCGCGAAGAAGCGGTCGTCGAACACTCGGGATCGGCGTTTTTCGAGGCCGACGACTCGAGCGACGGGACGAACAACGACGAGTCCAGTGACGAAGCCAGCGACCAGGAGACGCTCGCGACGGCCGGCGGAGCGGACGAGGAGCCTACTGCCGACTCGAGTGAATCGAACGACGCAACCGAGACGGACGACGGCCAGTCCGGACTGAACGACTTCCTTTAGCCACCAGCGCGCGGTAGCAAGCGGTCACACGCGGTCTTATCGGTGTTCGGGCTCGAGACGAATCGGAACACCGTCTGTACAGAAAACCCTCTAATTTGACATATCAATTTGTAGTACAACCGATGGTATTACTTTGATCAACGGTGACAGTACCCAACGGTGACCGGCACATGAACGATCGACACCGGTGTCCCCTCTGTACCGAGACGTTCCCCGAGCGAACCGGCCTTCAGGTCCACCTCGAGGTCAACCACCGCAAGTCGGAGGTCGTCACTCTACTGGTCGATCTACACGAAGATACCGCCGAACGTCCGATAGACAGTGGGCCGACGGTCGCCGAAGAGGAGCGGTCGGCCCCGTCTGCTGACTGAACGCGATCGCTGTTCTGCGTCGCTCTAGTCGACCCCACCAGTCACGAGTCGATCCAGAAACGCCGGGGAGAGCGCGTCGGCGACGCCGATCGCCATCTCCTGTGGTGTCTCGTCGTCGAGCGGCGGGACCGTCTCGACGGGACAGTCGGTCATACGCTCGAGTTCAGCGGGATTGGTCCGTTCGGCGACGGTCGCGCCCGCGTACTCGTTGCAGACGATCCCGGCGACGTCGACGCCGCGGGACTCGAGTGCGTCGACCGAAAGTGCGCTGTGATTCAACGTCCCCAGGCCCGAGCGAGTGACGACGACGGCGGTCGCATCGAGATCGGCGACGAGATCGATCACCTCGCGGTCTCCGGCAAGCGGAACCCGCAGACCGCCGATCCCCTCGACGATTGGGACTGCGGTCTCGGCGACGGCGTCCTCACAGGCCGCTCGCACGTCGTCGTACGCGAGTTCTTCGTCAGCTACCTCGGCGGCGACCCGCGGAGCGAGTGCTGGCTCGAGATAGCGTGGACAGGTCGCCGACGCCTCGTCATCGCATGCCTCGGCGACGAACCCCGCATCGTCGTCCGGTGGGTACCCGGTCTGGGCGGGTTTGATCGCCCGGGCGTCGGCGCCGGACTCGCGCAGCCAGCGGGTGATCCCAGCGGTGACGACGGTCTTGCCGACGCCAGTGTCGGTGCCGACGATTGCGATCGGATCGGCGAGCGTGAGTTCCTCGAGATCGGTCATAGCAGTCCGACCTCCGCGCCGGCCTCCCGGAACGCCTCGAGACAGGCGACGACGTCTTCCTCGTCGTGTGTCGCCATCGGGGCGACCCGGATCCGGCTAGTACCGTCGGGAACTGTCGGCGGTCTGATCGCGGGCGCGACGACGTCGCGATCCTCGAGTGCCGATGCGAGCGCGAGCGCGTCCTCGCGGTCGCCGACGAGGACGGGGAGGATCTGGGAGTCACCCAGCACCGTAAAGCCCATCGACTCGAGACCGTCCCGAAGGTGGGATACGTTCTCCCAGAGTCGCTCGCGAGCGTCGCCGTGGCGGGCGACGTGTAACGCTTCGCTCGCCGCCGCGGCGGCCGGCGGTGCAAGCCCCGTCGAGAAGACGAACGACCGCGCGTCGTTGACCAGACACTCGATCAGTTCCTCGCTGCCCGCGACGTAGCCGCCCTGGCTGGCAAGCGCCTTCGAGAGCGTCCCAAGCTGGATCTGGACGCGATCCTCGAGGCCCTCGGCCTGGACGACGCCACCGCCGTCGACGTAGAGACCGGTCGCGTGGGCCTCGTCGACCATCACCCAGGCGCCAAACGCTTCGGCAGCGTCACAGATCTCCGCCAGCGGGGCGACGGTCCCGTCCATGCTGAACACGGAGTCGGTGACGACCAGCCAGGATTCGTCCGTGTCGGCATCGGCAGCGTCGAGTCGACGCTGCATCTTCGACCGGAGACTTCCCGCGTCACAGTGGTCGTAGACGATCGTCTCGGCGTCTGTCAGCCGGCAGCCGTCGATGATACTCGCGTGATTGTATTCGTCGGAGAAGATCACGTCCGGTTCGAGGGCGGTGATCGTCCCGATGTTCGCGGCGTATCCGGAGGAAAAAGCGAGCGCTCGTTCGGTCCCTTTGGTCTCGGCGAGTAGCCGTTCGAGGTCTCGGTGGACCATCGTATCGCCGGTGACCAGCCGGCTCGCACCGGCACCCGTCCCGACGGTCGCGGCGGCCTGGCGGGCCGCGTTCTCGACGCGCTGGTCGTCGGTCAGCCCCAGGTAGTTGTTCGAGGCAAAGACCAGTGCTTCGGTCGAATCCAGCACCGGTAGCTCGCTGCCCGACGGGGGCGCGAAGTAGCCCCGCTCGGCGACCCGATCGACGGGCGTGAGCGAACGTTTCAGCGTGGCGTCCTCGAGAGCCTCGAGTCGATCCTCGAGGTCGAACCCGCGGTTATCCATTCGAGTGTACGGTGTCAGCGCCATGGTTTCACTCTCACGATTCCGTCCAGGACAGACGCAGTCTCGATATTCCGTTCCGGATACTCCTCCGGACCACTGTCCCGACTGTGGTGCACTCGCGAGCGGTCTGTGGTTGTGCCACAGTCGCCCGTCATACGGACTCCTGTAAGTCGGTACCGGCGCAACCGCGACCCGGACTGTGGTTGCGCCGGGAAATCGGTACAGCAATCCGTATCAGAAGCCGGGCATCAGTTCAGCCGGGCCGAAGACGCCGTACTCGCCGGCGCGGTTTCGTCGGACGCCGGCTTTCAGGTAGCCAAGCGCCGGCCCGTTGACGTTCGCCTCCATGCTCGTCTCGTCGCCGAGCTGGAAGGTGTTCGTCGCCGTCTCGCCGTCGAAGGTTCGGCCGGTCACCGACACCGTGGTCGTCGTCGGCTTCTCGTCGCTGCGGACGTCCAAGATCCCGCCGACCTCGACGTCCTCGGCGTCACAGATCCCCGCACGCTCGAGGAGGATGTCGTCGGCGTGTTCCATGTCTTCGAACTCGATGACGCCGTCGTGGTCGTCGATGATCGCCTCGATCTCCTCGTCGCTGAGGTCGCGGGCGGTGTCGATATCGTACTCGGGGAGGTGGGCGATGTCCTCACGGACGGTGCCACGGTTGTCCTCGTAGCCCGACTTGAGGCCGACGCCCCACCAGATATCGACGGATTCGACCTCGACGAACGACTGGGCGGCAAGCGCCGCGGCACCGGTCAGGAGACCGGGCGTCGCCCCGGCGCCACAGATGAAGGTGATCCCCGCGTCCTCGAAGGCGTCGGTCCGCTCGTCGAGCATCCCGATCACGCGCGAGCGCTTGAGCACGTCGATCATGACACCCGAGTAGTCGCCCTCGAGGAACCGATCCGCGACGCGCGGGATGAAGTCGTGTTCGTAGTTCGGGAGCGCGAGCAAGACGGCGTCGATCCCGTCGCCGTGGTCGATCACGTCCTGGATGGGGTCGTCGCTGGGGCGGGCCTGCTTGGAGGCGACGACGCCTTTGTCGTCGCCGTGTTGTTTGACGCCTTCCGTTGTGGCTGTGGCGCCGCCGTCCGTCGCGACGTCGTCTTGTGGCCCGCTGTCGATGTTGCCCTCCGTCGCGGCCAGCAACTCGTCGACGTCGAGCCCGTCGAAGTCGATCGCAGTCCCGTGGCGGTCACAGGCTGCGACCGGCGTCAGGTGGTCTTTGTGCTGGCTCACTTCGAGTGCTCGTCGGCCGATGCCTCCGGTTCCCAGTACTGCAAACGTAACGTCGTCCATTGTATCGATGTCGTATAGTAGTCGTCAGTCGTCGCTCGGTTCTGCGCCGGTACTCGCTGCCGTCTCGGTCGACTCGGTGGCCTCGCCGTGGCGTGCCTTGACCGCTTCGGGGTCGAAGTCGTTGACCTCGCGGTTGGGCTCGAGGCCCGCTCGCTCGATGATCTCGATGTCGTCGCCGGGCGACTGGCCCTCCGTGGTGAGGTAGTCGCCGGTCAGCAGGCCGTCGGCGCCGGCCTCGAGGGGCAGGTGCTGCTCGTCGGGTGCGAGATTGACCTCGCGACCGCCCGTGAGTCGCACCCGCGACTCGGGGTGGAGCAGTTTGTACACCGCGACCGTCTTGACGATCTCCTCGGTCGTGATGTCGGCGCCCTGTTCGTACAGTGGCGTCCCCTCGACGGGGTTTAACACGTTCACCGGGAGCGAGGAGATCCCGATCTCCTGTAACGCGATAGCGGCGTCGACCCGGTCGGCCGGTGTTTCGCCCATGCCGAGGATGACGCCGGCACAGAGGTCCATGCCGGCTTCCTTGGCGACCTCGAGGGTCGCTACGCGATCCTCGAAGCTGTGGGTGTCGACGATCTCGGGGAAATACCGCGGCGAGGTCTCGATGTTGTGATTGTAGTGGTTGATCCCCTCCTCTGCTAAGATCTCCGCTTCCTCTTCGGTCAGGATACCGAGGGAGGCGTCGACCTCGAGATCGCACTCCTCGCGAACCAGCCGGATCGCCTCGATGACCTCGGCCCACTCCTCGGGACGGTGTTCCTTGGAGACGCCCTTCTCGGCGACGACGATGCCAAAGCGTTGGGCACCGTCGGCCTCGGCGCGTTTGGCGGCCTCGAGGACCTTCTCCGGGCCGAGGAAGCCGTAGGTGTCGATACCGGTGTCGAAGTGAACCGACTGGGCACAGAACCCACAGTCCTCGGCGCAGTTGCCCGCCTTCGCGTTGACGATCGAGCAGGCGTCGACCGTGCCATCACCGAAGTGGTCGCGCACGACGGCGCCGGCCTCCGCAAGCGCGTCGGCCGGCTGGGCCAGTAGCGCGATCCCGTCGGTCCGATCGAGCCGTTCGCCGGCGAGCACCCGCTCGAGCGCGTCGTCGACCGTCTCGTTGTTCGTCTCGTAAACCACACCTAGGTAGGTGGTTAACGAGAATATAATTGTTGTGGATTATCACGCAAGCTGAGAAATAGAACCGGCTGACTGGAACGCTACCGGGGTGTCTCCGCGCCCCACTTCTCGAGGGCCGTCGCCAACTCCTCGTGATCGTCAGCGTACGCCTCGAGGGAAACGCCCTCGAGGCTCGCGTCGACGGACTGACGAAGCGCCTTCGCACCCGCGTGGGTGCCGTCGGGATGGCCGTGGATGCCGCCGCCGGCCTGGACGATGATATCCGTGCCGAGCGCGTCGAGCAACTGGTCGACGACGCCGGGGTGAAGCCCGCCGGAGGCGACGGGGAGGACGGGGTTCAGGCCGTACAGATCGGACGTGAGCCACTCGTTGATCCCGGGCGTGTCCTCGTTCTCCAGCTTTCCGAGCCCTGCAGTTCCGGTGTGGAGGTGGTCGACGCCACAGAGTCGCGCGATCTGTGCGAGGACACGCATCGAGACGCCGTGGTGGTCGAGTCGGTCGAACGCGGCGTGCATCGCGCGGTGGGCGTGGATCGCCAGATCGTGTGTTTCCGCGCGCTCGCGGACCGTCTGGACGGCCGACCAGCCACAGGTGATCACGTCGACCATGACGAAGCCGCCGCCGTGTTCGGCGACGAGGTCGACGCGCTCTAGCATCTCCTCGGTCTCGGCCGTGACGTTTACGAGGTAGTCCTTGCGCTCGCCCGTCTGTTCCTGGGCGCGGTCGCGGGCCGCGAGGCTGTCGGCGAGGCGGTCCTCGAAGGGGTTGAAGTCCTGATCGGTGAGGTTTTCGTCGTCTTTCAGCAGGTCGACGCCACCGAGCCAGGCGTCCTCGCCGACCTGGACGTGGGCGTCCGTCGAGAGCCCGACCTTCGGCTTCGGTACTGTCGCCAGCACCGGCCGGTCGTCGGCGTCGAGTTTCTCGTGGGCGACACTCGGCCCGAACTGCGGGCCGGGGAACCCCTCGACGATCGACTCGGGCCAGTGACAGTCCTCGAGGCGGATCGAGTCGACCGCCTTCATGCCCATGATGTTGCCCGCGATACACGAGAGTATCTGTGGCATGCTGCCGGCCTCGAACAGTTCCGTGGGGTAGGCGACGGTGATCTCACCGCCGTCGATCCCGCAGGCGACCGCGCCGAGATCCGTCAGTTCGGCCTCGTCGACGTGTAACGCTGCCCACGTCCCGTTCGAGGACTCCGAGGCGACCCGACTCGCCGCCGCCTCGAGCGAGAGCCCCTCGGCCGGCTCGATCGTAAACTCACAGACGAGATCCGTCGCCGACGAGTCGTACTCGAGGTCCAGAAAGTCGTCGTACTCGATTCCGGTCATGGTAATAGCTCACGTTCACTCTCTCGAGTAATAGGAGTTGTGTAGGACCGATTATGGGTTCGCCCGTTCCCCCCTTCCGTTCGCTGTCTGGGGAGCGAATCGAATATCGTCTACTTCCTGTCGTGATACTGCCGGACAGAAGTCACTGAAGAGAATTCGCCGTACGGAAGCGGCAAATTCTCACAATAGTTCTGTCCGACAGTATGAATCGACCGGCGACGGCCGTCAGGCTAATACGTGCCTGGCTCAGTTCCTCGGCGGTGAAAAAACTCCAAATGCTAAAGTCGTGCTACTATACATTCTTAAAAAGGACGTTCATGACAGATAGTACGATGAACACAAATTCGGGCGAGGGCGCGCTCGACGTCGGTGGGGTCGACGGGCTGTTCGAGGACCTCGAGGACGAGTCACTCGAGGAGGAACCGGCCGACGGGGACGGGACGGGAGACGGAGGGGAGTCCGACGAGCCGTCGCTGTCCGACGCGGTCGAAGATCGGACCGCGTCGGCCGTCTTCGGCCAGCTCCAGGAGCGTGTCTCCGCGACCGACGACGTCGACGACGTCCTCGCCGACGAGAGTCCCGCGGATATCATCGCGAGCGCGGACGAGCCCGAGCCCGAGCGGGAACCGATCGGCGACGAGCTCGTCGACGAAGGCGCCCTCGAGGAGCTCTTGTTGACCGATCGGACGAAATCCGAGGAGTTCCTCTGGGTCGAGACCGACGCCGACGATTCGAATACGGAGGGGTCGGCTGTCGACGACGTCGACGACTCGAGTGTAGACGCGATCGATTCCGTCGACGCAGAAATCCGTCCCGAATCTGACTCGGCGGTCTCCAGCATCGAAACCGAACCGGAAACCACGCAACGGCCTGCTTCCGATCGTTCCGAAGCCGATCTCGATGCGGCGCTCGGAGAGGTGGCCGAGGCGTCCACGGAACCCACCGACGAGATCGACGTTTCCGGATCGGCCGAAGAGACCGACGATACGCTCGAGTCGAAAGACGAGACCGAACGCCCTGCCGAAACGCCTGACAACACCGCGACACCGCCGACCGACACGGCGGCATCGGAACCGACTACGACGGACGAGCCGACGGTCTCGTCGGCCACCGATGACGACTCCTCGTCCGGACTGCTTGGTTGGCTCCGTTCGACGCTCGGTGGATTGTTCTCTCGTGGTGAATAGTCGCTGATACTGTCGGACAGCACGAGTCACCGTCGGTCGCACGACTGCGGCCGTCGCCGACAGTGACGGCCGCGGATTCGCGACCGACGTTTCACTGACTGCTGTTTGGCAGTATGACCGGCCGCTGATCCCCGATCCCGCCCTGGCGCCCGGCGGGACAGCGGTCCGTATGAGTGGTGCGTACTGGATTATGCTCCTTGAAAGCCGATCAGCCGCAGACCGATCAGACAGACGAGCACGGTCGATCCCTCGTGGCCGATCACCGCGAGTGGGAGCGGAATCCCCGCTGTGAGGATCGCTCCGATCATGATCGCAATCGCCCCGAACGCGATGGCGAGATTTGCAAAGAGCGTCTTGCGCGTCTCACGGCTGAGCGCGAGTGCATAGGGTAGTTTGCTGAGCTCGTCGGACATGAGCACGACTTCGGAGGTCTCGAGGGCGACGTCGGTGCCGGCTCCGCCCATCCCGACGCTGATATCAGCCGTCGCGAGTGCCGGCGCGTCGTTGACGCCGTCGCCGACCATCGCCACTGCCTCGTGGCGGTTCTGGAGCCGTTCGATTCGGTCGACTTTCTGCTCGGGAAGCAACTCCGCGTACACCTCGTCGATCCCGAGTTCGTCCGCAATCGATCTGGCCACACGCTCGTTGTCGCCGGTCAGCATGACGATCCGTTCGACGCCGAGCTCGCGCAGGCGTTCGATCGTCTCGGCTGCGTTTGCCCGGATCGTATCGGTGAACGCGAGCCAGCCCAGGACCTCGAGACTGTCCCCGTCTCCGTCCTCGCGGGCGACGAGCACGCTTGTCTTCCCGTCACTCTCGAGCGATCGGACGGCCTCGAGGCCCGCCTCGAGTCCTGCGACCGTCTGCTCTTCGGTCACTGTCTCGAAGTAGCGGGCGTTGCCGATGTGGATCGTCCGCCCCCCGACCGTCGCATGGACCCCCTTGCCGACGACGGCTTCGAAGCCGCTCGCGACGGGCATCTCGAGACCGCGTTCCTCGGCGGCCTCGACGGTCGCCTCGGCTAGGTGGTGTTCCGAGCGGGACTGAACAGCGGCAGCGAGTGCGAGCAGGCGGCCGTCGTCCTTGAGGCTCGCCCCCGCACGAACGGTCACGTCGGTTAGCCGGGTGTTGCCCTCAGTGAGCGTCCCGGTTTTGTCGAAGGCGACGGCGTCGACGGTCGCCGTCCGCTCGACGTGTTCGCCGCCCTTGAAGAGGACGCCCTGGCGTGCGCCGGCGGTGATCGCCGACAGCACTGCCGCCGGCGTCGAGAGGATCACAGCACACGGCGACGCCGCGACCATGAGCGTCATCGCACGGTAGAACGTGGAATCGAACTCGTGACCGAGTCCTAGCGGAATCGCGATCGCTACTGCCGTCATCGCGAAGACGCCGAGCACGTATGGCTGCTCTAACCGGTCGATGAGCCGCTGCGTCGGAGCTTTCTCGCTTCGGGCCTCCTCGACCATGTGGATGAGCTTCGAGATGGCAGATTCTTCGGCCTCGCGGGTCACCCGAACCTCGAGGCTCCCGGTCTCGTTGATCGTGCCGCCGAAGACCTCGTCGCCCGGCGCTTTCGAGACGGGGACGGATTCGCCGGTCAGCGAGGACTGGTCGACCGTGGTCTCGCCGGATTCGACAACGCCGTCAAGCGGGATCCGATCGCCGGGTCGGACGACGAACACCTCGCCGATCTCGACGTCGTCGATAGGGACGGTCACCTCCTCCCCGTCACGGAGCAGTTGTGCGGACTCCGGGCGCATCTGCATCAGCGACCGGATCGCGTCCCTCGAGCGACCGATGGCGTAGTGTTGTAATACGTTCGACAGCGAGAACAGAAAGAGCAACATTGCTCCCTCGAACGGTGCGCCGATGGTGAGCGCCCCGAGTGCTGCGATGATCATCAGCAGGTCGATCTCGACGGCCGGCTCCTGGAGCGCCTCGATGCTCTCTTTGAGGCCGTACCAGCCACCGAAGACGTAGGCCCCGCCGTAACACGTCCAGACGAGCCAGGAGGGCCCACCGAACCAGCCGGCGAGGAGCCCGCCGATCATCCCAACGAACGTGAGGACGACGAACGCTCCCTCCCGGCGGAGCGTCGACTGGTCCGGAACTGCTTCGTCTTCGACCGCCTCCCTACGAGGCTCCGATCGATCCGTCGCCGTCCCGACCGCTTCGTCGACCTGCTCGGGACTCGAGGGCTGTTGCATACTCGTACGTGTGCGCCCCACCGGAATAAGTATTGTCAATAAAAATAAATTTTTTAGGATAGCCTAAATAATAATTAGGCATGCCGAAACACAGCGGCTAAATTCCAAGAACTGCTCTAACACAGCAAGGTCAGGTCAGAGCGGAGTGGAGGTAGCTAGCGATCGCTCGAGTCCGGCGCTGTACTTATACTGTTGGACAGCACTATTCGACGATCGGTCGCGCGACTGCGGCCGTCCCGACGGTGACGGCCGCGAGTTCGCGACCGACTGCTCACTGACTGCTGTCCGACAGTATTACTGTTCCGGGTGCCACGGAATTCCCTCGCGACGGACCGTGTACGACCGACTCCCACATTCGGGACAGGCCGTTCCGCCGCCCGTCGCGTCCGGGCGGTCGGGGATCGTATGTGCGTCGCCGCAGTTGTCACAGACGAGTCGAACTGGCATACCGTAGGAGAACCGACGATCCGCTGGCGTATGTGGCTACTGCCGGGACGTGCGCGGCGCTGGTCGGCGCTTGCGGCCGAAAAAATGAGTCCTCGTCGTCGGCGTTAGTTGAGGAACTCTTCGATGTGGTCAGCGACCTCCTCGGGGGTGTCGCCGACGGGGACGCCCGCATCGTTCAGGGCCGAGATCTTGCTCTCGGCGGTACCGGTCCCGGAACCGGAGACGATCGCGCCGGCGTGGCCCATGCGCTTGCCCGGCGGCGCGGTACGGCCTGCGATGAAGCCGGCGACGGGCGTGTCGACGTTCTCGTCGATGTACGCGGCGGCTTCCTCCTCGTCCTCGCCACCGATCTCACCGCACATGACGATCGCGTCCGTCTCGTCGTCGTTCTCGAACAGTTCGAGAGCGTCGATGAAGTTCGTCCCGATGATCGGGTCGCCGCCGATACCGATCGCGGTGGTCTGCCCGATACCGCGGTTGGTCAGGTTGTCGACGACCTGATAGGTAAGCGTACCGGAGCGAGAGACGAGGCCGACGTTGCCCTCGGCGAAGATGTTACCGGGGAGAATGCCGAGTTTGGCCTCGCCGGGCGTGATGAGACCCGGACAGTTCGGACCGATGAGACGCGTGTCGGTCTCGGAGAGACGCTTGTTGACACGGGCCATGTCCTGGGTCGGGATACCCTCAGTGATCGCGACCGCCAGATCGAGATCGGCGTCGAGCGACTCGAAGATCGCGTCGCCGGCAAAGGCCGGCGGGACGAAGATAACCGAGGTGTCGGCGTTCTCCGCTTCGACGGCCTCGTGGACCGTATCGTAGACGGGGACGCCTTCGACTTCCTGGCCGCCCTTACCGGGGACGGCGCCGGCGACCACGTTGGTGCCGTACTCCATCATCTGCTTGGCGTGGAACTTGCCTTCCCCGCCGGTGATGCCCTGTACCACGACGCGCGTGTCGTCGTCGACTAGAACGCTCATTATTCGTTCACCTCCTCAGCGTACTCGACTGCACGCTGGACTGCCTCTTCTAGGGTCTGTTCGACCGTTACGAGGTCCTCGTTCAGAATTTCCATACCTTCCTCCCAGTTGGTGCCGGCGAGTCGGACGACGACCGGCTTGGGGATCTCGTCGAACTGCTCGAGTGCCTCGTTGATCCCGCGGGCGACCTCGTCGCCGCGCGTGATGCCGCCGAAGATGTTGAAGACGACCGAATCGACGTTGTCGTCCGAGAACACCATATCGAGCGCGTTCGCGATGCGGTCGGCCTTCGCGCCACCGCCGACGTCCAGGAAGTTCGCCGGCTCGCCGCCGTAGTGGTCGACGAGGTCGAGCGTGGTCATCACGAGGCCGGCACCGTTGCCGATGATCCCCGTGTTGCCCTCGAGGCGGACGTAGTCGAAGTCGTACTCGTCTGCCTTCTGCTCGAGTTCGTCGCCGCCGGCCGCTTCCTCTTCCATCTCGGCGAGTTCGGGCTGGCGGAAGAGAGCGTCCTCGTCGATGTTCATCACGGCGTCGGCCGCGATGACCTCGTCGTCGCTCGTGACCATCAGCGGATTGATCTCGGCGTCGGAGCCGTCGCGGCTCTCCCAGAGATCGTACAGCGTCATGAGAACGTTCGAGACGTCACGTGCGACGGCCTGGTCGACACCCGCGTCGTAGACGGCCTTGCGGGCCTGGTAGGGGTGCATGCCGAAGGAGGGGTCGATGTGCTCTCGCGCGATGGCGTCGGGGTCTTCCTCGGCGACTTCCTCGATGTTGACGCCACCTTTCGTCGAGACCATCGCGACGGGCTTGCCCTCGCCACGGTCCATCGTGATCCCGACGTAGAGTTCGTCGGTGAAGTCGACGGCTTCCTCGACGAGGACGCGGTCGACGTGGTAGCCTTTGAGATCCATCCCCAGAATCTCGTCGGCCGCCTCGCGGGCCTCGT
The DNA here is from genome assembly GCF_030848565.1 of Natronolimnohabitans sp. A-GB9. Classification (GTDB taxonomy): domain Archaea; phylum Halobacteriota; class Halobacteria; order Halobacteriales; family Natrialbaceae; genus Natronolimnohabitans. The sequence goes on from NZ_JAVDDV010000010.1 coordinate 44,110, forward strand.
CCGTATCCTCGACGAGTTTGATGCCGCCGGCCTTCCCGCGGCCACCGACCTGTACCTGTGCCTTGATCGCGACTGGATACCCGATCTCCTCGGCCGCGGCGACGGCGCCGTCGACGTCGGAGGCGAGTTCCGATGCCGGCGTCGGAATGCCGGCGTCGGCGAAGACCTGCTTCGCCTGATACTCGTGTAGTTTCATGGCCATTCGAACGGCCGTTCCGCCCTTGCTTAAATCCTGTTAGTTTCCACTCGCGACCGAAATCTATCGACGGCTATCAACCGCACCGTGACTACGGATTTAGACCGTTGTCTCACAACACGATTCGTAGGATATCCTCAACCGTAACTGCATGAAACGCGTTCACACGTTGGGGATCGAGTGGGAACCGGTACCATCTTTCGAAATTTCGGAACGTCACGATCGCCGACTCCGCGCTGGCGATCGTCGGGAGATCGGGACAGCAGTCCGTATCGAGAACCCGACCAAAGCGTTTGACTGCGGGCGGCGCTAATACTGCCGAACAGAAGTCAGTGAACCGTCGGTCGCGAACTCGCGGCCGTCACCCGTTGGGACGGCCACAGTAGCGCGACCGATCGGTGAATAGTTCTGTCCGGCAGTATAACGTCGACCTAGGCCGATCGATCCCGATCGGACGACCGTCTCGTCTCGTATGCCCGTCACCGTCATCCGACGCCGGAGGCCGACCTGACGTGACCACCCCGACTGCGGTCCGCGAACGACGAGGCTGGTACGCGTCGCTCCAGCGAACGCTGCGCCTGCTCGTCCACAGTAACCTCTTTATTTCGCTGTCGACGATGAGCGTCGTCGTCACCACGGTCGTCCTCGCGGGTCTCCCACTCGAGGCGTTACCGCTGTTTATCGTCTTCGCGGCCACGCTGTTCGTCTACACCGTCAACCGCTTTACCGACCTCGAGGAAGACGAAGCGAACGTCCCCGAGCGCGCGTCGTTTACCAGACGCTACGGCCCCCTCCTGCTTGCTATCGGCGTGGGGCTCTACGTCCTCGCCATCGCCGTCGCGATCGCGCTGGGACTGCCGGGAGCGGTCTATCTCCTCTTGCCGCTGGTCGTCGCGGTCCTGTACTCCGTCGGCGGCATCAAACAGATCTTTCTCGTGAAGAACCTCTTCGTCGGCCTCGCCTGGGGGGCGATCCCGCTGGGTGTCGGCTACTACTACGGCCAGCTCTGGACCCTCGAGATTCTCAGTATCACAGGCTACGTCATCGCGATGATCACCATCGCGGCGGTGATCTTCGATATCAAGGACATCGAAGGTGACCGCGCCGAAGGCATCGCAACGGTCCCCAACCGGCTCGGAACGGAAGCGACCAGGCGATACTGCCAGTTCGCGAACGTCCTCGTGGCCGTGGCCGTCGTCGGCCTCGTCGCCACGACGCCGCTCTCGAGTGCGTTTCTCGTGTTGCTCGCGATGAACGGCTACGTCGCTGCTTACATCCCCTTCGCGACGCCCGAACGCGGGCCGCTGTACTATGGCTTCGTCGTCGACGGCGAACACGTGTTTCTGGCGGCGGTCGTCCTCACGCTCGAGTGGCTGGTGTGGTGACGTCGGAAATCGAAATCTATCGGAAAGATAGAATATACAATCAATTGAAGGTATCTCGAATTGTGCGAAACTCTCGAATCTCGTAGCAGTTACCTGCTCCAAACAGTCATTTAGAAATATATCTTCTGTGTGAATGAACACTCGAGATGCAGAGCACAGATATCATTCGAATACGTACGATGGGGTATCGGCTTCCATGCTCGACACGTTCATCGATCTCGGGTTTTCGATTCTGGTGACGTTCGATCTCCCGGCGCTGTTCGTGCTGTTTGTCCTCAAGGGAGCGATCATCGGGAAGCCGCTTCCGACGTCTGTCTTTCTCCCCGGGTATCTCGTCGCTATCTCCCCCTCTCAGCGGATGATCTGGACGAGCATTCTCGTCGCATCGGTCGGATACGTCTGCGGACAGCTACTGATCTACTGGCTGGCTGCCCGCCGCGGGACCGATGCGATTCGATCGCTTCCGAAAGTGACGATCTCCGACGAACAGATGGCACAGGCGAAACGCCTGTTTCGAAGCTACAGCGGGACGGGGATCTTCGTGACGAATCTGCTCCCCTATCTTGGAAGTTTCGTCATGATTCCTGCAGGGATCGCCTCGTATCCGATCGAACGAGCGGCGTTGTACGCGTTCTCGTCGACGCTACTCAACTACGTCTTTACCGTCTGGCTCGTTTTCGAGTCCGTACAACTCGTTTCGACGGCCTGACAGGCCGAACGAAATCAGGACACTGATACGGGCTGTTGTTCCGCTGTCGCGCCGATTACCGACCCCGTCTTGGCGACCGGCGCGACGTGACGACAGGAGACCGTATACTTACAGTAGTCCGTATCAGTCCCGGTCGTCTTCGCTCCAGTCGCAGTCCTGGCACTTCCAACCCGTAACCAGTTCGGTCACCGACGGCATGTACGTGACCTCGAGGACGTTGCCGCCACAGTCGGGACACTCCCTGTCGGCCTCGGCGATCGAGTCGACCTCCATGATGGAGTCGTCTTCGATCATCTCGGCGAGTTTTTGGGCCGTTACCATTCGTCCCTGCACGACGCGATTGTCGCTCATACTCCGGCTATCGCGTGCGTGCCCCTAAGCGTTTTCAGGTCGGCCGACGTCGACGGCTTCGAAATCCGGCCTCGAGTTGGGTTCGACCCGATCGGACGATTGAAACACGAAATCGGAATCGGACGATTTAACCTGCTGAGGTGAAAACGAACTAGTGCGTGCGAGGGTAGCCAAGCGGTCAACGGCGGCGGACTCAAGATCCGCTCCCGTAGGGGTTCGTGGGTTCGATTCCCTCCCCTCGCATTGCAGTGAGGCGCAAACCGCGCCGAACGAAATGCACGGGAGGGATCGAACGACGCCAAGGATCTTGGCGGTTGTTCGATTCCCTCCCCTCGCACTGTCACAAAGTGCGGCAAGACGGAGCGTCTTGCCCTCGCAACTTTTCCGACGACGCTATCTCCGACGGAGCCGGTAGGCTATCGGTCGCCACCGAACGGGGCACATAACTGCTTCCGGGCGGTTTCGGCCTCGAGGAGGCTCGCGCGGTCGACATCTTCGAGTCGCCGTCGAAGTCGCCGGAGTCGCCGGACCGAGGGGACGATCGGCAGTCGGGTCTCGAATGGCCGGCCATCTGAGGTTAAACTGTTATTATCAACCTCGTCGTAGTAGTACCCGTATGAGCGACGAGAGTTCAGAATCCCACGAGACGGAGGGACGAGACGTCGAGTTCGAACACTATCTCTCTCGAGAAGAGGTGACCGACCACTTCGAGTCGTTCCTCGAGGGCTTCCGTGAGGGTGAGACCGTGACGATGACGATCGGCGACGAGACGATCGAGATCGATCCGCCGGAACACCTCGGCTTCGAACTGGAGTACGAGGAGGACGGCGACGACCGCGAACTCGAGTTCGAACTCGAGTGGCAGGTCAAAAGCGACGAGCTCGATATCGACTCGTCGTAGTCCCTACGGCGGCCAATAGGGCCCCTGATCCGGATCGAAGAGTGGACAGTTATACGGACTGCTGTAACTATGTACCGCCGATCGCCAGGACGGGGTCGGCGATCGGCAGTAATTGACTACAGGAGACCGTATCACAGACGAATGCAACCTCTTTTGGCGCCGTCGTCCCGATATATCGTCATGAGCGAACACGACGCGGACGCGCGTCGGGCCAGCGTCGCGGTCAGTGCTGCCCGCGCGGGGGCAGACGTCGCGGCGGCGTCCTTCCGAAGTGACCTCGAGATCGAGCACAAAGACAGGAAGACGGACGTCGTCACCCAGGCCGACCGCGACGCCCAGCGACGGGTCATCGAGGAGATCGAGGCAGCCTACCCCGACGACCCGATCGTCGGGGAGGAGGAGGGTGCACTGAAGACGGTCCCCGAGTCGGGACCGGCCTGGATCGTCGATCCCATCGACGGGACGAACAACTACGTCAACGGGATTCGGGCGTTCGGCACGGCCGTCGCCGCGATCCGCGATGGGGAGCCGGTCGGGGCAGCCACCGTCTGTCCCGCCTTGTCGGACGCCTACCGCGTCGGCCCCGCGGGCGCGTTTCGCAACGGCCAGCCCCTCTCGGTCAGCGACGTCACCGATCCCAGGTCCGCGACCGTCTGCCCGACGTTCTGGTGGGACTACGACGATCGCGACCAGTATGCGGTCGCCTGCCGCGCCGTCGTCGAGCGCTTCGACGACATGCGTCGCTTTGGCTGTGCCCAACTCGAGCTCGCGATGGTCGCGTCGGGCGCGCTCGAGGGGACGATGACGAACGTGCAGGCCAACTCGTGGGACACCGTCGCCGGCGTCGCGATGATTCGGGCGGCCGGCGGGACCGTCACCGACCTCGAGGGCGAGCGCTGGCGCCACGACAGCGACGGGCTGGTCGCCTCGAACGGCAGGATTCACGAAGACGTTCTGGCGGCGACACAGGAGATCGAGGCCGCTCTCGAGTAGTTCGACACAACAGAGACCGTCGGACAGCACTATTCACCGTCGGTCCCACGACTGCGGCTGTCGCCGACGGTGACGGCCGCGAATTCGCGGCCGACGGGTCACTGACTCCTGTCCGACAGTATGAACGCCTTCGATCGTCGACTGTCGCGGATTGCAGAAGATCGGAAAGCGTTAAGCGGTCCCCGTCCCGGATAACGGTTATGGGCATACTCGCCGAGTATATCGATCGGTACGGGGCCGAGCGCGTCTGGGCCGCGACCGTCGTTCTTCTCGCCGTCGGCGTCGCGACTGCCGCCGTGTTGTTCCCCCAGCGTGTCTACGTCGACATCATCTGGCAGTATTACTGGGGGCCAGTGGTCGCCGACGCACACGGCTGGAGCAGTGGAATCGCCTGGGCCGACGGCGAGCAGGTCCACATCAGCGAAGCCGGACCCGACGACGGGCCGTTCGCCGAACCCGGCTACACGTTCGTCTCTTATGCAGGCTACATTCCGACGCTGATTCTGGGAGCCATTGGGCTGCTCTTTTTGATCCGGCGTCTCGACATTCGGCGCTACCGTGCGGGTTTCTTCGCGCTGTTCCCGTTCATGCTGTTCGGCGGGGCGCTGCGAACCGTCGAGGACGCGAACGTCGCCGCCTACCGCGAGACGGGTGAACTCGCGATCCAGCTCCCGTGGTCCGGATTCCTGATCAGTCCCCTGATCTACTTCACCGTCGCCGCGCTCGCGGTGATCGCGGTCGTCGTCTCGGTCTGGCTCGAGCGCAACGACTACGTCTCGGGGTATGAGTACCCGCTTGCGGCGATCGGTACCGGACTGCTCGCGATCACCCTCGCCTACCTCGGCTATACGGCGACCCAGGAGTACGCGACGTTCTATCCGTGGCTCCTGGTGACCGTCCTCGTCGGTGCGACCGTCTCGACGTGGATCACGTGGGTCGTCATCGAGCGGTTCGCACCCTGGATCAACGCCGGAACCCGGTATATGGGACTTGTCGTGATCTGGGCACACGCGGTCGACGGCGTCGCGAACGTTATCGGCCTCGACTGGGCGACGGCGTTCGGTCACGAACACAACCTCGCGCCGAAACACCCCGTCAACGCGACGATCGTCGAAGTCACCGGATCGGTGCTGCCCGCCAGTATCGTCGAGGTCACGGGTCAGGCCTGGCCGTTCCACATCGTGAAAATCGCCGCGGCCGTGTTCGTCGTCTGGGTCTTCAACGAGGAGATCTTCGACGAACACCCGCGATTCGCGATCCTGATGTTGATCACCGTCGTCGCGGTCGGTCTCGGTCCCGGAACCCGAGACATGCTTCGGGCGACGTTCGGAATCTGATCGGCCACCGGGCGCCGACGCCTCGTCTCGCCCGTCTCCATCAGGGCGTCAACATCACCTTGATACACCCGTTTTCTTTGTTGTTGAACGTCTCGTATAGCTCCGGTCCGCTGGTCAACGCCTCCTGGTGAGTCACGACGAACGAGGGATCGATCTCGCCGTCTTCGATCATCTCGAGCAGCGGGTCGAGATACCGTTGGACGTGGGTCTGTCCAGTCTTGATCGTCAGCGCCTTGTTCATCATCGGACCCAGCGGGACGTTGTCGCCCTCGCGGAGGTAGACGCCCGGAATCGAGATCGTGCCGCCCTTCCGGCAACACTTGATCGCCTGGCGGAGGACGTGGACGCGATCGTCCTGAAGCCGTAGCTCCTGTTTGACTTTCTCGGTAACGCCTTTCAGCCCGGTTCCGTGGGCTTCCGTCCCGACCGCGTCGATACACCGGTCGGGACCGCGGTTGCCGGTCATCTCCATCAACCGGTCGTAGACGTCCTCGTGTTCGAAGTTGATGGTCTCAGCGTCGCCGTGCGAACTGGCCATATCCAGGCGCTCCGAGACGCGGTCGATGGCGATCACGCGATTCGCGCCGAGCATCCAGGCGCTCTGGATGGCGAACTGGCCGACCGGGCCACAGCCCCAGACGGCGACCGTATCCTCGGGTTCGATGTCGGCGTTCTCGGCGGCCATATACCCAGTCGGGAAGATGTCCGAGAGGAACAACACCTGCTCGTCCGGCAGATCCGACTCGACTTTTACGGGGCCGACGTCGGCGTGGGGGACCCGTAGATACTCCGCCTGCCCGCCGGCGTAGCCACCGAGTAGGTGCGAGAAGCCGAGCAGGCCGGCCGGCGAGTGGCCCATCGCCTTGCGTGCGAGTTCGGCGTTTGGATTCGAGTTGTCACACAACGAGTACAGCTCTTCTTCGCAGAACCAGCAGGCACCACAGCTGATCGTAAACGGAACGACGACGCGGTCGCCGACCTCGAGGCGCTCGACGTCGCTACCGACCGCGACGACCTCGCCCATCGGTTCGTGACCCAGGACGTCTCCTTCGCGCATCCCGGGCATGTAGCCGTTGTAGAGGTGGAGATCGGAGCCACAGATCGCGGTGGCCGTAACCTCGATCACCGCATCGGTTGGATTGACAATTTCGGGTTTGGGGACTTCGTCGACGCGGACGTCCTGTTCGCCGTGCCAGGTGAGTGCCTCCATCGTGCCGTCCATGGTCTCACGAGGGTCTCTCACCCAGCCGACGGGTAAACCGCCTCCCTGTCCTTGCAACAGCGTCAGTGTCGCCCCCGGACGATCGACCCGCTCGGACTCGAGTCCGTCGTACGGTCCTTTCTCCGTCAGCCGGGGAGACCAGGGACGGATCGTGGTTTTAACGGAATCTCGGGGCAGGGGACCGTATCATGCAACGATCACGGCCGTTTTCGATGGCAAACGAACCAGTTAAAGGACGAGTCCCACTTTCTCCATTGTGTTCGCAGCGTTCCGAGCAGCGATTCCGCCCTGTTCGGAAGCGGCGTTCGGTGACTCGTTCCCCGCGGCCGGAGGTAGTTCCTGATACAATAATAATAATCGGATCCGATTCCTGATTCGATACTTTATCTCCCAATCCAATTGGGAAAACGAATCTATTAAGGGAGGTCGCCCCATCGGTCGGAACAACGGGCGTGTAGTATACGCTTCGAAACTCAACTATGTCACTCCACGTACTTCCGATATGCAGTAGCAACTCGCCCTCGAGACGGAGGGATCGACGATGAGCGGCGACGAAGATCTCGCCAAGGACCTCGGCCTGATCTCCGCGCTCGCGATCGGTATCGGGACGATGGTCGGCGCGGGAATCTTCGTCCTGCCCGGCATCGCCGCACAGGAGGCTGGCCCGGCGGTCGTGCTTTCGTTTATCATCGGCGGCATGATCGCCATGATAAACGCGTTTTCGGTAAGCGAACTCGGTACGGCGATGCCGAAAGCCGGCGGCGCCTACTACTACATCAACCGGGCGCTCGGGCCGCTGTTCGGATCGATCTCGGGGATGGGTGACTGGATCGGCCTCGCCTTCGCGAGCGCGTTCTACAGTATCGGCTTCGGCGGGTATCTCGCCGACTTGCTCGATGGAACCGTTATCACGCTTCCCCTCCTCGGGGAACTCGCGTTGCTGCCGACGATTACGCTCGGCCCGCTCGTTTTGACCGACATTCAGATCGGTGCCGTCCTCGCCGGGATCGTGTTCGTCGGCGTCAACTACATCGGGGCGAAAGAGACCGGAGGCATCCAGACTGCTATTGTCACGATTCTGCTCGGGTTGCTCACGATCTTCGCCATCGTCGGCTTCTTCTCCTTCGACTGGGGGACCGTCACCGTCGACGGCAGTTACACGCCGGAGGGAACGGCGGCGATCCTCCCCGGCGCAGCCCTCGTGTTCGTCTCGTATCTCGGCTACGCGAAGATCGCGACGATCGGCGAGGAACTCAAAAACCCCGGCCGCAACCTCCCGATCGCGATCATCGGTAGCGTCGGGATCGTGATGGTGATCTACACGATCCTCGTCGGCCTCTTGATGGGTCTCGTTCCCCACCAGGAGTTCTTCCTCGAGGAGGTCGAGAACGCGCCGATGACGTACGCCGCCGAGATCGTCTTCGACTACGCGTTCACGGTCGCCGGTCTCGAGATCTCGATTCTCGGCGTCGGCGTAACGTCGATCACCGTCGCGGCGCTACTCGCGACCGCCTCGAGTGCGAACGCGTCGATCCTCGCGTCGGCCCGTATCAACTTCGCGATGGGGCGGGACAAGATCGTCTCCGACAAACTCAACGCGATCCACCCTCGCTTCGCGACGCCGTATCGATCGATCGCCGTCACCGGCGGCATGATCGTCGTCTTCATCGTTGCTCTCGGCGAGACCGTCGAGATCCTCTCGAGTGCGGCGAGCGTCCTTCACCTGGTCGTCTACGCGCTGATCAACGCCTCGCTGATCGTCTTCCGTGAGACGAACCCGCCGGAGTACGATCCGGACTTCGAGGTTCCGTTCTACCCGTTTACGCCGATCGCCGGCTTCGTGCTGTCGCTGGCGTTGATCTACTTCATGGATCCGCTCGCAACCGCGATCAGCGCCGTGTTCGTCGTCTTCGCGATCGTCTGGTACTTCGCGTACGCGCGAACCGAAACCGACCGCGAGGGCATCCTGAGCAACTACGTGCTCTCGCGGTCCGAGGAGATGCCCGACGTCGCAGTCTCGGCTGCGAACGTCGCCAAACCGGCTAACAGCGAGGAGTACACGGTCGTCGTCCCGGTCTCGAACCCCCGGACCGAGTCTCAGCTCCTCTCGCTTGCAAGCGTCGTGGCAAAGGCCAACGACGGCGTCGTCAAGGCCATCCACATCGTCGAGGTACCTGACCAGACGCCGCTGCGGGAGGGCTCAGAGCACATCCAGGAAATCGACGCGGAGTCCCAGGCGTTAATGAGTCGCGTTCGTGAAAGCACGACGACACTCGACGTCCCCGTCGACGTCCAGACGGTCGTCTCCCATCGCTCGTTCGAGGAGGTCTTCGACGTTGCCCGCCGGGAGGACGCCGATACGGTCGTCATGGGCTGGGGTGCAGACCGGCCGTGGAGCGCCGGCCGCGCCGAACGCCCCCTCGACGAACTGACTCACGACCTCCCCTGTGACTTCCTCGTGTTGAACGACCGGGGCCTCGAGACTGACCGTGTGTTAGTGCCGACCGCTGGTGGTCCGGACTCCGATCTCAGCGCCGAACTGGCCCGCCATCTGCGCGATGAGTTCGGCTCGGAGATCACGCTTCTCCACGTCGTCGACGCCGACGACGCAACGGAAGGCGAAGCCTTCCTCTCGGAGTGGGCCGACGACCACGACCTCGAGGACGCTGCGATCCGGGTCGACACGTCCGGCAACGTCGAGGAGGCGATCTCGACGGCCGCGGAAGACCACTCGCTGCTCGTCATCGGAGCGACCGAACGCGGCCTGCTCTCGCGACTCCTCCACGGATCGCTTGCCTACGACGTCGTCGACGAGGTCGACTGTTCGGTCGTGCTGGCAGAACGGCCGACGAAGCGGTCGCTGTGGGATCGACTGTTCGGCAGCCGAAACGAGTAGCCGGGTCCACGAACTCACCAGCCCGGTCGCATCGACGACCCGCGCTACTGGGATTCGCTTTCGAACACCGTGAACGTCTCCTCCGAGAATCCACCGCGGGAAAGCACCGTCAGGATATCGCCGGGTCGAATCTCGCTCTCACCACTTGGCGTCAGTACGTCGTCGTCCCGTTCGATCGAGACGACGAGCACGCCGTCGGCGAGCAGCCCCTCGCGGCCGGCTTCAGCCAGGGTCAGGCCGGCGATCGGCGCGTCGTCGTCGACGGTCAGTTCGACGACCTCGTTGCCGCCCGCGAGGCTGATGTAGTTCGAGAACTGCTGGTGGGTCTCGTCGGGGCCAAAGGGATGGTAAGGCTGGAACTGCTCGGTGCGGACGACCTTCTCGTCGTCGATTTCGAGTCCGAGTGCCGTCAGTTCGCGGGCGACGTCGTTTATCGCATCGACGTCCTCGCCGACGGCGAGGATGTGGAGGTTCTCCTGGCCGGCCATGAACTCGCGGACGTTGACGACGCCGGTAATCGTCCGGGTCTGCTGGGCGAGACGCGCGCGGTCTTCGATGGGCGCCGTCGCCACGTACAGCGTCGTCAGCATGTCGTCCGCGACGTCGAAGTCGACGTTCGCGTGGTAACCACTGATGACGCCAGCCTCCTCGAGTTGGGTGATCCGATTGCGAATCGTCGCAGGTGAGACGCCGACGTCCTCGGCGATCATCGGCGCCGAGATGTTCCGGGCGTCGTCCATCAACGCGTGGATGATCCGTTGGTTCACGTCGTCCAGGCGAACACTCATGGGTGGGCATACGCCGACGAGTATGAAGGGTTCTCGTTTTCGGGCTGGCAGACACCGACACCCGTCCGAACACGTGGTGTCGACTGTCGCCACCGGCGGCCGTCTCGAGCGTTACAGCATCTCCGAGACGTCGTCTAACACCGCTGCGTCGACGAAGAGTACGACGTGGTCGCCGGCCTGGGGGACCGTCGTCCCGCGGGGGGTCACGAGGTCGCCGCGACGCGAAATGGCACCGATGACGACGCCGTCGGGGAGGTCGGCCGTCGACGCTTCGATCTTCCGGCCCGTCAGCGCGCTCTCGGGCCCCAGCTCGACCTCGATGACCTCCGCGCGATCGTGTTCGAGCATCGCGATCTTCTCGGTCTGGTCGGTCCGGGTAAAGCGGACGATCTCCTCGGCGGTCTCCTCGCGCGGGTTAATCGCGACGTCGATACCGACAGTCTCGAAGAGATCGCCGTACTCCGTGTTCTCGATGACTGCGACCGTCCGATCGACGCCGACCCGACGGGCCAAAAGCGACACGAGGAGGTTCTTCTCGTCGCTCTCGAGGGCAGCGACGACGATATCGGCCTCGTCGATGTGCTCACGGGCCAGAAACTCCGTATCGGTCGCATCGCTTTCCATGACGAACGTCTTGGGCAGTGCCTCGGCGATCTCGCGGGCCCGGTCGTGATCCTGTTCGATCAGCCGCGGCTCGAAGCCGTGGGCTTCGAACTCGCGGGCGGCCTGGAACCCGATCTCGCTGCCGCCGACGACGACCACGTCGTCGGTACTCGAGGTCGTCTCGGGGACGTTGGCCATCGCGAACTCCTTGACGGAACTGGGGCTACCGATGACGACGATCCGGTCGCCGGCACAGAAGACGGTGTCACCGCTGGCGACGATCATCTCGTCGTCACGGAAGACGCCGGCAAACGTCATCGAGTCGTACTCGTCGGTATCCCGAACGCATTCGCCGGCCAGCGGACTCTCCGGCCCGATCTCGAACTCGGCCATCCGCACCAGGCCGCCGGCGAACGTCTCGACGTCCTGTGCCCGCGGGAAGCCTGAGATCCGAAAGATCGTCTGGGCGACCAGCAGATCGGTACAGACCATGAAATCGACGCCGAAGGCTCCCTGTGACCCTTCCCAGGTGTTCAACAGCGTGCGCCGTCGCACGCGAGCGATCGTGAACGCGTCGGTAGCGGTCTTGACGGTTCCACAGACAACGATGTTCGTCTCGTCGCTGTCGGTAGACGCGACGACTAAGTCGGCCTGCTCGAGGCCAGCCGCCCGAAGCGTCTCGAGTTCGGTGCCGTCCCCTTCGACCGAGAGGACGTCGTAGTCGTAGGTGAGCTCCTCGGCGACCTCAGAATCGCGATCGACCACCGCGACGTCGTGTGAATCGGCGAGGTTCGAGGCGATCATCTGGCCCACCTCCCCGGCACCGACGATCAACACGTACATTACCAGTACTTACGTCGGTCGAGCATTTCTTCACTGTGGTTTTTGCGCCGAATCGAGACTCGTCGAACCATCGGTTTCGAGAACGCATATACGAGCCCGGCGACCAAGGTGTAGGTATGACCGACAGTACTCCCGCGGACGACGGCTGGTTCGCGGGCGCCGATTCCGACGAACCGGAGACGGCTGCGACGGCCGTCCGCGACGGGACAGCCGACGAGCCACGCGACTGGCCGGCCCTCGCCGTCGAGTCGGGGTTCGCCGACGATCGGGACGACTACTACGACGCTTTGCGGGCTGCGACGACCGCGGCGACGGCTGCGGCGGTAACCGAACGGGAGGGTGCCGACGACCGCCAACTGGTTCATGCGGTCCGCGCGATGGACGACTGTACTCGCACCGCAAACGAACTCGCCGAACGCCTCGCCGAGTGGGCCGGGACCGTCGATCCGGACGCCGGAACCGGCGTCGACTACGCCCGCGAACTCGCGGCCCGGGACGAGCCACCGGCCGGCCAGAAGCCCCTCGTCTCGCTCGCCGAACGCGTCGTTTCCCTCGCCGAGGAGGCGGACGACCTCCGCGAGTACGTCGAACGGCAGACGCCGACGGTCGCCCCGAACCTCGCCGCCCTCGCGGGTCCCGTCCTCGCGGCCCGACTGCTCTCGCTGGCCGGCGGCCTCGAGGAACTCGCGAAGAAACCAAGCGGCACGGTTCAGGTGCTCGGTGCCGAAGACGCACTGTTCGCTCATCTGCGTGGCCACGCACCCTCGCCGAAACACGGGATCATCTACACCCACGATGCGGTCCGGGGTACTCATCCCGACGAGCGGGGTTCGGCGGCCCGGGCGCTCGCCGGCAAACTCGCCATCGCCGCCCGTGTCGACCACTACTCGGGCGAGCGCAAACCCGAACTCGACGCCGAACTCGAGGATCGTATCGAGACGATTCAGGCTCGGACCGACGACGGAGGTGACGGCGATGAGTGACCTCCCCGACGGCGTCGAACGACGGACGTTCGACGGCACCGACCGGCTCGCGACACGTGGCGACCCCGTCTACGGTGAGCCGACCGATGGCGAGTGGCGCGCCTGGAACCCGAACCGTTCGAAGCTCGGCGCGATGCTCGAACTGGGGATGGACACCGGCCTCGAGGGCGGCGAGACCGTCCTCTACCTGGGCGCAGCGAGCGGAACGACCGTAAGCCACGTCGCGGACTTCGCCGGACCGACCTACGCCGTCGAATTCGCCGCCCGCCCCGCCCGTGACCTGCTCGAGGCTGCCGACTCCCGGCCGCGGCTGTTCCCGCTGCTCAAAGACGCTCGCAAACCGGCAACCTACGCCCACGTCGTCGAGTCCGACGTCGACGTCGTCATCCAGGACGTCGCGACCCGTGGCCAGGCTCGCGTGGCGCTCGAAAACGCCCAGTTCCTCGCCGACGACGGCCGTCTCCTGTTGGCGGTCAAAGCCAGAAGCGAAGACGTCACGCGCGAGCCGAGTGCGATCTTCGACGAGGTCCGCGACGAACTCGCGGACGGCTACGAGATCCTCGAGACACGTCGACTCGACGACTATCACACGGACCACCTCGGGATCGTCGCGCGACCGCGATAATCCATTGCCAGTCGGCCGGTGTCGTCCGCCCGACTTCTTACCTGTCACTCGAAAACACATATATGGAAGATTGTGGTATCGTCTCGTGGCATGTCTACACATCCCACAATTGGCGACACGCTCGAGGGGACGGTCGAACGCTACCCCGACCGTGAGGCGATCGTCTATCCGCGCAAGGATCAGCGCTGGACGTACGCGGCCTTCGACGAACGGGTAAACCGGCTGGCAAACGCACTTCGCGATCGGGGTATCGAGAAGGGCGATCGGGTCGCGACCGTCCTCCACAACGGCTCAGAGATCGCGCTCACCGTCTACGCCTGTGCGAAGATCGGCGCCGTCTTCACCCCGCTCAACTTCCGGCTCCCAGCCGGCGAGATCGAGTACATCCTTGACGACGCCGGGGCCAAACTCCTCGTCTTCGAGTCCGCAACTCGGGAGGCCGTCGAGAACGCCAGGCCGAACCTCGAGACCGTCTCCGAGTACGTCTCCATCGACGACGACGTCCCGGCGTACGCGACCGGGTTCTACGACCTGCTCGAGACGGGTGCTCCCGAACGGCCCGACGTGACCGTCGAGGAGGACGACGTCTACGCCTTTATCTACACGTCCGGCACGACGGGCCGGCCGAAAGGCGTCGTCCACGAACACCGGGATATGGTAGCGCACAACCTCCTGTGTATCGCCGAGATGAACGTCACCCGGAACGACGTCGGGCTCTCGGTGATGCCGCTGTATCACTGTGCGGAGCTTCACTGTAGCCTGCTCCCGCGGGTCCACCGTGGTGCGACGACCGTCGTCCACCACGAGTTCGAACCGCGTGCCGCCCTCGAGGCGATCGCAGACCACGACGTCACGTTCCTGTTTGCGGCCCCGACCGCGTGGAACGCGCTGTCGCTGACTGCGGCCGAGGCGGCCGTCGACGTTTCGTCGCTTCGCCTCGGCCTGTACGGCGCGGCGCCAATGCCCGAACAGGTCCTCGAGAACTGCCGAGAACACCTCTGTGAGGATTACGTTCAGGCGTACGGAATGACCGAGATCGGTCCCGCGGGCGTCTTCCAGCCGCCGGCGGATCAGTTGCCGAAACAGGGCTCGGCCGGTCTCCCCGCGCTCAACCATCGGCTCCGAATCGTCGAACCGGGAGCCGAGCCGGACCGCGAGGTCGAACCGGGCGAGATCGGTGAAATTCTGCTTTCCAGTCCGTGTGTCATGCGCGAGTACTGGAACCGACCGACAGCGACCGAACGCTCGTTGCGTGAAGCCGACGGAACGACGTGGTACTACACCGGTGACCTCGGCTATCGCGACGACGACGGCTACCTCTACGTGGTCGATCGGAAAGACGATATGATCGTCTCCGGCGGCGAGAACATCTACCCTGCCGAAGTAGAGGACGTCCTCTTCTCCCACGACGCCATCGAAGAAGCTGCCGTCGTCGGCGAACCCGACGACGAGTGGGGCGAACTGGTCGTCGCGTACGTCGTCACCGACGGGGTCGGTGCGGACGATCTCGACGCGTTCGTCCGCGAGAGCGACCAACTCGCGGACTTCAAGCGCCCACGAAAGTACTACTTCGTCGACGAACTGCCCAAAAATCCGAGCGGTAAGGTCCAGAAGTTTAAACTTCGAGACGACAAAGCGGACGCCGAACTCGAGACCGAAACCGTCCCGTCCTGATCGACAGATCGTCCCGAACGGAGGCCCCGAGCCACCGACACACCTCGCTACACGTCTCTGAGGGCGCCGTAGAACGATTGCGCGAGCCGCGGAAACGCAAGCGTCGCGAGGGCCGTGACCGTGATCGCGACGAGCAACGAGAGCGGGGCGTATCCGACCGCGTCGGCGAGTGCGACGCCGCCGAAGACGGCGAGTCCCAGAGCGCAGTTGTAGTAGATCAGCCGAAACCCGAGCAGTACTGGGGTCACCGAGACCCAGCCGAGCGTCTCGGTCGCCAGCGGCGTGATCCAGCCGCCACGGATCGCCGCCCCGACCGCGACCATCGTCGCCCACGCGAGGAGGCCGGCAGCGGTCGCGTCGAAGGCGCCGGCTCCGGGCGCCACCACGATCGCGAACAGGACCGGCAGTGAGAACACGGAGACGTCGCCGAACACGTAGCTGCAGTCGTGGAGGTACCGACCGAAGCCGCTCTTTTCGGCACGCGTGAGGTGGCCGTAGCCGTACCAGGTGCGGCGCGTAGTGCTGTAGGCTGGCCGGGTCTGACGACCGGGAACGCGGTCGGGGTGTCGGTCCTCGTCCACATCTACGACTCCCACAGAAGCGGGGATAAATAGCTATGGGCGAACGTCTTCCCCGGCATCCCAAGACAGCGGGAATTGCTGGTGTCCTTATTTACGGGCTCAAGGGTATCTCGGCGTACGCGACTCACGCACGTGACATGGGATACCGTGATCCCGGGGTCGGTTTCGGCCTCCAGCCCATCGGTGAGCCCGAAACCGACCTCCGGGAGATGCTCGGCGAGCCGATCTCCCGCCGCTCGCCGATCCCGTGTGGCGACCGGCGGTCAGTGACGACAGAGGACCGTACGAGACGGCGGCGGTCGTCCGAGTCGTCCGGACGCGTCGAGTCCAAACGGTATTTACTACCGCGGCCGAAAACGGGAGACGATGGAACGCGGGTCCCGGGATTCGTTTACGCGCATGGGCACACTGGGGATCGAAGAGGAGTGTTTCGTCGTCGACGAGGACGGCCGTCCCACCAGCGGTACCGACGAACTCGTCTACGAGCACGACCCGCCCGAGATCCTCGCAGAGCGACTCGACCACGAACTGTTCAAATTCGTCATCGAGACACAGACGCCGCTGATCGAGGATCCCGGCGACGCCCGGGAGGCACTGCTCGAGATTCGGCAAGCGCTGGTCGACCACGCCACCGACCACGGCTTCCAGATCGCCGCCGCGGGCCTCCATCCGTTAGCGAAGTGGCGTGAACTCGAGCACGCCGAGAAGCCACGCTACCGGTCACAACTCGAGCGAATCCAGTACCCACAGCATCGAAACACGACTGCAGGGGTCCACGTCCACGTCGGCGTCGACGACGCAGACAAGGCGGTCTGGATCGCCAACGAACTGCGCTGGTACGTGCCGGTCATGCTCGCACTATCGGCCAACTCCCCGTACTGGAACGGGTTCGACACCGGCCTCCAGTCGGCTCGGGCGAAGATCTTCGAGGGGCTGCCAAACACCGGCATGCCGACCTACTTCGAGGACTACGAGGCCTTCGACCGGTTCGAACGCCGCATGCTCGAGACGGAGTCGATCAGCGACCGCGGCGAACTCTGGTACGACGTTCGGCCGCATACGGCCCACGGAACGGTCGAACTGCGCACGCCGGACGGACAGGCCGATCCCGATATCGTGATGGCGTTCGTCGAGTACGCCCACGCGCTCGTCGAAGCTCTCGCCGAGGAGTACGAGGACGGCGCGTCGGGCTACGGACGGACCCACCGCCGCGAGCTGTTAGACGAGAACAAGTGGCGGGCGATCCGCCACGGCCACGAGGCCAGCTTCATCGACCGGGAGATGGAGGGCACGATCGAACTCGGCGAAGTCGTCGACCGCGAGTGCGAACGCCTCGGAATCGACGGGATCAAACGCGTCTACGAACGCGACAGCGGTGCCAAAACGCAGCGCCGACTGCTCGAGGAAGCGGGTCCGGACGCGCTCTGTGAGTCGCTGTTGCTCGGAACCGAGTGATACTGTCGGACAGCAGTCAGTGAGCCGTCGGTCGCGGATTCGCGGCCGTCACCGTCGGCAACGGCCGCAGTCGTGCGACAGACGGTGACTCGTGCTGTCCGCCAGTATGAGGAGCAGTCCCACCGCAGGGACGGGCAAGCGCGGTCGCATCGGTGCAAGCCACAGCATCTTTACGCGCGGTACACGAGGGTAGGGGTATGACCGAAGAAGTCGACACGACAACCTTCGAGATCAGCGCCGACGACGGCTCGACCGACGACGTGACGATCCCGTCCGGACTCGTCGATCTCGTTGCGGAAGGCGACCAGACCGACGCCGAGACGGTCGGCGACGTTGCGCTGCTGTCGTTTGCCAGCCGTGCCCACCACATCGTCCACCACGGCGAGGGCGCCGACGAGGAACTCGAGGCCCAGGAACAGCGAATCATGGATCTGTTCGAAGAACGGTTCGGCGTCACCTACGGCGAAGCGACCGGCCACCAGCACTAACACTGCCGCCGGCACGCGATACCGTACTCGAGAACGACCGAACCCGGTCGTCGGCACCGATCTCGAGCGATCGTTTTCGACCGATCTGACCGGAGAGCGGCTGCAACGACCGCGTTTTGTTTTCGGCTTCCGATCGCCGGCTACGCTGCCGTTATCTCGGCGGCTTCCGCGACGGAGCCGTCGGGAGTCGCCGGTTCGGGTTCGGGCTCAGGCTCGGGTTCGGGTTCAGGCTCTGGCTCAGGTTCAGGCTCGGGTTCGGGTTCGGGCTCAGGTTCTGGTTCGGGCTCAGGTTCTGGTTCGGGCTCAGGTTCTGGTTCGGGCTCAGGATCTGGCTCGGGTTCCGGCACTTCGATCGTCACCGACATCGAATCATCAGCGGTCGCGACGGTGTGTTCCGAGTCGGTCTCAGGAAGCGTCGACGTAAACTCCACCGTCGTCGACGCGCCGGCCTCGAGGTCGATGTTCTCCGTGTCGATCTCCTGGCCGTCGACGTCGTAGCTCACCGTCTGCGTGCCGGCTGCGTCGCCAACGTTTTCGATCGTCGCACTCACCGTGACGTCCTGTCCGGGTTCGCCAGTTGCGGGCGCATCGATATCGGTCACCGCGAACTCGGGTTCACCGGGTGCCTCGATCGTGACTGGCGTCTCGTCGCTATCATCTTCACTCGAGACGGTGGCCGTGTAGTCGCCGGGTTCGAGGTCGCCGGTCTCGGCGCTGAGTGTCACCGACTCGGTGGCACCGGCCTCGAGCGTCACCGACGTCGTCTCGACGGTATCGCCATCGACCGCGAGTTCGACGTCCTGCGTTCCCTCGGCGTCACCGACGTTCTCGACGTCGGCGTCGACCTCGAGCGTTTCGCCCTGTTCGACGGGTGCGTTCGTCTCGGTGATCTCGACTTCGAACTCGGGCTCGTCGGGTTCCGGTGGCGCGATCTCGCCGGCTGGTGCCGTCTCGGCGGTCAGGACCTCCTCGTAGTCGTAGAGGGTCATGTCGACCTCCCAGACGAGACGTTCGTCGTCGTCCGTCGGCGTCCACTCGACGGTAACGGACTGAGAGCCGGGCTGGAGTTCCGTGGGCGGTTCGTCGTCGGTCGTTCCCTCGACGAACTCACTGCCAACTAACAGTTCGGCGTCGTTCGGGTTGTCGTAGCCGAACGTGACTGCGATAGTGTCGTCGTCGATCGGTTCCGTCTCCTCAACGGTGAGGTCGGGCTGTTCGGGTCGGACGTCGTCGATGCACTCGCTGGCGTCGGGGTTCGGGTGGTCGATCGATCCCGGGGTCGCGTCGGGCGATGAGAAACCGGTGATCGCGGCGCCGAAGTCACCGTCGGGAACCGTCACGGCCGCTCCGTCCGGAGTCTCCTCGACGGTGAACTCGTCGCCGGTCTCGTAGGTTATCGTCCCCTCGAACGGCGCCTCGACGTCGTCGCCGACCGTAATCGCGTACTCACCCATCGTGTTCCCGAGGCCGCCCGACTCGTAGAAGGTGGTCGCTACGACGATCGTATCGCCGTCCTCGAACGAGCCAGTCACCTCGGCCTGCTGGCAGGTGACGAACTCGACGTCGAACGGCTCCGGATCGGGATCGACCGTGTACGCGAGGGGTTCGCTCGCGAGTGCTGCGCCGTCCTCGTCGACGACGGCGATCTCGAGGGTCGTGTCCTCCTCGAGCGGTGGCTCGAGAGCGAGCGATTCGAATTCGGCGGTCTCGTCGGCTTCGAACACCTCGCTCTCGGCGCGTTGCTCGCCGGCCTCGTCGGTCGCGACGAGGCGGTACTCGACGTCGGCACTCGCCTCGTCGACGGTCACCGTCTCACCGTCACCCGTCTGATCGCTCACGTTCAGCGTCGCCTCCGGCTCTGGCTCCGCTTCGACGGTGTACTCGATCGTCTCTGTCTCGAGGACCTGCTC
This sequence comes from Natronolimnohabitans sp. A-GB9, assembly GCF_030848565.1. GTDB lineage: Archaea > Halobacteriota > Halobacteria > Halobacteriales > Natrialbaceae > Natronolimnohabitans. The sequence continues at coordinate 64,050 of NZ_JAVDDV010000010.1, forward strand.
GTCGTCCTGATCGATCGAAACGACGGCGATCTCGAGGGTCGCATCATCCTCGAGCGGTGGCTCGAGAGCGATATCGATATCACTCACTGTCTCGTCGCTGCCGAACGGCCCGCTCACGCCGCGCTGTTCGCCGTCGGCGTCGGTTACGCTGACCTCGTACTCGACGTCGGCGCTCGCCTCGTCGACGGTCACCGTCTCACCGTCGCCCGTCTGGTCGCTCACGTTCAGCGTCGCTTCCGGCTCTGGCTCCACCTCGACGGTGTACGTGATCGACTCGCTTGCGAGTTCCGTGCCGTCCGCGTCGACGACGGCGACGTCGACCGTCGTGTCGCTTTCGAGGGGCGGTTCGAGCTCGAGTTCGAGCTCCGTTATCGTCTCGTCGGCTTCGAACACCTCGCTCTCGGCGCTCGTCTCCTCAGCCGTCGCGGTGACGGTGTATTCGGTGTCGGCGCTCGCCTCGTCGACGACGAGCGTCTCACCCTCGCCCTCCTGGTCGCTCACCTCGAGTGTCGCCTCGGGCTCCGGCTCGTCGATCGTCACGAACGCCGTATCGAGGATCGGTGCCCCGGCGTCGGTGACGTACGGTTCGTCCTCGACGCCGTCGGTTTCGGCGTACTGGAACGTCTGATCGTCGGTCGTATCGTGGTGGACCACCGCGACGAGCGGTTGATCGGACTCGATCGTCTCCTCGAGTTCGACCTCGACGTCCTCGTGCCCGCCGGGCTCGAGGTAGCCCGACGAGCCGAGCACGGCGGCCGGATCGGCGACGGCGTCGCCCTGATAGACCGCGACGAAGCCGCCTTCGGAGAGGTCGACGCTGTCGACGGTCACCGTCTCGCCGTCGCTGTCCTGGTCGGTGAACGCGATCGACGCCTCGCCCTCGAGTTCGTCGACCTCCTCGATGCGCTGTTCGATCTCGATCTCGACGTACTGGCTGATCTCGACGGCGTCGTCGATGCCCTCCGTGACCGCGTAGTCGGCGGCGTCGGCGGCGGTGTCGAAACTCAGCGTCTGTAACTGTGTGACGCTGATTCGCTGGTACTGGACTGCGCGGGCGGTCTCCTGACAGGCCCCGCGGGCAGCGAACTGGATCTGTTCGATCGTCGCCTCCTGGTGCTGGACCAGGGCTCCGCCCGCGCTGCCGGTCGCTAACTGCTGGACTTGCGTGACGTCGACGACCTGTTTCTGGAGCACGGCGCCCTCACCGGCACCGAAGGAGGCTGCCTGGATCTGCTCGACCTCGACGACCTGCTCCTGGACGGCCGTGTCGACTGCGCCGTGGGCTGCCCCGACCGCGGCGTGTTGGATCTGCGTGATCGAGACCTCCTGTTGTTGGACGAGCGTTCCGCCCGCGGCCCCGTCGGCTGCGGCCTGGATCTGCTCGACGGTCGCCTCTTGGCTCTGGTAGATCGACCCCTTTGCGGCGCCAAAGGACGCCTCCTGAATTTGGGTTATCGAGACGCGTTGGACCTGCTCGACGTCGACGGTCTGGACCTGCTTCAGCGATCCCTTCCCCGCGCCGCGGGCTGCGACCTGGGTCTGTTCGACGGTCACTTCCTGGCGCTGGACGATCGCGCCCTTCGCAGCGCCCGTCGCGGCCTTCTGGATCTGCTTGACGTCGACGCGCTGTTGTTGCTCGACGTCGATGCGCTGGTCTTGCTCGAGGGCCGCTTCGGTACTGCCCTCGAGTGCGCCTGCCGATGCGCCGGCCGCCGCGTGCTGGACGTGCTCGAGCGTGACTTGCTGGCGCTGCTCGACGGTGATCGTCTGGTACTGCTCGAGGACGCCGTAGGCCGCACCCTGTGCGGCCTCCTGGATCTTCGGCTGGTCCTCGATCTCCTTGTCACCGGCCTCCTGGGCCGCACCTGCGGCGGCGCCCTGGGTCGCCACCTGTATCTGTTCGAGTTCGACGCGCTGTTCCTGGGCGAGCGCACCGTGGGTCGCACCCCACGTCGCGCTTTGCATCTGGCTCGCGGTCACCGTCTGGTGTTGGGCGAGTGCGCCGTCGGTCGCGCCGCCGACCGCGACCTGAATCTGCTCGACGTCGACTTCCTGGGACTGCAACAGCGAGCCGTGGACGGCGCCTTTCGTCGCGTCCTGGATCTGTTCGACGTCGGCTTCTTGATGCTGAACGACCGACTCGCTGGCGCCCTCGATCGCGGCCGCGCGCTGTTCCTGGGTCACCTCGATGCCCTGTTCCTGGGCCAGTTCGATCCCGGCGTCGACGCCGTCCTCGACGGCATCGGACTGGTCCTGGGCGAGCGACGCCGTCGCGGCTGCAGCGTCGCTGTTGGCGTCGCCGGTCGAGTTCTGATTCGCCGACTCGGTCTCCGTATCGCCGTCAGCCGCCGTCGGCTCCATCGACACGAGCTCGAGGTTCTCGCCTGCACTGTCGGCGTCCGACCCGTCGGCGCCAGTATCGCCGTCGATACCGACTCCGGCCGTCTCTCCGTCTCCCTCGGCGGCTTCGGTACCGTCGCCGAACGGCGCGATTCCACCACCGAGCAACGGCAGCGCCAGGACGCTCGTTATCATCAAACCGGCGACGACGATCGTCGCGACGGCCGAACCCACTCCCCTGTTCATGAGCCTCGACTCCGATCACTGTCGATACTGCCGTTCGCGTCGGCTGTGAGGCGATCTCGACATCGGGTCCGTACGGATGGCATTTCCCATCACCGGGGCGAACCAGCGCATAAGGGGCGCCGGTCGTTTCGATCAGTACATGGACACAATGGCATATTACCCCGCTCGAGACCGGCGATTTCGTCCCTCGGACGTATAATCGTGTCAGCTACCAGGCCATCGCTCGAGTCAGCCGGCACTCGAGTAGTAGGTGAAGTGACACGAATCACGCTGTTACAGCCGTTCTCACGGCGCTGGGGTACCTTCCAGGGGGCGGCAATCGAAGCGACCAGCCACACTCGGAAACCGAAGTGTTGAACAGGGTTTACGAGAGTGGGGGTGGTATGGCAACACACGAAAGTACGGTCGACCTCGTCGAGGGCGACGTCGTCCGGCAGTTCGCACGCGCGGCGGTGCTCGCGGCGTTGATCGGCGTGCTAGGTGCGATCCAGATCCCGTATCCACTCTCGCCGGCGCCGATCACCCTGCAGGTACTGTTCGTCTTCCTCGCTGGCCTCGTGCTCGGTCCCGTCTGGGGGACCGCATCGATGTTACTGTATCTTGCCGCCGGCGCGGTCGGGGCGCCTGTGTTCTCCGGCTGGGAAGCTGGACTCGGACCGCTGCTCGGACAGACCGGCGGGTTCCTCTGGTCGTACCCCCTCGCCGCCGGGTTGATCGGCCTCGTCGTCCACCGGGGCACCGACCTCCGCGATCCCGCCTCGGTTCCGCTACCGATCGTCGTCGGGGCGCTCGTCGCGGGGACGGTCCTCGTCTACGCCATGGGGACGGGGTACGCAGCCTGGCTGCTGGCCCTCGAGCCATGGGAGGCGATCGCCGGCTTCGCGCTCCCGTTTATTCCGGCCGAACTACTGAAGATGGCCGCGGCGATCGCGATCGTTACAAGCGGTCGCATCGAACCGGTCCAGTCGTGAGCCGACGACGTTTCGCGATCGTCTCTCCATGATCGAATTTCGCTCCGTCTCCTACGCCTTCGACGACGTCAACGTCCTCGAGGACGTCTCGCTGACGATCGACGACGGCGAGTTCGTCCTCTTTGCGGGCGCCAACGGCAGCGGGAAGACGACCCTGCTGCGCCACTGCAACGGGCTGTTGACACCCGACTCGGGCGAGGTACTGGTCGACGAAACGCCCGTCTCGGAGAACCTCGTCGCCGCCCGGTCGAACGTCGGCATGGTCTTTCAACACCCCCGTGATCAGTTCGTCGCCGCGACGGTCGGCGCCGACGTCGCCTTCGGACCCGAGAACCTCGGCCTGTCGCGCCAGGAGATCGACCGCCGGGTCGACGCCGCCCTCGAGGCCGTCAACATGGCCGGACGAGAGGACGAGCGTATCGACGCGCTCTCGGGGGGCGAACAGTCCCGCGTGGCCATCGCAGGCGCGCTCGCGATGGAACCGACCCACCTCGTGCTCGACGAACCCTTTACCGGGCTCGATGACCCCGCCAAACGGTCCGTCCTCGAGCGCCTCGAGTCGCTGTCGGCCGACGGCACCGGCGTCTTGCTTGCGACCCACGATCTCCGGGACGTCCTCGCGCTTGCCGACCGCGTCGTCGCCATGCGCGACGGACACATCGTCGTCGACGAACCACCTGCTCGCGCACGCGAGGCGCTCTCGGGACTCGAGGTTCGCGTGCCGGAGGCCTGACCGCCACGATGCTCAGCTACGAACCCGACGGGACGCTCGCCCATCGCCTCGATCCCCGTTCGAAACTGGCGATCCAGATCGGGTTTGCGGCGACCGCGCTGGCCCACACCGGCCTGCGAGCCCTGGCTGCGCTGTCGGTCGTCGCCGCCGTCGTCTTACTCGTCGCTCGCGTCTCCGTGCTCGAGGCGCTGTACGCCTACCGGTACGCGCTGGTCTTTCTCACGCTTGCACCGCTTTTGGCGGCGGTCACGTTCGGCTCACCGTGGATCGACCTCGAGGATGGGGCCACCTCCGCGCGAGCGAGCTACCGGGTACTGCTCATTCTGCTCGTTAGCGCGGCGTACGTTCGGTCGACTCCGGTTCGGGCCTCGCGGGCCGCGATCCAGCGGACGATCCCCGGGAAACCAGGCCAACTGCTCGGGATCGGCGTCGCACTCGTCTTCCGGTTTCTCCCCGTACTACAGGCCGACCTCCGGACGATCCGCGACGCGATGGCGGCCCGTCTCGGGGACGAACGCAGCGCCGTCGACCGTGCCAGTACGATCGGGATTCTCGGCCTCTCACGGGCGTTCGACCGCGCGGACCGGCTCGCACTCGCCATGCAGGCGCGGTGTTTCGCGTGGAACCCCACGCTGCCGGCACTGTCGCTCTCGCGGCTCGACTATCCGGCTTTCGCCGTCGCCGTCGTCCTTGCGCTCTCGGCGTTCCTGTAAGCGCGGTCCCGTCGATCAACGGAGTTTACCGCCGAGTACTTTCGCGGCGACGAGCACCGGATCCCACGTCGTGTTAAATGGCGGCGCGTAGGCGAGATCGTAGTTTTCGAGGTCGAAGACGGTGGCACCCTCCTCGAGCGCGCCGACGATCGCGTGGCTGCGGTGGACGGCGCCTTCCCCGTACTCGCTGACGAGACACCCTCCGAGGACGCGACCCGTCTCGCGGTCGGCGGTCAGCGTGATCGTCACGTCGCCGCCCGCCGGATAGTACCCCGCACGCGATTTCGCCGTGATCGTCTCGGTGACCGGATCGAAGCCGGCCTCGCGGGCCACCTCGTGGTCGAGAACACCGGTCCGGGCCGCCTCGACCTCGAAGGCTTTGAGGGCCGCCGTGCCGGCGATGCCGCCCCCATCCGTTGGTCGTCCGGTGACGGTCTGACCGACCGCGCGTCCGTGACGGTTCGCTGTCAGTGCCAGCGGGGCGTAGGTCGGCTCGTCCGTGACGACGTGTGTCGCTTCCGCACAGTCGCCAGCAGCGTAGACGTCGGGGACGTTCGTTTCGCGATCGGCGTCGGTTGCGATCGCACCCGTCGGCCCGAGTTCGACGCCCGCGTTCTCGGCGAGCGCCGTCCGCGGGGCGACGCCGGTACCGAGTAACACCATCTCGACCGGGTATCGATCGTCGTCGGTGACGACGGCCGTCACGCTCTCGTCGTCTCCGCCGGCCAGTTCCCGGACCTCGCTGCCGAGATGGACGATTACGTCCTGCTCGCGGAGATGGGCTGCCACCTCCTCGCTCGTCGCCTCGCTGAACCCCGTCAGCACTCGATCGCCGCGCTGGAACAGGTGCACCTCGAAGCCGTTGGCCGTAAGCGCCTCGGCCATCTCGATGCCGATGTAGCCGCCGCCGACGACGCCGACGGGGCCAGTACAGTCCTCGAGGTACCGACAGGCGGGGCCACGATCGGGTTGGTGGAAGGACTCGTCGCCGCGCGCTCGCGCGACGTACTCGCGGAGTTCCTTGCCGTCGCTCATCGAGCCGAGCGTGTAGACACCCTCCCGGTCGGTCCCCTCGATCGACGGCACGACCGCCTCGGCGCCGGTGGCGATCAGCAGGTGATCGTACGACTGGACGACGTCGCCGTCGTCGCTCTCGGCGGTGACCGTCCGAGCGTCGGGATCGATATCGACTACTTCGTGGCCCGTCCGCAGGTCGATGTCTCGCTTCTCGCGGAACTCCTCGGGCGTCACCGAGACGAGGTCCTCGAGCGACTGGATCTCGCCTTTCACGTAGTATGGCAGGCCACACGCACCGTATGACACCCACTCGCCTTTCTCGAAGACGACGACCTCGAGATCGGGATCGTCCCGTTTCGCCTTGCTCGCCGCCGACATTCCCGCTGCGTCACCACCGACGATAACGAACGTCTCCGTCATGGGCGACACCTCGTCGGGCGCCGTTGTAAGCGTACTCGAATCGTTCGCTCACGACACGGATCGTGCTACCGAGTCTCACTACTGGCGTCGAAACGGTTGGCCGAAAAATCGAACCTGCACCCCCACTGACGGGCCGCCGAAGAAATCGTGCTACAGATCGATACCGCCGTTGACGTCGATTACCTCGCCGGTGATGTACCCCGACTGTTCGTCGGCGAGATACCGGACGAGTCCAGCGACCTCCTCGACTGTCGCGAACCGATCGACCGGAATCTCCTCGAGCAGTTCCGCTTGGACCTCATCCGGGATAGATTCGACCATCTCCGTCTCGGTGAAACCGGGTGCGATACAGTTGGCCGTCGTTCCCGTTCCCGCCAGTTCGAGCGCCAGCGAGCGAGTGAACCCGAAGAGACCGCTTTTCGCTGCCGCGTAGTTGGCCTGTCCGACGTTACCCTGCTTGCCGATCACGCTCGAGATGTTGATGATCCGCCCGTCGTCGGCAGCCTTGAGATCGTCGTAGAACGTCTTCGTGCAGTTGAACGCGCCGTGAAGCGACACGTCGAAGACCTGGTGCCAGTCCTCTGCGGTCATGTTCTCGAACGTCCGATCGACGTTGATCCCCGCGTTGTTGACGAGAACGTCGATCTCACCGAACGTATCGTCGACGGCCTCGCGCATCGTCTCGATCTCGGCGCGGTCGGTCACGTCGGCCTGGACCGGATGTCCCGTCCCCTCGGTGTCGGCGTTGGTGATCTCGTCGGCGACCTCGTGGGCGGCGGCCTCCGAGGATCGGTAGTTGACGACGACGGTCGCTCCGTACCGACCGAGTTCGCGCGCGATTCCGCGTCCGATCCCGCGTGAGGCGCCGGTCACGAGACACGTCCGCCCTGCGAGTGGCTGTCGGGGCGGCTGTGTGACGTCGTGCGATCGCTTCTTTGTCTCGAGGCTCATTGGTGACCCTCCAGAGCCGTCGGCCCGTCGTGTTGGCTCGTCCGTGCGGTAGCGCCGGGTCCGTCCGATTCGACGATCGAGAGCCATTCGTCGACGGTGTAGGTCCGCGAGCGGCCCGGTTCCGTCCGTTCCGTATACGGAACGACCCCCTGGAGCGACGTCGACTCGGCGTCAGTTTCGGGCGCACATTCGTCGCCGTCGGCCGCCGAGACCGCCAGTGCGATGACCGGGACACGCACGCGCTCGTTTTGATCGGTCTCGACACCGAACGACGTAGCTGGAACCTCGCGCCGACGGAACGCTGGCTCGAGCGAGTGGCCGTTCCGGGCGGCCCAGTGTTCGAACGCGGTGACGAGGTCGTCCCGCGTTGGCTCGTCGTCGGTCGCTTCCTCGATCGCCGGACACTCCGACGGCCAGTGGGTCACTCGATACGTCTCGATACGGTCGCGGTCACTGAGCCGCTGGAGCCGCTCGACGACGCTGTTGACCGTTTTCGTGACCGTCGGGGGCACGTCCGATCGAACGTAGCAGTCGATCCGAAGCGACGTCTCCGACTCGAGGTCGACGGCCGGTGCCTCTCCGAGGGTTGCGTTATCGGAGTGCATATCCTTCCTCCGTTCGCTGGGCGAGATCCGCCGACAGAAGCGACTCGAGAACGGACAGCAGTGTGAGTTTCGAGAGTCCGAGGAGCTCGTTGAGCTCCGCCACGGTCGCTTCCTCCTTGACGAGTAGGGACAGATAGACGAGTTTCGTCTGCGGTGCTGCGATATCGCTCGGCAGCGCTAATTGTTGTTCGGTCGTGGACATCATCCATAGATGACGCCAACGGACCGACGTATAAAGTTGACTGAGGTATGAAAACAAATACCACAAAGTCAGCCCCGTCGGGGGTATTCGCGACGACTATCATTCGGTCGTCGGAACCGATCCTGCCGGAGTTCATTGACAACAAGTAACAAGATTTGGAGAGGTCGTCCCTGGCTCTCCGTTCCGGATGGGGAGAAGAACCGCTATTGGACGACCTTTCGACATGAACTTCGATGCCGTCCGTGGAGGAAAGTGGATGATGTCCACGAGTGACCGTTGCCGGCGGTCAGTCGTGTCTGGCGGGACCAGTATTCACGACTCTGGTATGCCCGCAGTTGACCATATGGTTCGACGGGAAAAGATTTGGCCCCAACATGGTTTGGTACGTGTGAAGCCGACGGATAGCTGCCCCCCTCTCTGTGCTCGAGCGGCAGTGGCTGCGATCCGTTGCTGCCGACTGTTGGCCACTGTCTCCTCAGTCACCCTAATTCCATCCTTGATCAGTTTTTCATCTCCCTCTCAGCCGTACGTTGTCCTCCTTAACCCGAATCTAAATGCCGAATCTCTTTTTGAATAGCAAATCTGAGGCCATTCAATTTCTGTATCGAAATCAGCTGCAGTAGATTTATAAATTCCACGCCGATACGAACTGATATACAGGTGGGCGGAACAGAGCCCGAGTCGATCCACAGCCGTCCACTACTCCAGTCGAGACGCGACAACCGCTCCGGGCTTACACACGATCTCATATGTGCAGTCTTAGTGAAAAGAAACGAGGGTGGTATCGATGCGCGTGATTATCGTTGGTGCTGGTGACGTCGGCAGATCGATCGCCGAAAATCTCGAGACCGCACACGATGTCGTCGTAATCGACCGCGACGATACCATCGTCGAGGATCTCACCTACTCGCTTGACGTCCTCGCGATCCACGGCGACGGAACCGAACTCGAGACGCTTCGAGCGGCTGGCATCGATCAGGCCGGTCTCGTAATCGCCTGTACGGACAGCGACGAAACGAACGTCGTCGTCTGTGGGGCGGCGAAGACGGTTTCGGATACGTTTACGATCGCTCGCGTCCGGCGTCGAACTCTGCTCGAGACGTGGAACGACTCGGACGACGCGTTCGGCGTCGATTTCATGGTCTGTACCGATCTGCTGGTCGCCCAGACGATCTTTCGGATCTGCGGACTGCCAGCGGCACAGGACGTCGACCTGTTCGCAAGTGGTCTCGTTCGGATGGCCGAGTTCGATATCGACGAACACAGCCCCGTAGCCAACGAACCCGTCCACGAGGCCGATCGGTACGACTCCCTTACGTTCGCGGCGGTCTTCCGTGACGGGGAGATGATCGTCCCCAGCGGTGACACCGTTCTCCGACCGACCGACCGGGTAGTCGTGATCGGCAGCCACGAATCCGTCGCCGACTTCGGTACCGATATTGCGGTGGCGGGCGGCGATCGAGCGGACGAGATCGTCATCGTCGGGGCCAGCGAAATCGGATACCAGACCGCTCGCGAGTTCGAATCCCACGGCTATCGGCCACGACTCATCGAGCAAGACCCCGTCCGAGCTCGCGACGTCGCCGAAACACTCACCGACACGTTGGTACTCGAAAGCGATGCGACCGATATCGAGTTTCTCGATCGAGAGCATATCGACGAGGCGGATATCGTCATTTCGGCCCTCGATGGTGACGAAAAGAACTTACTCGCCTCACTGCTTGCTCGCCGACTCGGCGTCGACCGCACCGTCGCAGTGATCGAAAATCTCGAGTACGCCGACCTCTTCGAAACGGTCGGTATCGACGTCGCCGTAAACCCTCGTGAGGAGACCGCCGAGGAGATCGTCCGCTTTACACGTGCCGATCACACGGAGAAACTCGCGATGCTCGAACACGATCGCGCGGAGGTTATCGAGTTCGAGGTCAGCGAAGACAGCGAACTCCTCGCCGGACCGATTCAGGACGTGACCGATGAGCTCCCCGATGGGGTCGTCATCGGCGCTCTCTGCCGCGATGGCGAACACATCACACCCCGAGGGACGACCGTCATCCAACCCGGGGATCACGTCGTCGTCTTCGTCGACGCAGCCGTTCTCGACGAGATTCTGGAGGCGATCTGAATGCGATGGACCCTCCACGTCGACTGGCGGGCCGGGTTGAGTCTCGTCGGGACGATCCTCGCGTTCGTCTCGCTCGCGTTTACGGTGCCGATCGTCGTCGCGCTTCTCTACGGCGGCGACGACCTGTGGGTGTTCGTCGTCTCGATGCTCCTCACCGCCGGATTCGGTCTTGGACTTCGCCAACTCGATCCCGACCCCGATCCGGGTGCGCGGGAGGCGTTTTTCATCGTCGCGATGGCGTGGTTGCTCGTCGCCGTCTTCGGTGCCGTCCCGTACGTCCTCGCGGGCAACGGGACCGTCTCACAGCCGGTAAACGCCCTGTTCGAGAGTATGAGTGGATTCACGACGACTGGCGCGACGGTCATGGGCGACATCTCGTTCGACACCCACTCTCGAGCGATGTTGATGTGGCGCCAGCTTACCCAGTGGATCGGCGGCATGGGGATCATCGTCCTCGCGGTCGCGATCCTCTCACAGCTGGCGGTCGGTGGAGCACAGTTGATGGAAGCCGAAACGCCCGGTCCGGGCGTCTCGAAGCTGACGCCACATATCGCTGAAACCGCTCGCGTCCTCTGGATCGCATACGTCGGTCTCACGGCCCTGTTCATCGCGTTGCTGTATGCGCTTCATCTGCTTGGCTACGCGCCGAATATGGATCTCTACAACGCGTTCGCTCACGGCTTCACGACGCTCCCGACCGGTGGCTTCTCGCCGGAAGCGCGGAGCATCGAAGCGTTCTCTCCCGCGGTTCAGTGGCTCGTCGTTCCGTTCATGTTCGTCGCGGGGGTCAACTTCGTGCTGTGGTGGCACGTCATCTCGGGCGACCCGTGGCGGCTCGTCCGCGACAACGAGTTCCGACTCTATCTCGGAGCAGTCTCGGGTCTCACGATCGTCGGGACGGCGATGCTCTTTCTCTCGGCACTCGAAACGCCCGCGACCGGCCAGATCGGCGGCAACCTCGAGCGATCGGCACGGTATGCCGCCTTCCAGATCGCTTCGCTGACGAACTCGACGGGGTATGCGAACATGGACTTCGACGCGTGGAGCGGTCCCGCGAAGGGACTCTTGCTGTTTGCGATGTTCATCGGCGGCTCCACCGGGTCGACCGGCGGTGGGATCAAGGTGCTTCGCTGGCTGGTGATCCTCAAGACGCTTCGCCGCGAACTCTTCACGTCGGTTCATCCAGAAGCGGTCCGTCCCGTGCGAATGAACGGCCGTGCCCTCGACGAGGAAGCGATCCGTGGGATCTACGCCTTTACCCTGTTGTACATCGTGATCTTCTTCGTCGGCGTGGGTCTGTTCGCAGCCGACGCCGCCCGCGTCGGGTTCGAGGTTGAACTGCTAGACGTCATCAGCGCGTCGATCGCGACTCTCGGCAACATCGGCCCAGGACTTGGAACGGTTACCGGACCGATGGGCGGTTATCTCGAGTTCCCGACCTCTTCGAAACTCCTGATGATCCTCTACATGTGGATCGGCCGACTCGAGATCTTCCCAGTACTCGTGTTACTGACGAAAGCGTACTGGCAGTCCTGATACTGCCGGACAGAACGATTCACCGATCGGTCGCGCGACTGTGGCCGTCCCAACGGGTGACGGCCGCGCGTTCGCGACCGACGTGTTACTGACTGCTGTCCGGCAGTATGACCGACTCGCTCTCCTCGAGGCGACGACGCCGAACGAAATCGCGGACGTCTGGACAGTAGACATCGTAGAACACGGGCCGGTGGAGGGATTTGCCGCTCACGAGTTTGCTCGCGGCAAAAGTAAGCCGGTGGAGGGATTTGAACCACGGTCGGAGCAACCTCCTCCCTGATTCAAATCCCTCCACGGCTCGCTTCGCTCCTCACGTGATGTTCGTCGCAGAAGACAAGCCGGTGGAGGGATTTGAACCCTCGACCTAATCCTTACGAAGGATTCGCTCTGCCAGTCTGAGCTACACCGGCACGCGTCGTGTCCACCTAATCGTAGGGGCGATACCAGCCATAAGGATTGCGAATCGTTCCGGTCGTGGGGATTGTTCGCGTGCGACTCGAGTCAGGTCAGCGCTCGAGGCGGACGTCCAGACAGACGTTCAGTTCGTGTGGGGCATACGAGCGAACGACACGCTCGGTCTCGACTGTGACGTCGTACTCGGGGTCGGCGGCCTCGCGGATCGCCTGCTCTCCGGGCCCGAAGGGGTCGTCTTCGTGTTGGATATCGTAGTAGTGGAGGGTACAGTCGTCGCCGGCGATGGTGACGGCCGACTCGAGGAACTCGTCGGCGCTGTGTGGGAGGTTCATCACGATGCGGTTGGCCCACCCCTCGTACTCGTCGGCGATCTCGGTCACGTCCGCACGAATCGCCGTGACGCGGTCTTCGACGCCGTTTCGACGGGCGTTTTCCCGCAGATACTCGATCGCGTCCGCGTTGACGTCGACACCGACACACTCCGCGCCGCGTTTCGCGAACGGGATGACGAAGGGACCGACGCCGGCGAACATGTCGAACGCCCGTTCGTTCGTCGTTTGTTGGTGCTGCCCGTTTGCGCGTTCCGAGGCGCGACGCGTCCCGCTTCCGATCTGCTCGGCGACTCGGTTCCGTTCGGTTGCCAGCCGCGGCGAGAAGTATACCTCGGCGAGATCTAACGCGAACTCACAGCCGTACTCGCGGTGGACGACCTCCGTGTCGTCGCCGGCCAGCAGGTCCCAGTCGCGGACCCGTGTCTCACCTTTGACCTTCGATTGCTTGTTCAGGACGGTCTCGAGGGGGAGATCCGACTCGAGGATCGCGTCGGCGATCTCGCGGGCGCGCTCGTCGTCGTCCTCGTCGAGTAAGGCCGCCCGCCCGAGTCGCTCGTAGGACGGCTCGTATCCGAGCAGGTCAGCAGGCGTGGTCTGGCTCTCGCGTTCCTCGAGCGGCCGGGAAGCGACCTCGAGGTCGTCGGGAACCGCTTCGGGGTCGGTGACGGGAATGTAGAGACTGCCGTCGTCGACCGTGAGCTCGTAGCCGTCGTCGATCAGGTCCGCGTCCGCGAGTCGCTGTCGCGTGGCTTCGCCCTCCTCGCGCGGGACGCGGACGCAGGGCACGTCCATACCCGGACGGAGCCGACGAGTCGCCGTAACGGTGACGTTTCGCGACGCTCCGGCGGTGGACCGCCCACGACCCGTCGACGTGCAGCGTGAACGGTTTTCCGGCGGCCGAACGCAAATAGGCGATATGCGGGAGCTCACGACCGTGGCGACAGTCCTCGAGGAGGGATCGTGGCTGTTTACGGTACGAGACCAGTACGGCGACTGCGAGGAGGCGATCCTCGTTCCTTGCGAGGATAGCGTGGAACACGATTCCACTGGCAGTCGGACTCCGGCCGACAACGACGTCGAGGCGTGGATCAACCGCTGTACGCACCAGGACCAGCGGTTCGACACCGGTGATGGCGTTCCGATGCGGGAAGGACAGCTCATCTGTCCGCGACACGGGTCGATGTTCGACGCCTGCTCGGGCTACTGTGACAACGGCGAGGCAGCCGACACGACGCTACCGTCGGTCGAGATCAGCATCGGCGACGACGGCACGATCCGTCTCACCGACGACGAGTTGTCGTTCGTTGGCGAGGGTGGTATCGACGACAACGATACCGAAGACGAGGGTGGGCCGACGTCGACGTCACACATCTCCTTTTGATCGGGATCGAACTCGTCTGACGAGTGACGACGATTGCTCTGGGGAACGTGACAAGGGACAGGATCGTGTGAAATCGAGGGCAATGCACGAAACCGCTCGATTCTGTCCGACGAGAGTGGGACTGACCGTCCAAGAGGCACGATCACCTGGCGCTGCAGTGTTCCGGGGAGCCGGACCACGAGTCGATTCCACACTCCGGCTTTCCGGAGTGCAATCGTTGCTACGCCGAACGAACTATTAAAACTAGGGTAGGATAGATTTTGATTTAGTCTTATCAAACTCTCATTAGCTATGGGTGGACCAGACGATAGTCAGTTCGAGAAACACAACAGACACTAATCGACAAGGTTGAGATAGCATGGTCCGAGGGAAATGGACGAAACCGCTCGATTCTCGAGAGCGAGACTGACCACGAACGCTCTCGTCCCTTCTCGCAGGAGTTCACCTGGCATTGCAGTGATCCGGGAAGCCGGAACACGAGCCGATTCCACACTCCGGTCGTCCGGAGTGCAATCGTTGCTACGTCGAATGGGATATTAAAGCTAGGGTATAGAAATTATATTTTTAGGCAGAGCTAATTCGGTCGTTAGTCATAGGTGTGGGACGACCGGTTGTCATACTGTCGGACAGGAGTCCTGAAGCGGGGTCGCCGGACGGAAGCAGCGAACTCTCACAATAGTTTTGTCCGGCAGGAGAAATCACTGCTAGCTACCGCGTGCGAGTGAGCCGAGGTAGATGACGATCGCGGTGATGATGATCATGGGACCGGTCGCGACACCCAGGTCGTACGAAAGGAGAATGCCGCCGATAACGGCGATCTGACCGAAAACGACCGAGAGGACGAGCCCGCGGTTGAAGCTGTTGGTGATCTGCATCGCTGCGGCGACCGGAATGACGAGCATTCCAGCCACGAGGATCGCTCCGAGGATCTGCATGGCCGCGACGACGACCAGCGCCGTCAGGACGATCAACAGCGTGTCGTAGAACCAGACGTTGATCCGTGCGAGCCGTGCTGCCTCACGGTCGAACGTGATGAACTTCAGCTGTTTGTGGGTCAACCCGATGGTGAGACCAACGAGCAACGCGAGTCCGACCATCAACTGGACGTTCTCGAAGGGAACGAACAGGATGTCGCCGAACAGGTAGCTCTCGACGGTCGCGCTGAAGACGACGCCGTAAGAGATCACCGCGATCCCGACGGCGAACCCGCCAGTGAGCATGATCGCGATGGGAATGTCCGCATACCCGTCGGTTTTCACTGCGATGTACTGCATTCCCAGCGCAGAGATGGCTGCAACGACCATCGCCCACGCGAGTGGGTAGTCCAACGCCGGGACGGACGCACCGACGAACAGTCCGATCGCGACACCCCCGAACGCCGTGTGTGCGAGAGCTTCACCGATGAGAGCCATCTGACGGTTGACGAGGTACGCGCCGACGACCGGTGCAGTAACGCCGATGAGTACGCCCGCGGTGAACCCGTGCTGGATGAACGTACTCCTGACCAGCCAGTGGCCGTTGAATACCGTTTCCATTCCACCCCAGAACAGATCGAAGAGCGGCGGGAAAACCCAGACGATGAACGCGCCGAACGCGAGTAACACCAGCGGAATTCCGACCGCTAGAAGTCCGACGTCCCACCGCTGCCGGCCCTGCTCGACTGCCACCGTCAGTCACCCCCCGCGACCTGTCTCGAGCTGACTGCTCTGGCCGAGCTAAACGCCTGTTCTAACGCGCCGCTCTCGAGAAACGGCCCCGTCTCACAGTGTTCGTACAGCTCACCGTCGAGACAGGCCATCGTGTCTGCGTACTCGCTGACGGTGTTGATGTCGTGTTCGATCAGGACGATCGTGATCCCGTCTTCGTTGAGTTCGGTGAGGAGGTCGTAGAACTGTTCGACGACGTCGGCGTCGACGCCGACCGTCGGTTCGTCGAGCGCGAGCAGGTCGGCCTCCGACGCCAGCGCACGGGCGATGTACGCTCGTTGTCGCTGTCCCCCCGAGAGGTTGCTGATCCGTCGGTCGGCGAACGGCTCCATTCCGACTTTCGCTATCGCCTCGTCGATGATGGCGTGATCGTCCGAACTGAGTCGCCTGAGACCGGCGTGTGGATATCGCCCCATCTCGACGACCTCGCGGACGGTGACCGGCATCATCGAGTCGGCGTCCGTCGAGTGTTGCGAGACATATCCCAGTCGTGTGCCCTCGGTAAACTCCTCGACGGGTGTATCGAACAACTCGACGTGACCGGAGTCCGGCGACCGTAATCCGAGCATGATCTCTAGCAGGGTCGTCTTCCCCGACCCGTTGGGACCGACCAATCCCAGAAATTCCCCTTCCTCGATCGACATGGAGACGTCTCTCAGCACCGGTTGGTTGCTGTAGGCGAAGCTGACGTTCTCGACGGAAATAGCAGATGTCATTGTGGCTGTTTCGTCTTAGTGCGTATTTGGCGGCTATAAGGATAAAGTTGTGTCTCTCTAAACGTTACTCGGCCTGGAGGGCCGTTTCGAGCGACGGGAGGTTGATTTCGTAGAAGTGGTCCATGTAGCCCCAGTCCGGTTCCATCGTGATGCCGGTGTCGAGTTCCGGGGCTCCGTCGATCTGCGTTTCGATGGGGGAAAGCGGGAGGATCTCTGCACCCGTCTCCTCGGCCAGCGACTCGGCGAGCTTTGCCGGCTCGCCCACGTCGTAGAGGACGTGTTCGATGTCCCGTTCGTCCATGAGCTCTTCGATCTCCTCGACTTCGTCCGGACTCGCCGAGTCGTCCGGCGACGTCCCGACGGGTGACTCCACCCGGATGTCGTACTGTTGGTACCACCACTGGAAGGAGTCGTGCGTCGCGACGACAATCGAATCGAGTTCCGCCCGGTCGACGATGTCCTGCATGTCCTCGTGGAGTTCCTGGAGTTCGTCGTTGAACGCTGCCGCGTTGTCCCGGTAGTATTCTTCGTTGTCGGGATCCATCTCGACGAGTCCGTCGGCGATGTTGTCGACGCCATCCTGACAGTAGACGGGATCCATCCACCAGTGTTCGTCGTTGTCTTCGGCGGGACTGTCGAAAAACTCGATTCCCTCCGAGGCGTCGATCACGGTCGTGTCGTCGTCCGCCTCGAGCTGTTCGGCAGCGTCGTCCTGCCAGGAAGCGAAATCCCGCATATAGACGAAGCCGCCAGCGTGGTCGATGTCTTCGACCGTCGCCGGCTCGGGGTTCCAGTCGTGACCGTGTTTACCGACAGGGACGATGTCGAACGACTCGAGCGTGTCGTCGTCCTCTCCTACCACTTGCCGGGTAAAATCCCAGAGCGCTGGCATCGATGCAATGACGGTGTTCTCGTCGACGTCGAGTTCCGGATCGTCGTCGCCGCCGAGACAGCCTGCCAGTCCCGCGACGAGCGTCCCACCGCCCAGCAGCGTGAAATCTCTCCGCGACAGTGCGCCAGTGCGTTGGTTCGAGTTCTTTGTCATCACCACCACCTTCCGCCAACTAGTACAAGAGTTTTCCGAACAAAATAGATGAATTAGCCTAGTCTAATTCCGTTGTGTAATAGTACAGTCTGGGGTTCGCCAGACTGACTGGTCCGTCGTTCTACTTCGTGACGGCTCGAGCACCGATACGCCGGGCGACGTGGGTCGGCAACGCAACGGACGTATCTGTCGACGATGGAACGACGGTCACCAGATCGATGGGCGACACCTCGTCGACGACGAGTCGCGTCCCCGGACCGATTCGATGTTGCGAGAGGTACTCGCGAACGTCCGGATCCCGGTGTGGCACCTGTTCGACGGTCACGTTGTCACCGGGTTCGTACTCGGTTAATGGGGTGTACGGCGACTCGTCGGGCATCCGCAGGTCTGCGTCCGGAATTGGATCACCGTGTGGGTCCGTCGCCGGTTCGCCGAGAAATCTTGCCAGCCGTCGCGTGAACTCGTCGCTGACGTGGTGCTCGAGGCGGTCGGCTTCGTCGTGGACCGTCGACCACGAGTAGTCGAGATACTCCATCAGAAACGTCTCCAACAGTCGGTGGTTCCTGACGAGCTGGAGGACGATCTCCTCACCACGGTCGGTCAACTCGACGCCCTGGTACGGGGTGTAGTCGACGAGTCCACGCTCGTCGAGCGAGTCGAGCATGCTCGTGACCGTCGGTGAGGTTACGTCGAGTTCCTCACTGATCTCGGTCGTTCGAACCGAACGGCCGTACTCGTCCTCGAGATGGTAGATCGCTTTGAGATAGTCCTCTGCAACCGGACTGAGATCCATTATCCTAAAGTTCGATTAGATGACTAAGTATATTTCCTAGCTCCAGAGATGGATTTAGACCAGGCTAATTATTCTCCCGTGGGGACGAGACCCGTCTAGTTCCACCACCGTAGCGATCGACACTGACGGCTGGGACGCCGCTCGAGGGACAGTACCGAATTGCCGACTCGAAACCTTATAACGCCGTCTCGAACTATCCCCTCCATGCTCACGTTCATCGGGCTCGGACTCTACGACGAGCGCTCGATCACCGTCGAGGGCCAGGAAGCGCTACGAAATGCTGATCGGGCCTACGCCGAGTTCTACACCAGCAAGCTGATCGGAACGTCCGTCGACGACCTCGAGTCCCACCACGGGATCGACATCGAGGTCCGGGACCGGGCGGGGGTCGAACAACACCCCGAAGACATCCTCGAGGCCGCCGAGACGGAGGATGTGGCCTTCCTGACCGCGGGCGATACGATGATCTCGACGACTCACGTCGATCTGCGGCTGCGGGCTCACGAACGCGGCATCGAGACGCGGGTGATCCACGGCGTGACAGCCCAGACGGCAACCAGTTCGCTGACCGGACTCCAGAACTACCGCTTCGGAAAGGCGACGACGCTCCCCTTCCCCTACGCCCACGGGGCCGACGGGCTTCCCGCAAGCGTCACGGAGACGATCGACGCGAACCGCGAGGACGGTCTGCACACGGTCGTCTATCTCGACATTAAAGTCGGCCACGAACGAACCGAAGAGGACGAGTACATGACCGCAGACGTCGGTGCCGAACTCCTGGCCGAGGAGTATCCCGACCTCGTCGGCGTCGTCGTCGCCCGCGCGGGCAGCCCCGATCCGCTGGTCGAGGCCGGCACGATGACCGACCTCGCCGAGCGCGAGTTCGGTGATCCGCTGCACCTGCTCGTCGTCCCCGGGGAGTGTCACCTGCTCGAGGCCGACGCACTCGTCGAACTCGCGGGTGCAGACCGGGACGCGTTGGACGTCGTCTGAGACGGTCCCCTGTCGTCACGTCTTGCCGATCGCCGACCCCGCCCTGGGGATCGGCGGGACAGCGGGACAGAAGCCGGTATGAGATGCCGCGATTCGCGCTCGCCGCGACTCATACTGCCGGACAGCAGTCACTGAAACGTATTCGCCAGACGGGAGCGGCGACTGCGCACAGTAGTTCTGTCCGGCAGTATTACTCGAGGACGGCCTCGAGTTCCGCGAGGAAATCCCCTGGAACCTCGACGTGTGGCGTATGGCCGGTGTTCCCGAAAACGACCTCTTCGAACTCGCCGCCGGCGTCGGCGTACGCCTCGAGGACGGCACGGGTCTGGTCGACCATCGGCTGTGGCGGGAAGACGTCCTCGCCGGGCCAGTCGGGGATCTCTCCCATCCG
Source organism: Natronolimnohabitans sp. A-GB9 (assembly GCF_030848565.1). Taxonomy (GTDB): domain Archaea; phylum Halobacteriota; class Halobacteria; order Halobacteriales; family Natrialbaceae; genus Natronolimnohabitans. The sequence continues at coordinate 83,677 of NZ_JAVDDV010000010.1, forward strand.
GCCGAGCGTTCCGATGTCGAAGACGGACTCGTTGGAGACGATCTGGTCCGAGTCGCCACGGACCCACGTCACGGGCGGCTTGGCGTCGGGCTCGATCTCGGTGATCTCCTCGAGCGAGCAGTACTTCGGCGAGATTGCGTTGTTGACGCCACGGTCGCCGGGTGCGACGCCGGGCCAGTTGTCACTCGGCGTCGAGTTGCCCGGATAGTTCTTCTCGCCCGTGACAGTGTCGAGCATCCCCGTCAGGTACGACTCCTCTCGCTCCTCGTCGAAGACGTGACTCGGATCGACGTAGAAGGTCCGCAGGACCTTGCGCGGTGAGGATTCGCCCTCTTCGCCGCGATCGCGCTCGGCCAGCCCCGCGACGAACTCGTCGTTGCCGAGCCCGCCGCCGGAGCCGGCGTAGTCGTCGAAACACGGCGTCCCCTCCTCGTCTTTCGTCCCGCCGAAGCCGTAGGGCGAGAGCGGGTTGACCAGGACGAGTTCGTCGACGGCCTCGGGGTTGTCGATCGCATACCGCATCGCGACGCCGCCACCGTTGGACCAGCCGACCAGCGTGACCGACTCCTCGTCTTCGAGGTCCAGTTCCGAGAACAGCGTTCGGAGATCGCCCGCGAAATCGCCGAGGCCATTTGTCGCGTCGACGGGTCTGGTCTCCGAGTCGCCGTACCCTCGCAGGTCGGGCGCGACGGCGCGATACCGATCCGGCAACTCGACCATGACGTCCTCGAAAAATCGCGAGGACGAGACGTTACCGTGAACGAAGACGACGGGGCCCTCGGTCTCGGCCGAATCGGCCCCGCCGGACTCGAGGAAGTGGGTCTCGAGGCGGTCGGTCTCGACGATTCGTGATTGTACGCCGGCGAGGGTATCGTCCCGGGTCATAGGCCGCGGTACCACGCCCCCCGCAATAACTGTCAGCCCTGAGACTCGCGGTCCCGGCCTGCAGTCGGGCGTCCGTCGCCGGTGTCATCACTCCGGCAGTAAGTATTACAGTCGCTCGATGATCGCCTGGGTGACGTCTTCGGTCGAGGCGTCACCGCCCAGGTCGGGCGTCCGCGGTCCGTTCTCGAGGGTGTCCTCGACCGCTTCGTGGACGGCCACGCTCTCCTCGTCGTAGCCGAGGTGCTCGAGCATCATGGCGGCGGAGATGATCGTTGCGGCCGGGTTGGCGACGCCCTCGCCGGCGATGTCTGGGGCGGTGCCGTGGACGGGTTCGAACAGCGCGCGCTCGGGACCGACGTTGGCGCTAGGAAGCAGGCCGAGCCCGCCGACGAGGCCGGCAGCGAGGTCCGAGAGCACGTCGCCCGCGAGGTTCGGGCAGACGACGACGTCGAACTGTTCGGGATCGAGACAGACCCGCGTCGCGAACGCGTCCATCAACACTTCGTCGGTCTCGACACCGTTCTCGTCGGCTACGTCCTTGACGGTGTCGCGGAACAGGCCGTCGGTCTCGCGCATGACGTTTGCCTTGTGGACGATCGAGAATCCGTCGTGGTCGTCGGCCTCGGCGACGTAGTCACAGGCGAACTCGGCGAGCTGCTCGGAGGCCGACTCGGTGACGACCCGTGTCAGCGTCGACACGTCCTGGGTCAGTCGGTCCTCGTGGCCCGCGTAGACGCCTTCGGTGTTCTCCCGCAGGAAGACCAGATCCGTCTCGGGACGAACGGCGTCGATCCCCGGATACGCCTTCGCCGGCCGGATGTTGACGAACGAGTCGACGGCTTCCCGAAGTGGGAGGATGACGTCCGCGGCCGTCTCGCCGGCCGCGCCGAACAGCGTCGCGTCGGCCGACGCCGCCAGCTCGTAGGTCTCGGCTGGCAGCGCCTCGCCGGTCTCTTCCTTTACCGCGTCGCCCGCGTCGGCCTCGACGAACTCGAAGTCGATCTCGAGGGCCTCGAGGACGTCGACTGCGGCCGGCGTCACTTCCTGCCCGATTCCGTCGCCCGGAATGACGGCGATTTCGTGAGTCATACCCAACCATCACGCCGGGTATGAAAAGAGGGTATCGATACGGTGATCGAGGCCGGAATCGATCTCGATTGGTGGCACCCGATATCAGTCGACGGTTGCGTCTGAGCGACGATCGGCTACGCTACACTATTCGGCTTCCGGAATCGCTTCCTCGGGAACGTAGGGCAGTTCCTCGGCCAACTTCGTGACTTCGCCGGCGTTGGACTTCATCAGTGCCGTCGTGTCCCAGACACCCTCGACTAAGGCCTTGCGCTGGGCGTCGTCGACGGTGACGTCGATCGTCTTCCCGTCGTAGGTGACGGTTTCGGCGTCGACGTCGATCTCGATCTCCTCGTCGGGGTTTGCTTCGACCCAGTCCTGTAGTTCCTGGATCGTTTCGCTGTCGGCGGTGACGGTCGGAATGCCGAGTGCCAGACAGTTACCCGCGAAGATCTCGGCGAAGCTCTCACCGATGATCGCGTCGATCCCCCAGCGCATCAGCGCCTGGGGTGCGTGCTCGCGCGAGGAGCCACAGCCGAAGTTACTGTTGACGACCATCACCGAGGAGTCCTGGTACTGCTCCTCGTTGAACGGGTGGTCTTTGGGGTCGTCGTTCTCGTCGAAGCGCAGGTCGAAGAAGGCGAACTCTCCTAACCCGTCGAAGGTGACGACCTTCATAAACCGTGCGGGAATGATCTGGTCGGTGTCGATGTCGTTACCGCGGATCGGAACGCCCGAACCGGAGACGTGATCGACTTCGGGAATCTCGACGTCGTCGCCGCCGTCAGTTCGAATCTCTCGAACCTCGGCGTCGATACTCGCGGGCGTTCGCCCACTCGCTCGTTCCGAGGCCTCGCGGTGCTCGTCCTCGTGACTCATACGGTAGTCACCTCCTTCAGTTCGCGCACGTCAGTTACCTCTCCGTTCAGTGCCGCGGCAGCGACCATCTGTGGGTTCATCAGAACGGTCCGGCCGTCCTTGCTGCCCTGGCGGCCGATGAAGTTTCGGTTCGAGGAGGAGGCACAGGCCTCGTCGCCCTCGAGTTGGTCTTCGTTCATCCCCAGACACATCGAACAGCCGGCGTTGCGCCACTCGAATCCGGCTTCCTCGAAGGTGTCTTTCAGGCCTTCTTCCTCGGCGGCCTCCTGGACCCGCTGGCTGCCGGGGACGACCATCGCGCGGACGTCGTCGTGGACCTCACGGCCCTCGATGATGTTCGCCGCACGGCGCAGGTCTGGCAGTCGGGCGTTCGTACAGGACCCCAGGAAGGCGACGTCGATCTCGTAGCCTTCCATCGTCTCGCCGGGCTCGACGCGCATGTGCTCCTGTGCGCGTCGGGCCGTGTCCTGTTTGTCCTCGGGCAGCGCTTCGGGTTCCGGAATCGGATCGGTCACGCCGACGCCCTGTCCGGGCGTGGTGCCCCAGGTGACGACCGGCTCGAGCTCGCTCGCGTCGATGGTGACGACGTCGTCGTACTCGGCGTCGTCGTCGCTTGTGATCGACTCCCAGTAGGGTTTGAGCTCGTCGAACTTCTCGGGGTTGTCCTGGAAGTAGTCGGTCGCTTCGAGCCACTCGTAGGTGGTCTCGTCGGGGTTGACATAGCCCGCACGGGCGCCGCCCTCGATCGACATGTTACAGATCGACATCCGACCTTCCATTCCGAGGTTCTCGATGGCCTCGCCGGCGTACTCGTAGACGTAGCCGACGCCGCCTTCGGTACCGAGTCGGCGGATGATCTCGAGGATGATGTCTTTCGCTTCGACACCGTCGCCGAGTTCGCCGTCGACCTCGATCTTGCGGACCTGCTGTTTCTCCATGGCGACGGTGCCCGTCGCGAGCACGTCCCGGATCTGGCTGGTCCCGATCCCGAAGGCGAGTGCGCCGAAGGCGCCGTGAGTCGAGGTGTGGGAGTCCCCACAGACGATCGTCTTGCCGGGCTGGGTCAGCCCCTGCTCCGGTCCGATGACGTGGACGATCCCCTGATCGCCCGTCGAGGGGTCCGAAAAGTCGATGCCCGCCTCACGGACGTTCTCCTCGAGTTCGGCCATCATCGTCTCGGCCGCGTCGTTCTCGTAGGGTCGGTCGCGGTTGGCCGTGGGGACGATGTGGTCGACCGTCGCGTGGGTCAGGTCGGGATAGGCGACCTCGAGGTCGCGCTCGCGGAGCATCCCGAACGCCTGCGGACTCGTGACCTCGTGGATGAGGTGGAGTCCGACGAACAGCTGGTCCTGTCCCGTCGGCAGCGTCGTTACTTTGTGTCGATCCCAAACCTTGTCGTACAGTGTGCGTTCGCTCATTCCTCGTCCTCTACAGGGTCTACAGTGTGATCTCGCCCGCGCTCGAAGACGCGGTTCGCGTCGTCTGCGTCGTGTGGCGGCGTGTGATCGACGTCCGCCATCGTCTCGGTCGGTCGCTCGGCTGTGCGTCCGTTCGAATCGGCCGCGGCCGCCTCGCCGCCCTCGGCCCGTCGCTGTCCGCCGTCGGCGGCGACGGTTGGGCCGCGCCTGAACAGCCGACCAGCCGTCTCCCCGGTGTAGGGGTTGGTGTGGCTGACGTCGGCCATCGTGTCGGTCGTCGGTTCGTTCTGGCTCATTGTGGTAGTCGGTAGTCGATGGTCGTACTCGATTTCAGTCGTCGGCCTGGGCCTGGACCGGCTCGTCCTCGGCGTCCGATTCCTCGTCGGCCCACGCGAACAGGTCGCGCAGTCGCTCGCCGACCTCTTCGATCTCGTGGTTCTGTTCGGCCTGGCGGAGCTGGCTGTAGGTCGGTCGTCCGGCCTGGTTCTCGAGGATCCACTCGCGGGCGAACTCGCCGTTCTGGACCTCTTCTAAGACCTCGTCCATGTTCTCGCGGACGTGCTCGTCGACGATGCGCTCACCGCGGGTGAGACCGCCGTACTCGGCCGTATCGGAGACGGAGTTCCACATCTCCATGTTCCCGCCCTCGTACATCAGGTCGACGATGAGTTTGAGCTCGTTCAGACACTCGAAGTAGGCGATCTCGGGCGAGTAGCCCGCGTCGACGAGCGCCTCGTAGCCGTGTTTGACGAGCGCGGTAACGCCGCCACACAGCACTGCCTGCTCGCCGAAGAGGTCGGACTCGACCTCTTCCTGGAACGTCGTCTCGATGACGCCGGCACGGGTACAACCGATTCCCTTCGCGTACGCGAGGGCCCGTTCTTCGGCGTCGCCCGTCGTGTCCTGGTAGATCGCCATCAGGCCGGGCGTTCCCTCGTCGTTCTCGTAGTTTCGTCGGACGAGGTGGCCCGGGCTCTTCGGCGCGACCATCGTCACGTCGACGTCCTCCGGTGGCTGGATCTGGTTGTAGTGGATGTTCAGCCCGTGGGCGAACTGGAGGGTGTCGCCGCTCTCGAGGTTCGGTTCGATCGCGTTCTCGTAGACGTCCGACTGGACGGTGTCGGGAACGAGTACGGAGACGTAACTCGCCTGTGCGACCGCCTCGGCGGGCGTCGCAACCTCAAGTCCGTCGGCTTCGGCGGCCGACCGCGAAGAGGAGCTCTCACGGAGGCCGACGACCACGTCCACGCCGCTGTCCGAGAGGTTCAGCGCGTGGGCGTGTCCCTGGCTCCCATAGCCCAGTACGGCTACGGTCTCGTCGTCGAGCGTCGATACGTCTGCGTCGTCGTCGTAGTAGATGTCGGTGGTGAATTCGTCAGTCATCGTCTGCTGGATACTCTTGTTGGGTCGATTGTTCGGTTGCCGATTCGGTTGCGCTGATAGGCGCCGCAGTCTCTTCGGTGCCGCGGGCGAGTGCCGTCGTGCCGGTTTGGGCGATCTCGCGGATCCCGAACTGGCTGAACGTCTCGATCGCAGCCTCGATCTTCTGGCGCGAGCCCGTGATCTGGAACGTCGCCGTCTCGGGACTCGAGTCGACGGTGGTCGCGTCGTACATCTCCGCGACGGCGCTGACCTGTGCGGGATCGTCGGCGTCGACTTTGATCAACGCAAGCTCTCGTTGCATCGCGTCGGGCTCGAGTTCCCGAACCGAGATCACCGGCACCAGCTTCCGCAGCTGCTTTTTGATCTGGTCGATGCCGGGATCTGGCTCCTCGACGACGACCGTGATCCGCGCACGTTCGTCGGTCTTCGTCGGTCCGACGGTCAGGCTTTCGATGTTGAACTGCCGTCTCGAGAACAGTGCCGAGACGTCCGACAGCACGCCGGGTTCGTGTTTGACCAGCGCCGAGATCACGGTCCGGCGTGGCTCGCGTTTCGCCTCGACCTCGGGGTCGATACGAATGCCCTGTTTGTTGCGTCGACCCTCGGGGGTCGGTCGTTCCTCCGGAGCCGGTCCCTCTAATCCTCGTTTCATAGCTGATCCTCCGTGAGTGCGAACTGTCCGTTGTCGCCGCCGCTTGGCACCATCGGGAAGACGTTGGCCTGTGGATCGATGTGGACGTCGATCACCGAGGGGCCGTCGTAGTCGATCGCCGCCTCGATGGTGTCGGCGACTTCGTCGTAGTCGTCGATTCGGAAGCCGGACGCGCCGAACGCCTCAGCGAGTTTGTCGAACTCCGGCATCCAGCCGTAGTCCGACGCCGAGTGACGGCCCTCGAAGAAGGCGTCTTGCCACTGGCGGACCATCCCGATGTACTCGTTGTTGAGCACGGCGACGGTGATATCGAGGTTCTCTCGGACCGCGACCGACAGCTCCTGCATCGTCATCAGGAACGAGCCGTCGCCGTCGATACAGACGACGTCCTGGTCGTCGTCGGCCGCCAGGCGGGCGCCGATCGCCGCCGGCAGGCCGTATCCCATCGTACCCAGGCCGTGACTCGAGACCCACGTACGGGGCTCGGTGTACGTCCAGTACTGGCAGGCCCACATCTGGTGTTGGCCGACGCCGGTCGTCACGATGGTGTCGTCGTCGGTCGCCTCGTCTAAGGCCTCGACGACGAACTCCGGCTGGATCGGTTTGTCCTCGGGTGCGTCGTAGGCCATCGAGTAGTCGGATTTCCACTGCTGACACTGGGCGCGCCACTTCGTCGCCTGTGGCGACTGGGAGACCGCTTCCGAGAGCTGTTCGACGACCGTCGCTGCGTCGCCGACCAGCGGGTAGTCCGCGTGGATGTTCTTCGAGATCTCGGCCGGGTCGATGTCGACGTGGATGAGCTCCGCGTCGGGCGCGAAGGTCTCGATGCCGCCGGTCAGGCGGTCGTCGAACCGGGTCCCGATCCCGATCAGCGTATCACAGTGGGTGATCGCCATGTTGGCGTAGCCGGTGCCGTGCATGCCCGCCATCTCGAGGGAGAGTTCGTGGTCCTCGGGGAACGCACCGATGCCGGGCATCGTCGTGATGACCGGAATCTCGTGTTCGGTGGCGAACTCGCGACAGGCCTCGCTGGCATTGCCTTTGATGACGCCGCCGCCGAGTAGCATGACCGGTCGCTCGGCGTTTTCGATCCGTTCGGCTGCGGCCGCGACGATTTCGGGGTCGGCCCGTTCCTGGACCTCGTAGGTGTCGGGCGTCTCCGGGGTATCGGGCTCGCGGTCGGTCTCGCCGTTGGTCACGTCTTTCGGCAGGTCGACCAGCGTCGGTCCGGGTCGACCCTCACTCGCGAGGGCAAACGCCTCGCTGACGTCGGAGCCGACACGATCCGAATCGGTCGCGAAGGTGTTGGCCTTCGTGACCGGCGTCGTGACGCCCGTGGTGTCGGTCTCCTGGAAGGCGTCGTTGCCGACGAACTCCGTCGGCACCTGGCCCGTCAGGGCGACCATCGGGTCCGAGTCCATGTCGGCGTCGGCCAGTCCCGTCACGAGGTTGGTCGCGCCGGGTCCCGACGTCGCCAGACAGATGCCCGGCTCGCCCGAGACGATGCCGTAGGCGTCGGCCGCGTGGGCCGCGCCCTGTTCGTGGGCCATCGTCACGTGCGTAATGTCGGAATCGTAAAGCGCGTCGTAGACGGGCATGATCGCTCCGCCTTGCACGCCGAAGGCGTACTCGACGCCCGCGTTCTCTAAGGCACGAACGACTGCGTCGGCGCCGTTGGTGACGGGCTCGGGCGTCGTCTCCGACTCTGTGTCGGCGTCGCCCTCGCGGGCTGTGTCCGGTGTTGCACTGTCGGTGAGGTGTTCGTCGTCCTGTTCGTCCGCGTCGGCTGGTGTGATCTTTGCTGCGCGTTCGCTCATCGATTACCTCCCGCCGCGTGACGGCGAGTGTGGATCGCTCCGGATGACGAAGACGTCGCCATCCGGTCGTGGTGGTGTCGCTGTGAAAACGGTGCGACGAGTTCGGATCCGAAGCTACGAGGTACTAGAAGTGGGGCGAAAGCGCCCCTACAATACGAATCGGAGCGAGCGCGCTGGTGTCGACCGTGCTGACACGAGCCGACAGGGAAGCGCGAACTGTCATTATCGTTCTCGTAGGACCGTCGAGTACCATAACACTTGCGAGTCATGGCGATCCGAGACGAGCCCCTGGTTGGACGACTCGAGTGACTCGAGTCACTCGAGCGCGACAGCAGGGGCTCGCGGACGGTGGCAAACGGGGAGGACATCCGTTAAACGCGCACCTCCTCCTCCTCCGTTTCGGACTGGCGTTCGACGCCGGCCTCTTCGGCGAAGCGCTCTAGATCGTCGACGGTGACGCGACGCTTTTCGGCGCCGAAGTCCTTGACACGGCGGGTGACCGCTCGTACCTGCTCGTCGGTGGGTACGAAGCCCAGTTCGTCCAAGCGCTCGCGGACCGAGTGGGTGCCGGTGTGTTTGCCCAGGATCAGGCGGCGCTCGGCGCCGACCATCTCCGGGGTCATCACGCCGGGTTCGAAGGTATCGGAGTTCTCGATGACGCCGGCGGCGTGGATACCGCTCTCGTGGGAGAAGGCGTTGTCGCCGACGACGGGCTTGTTACCCGGCGTCGCCATCCCGCTTTTCTCCTCGACGACGTTCGAGAGCTCGGTGATTCGCGTCGTGTCGATACCGGTATCGGTCTGGTAGAGCGACTCGACGGCCATCACGAACTCCTCGTAGGCGGCGTTGCCGGCCCGCTCGCCGATCGAGTTGACCGACACCTGCGCCTGGTCTGCTCCCGCTTCGATACCGGCCAGGGCGTTTGCCGTGGCCAGTCCGAAGTCGTCGTGGGTGTGGACGTCGACCCGCGCGTCGGTGTGGGTACAGACCTTCTCGATCATGGCCCGGAACCGACCGGGGGTCGCGACGCCACAGGTGTCCGGAACGTTGATCCAGTCGACGCCGGCTTCGGTGACGGCCTCGATGATCTCGATGAGGAACTGCTCGTCGGTTCGCGTCGCGTCCATCGGCGAGAACATACAGGTAGTCCCCGTCTCAGTGACGCGTTCGACTGATTCGACTGCGCGTTCTACGACTTCGTCTCTGGTCGCGTGCATCGAATCCTCGATCTGGACGTCGCTGGTGCTGACGAACGTATGCACCATCTCGACGCCCGAATCCAGTGCGGCCTCGATGTCCGCATCGACGACGCGGGCTAGCCCGCAGGTCGTCGTCTGGGTCGATGACGCGATATCACGAACGGCCTCGAACTCCGCGTCCGAGTTGACGGGGAACCCGGCCTCGATAACGTGGGTTCCCATGTCGTCCAGAATGGACGCGATCTGCCGTTTGTCGTCGTAGGAGAACGAAGTTCCGGGCGACTGTTCGCCGTCCCGGAGGGTCGTATCGAAGACACGTGCTGACTCTATTTCGTCAGTGGAATCTAACGTGCCCTGGAAGAACTCGACCCCCCTGACTGGTGTCAGAGGACTGAGCGTCGTGTGAAGACATTGTATCTGAATTCGAGGGGCGACAACCTATATAAAACTAACGCTGATGCGGCCGATCAGGGCCGTGATACTGACACCCACTCGCTCGCCGCTGGCGGGAAATCGCAAGACACCAACGACCTAATACACACTATGTTCGATAATATCATATCACGGCTGATCCCACAGCTGTCGATTCGCCGCTCGAACGGCCCCGGTTACCGGTCGATCGACGGACTCGAGCGCTGGCGCGCGCACCCCAGTGGACGTTTGCACGAAAACACGTCCTGAGTGCGCGATCGACTGTCTGGATATCGTCCTATATCGACTATCGGTGGCCGTTCATCCGAGAACAGCGCGTGTTCTCCGTCACTGTTCGGTTTCGAGGGCGGCTCGATCACTCGAGGGCATCGCGGTGTGACTCGTACTCGGTGACGTACCGATCCTCACAGGACGGACAGCAAAACGTCTTCACCTCGTCGTCGATCGTCGCCGTGACGCCGTCACCGGTGACCGTCTTCCCGCAGACAACACATTCGAGGGAGAACCCAGCCGCAGAGAGTCCGACGACCCGATCCGAGCGAGCAAGCAGCGTGACGTCGTAGCCGTCGAGTCGGTCGAAGTCGATCTCGGACTCGAGCCACGACCGCGTCGCCGCGTCGGATACCGTCGCCCGGACGAGCACACGCCCGTCCATCCCTTCAGCGACCGTGTCGACGCCCGGAAGTTCGATCGCGCTCGCGTAGACGTCGTCGACGGCGTCGGGCTCGGCCTCGAGTTCGACCAGAACGGAGACGTCGCCACGCAGTTTCTCCCGATCGATGTCGATCGTAAACCCCTGGATGATCCCCTGATCCTCGAGGCGTGCGATGCGGTCCGAGACGGCCGGCGGCGTCAAGCCGACTTGCTCTGCGATCTCCTTGTACGGCCGCCGGGCGTCTTCGGTGAGTAACTCGAGGATCTCGAGGTCAGTGTCGTCGAGGTCGCGCATGGAGTGTCGTTGGGCCGGAGCGGGCAAGAGTGTACGGAACAGGCACGCGCGGGTGATACAGTTTTTATCCTCCTCGTGGAAACGGGCCTATGACGTCCGACGAGATCACCGACCTCCTCAAAGAGGCCTACGTCGACGAACTCGAGACCGTGATGAACTACCTGACGAACGCGATCGTTCTCGACGGGATCCACGCCGAGGAGGTCAAAGAGAGCCTCGAGGAGGACATCCAGGAGGAACTCGATCACGCGCGATTGCTCGGCGAGCGTCTGAAACAACTCGACGAGTCACCGCCCGGCTCCGAGGGGTTCGAGGCCAGCCAGCACAGTCTTCAGCCACCTGAAGACACGACCGACGTCCAGTCGGTCATCGAGGGCGTTCTCGAGGCCGAGGACGATGCGATCGAGACCTACCGCGCGCTCCACGAGGCTGCCTCGGAGGCGAACGACCCCGTCACCGAAGACGTCGCGGTAACCATTCTCGCCGACGAGGAGGCCCACCACACCGAGTTCCGTGGGTTCTTGAAGGAGTTTCCACAGGACTGAGACGGACCGCCGGCCAGCCGTCGTCAGCGGTCGGTTCGGCTCGCCGTCGGCCGGAACGTCCGGATCGTGTCTCGTTTGGTCGACTGGACGTCGACCTCGACGAATCCGCGATCGGTGAAAACCGCGCTCCAGTCGCGGTGATAGAGCGGAAAATCATCGTTGACGTAGTTCACGTTCGGCTCGCTCGAGGACGTATGATCGTCCGCGTCCTCGCTCCCCGCGTCACCCTCGATTTCCGCAGTGACGAGTACCTCACCCGTAATCCGGGCCAGTTCGTCGAAGACCCATTCGGCGTCCGGATGGAGGTGCTGGAGCGTCTCCACCGAGTAGACCGCGTCGAACTGATCGTCCTCGAAATCGGCGACGATGTCTTCGATAGCGGTCAGATAGAACTCCCCCTCGGCTGCGAGCGCCGGGTAGACGTCTTCCATGACGTCGATGGCGTCGTCGTTGAGTTCGATCCCCGAAAGCGCCTCGAACCCGGCGTCGTAGAGATGTGAGAGGTGACGGCCCGAACTACAGCCCAGTTCCAGGACGGATGCGTCTCGCTCGAGATGCTGCTCGAACGTTCCGCGCAGAACGTCACTCGTTTCGTCCGGCCCGTAGTAGGCGTAGTACGCCGGCGAAAACTCCCCGGAACGGTCCGCCCACTGTCGTCGCACGTCGTTAGAATCCACAGCTAGTGACCGACGCGGACGCGTAAAGTCCCTTGGAGTCATACGGACTACTGTAAGTCGGTACCGGTGCAACCGCGACCCGGGCTGCGGTTGCGCCGGTACATCGTTACAGCAATCCGTATCAGGGCTACTGTACCGATGTTCCGCCGATCGCCACACGGGGTCTGTGACCGCCAGGACGTGACGACAGGGGACCGTCTCACTGTTCGGATCGCTGACCACTCCACAGAGGCGAACGTTTTTCTCGTATCGGTTCGACCCACCCCGTATGAGCGAATTCGACCTCGACCTCCGGACCGTCGAGGAGCACATCGACGACGAACTCGAGATCGAGGGCAGCATCGTTCTCGGCGTCCTCGACGGGACGACACCGGCCGAGGAGTGGTTCGAGGCGGTCTCGAAGGGTAACGTCTTGATACTCAACGTCGAAGGCGATGTCAACGATCTGGCCTCTGGCTTTGCCCGCGACGTCAAGGAGGCGGGCGGAAGCCTCGTTCACTTCCGTGGCTTTCTGCTCGTGACGCCGCCCGGCGTCGACGTGAACACGGATCGACTCTAACTGTCCTCGAGCGCCGCGCTTGGCGTCGAACGGCGGTCAAACAGAAAAAGACACGTGGGTCTCGTGGCCGCGTCGACTTCAGTCCGAGGCCTCGAGCTCGCCGTAGTCGAACTGTTCGCCGTACTCCGAGAGGGTGTCGAGTTCGTCCTGTTCCTCCCGTAGCGTCTGCTCTAAGGTGTCGGCGACGTCGTCCATCCCGAGCTGGTCGGCCATCGGGATGAGGTTACCATAGGTGGCGATCTCGTAGTGTTCGGATTTCTGGCCGGCGGCGATGTTGAACCGGTCACAGGCCTCGTCGCTTGGGTCGTTGCTCATAAACTCCTCGAGTTCCTCGAGGGCGTCGACGAGGCGTTGTTCAGTGTAGTAGGCGTGTTTCAGTCCGGAGACGAAGAGGTCGTCGGTCGAGTCGATGCTCATGGTGATCCATGAGAGTGGACAGCCCTGGCATCGATAAGCGGCGGGCTTGCACTCAGCAGGGTCGCTTGCGGGACGGACACACGATCGGTCGTGTCGTCAGATCGTAAACGTCAGGGCGTGGCCGTCCGGATCGCGGACGACGACCCGCTCGTCGTCGACGGAATCGACCTGTCGGACATCGTCGGAGATCGCCTCGAGCGCTGCCGTCGGCTCGCTGGTCTCGAATCCGAGATCGACGTGGACGCCGCCGCGAGCGTCGGCGATTCCCAAGTGGGGCTCCCACAACTCCAGCGCCATCGGCCCGGCCATGCGAACGCGCTTGCGGTCGTCACCGACGTCGACCGTCTCGAATCCGAGTTCGGTGTAAAACGCCTCCGACCGGTCGAGATCCGCTACCTCGAGGACGACCTCGAAGATCCCGTCGATTCCTGGCCCGTCGACGTCTCGTTGACCGAGTTCGACACAGTTGCCGTCCGGATCGTAGCAGTACAGTGACCTGGCGGGGCCGAACTGCATCTCCTCGAGATCGTATTCTTCGCTCAAACGGTCCCACCAGTCGTCGTACTCCGCTTCGGGGATCGAGAACGCGTAATGGGTGTGGAGCCCGCCCCGCGGAACGCCGTCGGGTCGTCGGCAGACGAGGTCGGTCTCGCCGGCGGCAAAGACGAGTTCGTCCTCGCGTTCGTCGGTGACGGTCATCGACAGCGTCTCTTCGTAGAACGACCGCGCGCGCTCGAGGTATTTGACCTCGAGAGCGAGCCAGGACAGCCCAGTGAGCATGGCCGAACGTACTCGGAGCAGGGACATAGAAGCGTCGCCGGCAGCGGCCCGCGGCCGTCTCGGCGACCCACGTTTATCACTACAGCAGCCGTAGCATCCGACATGACGTTTCGCGTCGACGAACGTGCGACCGAGTTCCGCGAGATCGACCGCTTCGACGGCGGCGTGGGGTGGATCGCCCACCCCGAGGAGACGATGCAGCGAGCGAGCCACGCCCTCGCGATCGACGGCGACGTCTGGCTCGTCGATCCCGTCGACGCCGCGGGTGTCGACGAGTTGGTCGCCGAGTTCGGCGACGTAACCGGGGTCGTCGTCCTACTCGATCGTCACACGCGCGACGCTGCAGCGATCGCGGACCGTCACAACGTCCCCGTCTACCTCCCCGATATCTTCGACGGCGTCAGCGAGGACCTCGAGGCTCCCGTCGCGCGCTTTTCGGCCGAGCTTTCGGATAGCGGGCTCGAGGCCCACACGGTCGTCGACAACCGCCTCTGGAAGGAGGTCGCACTCTACAACCCTGACGATGGGACGCTCGTCGTTCCCGAATCCGTCGGCACCGCCGACTACTTCCGCACCAGTAGCGAACGGCTCGGCGTCCACCCGATGCGCCGGCCGGTTCCGCCGCGGTCGGAACTCGGCGGCTTCGCTCCCGAACGGATCCTGGTCGGCCACGGCGAGGGTATCATGACGGACGCACCGACGGCCCTCGAGACGGCCCTCGAAAACGCGCTCCGCGGGGCGCCGGTGGTGTACGCGAAGGCGGTTCGACAGTTCCTGCCAGTGTGAACCGAGTCGACGCTGCTGTGAATCGGGCATACAACTAACTACGATCGGTGTGTACGACGACTGTGGTCTACATCACGCGTGCCCTCGTCGACGTTCTGCTCGATCTGGCAAGCGACGCCGACCCCGACCGCGTGGCGACCGGCGTCTCGATTACGCCTGCAGACGACCTCGACGGCGCCGACGACCTGCCGCCGGAGACACCCGTCTTTACCGACTTTTATCTCCCCGATCCCGGCAACCCCGTCAACGCGGTCTTCGGCGTCGACCTCTCAACCCCCGCCCGTCAGGCACAGGGGCAGTTCGTTTCCCACCCGGTCCGGGAACTCGAGGTAACCAAACGCGACGACCTCGCGGAGGTGATCTTCGTCGCCGTTCCGCCGTGGGAACTCGGCGATCGCTCGTTCGCAGCCTTCGATCGGCACGGGGAGCGCCGCCCCCTCGAGGTCGTCGACGCGAAACCGCCTGACAAGTCGCTGTCGGACGTCGAGTGGAAACGCGGCGACTGAAGCGACGCGGTGGAGAACGCCGGCGAAATTGCTCGTCTCAGAACGAAACGCGTCGATACTCGAACACGATCGGGGCGAAACCACAACGCATACAACGGCCGTCGCGAACACACGGCCATGCTCGACGTCGGCGACGAAGCACCCGAATTCGAACTGCCCAATCAGCACGGCGAGCCCGTCCGGCGCTCCGATTTCGAGGGCGAACGACTCGTGGTCTACTTCTATCCGCGGGCGAACACCGACGGCTGCACCACCGAAGCACGCGAGTTCGAGGACGCGAAGGCCGCGTTCGACGAGCACGACGTCTCCATCGTCGGCATCAGCGACGATCCAGTCGACGACCTCGAGACCTTCGCCGCGGACCACGACCTCACGTTCGACCTGCTTTCCGACGAGTTCGGCGAGGTCGCGACGCTGTATGAGTCCTACGGCGAGAAACAGCTGTTCGGGAACACGTTCGACGGCGTCTTCCGTAACACCTACGTCGTCGGTCCGGACGGCGACGTCGAGGCCGCCTACAGTGGCGTCTCTCCCGAGGGTCACGCCGAGGAGGTACTCGCGGACCTTGAGGCGTCGACGCCCGAAGCCAGGCCCTGATACGGTCCCCTGTCGTCGCGTCCCGCCGATCGCCACGCGGAGTCAGCGAGCGGCGAGACAGCGGTACAGCAGTCGTCTGACGCGAGCGTTCGGCTTTCCTCGAGGACGTCTTCGAATCCCGGTCGGCCGGTGTGGACACGTCGTCGGCTCCTGCAAAACGTCGGCCTTTCCGAGCCGCTAAGTAGCCCGAACCGGACGGGCTAGTATCGACTGCCGAACTCGGAATGACACTCGCTGACAACGACAGAGCGATTGCGACGTTTACGATGCTCGCACACGGGATCGTCCACTGGTTCGAACTGGCGATTCCGATCCTGCTCGTAGTGTGGCTCGCCGTCTTCGACGTCAGCGTTGCACTGGTCGGCTTCGTCGTCGCATTGGGGTATGCGCCGTTCGGTCTGGGCGCGTTACCCGCGGGACTGCTGGTCGATCGGTACGGCCCGCGACGCCTCGTCTTGCTCTGTCTCGCCGGCATGAGCCTCGCGTTTGCGACGCTTGCGCTTGCACCGTCGATCTACGCCGTCGCGGCCAGCCTGCTCGTCTGGGGGATCGTCGCTAGCATCTACCACCCAGCCGGGCTCGCGCTCATCAGCACCGGCGTCGAGGAACGGGGAACGGTCTTCGCCTGGCACGGCATCGCCGGCAACGTCGGTATCGCGCTTGGTCCCTTCGCGACCGCGACGCTGTTGCTCGTCTTCGAGTGGCGTCTCGTCGCGGTCGCACTCGCCGTGCCCGGACTGCTCGCGGCCGTCTACGGCCTGCGACTCGAGTTCGATCCGACTGCCGCGACCGACGACGACGGCGCCGACGCGACGGGCTCGCTGTCGGGGGCCGCGTTTCGCTCGAACACCCGCTCGCTGTTCGCGGGGTCGTTTCTGTTGGTCTTTGCAGTCGTCACGATCGTCGGCCTCTACTATCGGGGCGTGCTCACCTACCTGCCGGAGCTGCTCCACGGGCTCCCGGCGATGGAGGGGATCGAACCGCCGGCCGGCCTCGAGGAGCTCTCGCTCGGCGATTACTTCTACGTCGGCCTGCTGGTCGCCGGGATGGCGGGCCAGTACGTCGGGGGGAAACTGACCAGTCGGGTGGCCGTCTCGCGCGGCCTGGTCGCCGTTTTCGTTGCCCTCGCCGTCCTCGCACCGGTGTTCGTCCCGATCTCGAATATGGGTCTCGTCGCCATCTTGCTGTACTGTGGCGTCCTTGGCTTCGCGCTGTTTGCGATCGAACCGTTCTACCAGGAGGCCGTCGCGGTCTACACGCCGCCGGACACACGCGGGCTCTCCTACGGCTACACCTACCTCGGGATGTTCGGCCTGGGTGCGATCAGTATCGCCATCGGCGGCTACCTACTCGATCACACGACGACGGCTGCGTTCTTCGGGGTGCTCTCCGTCATCGCACTGCTCGGAGCCGCGATTGCGCTCAAACTGCTGGTCCGTCCGTCGCCAAGCGACGGCCAGTCAGAACCACCGGAGACTGCCGCTGCCGACGATTGATACGGACTGCTGTCCCGCCGATCGCCAGCACGAGGTCTGTGATCGACGGTCAGTGACGACGGGAGAGTCAGAATAGTTCTGTCCGGCAGTATAAAACAGGACGATACGACCGAGGCGCGCCTTACTGGAAGGTGCGGCCGAGCTGGTCCTGTTCCTGGGCCGGTTCGGCGGTGTCGAACTCCGCTTCGATCTCCTCGTAGCGCTCGCGAGTCTCGGCGGTCACGCTCGCGTTGACTTCCTCGAGTGCGTGCTCGAAGTGTTCCGTGCTGATGCGGACGTTGTCGATGGTGTCGTCCATCTCCTCGGGGTCGACCGAGTTGATGAACTCGCGGCTGGCGGCCATCGACGCCTCGCGACAGACCGCCTCGATGTCTGCGCCGACGTAGCCGTCGGTCTCCGCGGCGAGCCAGTCGAGATCGATCGCGTCGGCAAGCGGTTTGTTGCGAGTGTGGACGTCGAAGATCTTCTTGCGTGCGTCCTCGTCGGGGACGGGGACGTGGATGTGGCGGTCGAGTCGGCCGGGACGGAGCAGGGCCGAGTCGATCAGGTCCGGCCGGTTGGTCGTCGCGATGACGACGACGTCCTCGAGTTCCTCAAGCCCGTCGAGTTCGGTTAGCAGCTGGGAGACGACGCGCTCACCGACGCCGGAATCGGTTTGCTGGCGGCCGCGTTCCCCGGCGATGGAGTCGATCTCGTCGAAGAAGATCACGGTCGGGGCGTTCGACCGCGCCTTCTCGAAGATCTCGCGAACGCCTTTCTCGGACTCGCCGACGTACTTGTTCAGCAGCTCGGGGCCCTTGATCGAGATGAAGTTCGACTGGGCCTCGTTGGCCACTGCTTTGGCGAGCAGCGTCTTGCCGGTCCCCGGCGGACCGTACATGAGCACGCCCTTGGCAGCCTCCATATCCATCTGATCGAAGACCTCGGGATAGTCGAGTGGCCACTGGATCGTCTCGCGCAGCCGTTCTTTGGTGTCCCCGAGGCCACCGACGTCGTTCCAGGTGACGTCGGGGACCTCCACGAAGACCTCTCGCATCGCGGAGGGCTGAATGCCCTTGAGGGCCTCCTTGAAGTCATCCTCCGTGACCTGCAGCGACTCTAAGACCTCCGCGTCGATCTCGTCTTCCTCGAGGTCGAGGTCGGGACGGATCCGACGCAGGGCGTTCATCGCACCCTCACGGGTCAGGCTCTCTAAGTCGGCGCCGACGAAGCCGTGGGTGTTCTCGGCGTAGCGCTCGAGGTCGATCTGCTCCTCTAAGGGCATCCCGCGGGTGTGGACCTGCAGGATCTCCCGACGGCCGTCTTTGTCCGGGACGCCGATCTCGATCTCGCGGTCGAACCGACCGCCACGGCGGAGCGCAGGATCGATATCGTCGATGCGGTTCGTCGCGGCGATGACAGTGACGCGTCCGCGTTCCTCGAGACCGTCCATCAACGAGAGGAGCTGTGCGACCACGCGTCGCTCGACGTCGCCGCCGGCCTCCTCGCGCTTGGCGGCGATGGAGTCGAGTTCGTCGATGAAGATGATCGCGGGCGCGTTCTCCTCGGCCTCTTCGAAGACCTCTCGGAGCTGCTCTTCGCTCTCACCGTAGTACTTCGACATGATCTCCGGCCCGGAGATCGTCTCGAAGTGGGCGTCGATCTCGTTGGCGACGGCCTTCGCCATCAGGGTCTTCCCGGTGCCCGGCGGGCCGTGTAGCAGGACGCCTTTGGGCGGTTCGATGCCGAGTTGCTGGAACAGTTCGGGGTGGCGCATCGGCAGCTCGATCATCTCGCGGACCTGATCGAGTTCGTTGTCTAAGCCGCCGATGTCCTCGTAGGTGACGTCCGGAACGCCCTCGGGCGAGGCGCCGCCGCCGGCACTGACCTGTTCGGCCGGCGTCTCGGAGATTTCGATGTTCGTCGAGTCCGTGATGACGACGGTTCCCGACGGCGAGGTGCTCGCGATCTTCAGCGGTACCGACTGGCCGGAGCTGGCCATCGGGCCGAACGACAGCGAGAACGGGACCGTCTGTCCCTCGGCGACGGCCTGACCGGAGAGTTTGTCGCGAACGAGTGGGCCGATATCCCCGCGAATGCGGAGGTTCTGCGGGAGCGCGACCGTGACCGATTTGGCCGGGTTGACGTCCGCGGGTTCGATCTCGACGCGGTCGTCGATCCCGACGTCGGCCTCCTGGCGGAGCCGGCCGTCGATCCGGACGATCCCTCGTCCTTCGTCCTCGGGATAGCCGGGCCAGACGCGGGCGACGGCCTGACTATCGCCGCTGCCTCGGATGACGATGTAGTCACCGTTCTCGAGTTCGAGTTCGCGCATCGAGACGCGATCGATCGCGGCCAGTCCACGCCCTGCGTCCTTCTGTTTCAGTGGTTTGACAGTAAGTTTCATAGATCGCCCTCCACTTCGATAGTGAGGACCCCGTTTTTCATAAACGTGTGCGCGTCGTCTGCGCCCTCGGGGAGCTCGAGTTCGTACTGCTCGTCGCCTTCGGGCGACCCGTCGTCCGAACGGTCCGTGCTCTCGACGACGACGATAACCGTGTCGTCGGCGACGTCGACCGAGGCCTCGGGGTGTTCGGCCCCGAAGTCGACGGCCAGTACCGAGCCATCGTCGTACTCGTACTGGCGTGCAACCACTCCTTCGTCGCGGGTGAATTGGTCGAGAGTCATGATCCAACTAACCCAAGGTAAGCACTACTAACATATAAATCTTTACTCGGATGGGTCGGGGACGGGAGCGCTTTCGAAGAAAGAACACTGTTCGTAGTTCACACCGAATCGGGGTCTCGAATGACCCCTCGAGAGAACGTGTTGCCATCGCCGCTATCCACGTGTCCCCGTCTGAATCGATTCGTCGTGGCAGCCGTCTGGTGACGAAGGCCAGTGAGCGAACCGCAAACTGCCTCGAGCGTTTAAGCCCATCCCCCTCGTTCGTAGACGTATGGAGACTGTCTCACATCACGGCCGGGAGACGGCCTACGAGGTCGCCGATCGCGGCGGGAACGGTCCACCGATCTGTTTCGTCCACGGAAGCGGCGGTTCGCGTGACGTCTGGGCGTCCCAGCATCGCCTCGCTGATCGCAACCCCGTCATCACGCTCGACCTAAGCGGTCACGGCGACTCCGAAGACATCGACGCCGAGCCGGGGTACTCGACGCTATCGGCGTATGCCGACGACATCCTGTCCGTCGTCGAGGCCACCGACAGCCGCGTTCTGGTGGGCAATTCGCTCGGAGGGGCCGTCGTTATGCACATCCTGACCGAACGCGATCCCGACCTCGACGCGGCGATCCTGACTGGGACGGGCGCTCGACTCGGCGTCCTTGAGGACCTCCTCGAGTGGCTCGAGAACGATTTCGAACGCGCGGTCGAGTTCCTCCACGAACCGAAGCGGCTCTTCTACGACCCCGAGCCGGACCTATGCGAGGAGTCGAAAGCCCAGCTGTACGAGACGGGACAGGCAGTCACTTATCGGGACTTCCTGACCTGCCACCAGTTCGACGTCCGCGGCGAGCTCTCGGCGATCGACGTTCCCACGCTTGCAATCTACGGGGAACACGATCGATTGACGCCGCCACGGTATCACGAGTCCCTCACAGAGGAGATCGACGACGCCTGGATCGCCGAACTCGAGGGCGCAGCCCACCTCGCGATGCTCGAGCAACCTCGGGCGTTCAACGCCGCCCTCGAGGAGTTTCTGGATATCGTCTACGAACGAGGCGGCGAGCAATAACGGCGAGGGAGAGCAGCTCGTGCTGATATGCAGCGAGCGCAGGCCCACAGCTTCAGCTGTGGGAGACGGTCAAGAGCGGATATCCGGGACGGTCAGAGATCCATCCCGCCGTTGACGTCGATCACTTCGCCGGTGACGTACGACGACTCCTCGCTGGCGAGAAACCGCACGACTGCGGCGATGTCTTCGACTTCCGCGAGGCGCTCGAGTGGAATGCCGGCGACGATCCGCTCTAAGACCTCGTCCGGAACGTTTTCGACCATGTCCGTACGCGTAAAGCCGGGTGCGACACAGTTGGCCGTCGAGCCGCCCTTGGCGAATTCGAGGGCGATCGTTCGCGTGAAACCGAACATGCCGCTTTTCGCGGCGGCGTAGTTCGCCTGGCCGAAGTTGCCCTGTTTCCCGACGACGCTCGAGATGTTGATGAGGCGGCCTTCGTCGGCGTTCCAGATGTCGTCGAAGAACTCCTGGGTGCAGTTGAACATCCCGCCGAGGTTGACGTCCATAACCCGGTCCCACTCCTCGCGGGTCATCTCCGTGAACTGCTCGTCGGCGGTGATGCCGGCGTTGTTGACCAACACGTCGGCGGGACCGAACGCCTCGTGACAGACCTCGCGCATGTGTTCGACTTCCTCGCGGTTTGCGACGTCGGCTTGGGCAGCGACGGCGCTGCCGCCTGCAGTCTCGATCGCGTCGACGGCCTCCTCTGCCGCCGCCTCCGACGACCGATAGTTGACCACGACGTTTGCACCTTCCTCTCCGAGGTACTCCGCGATACCCCGACCGATACCGCGCGCTGAACCAGTGATAACGCAGGTTCGCCCTTCCATGGACATAGGTCGACCGTTCAACGTCCCGTGATAAATAACGTCCTGTTAGATATCAACACTCAATAAGGAACCGACAACGGTAGATCGGTGACGGGAGTCCGCCATCGGACGGATCCAGTCGTGCCCTCTACCGGTCGCTGGCCTGGTCGATCCAGTCCTCGAGTCGGTTGGGCGAGATCCCGGTCTCGGTAGCCAGGTCGGCGGCGTCGGCGTCGGCGAGTTCCTCGAACGTCTCGATGCCGGCGTCGGCCAGGTCGGTGGCGTAGGCCTCTCCGACACCGTTGAGATCGGTCAGATCGTCGGTCTCGTCGTCGGCCGCGACGTCGACGTCCTCGTCGGTGACCTCGTCGACGAAATCGTCGTCCAGTGTCATCTCGTCGGGTTCGGTCTCGGTCTCGGTCTCGAGGCCCGAACCGCCGTCGGTGAGGTCCGCGGGACCGGTCTCGTCGCCGGCGGTGTCCTCGACGAACGCTGCGTCTTGGGCGTCCGGATCGGGTGTCTCGGGTTCGCTCTCGACGTCTTCCGGTTCGTCTTCGACGGCCGAGCGCTCCTCGAACCACTCGCAGACGTCGGGCCAGAGTTCGTCGTGACTCCGCGAGGAGACCGACATTCCGATGTGGCCCGTCGCGAACTCCATGATCTCGGTGTCGTCGGAGGCGACGATCTCGTTGAACGGCTTGGAGGCTCCCGGTGGGATGAGGTGGTCGTACTCCGCGACGATCTGGAGGACGGGCATGTCGATGTTCGTGATGTCGACGTGCTCGCCGTTCAGGTGGAGTTCGTTGTTGTAGAGTTTGTTCTCCTGGTAGATGTCGCGGAGGAACTCCTCGTAGGCCCTGCCGGCGACGTCGATCCCCTCGTCGAGCCAGCGTTCCATCCGGGCAAAGTTCTCGACGAAGTCCTCGTCATCGACGTTGTCGTAGAACCGGACGTACTTCGTTACGTTGTTCGCGACGGGGTCCATCAACGCGAAGCCGACGTCTAAAAACTCCGCAGGGACGTTGTCGAACGTCTCGGTGACGGTATCGGGCTCGTAGTAGTCCTCGCTGCCCCAGAGTTCGAGGACGCCGCCCTCGCCGGCGAAACAGAGGCCAGCGGCCATCAGACCGAGGTTTCTGATCTTCTCGGGGTACAGGGAGGCGTACATGGCCGACATCGTGCCGCCCATACAGTAGCCGAGGAGGTTGATCGCATCCTGGCCGGAGCGTTCGCGGACGACGTCGACGCA
The DNA here is from genome assembly GCF_030848565.1 of Natronolimnohabitans sp. A-GB9. Taxonomy (GTDB): domain Archaea; phylum Halobacteriota; class Halobacteria; order Halobacteriales; family Natrialbaceae; genus Natronolimnohabitans. The sequence goes on from NZ_JAVDDV010000010.1 coordinate 106,510, forward strand.
GTTGTCGATGTAGCGATTGACGTAGTCGTCGAGCCCCAGCGTGCGATCGAGCTTCGAGGGCTCACCCCAGTCGATCAGGTAGACGTCGAAGCCGTTCTCGAGTAACGTCTGGACGACCGAGCGGTCGGGCTGTAGGTCGAGGATATACGGCTTGTTGATCAACGCGTACGTGATCAGAATCGGAACGTCGTACTGTTCTTCCGTCAGCGGCTCGTAGTGGAGCAGTTCGAGCTTGTTCTCCTCGTAGACGACTTCACTCGGCGTCTGTCCGACCTCGACGTTCTCGAGGGTCTCGGTTCGCTCCGGCGCAACCGAACTCTTGTCGGCCAGGTTGGCGGTCGCCTCCCAGGCCTGCCGTTGCACGTTCAGAGCGGTGGCGAATGGATTGTTCATTGCTCGTCTTCGAGGTGTTCGAGAACGCGGTCGAGTTTCTGCTCGACGGCGTGCTGGCGGCGCTCGAGTTCCACCAGTCGGTCACCGACTTCGACGACGTCCTCCTCGGTCGCGAAGCCGATCGACCGCAGGGTCTCCTGGGATGCCTCGTCGGCCTGCTGCTGGAGTTCGAGGACGTCGCCGACCGTCTCGCCGGTCATCTTCGCGAAGGCGGTCGTCGACATGACGTCTTTGAACGCCTCGTTGGCCGTGTTGAGCCAGATGTCACGGAACTCATCAACGTCGACGTCCTCGCCTTCCAGACTGTCGTTTACCCGATCGACCATCTGCTGGGAGGCGTTCATCCACGTCTCGTAGGCCCGCGCATACCCCTCGACGCCGTCGGAGAGTTCGTTCTCCTCGGTGACCTCGCCGACGGCATCCGACCAGCTCTCGACGAACTGGGCCTGTGCTTCCATGTTCTCCTCGAGTGCCTCGAGGAACTGTTCGTTCCACTGTTCGACGACCGCGTTCCAGTTTTGCGCCTGGGGCTGTGAATCTGTCATCGTGATAAAATCGAACGGCGCCTGTGAAAAGGCTGGGGTCGGTTGTAGTCTATGCCGAGATGTCGATCTCTTCGGCGGCGCCCTCGACGTTTTCGGCGACGGAGGAGACGTTCTCCTCCATCTGTCCGTGTGCCTCGAGGAACGCGTCGAAGGAGGTGTCGACGACTTCGGCGTAGCTGGCGGCGAACTCGTCGTAGGCGGCTTCGGACTCCTCGATGGCGTCGACCATCGCCTCGAGCGACTGGGACTGGGCCTCGGTGGCCGACTCGAAGCCTTCGTCGACGAGTTCACGCAGTTCGTCGAACTCGGCGGCTTCCTCGGGCATCGTCGCCTCGAGGGCGTCGAAGTAGGCGTGGACGGCGCCTTTTGTCAGTTCGGCGTTGGACTCGGCGAGTGCGCCCGAGGATTCGACGGCGTCACCGAAGGCGCTCATCGAGACCTTCTGGGCCTCGATGGCGTCGTGAGTGAGGCTCTGGGACTGTTCGAGTGCGGTGCGCTGAGCGTCGAAGACGGCGGTGAATGGGTTCTGAGTCATTGGTCTTTCTCGCGGTTTCGTTTGACTGGGACGACGATCGTCTGGACGATATCTCCCTCTTCGATGTCGAGGGCTTCCCGTTCCGGGCCGGGAATGCTGATCCGACCGCCGCTCTGGACACGGGCTTTGAACGTCGCCGTACCCATGTTCATCGGTCCGAGGCTCGACCCGACATCGAAGGGGTTCGAACCGCCGGCCTGCATCAGCTGCTTCATCAGTTCCTGCTGGGATTCGGCGACCTGCTCGCCCGCCTCCTGCATCTGTTCGGTGAACATCGCAGGGGGGAACCAGAGCGATCGATCGGAGTCGTCCGTCATCACACAAACCAACGTGCTCTCCACATATAAGGTTTTCCGCTCTATACCATTGAATGGTTTCTGATGGCAACAGTTGTTCTCTAGCGACGGTCAATGAACTCAGATTCCGTACTCGAGCAGTTGCCGGCGATCGTGGCCGTTATCGCGTATTGTGGTAATTCAGGCTCGAGAGCCCCTCTAGTGATAAACTACTAGCGATGAGACTGAGTAACAGTGAACTGTGAAGCCAAAGAAGTCATAATGATGACTCACCTACCGATATGTAGATGTCCCACCAGAACGCTGCGAAGCGCAACCTCGCTGCCATGACTGACGCGTGGACGGCGATGACACAGACGTTCCTCCAGAGCGCGACCGCTGCGAACCGGGCGGCCATGTCGGCGATGCTGGCGACGGATTCCTCGAACGGCACCGACGAGGAGGCGGTCGAGCCGCCGATCCCGTCGATCGACCACTCCTCGCTGGACTGGCAGTTCGACCGAACCGTCGACGAGGCCGACCAGATCTCCGTCGGTGACACCGTCACGTTCGAGAAGGAACTCAGCGAGGACGACGTCCGAGCCTTCGCTCACGTCAGCGGAGACACGAACCGACTCCACCTTGACGAGGCGTTCGCGTCCGAGACCCGCTTCGGCGAACGGATCGTCCACGGTACGCTCGTCTCCGGGCTCATCAGCGCCGCGCTGGCGCGACTGCCCGGGCTCACCATCTACCTCTCTCAGGATCTCGAGTTCAGCGGTCCGGTCGGTATCGGTGACCGCGTTTCCGCCCGCGTCGAGATCGTCGAGGAACTGGGCAACGGCCAGTACCGACTCGAGACGGTCATCCGGAACGAAGACGACGACGCGACGGTCATCAACGGCGAGGCCGTCGTCCTCATCGACGATCTCCCCGACGAATAGTACTGTTCGACAGTATCCACACCGCACCACACGAGCGCCGTTTGACCGACCCGACGGGCAGGGACAGCTCCGGTCATCACTGGGCAGAACGACGGCGTATCGACTGTCTTCCGTGTGCATCGATGTGACGGTTCGCAGCGACCGATTCCATCGGCGCCCTCCGTTCGAGAGTTCTCCCGCTCGAGTGCTGTCACCGTTATCACTGCCGAACAACACCGTTGACTGACCGTTGTCCGGCAGTATAAGTAGTTGCTCGCGGAACGGCCCCATATGACGTTGTTCGGGACTGCAGGGATCCGCGGTCCAGTCGAGGAGATCACGCCGTCGCTGGCGCTCACTGTCGGGCAGGCCGCCGGCGAACCCGGCGCCGAGTTCGTCGTCGGCCGCGATGGACGAGAGACCGGGCCGGCACTCGCCGCGGCGGTCGAGGCCGGCCTCGAGAGCGCCGGCGCGGACGTCGTCCGACTCGGCCAGGTGCCGACGCCGACGCTCGCCTTCGCCTCGCGTGGCCGCCAGGGTGTGATGCTCACGGCGAGTCACAACCCACCCGAAGACAACGGGATCAAACTCTTTGCCGACGGCGTCGAGTACGACCGCACCGCCGAGCGGACCATCGAGGACCAGCTTGCGGCCGACAGCGACGCCACGCCGGCGCTTGCACGCTGGGACGAGTGGGGCCGATCGAACGACCTCGAGATACTCGACCGATATCTCGATGCCGTCGTCTCCTACGTTCGGACGGCGTTCGGCGCCGACGTCGACGAGACGTCCGATTCGGACGCGACTGACCTTCTGGCTGACCTCTCGATCGCCGTCGACTGCGGTAACGGAATGGGATCGCTCGCGACGCCACAGGTCTTAGAGCGTCTCGGTGCCGACGTCGTCGCAGCCAACGCCAACGTCGATGGCCACTTCGTCGCCCGCGAGAGCAAGCCGACCCCGCAGACGCTGACCGACTTCGCCGCCTTCCTCGAGGCGAGTGCGTTCGATCTCGGGCTGGCCCACGACGGCGACGCCGACCGGCTGGTCGTCCTCGGCCCCGACGGTGAGGTGATCCACGAGGATACGATCCTTGCCGTCGTCGCCGAACGCTACACCGCCACCAGCGACGCGGACGACCCCGTCGTCGTGACGACGCCCAACGCTTCCGCCCGGATCGACGAACGGGTCCGCGAGGCCGGCGGGCGCGTCGAACGCGTCCGTCTCGGCGCGCTCCACGAGGGGATCGCTCGAGAGCGCAGTGCAGGCACCGACAGGACGGCGATCGTCTTCGCCGCCGAGCCCTGGAAACACATCCACACCCGCTTTGGCGGCTGGATCGACGGCGTCGTAAGTGCTGCCGTCGTCGCCGCGCTCGTCGCCGACGCCGGCGACACCGACACGCTGCGGGAACCGGTCACCGAACGCCCCTACCGGAAAGTCAGTGTCGACTGTCCCGACGAGCGCAAGGCCGACGCGATGGCCGCTCTCGAAAACGACCTGCCTGCGACGTTCCCCGACGCAGACGTCGACACCGATTACGGTGTCCGCCTCGAGTTCGAGGACGCCTCCTGGATCCTCGTCCGACCGAGCGGTACCGAACCCTACGTGCGCCTCTACGCCGAAAGCGACGCCGTCGACGAACTGGTCGCCGACGCCCGCGAGGTCATCGAGACCGCGATCGTCGACGTCGAGTAACTCTCCCAGACTGTCAACTTCGGTACAATTTTAGGGATCGTCCGTGTCGACGAGCGTATGCGACTCGATGACGTGCGCGTTCTCGATCTGACGCGCTTGCTGCCCGGGCCGTACGCAACCCAGTTGCTCGCAGACCTCGGAGCGGACGTGATCAAAATCGAAGATCCCGAGGTCGGCGACTACGCCAGAGAGCTCCCGCCGAAGACCGAGGACGGAACCGGTGCGGTCTTTGCGGCCGTCAATCGCGGGAAACGTAGCGTAACGCTCGATCTCAAACGCGACGGTGGGAAGGAGACGTTCTACCGATTGCTTGAGGACGCGGACGTCCTCGTCGAGAGCTTCCGCCCCGGCGTCACAGAGCGGTTAGGAATCGGCTACGACAACGTCCGCGAGTACAACCCCGAACTGGTCTACTGTTCACTCTCGGGGTACGGCCAGGACGGCCCTTACCGCGATCGAGTCGGCCACGACCTGAACTACGTTGGTCTCGCGGGATTGCTCGATATGACCCGCGCAGATTCCGACGCCTCACCCGAGATCCCCGGCTACCCGATCGCGGACATGGTCGGCGGGATAACCGGAGCCTTTGCGATCGTCTCGGCGCTGCTCTCGCGGGAGTTAGGAGACGGATCCGGCACCGCTCTGGACCTCTCGCTGACCGACGCCGTCCTTTCGGCCTCCCAGGTCGTGACCCTGCCCGCGATCCTCGGCGACGACCCCCGGCCGGGTGAGACGCCCTTGACCGGCAAACTCCCATGGTACGACGTCTACGAGACCGCCGACGGGCGGTACGTCACGCTGGCCGCACTCGAGGAGAAGTTCTGGGCCGCGTTCTGCCGCGTCGCCGACCGGCCGGACCTCGAGTCGGTCCATGGCACCGACGACCCTGCCAAACAGGCTGCACTCCGGGAGGAACTCGAAGCGCTGTTCGCGAGCCGACCCCGCGAAGAGTGGGCCGCCATCGACGATCCAGACGTTCCGATCGAGCCCGTGTTAACACCGAGCGAGACCCTCGAGCATCCCCAGACCGAGGCGCGCGGGCTCGTCGACCGCGGGGCGACGCCGGGGATCAGATCGCCGGTCACGACTGACGGTTCTGCGGAAGGGCCGATCCCTGACCACGGCGAACACACGGCCGAGGTGCTGGCCGAAGCCGGATTCACCGCCGAGGAGATCGAACGCGTACTTGCGGATGGCACGTAGTCGTCGGTGGCTTCTTGGCAGCTGTCGGTCTATCGGGGCCCATGGACGAAGAGACCGAGGCGCTGATCGAGGCCGCACGCGAGATCCGATCGGCCGCCCACGTTCCGTACTCCGAGTATCCCGTCGGCGCCGCCATCGAGACCACAGACGGCGAGGTCTTCGTCGGCTGCAATCTCGAGAACGCCAACTACAGCAACAGCCTCCACGCCGAGGAGGTCGCGATCAGTGACGCGGTCAAGAGGGGCCACCGCGACTTTACCCGGCTGGCGGTTAGCTCCGGCCGACAGGACGGCGTCACTCCCTGCGGAATGTGTCGTCAGACCCTCGCCGAGTTCTGTGACGACGACCTGCGCGTGATCTGTGACGAGGGCGCGGACGCCGAGCCGAGTGAGTACACGCTCGGCGAGCTCCTGCCGAATACGATCACTGAGGAGATGCTCGAGTAGTACCCGCCGCCACGACGGCCTCTTGGCGTCTCGGATCGGTGTCGCCCGAACTCATACGGTCTCCTGTCGTCACTGGCCGCCGATCGCCACGCGGGGTCGGCGATCGGCGAGACGTCGGAACAGCAGTCCGTATCACCGTGCCGTCTCAGAACTGCCGTTCGAACTCGACGGGCTCGGAGACCGTATAGTAGGGACCGCCGAGCCGACCGAGAGTGTCGAGGTCACGCATGTCGAGTTTTCCATCGGAGAGCAGGTCCTCGTCGACGTGGACGTACTCGACGTCGCCGAGGATCATCAGCTTGTCGTGGACCTCGAGGGAGTCGTGTAGCGTACACTCCATCGAGATCGGTGCCGCCGCGACCCGTGGGGCCGACACCGTCCGACAGTCGGCGCGCTCGACGTCGGCGAGGTCGAACTCGCTCTCCTCGGGCGGAAGCGACGCCGACGTGTGGTCCATCTCCTCGAGGAGGGGCTCGGTGGCGACGTTGACGACGAACTCGCCCGTATCGAGGGCGTTTCGTGCCGTATCCTTCAGTTCGTCGCGGTCTCCGTTGGGCGTGTTGAAAAGCACCGTCGGCTCCGTCAGCGAGACGTAGTTGTAGGAACTGAACGGGGCCAGGTTGTCGACGCCGTCGGCACTTTGCGTGCTGATCCAGGCGATCGGCCGCGGCGTGACGACGGTTTTGACGAACCGCGAGATCTCGTCGGCTGACCGCTCGTCGGGGTCGAATTCGTGCACACGGTGTGATAACCTGGCACCACGTATCAGTTCGACGGATTGCAGCCGCTCTCGGCGTCGCTCCCGGGACGCTGTTCCTCGATGATCTCCCGGAGAATCGTTCGGTGACACCGTTTCTGCTCGGTGTTTTCGTAACAGACGAGCGCCAGCGATTCGCCGTCGGCGAGTCGGTCACGGAGCGCTTCGAGGGCTTCGGTTGCCGACGCGGGTAGCCGCCGCCGGCAGCTCCACGAGGTCGTGTTGGATGGCGGCGACGTAGGTGTCGGCGAGCACCCCACCACCTTCGCAGTCGTCGGTTCCGTGTGCCATAGGGGGTCGTACGCGGGCCCTGCAGTTATATACCGTGCCGGCCCGAACCCATCCGGGCACATGACCGGCGACAGCGAAGATCCGAACGCCGACGTCCAGTACCACCTCGAGGTCGGCCCCGGCGACGTCGCAGAGACCGTCCTCCTCCCCGGAAACCCGGAGCGACTCGAGAAGATCGTCGCCCACTGGGACGACCACGAGATGGTAGCCCACCACCGCGAGTACCGAACGGCGACGGGGACCTCCGAGGGGACGCCGATCTCGGTCACCTCCACGGGGATCGGGAGCCCGTCGGCCGCCATCGCCGTCGAGGAGCTGGCCCGTGTCGGCTGTGAGACGTTCCTCCGGGTCGGCTCCTGTGGCGCGATCCAGCCCGAGATGGACGTCGGCGACCTCGTGATCACGACCGGTGCCGTCCGCCAGGAGGGGACCAGCGAGGAGTACGTCCGCGAGGACTACCCCGCCACTGCCGACCAGGAGGTCGTCTCGGCGTTGGTCGCCGCAGCCGAGCACCTGGGTTACGACTACCACACTGGCGTTACGATGAGTGCCGACTCCTTCTACGCCGGCCAGGGTCGTCCAGGCTACGACGACTTCCAGGCCGCCGGCTCCGCGGAACTCGTCGATCAGCTCAGGGAAGCGAACGTCAAGAACATCGAGATGGAGGCAAGCGCCATCATGACGCTCGCGAACGTCTACGGCCTCCGTGCCGGCGCGGTCTGTACCGTCTACGCCAACCGCGAGACCGGCGAGTTCCGGACAGAAGGTGAGTCACGCGCCGCAGAGACCGCGACGCTCGCGACCCACCTGCTCGCGAAGATGGACGCCGTCAAACGCGAGGTCGGTGCCGACCGCTGGCACGCTGGTCTCTCGCTGGATCTCGAGGAGTGATACGGATTTCCGTGTCCGTTAGTCACGCATGCGGACGATCCCGTCCTCGAGCACCTTCCGGTTCGGGACGATGTACTCCTCGGAGTCGTCTTCGATTTTCGTCACGAAGAGGTCGACCTCCTGGACGATCCCCGTCTGGTCGCCGATCCGGATCCGGTCGCCGATCCCGTAGGGCTGGTTCAACAGCAGGTAGATCCCGGCCGCACTCGAGATCAGGAAATCCTTGAAGGCGACGGTGCCGACGATGACGATTCCGATGGCGTACACCGTCAGCAAGATGAGCAACGCGATGACGTGGACGCCGACCTGTCCAAGCGCGATGATGAGCGTCACGTAGAGAACGGAGTATTTGACGACTTTCGGAATCAACGACACTTCGGGGAGTTTGACGCCCCGAAGATACTCGCTGACGACCAGTTCCGCCTTGTCCGCGATGATAAAGCCGAGAATGAGCACGAGCACGGCGATAAACAGCTGGGGGATAAAGCCCGTTACCCGCAGCCAGAACGCCTCCGTGTCGAGTAACTGCGCGATGTGGATCGCCGTCAACACTGCGATCCCGTAGATGAACCACGAACTCAATCGGGCGACGATCTCGACCGTCGAGGTGCCGATCGACTGGGCGGTGCGCTCGAACGGCGTTCCCTCGACGGCCTCCGGAACCCCCGACGCAGTCAGCAGTTCCTCGTTGAGTCGTCCGACCAGATAGCCGACGATAATCCCCAGTGCCAACACCGCCGCGGCGATAACGGCCGGCTCCTCGATGAGGGTCTGCCACTCTACCATATCAGTACGCCTCCGGGTCGACCTCCAGGATGAGCTCGCCACCCTTGAACGCCCGGACGAGCCCGTCGCTCTCCGAGAGCACGATCGAAATCGCGTTCGTGTCGCGTGTGATCGCGCCCCCGGCCATATGCCGCGCACCCAACCCCTTCGGGATGTCGACGCCTTCCGCCGACGGCTCGAGGTAGCGATACGCCGAAACGATCTTGCCCGCATCGGAGATGACGAACGCGCCGTCGAGCCGCGAGAACTCCTTTAGCATGACGTTGACGATCGGATCGCCGACGTGGACGTGGGACTTCTCGAAGGGGTTGTACGACAGCGGGCGCGATTTGTTCATCACCTTGCCCGCGTCGCCGACGACGAACAGCGCGCCGACGGGCTTTCCCTTCTGGCCTTTCTTACCGAGTTCGATCGCCAGCTCCAACACCGCCTTGATCACCTCCGGCTCCGCGCGGGACTTGACGAACAGATCGTAGATCCCCGTATGTGTCTCCGCGTCCGCCCGGACCCGAGAGACGGTGTCGACCCCGTCGGCGAACATGTTGGTCGCACACACCAGCTCGTCGCCGTCCTCGATCACGTCCTGCTCGATGGCGCCCTCGATCGCGAACTTGATCCGCTCTTTGACGTCGTCGAACGCGAGTGGCAGTTCGACGAACGTCTCGGCGCCAACGGTGTCTTCGGTTCCGACGACGACGAGGTCGAAGTCGCCGTCGACGTCGCTGAAACGCTCGTGGAACGATCCGCTCGGTGAAAAGAGGAGGACAGCATCCGCACTGGTAAAGAGATCTCCGAACACATCATCTAACCCGGCCATTGATCATACAAGCTGTTCCCGCGCGAATAAGCGTTTTGGGGTGTCTGACGCGTGTCTGTCGTTTTCCTCACAGTATCTGGCCGTAACAGCGGTATCTCGCCCGCTTGCCGACGACTTGTCTCATCTGGATTGTGGTACCGATGTACCAGCACAACCGCGACCCGGCTGCGGTTGCACCGGGCCTGATACTGTCGGACAGCAGTCAGTGAGACATCGGTCGCGAACTCGCGGCCGTCACCCACGGGACGGCCGCAGTCGCGCGACCGATCGTCGAATCGTGCTATCCAACAGTATGACGTCCGGGAGTCCGTATCAAGCGTCCTCATACTTCCGGACAAAAGTCAGTAAACACCCGATCGCGCCTCGACGCCTGTCGCGTTCCGCGACAGCGTCTCGAGTGCGATCGGTGTGTGCATCGTTTTGTCCGGTAGTATCACTCGAGACAAACGGCGTCGACGGCCGTGACTCCTCGAGTTCGACCCGCTGAACGCAGTCTCCGCTCGAGACGTTGCTCGTCACAGAACCATGCGCGGGACCGGATTCGAACCGCGAGGACATCGCTTCGCTCGTCCTCTGGGCCGCGAATCCGCCCCGATCCGAACCTGCGACTCGCGGTATTGCTCGTCGCAGAACCATGCGCGGGACCGGATTCGAACCGCGAGGACATCGCTTCGCTCGTCCTCTGGGCCGCGAATCCGCCCCGATCCGAACCTGCGACTCGCGGTATTGCTCGTCGCAGAACCATGCGCGGGACCGGATTCGAACCGAAGCAAGACGATCACGCTCGCTACGCTCGAGTGCTGCGACTTGCAGGGTTCGAATCGGTCCTGCTCCCTCGCTCGTTCGCGAAGCTCACTCGCTCAGTGCGCGGGACCGGATTCGAACCGGCGGACCCCTACGGGACAGCGTCCTAAGCGCTGCGCCGTTGGCCTAGCTTGGCTACCCGCGCTCACACCTACGTTTTCACGAATCGAGTAAGTAGTTGTCGATACGAACTACTGCTGTTTCACTGGCTCCTCGGGCGACCAGTCCGGCGGCACGATAAACGTCACGTGCTCCGAATCGCGTAGCTGGTGGAGTTCCGCGGCTTGTTCGGCCAGCGATCGGTTCCGATACGGCATCTCGAGGCCGCAACCGGTACAGACGAGCTTGCAGGTTGGCTCTTTCATGTCGGGATAGCGTCCACCGAAACCGAACGGCGACTGTCTACCCAGCGGTTGGTGAACGCGGTGCTTTAGTAGTCGTATCCTAGTCCGCGATCCGGTAGTCGTCAATTATACTAGTCGTTCGTAGCTGAACGTTGTCCAGCGTAGCACCGGATTGGAGGGTTTGTTCACTGAATATTCGGTTCGAGAGGGTAAAACATATCTCCGACGTGACAACGGAGCGTAGCTTTATCCGCGCCGCCCCGTTACCCCGTCGTATGCACAGTGCCCGGGACCGGATCGAATACGAACAGTGGCTCGAGGAACTCGAGCAGATTGCCGATCGGCTCGACCTCTCGAGTGACGCACGCACCTACGCAGCCGACCTCTTTCTGATGGACGTCCCCGAAGCGGACCGTTCGAAACGGGCCGTACTCGCTGCGAGCGTCTACGCCGGCTCGCTCGTCGCCGGCGACGGACGAACGCAAAGCGACGTCGCCGACGCGGCGGACGTCTCACGGCTCTCGATCCAGTCGCGATGGAAGGAACTGCTCGAGCAAGCCGGACTCGAGCCGCCACGGTGGTAGTACTGACTGCTGTCCGGCAGTATACGTAGACTGGACCGACAGTTTCGATCGTTCCGGCCGAATAGTCGGTCACTGAGCCGTCGTAAGTGTACGATACGAGAACGAAACGGCCACACGCGACGTCGGATTTCCGTCGGCGGCAAGGTGGTGGTGGTGGTGGTGGAGCACCTGGGGTCGGTGTCGGTGTCTGCTCGGACGACACGCTATCGTAGTACGACCGCGACCCGTTTCCGGGTGTCCCGAGACCGATGGCGATCCGGTCAGTCGGTTACCGATTCCGCGTCGTCCTCGAGAACGTTTCCGTGTTCGTCGATCTCGCCTCGAACGATGCGGGTACTCGAGATGATATCGCCGTCGTCGGCGAGGACGTGTGGAACGACGACGACCTCGAGGGGGTCGTAGCCCCGTTCGCGACGGATGTCGTTGATCCGTTCCCCACCGTCTTTGGTCTCCGGCGAGACGACCAGGTAGTCGAACTGTGGTTCGGTCGCGATTCCGGTCGGTTCCTCGAGACACCGGACCTCGAACTCGCGATCGTACTCGGCCGCGAACGGTTCGAGCTCGGCCTCGAGAGCCTCCTTGCGCTCGTCGAACGACCTGACGGACCGCTCGACGTGTCGTGTCTTCGGTGCGAGGTCGTCACTCGTCAAACCGACAGTCACGTCCCCGAGTTCGAACGCCCGTTCGAACAGCCGTCGATGGCCATCGTGGACGGGGTCGAACGTCCCACCAAGCGCAACGTCCATACACCACCCCACTCGGTCAGTGTGTATAAAACGGTCGAAACCCCGAACGGACTGACGGCGCTCGCGTCACCGTTGTGCATCCGATGAACTTCGACAAATGTCGAATGTCACCTTCGCATTGTTTTTAGTAGTCCCCCGCAGTGGCACCTATATGGGATTAGATGAGGATGCACTGGAGTACCATCGGACCGATCCACCGGGAAAAATAGAGATTTCGACCACGAAACCGACCAATACACAGCGAGATCTCTCGCTTGCGTACTCGCCCGGCGTCGCCGCGCCGTGTACGGAGATCGACGAGGACGCAAACGACGCCTACACCTACACCGCGAAGGGGAACCTCGTCGGTGTCGTCTCGAACGGGTCGGCCGTCCTCGGACTGGGTGACATCGGCGCCCAGGCCTCCAAACCCGTCATGGAGGGGAAAGGCGTCCTGTTCAAGCGGTTCGCCGACATCGACGTCTTCGACATCGAACTCGACGAGGACGACCCCGACAAACTCGTCGAGGCCGTCAAGATGATGGAGCCGACCTTCGGCGGGATCAACCTCGAGGACATCAAAGCTCCCGAGTGTTTCACTGTCGAGGAGCGCCTGCGCGAGGAGATCGACATTCCGGTCTTCCACGACGACCAGCACGGCACCGCGATCATCTCCGGTGCAGCGTTGCTCAACGCGGCCGATATCGCAGGCAAGAGCCTCGACGAACTCGAGGTCACCTTCTCCGGCGCGGGTGCGAGTGCTATCGCGACGGCACGGTTCTACGTCTCGCTGGGCGTCCAGCGGGAGAACATCACGATGTGTGATTCGACGGGGATCATCACCGAAGAGCGCGCGAAAGCGGACGGCGTCAACGAGTACAAACAGCAGTTCGCCCGTGACGTCCCCGAGGGCGACCTCGCGGACGCGATGGCAGGTGCCGACGTCTTCGTCGGTCTCTCCGCTGGCGGCATCGTCTCCCAGGAGATGGTGCAGTCGATGGCCGACAATCCGATCGTCTTCGCGATGGCCAACCCCGACCCCGAGATCGGCTACGAGGAAGCCAAGGCGGCCCGCGACGACTCCGTCATCATGGCGACCGGTCGCTCGGACTACCCAAACCAGGTCAACAACGTTCTCGGATTCCCCTTTATTTTCCGTGGTGCACTCGACGTGCGCGCGACGGAGATCAACGAAGAGATGAAAGTCGCCTGCGCCGAGGCACTGGCCGACCTCGCCCGTCAGGACGTCCCCGACGCGGTCGTCAAAGCCTACGGCGACGAGCCGATCCAGTATGGCCCCGACTACATCATTCCCAAGCCCGTCGATCCGCGCGTGCTGTTCCGCGTCGCGCCGGCGATCGCCGAGGCCGCGATGGAATCGGGTGCCGCACGCACCGAACTCGACCTCGAGGCCTACGAGGAGGAACTCGAGGCCCGACTGGGGAAGTCCCGTGAGATGATGCGTGTCGTCCTCAACAAGGCCAAGAGCGACCCCAAGACGGTCGCACTCGCCGAGGGCGAAAACGAGAAGATGATCCGGGCGGCCTACCAGATCCAGGAGCAAGGGATTGCCCTCCCGATCCTGATCGGTGACGAGGGCGAGATCCGCCAGACTGCGGCGGACCTCGGACTCGACTTCGAGCCACAGGTCGCCGACCCCTCGGTCGGCGACTACGAGGCGTACGCCGAACGACTCCACGAGCTGCGACAGCGCAAGGGGATCACGCGGACCGAAGCGGGCGAACTCATCGAGAACGACTCGAACTACTTCGGCAGCGTGATGGTCGAACAGGGTGATGCCGACGCCTTGCTGACCGGCCTCTCCCATCACTACCCATCGGCGCTGCGGCCGCCACTGCAGGTCATCGGCACCGCCGACGACGTCGACTACGCCGCGGGTGTCTACATGCTGACGTTCAAAAACCGCGTGGTCTTCGTCGCCGACGCGACGGTCAACCAGGCTCCCGACGAGGAGGTCCTCGCGGAGGTCACGAAACAGACCGGCAAACTCGCCCGCCGGTTCAACATCGAGCCCCGCGCGGCCCTGCTGTCGTACTCGAACTTCGGCAGTGTCGACAACGAGGGGACCCGCAAGCCCCGTCGCGCGGCACAGATGCTCCAAGACGATCCCGAAGTCGACTTCTCGGTCGACGGCGAGATGCAGGCCGACACCGCTGTCGTCGAGGACATCCTCGAGGGCACCTACGGCTTCTCCGAACTCGAGGACCCGGCGAACGTGCTCGTCTTCCCGAACCTCGAGTCGGGCAACATCGGGTACAAACTGCTCCAGCGGCTGGGCGGTGCCGACGCCATCGGCCCGATGCTGGTCGGGATGGACAAGCCGGTCCACGTCCTCCAGCGCGGTGACGAAGTCAAAGACATCGTGAACCTCGCGGGTGTGGCAGTCGTCGACGCCCAACAGGAGTAGCCTCGATCGTCCGCGACGAACCACCGGGATTTAGCTGGGTTCGGTGAGATTCACGAGAGCAATGCGACTGCCGAACCGATCTTCCACGTCGGCGTCCGATCGAGACCCTTTTAGTCGACTCCCCCGCCGACGACTGCTCGGCGCAAGCGCCGCGACCGCGACAGCGGGACTCGCCGGCTGTGTCGACCTTCCGACGACGGTCGGTGGCTACTTCGACGACTCCGGCGACGTCTCGCTGTTTCAGGGCGGACTGCGTCGCCTCGGCTACTATCCCGACGAGACCGTTCCGGAGTCGGTGACCGTCAACTGGTCGTTCCCGATCAACTACGTCGGTCACACGGCGGCCAAATCCAGTCCCGTTCCGACCCACGACGGGAGGACGATCGTCTTCGCCGGCGACGACGGCTGGGTGTACGCCTACGCGCCGACGGGCGAACTGCAGTGGTCGACACAGACTGGTGCGACGGAGCTTGGCTTTCACGGCTCGGCGGCTATCGTCGGCAACACCGCCTTCATCGGCGGCTACGACGGCGACCTCTACGCGCTGGCGATCGACAGCGGCGAGATCGTCTGGCGAACGCGATCGAGTGAGTTAGACGGCGCGCTCGCAATCGGTTCGAGTCCGGCCTACCACGACGGGAACCTCTACGTCGTCTCCGAATACGGCTCGCCGTCCTCGGGCGCGCTCTGGGAGATCGATCCCGACACCGGCGAGCCGACCTGGAGCGACGACCGCATGTGGGGTCAACCCCACCCCTCGCCGACGATCGATCTCGAGACGGGCCGGATCTTCGCCGGCTCGAACGACGGTGTCGTCTACTGCTGGGAGTATCCCTCCCTCGAGTTCGCCTGGGCGTTCGAGGCCGACGCGGACGGCGAGGAGCGCGAGGGGGGCGCGTTTCGCGCCGGCGCCGAGATCAAGGGTACTACAGCAGCTTACGACGGCTACGGCTACGTCGGCAGCTGGGACGATACCTTCTACTGCATCGATCTCGAGGACGGCAGCGAGGAGTGGGCCTTCGAGACGGAGCGCTCGATCATGTCGAACCCGGCCGTCGACGTCGACGAGGGAATCGTCTACATGGGCAACGACGCCGGCTCCGTCTTCGCGCTCGAAGCCGACTCCGGCGAGGAGCTGTGGTCGGCAGACGTCGGCGGGCGCGTCATCGGTGCACTTACCGTCACCGCGGAGACGGTACTGGCCGGCTCGTACGACAGCCACCTCTATGCACTCGACAAGACGACCGGCGACCGGCGGTGGCGCGTCCAGAACCGGGGTCGGGTCACTAGCGCGCCGGTGCCAGTCGACGGGCGGATCTACTACGCCGAGCGTGCCGTCTTCTCGAACTACTACAGCGACGCGGAGACGGAACTCGAGGAACCCGGGCACGCGTACTGTCTGGTCGGCGAGGAGTGATACGGTCGGACGATAGTACGAGCGACGGGACACGACTCGTTGCATATAAATATCCGCCGGGACTGGTTTCGGGTATGCAAGACCAGGGACGCTCTACGCGCAAGCGAACCGGTGGCCGACTGAAGAACGTCCGCAAGCGCCGCAAAAACGAGCTCGGACGCCTGCCGACGGAGACGCAGGTCGGCGAGCAGCGGTTCCGAACCATCGACGTCCGCGGCAACGGGACGAAGACCCGAGCGCTGTCGACGGACGTCGCAAGCGTCAACAAGGGCGGCGAGACCGTCGCTGCGGAGATCGAGGACGTCGTCGAGAACGACGCCAATCCGAACTACGTGCGCCGAAACATCATCACGAAGGGTGCCGTCATCGAGACCTCCGAGGGCCGTGCCCGCGTGACGTCCCGTCCCGGCCAGACCGGTCAGGTCAACGCCGTTCTCATCGAATAACTGCGACTGCTCCTGCTTCGATCCGTCTCCGTTCGGAGACGGCGTTTTCTTCCGCCAGCGACGCCGTTCTCTTTCGGTCGGTTCGTCGTCGAATCGGTCGGACGGATTGTTGTCCGATAGTATCAGTGCCACTGGCCGAGAAACGGAGACAGTGATACTGCCGGACAGAAGTCAATGAAGAGCATTCGCCAGGCGGGAGCGGCGAATGCTCACAATAGTTCTGTCCGGCAGTATGAGCCGTATCAGACGTCGCCGATCCCCGGGTTCCAGACTGGCGTGATCGGTTCCTCGAGGCGAGCGATCTCGTCGTCCGTGAGTGTGACCTCGAGTGCGTCGACGCTCTCCTCGAGGTGGGCGATCGTTCGCGGACCGACGATCGGCGCGTCGACGAGATCCTTGTGGAGCAACCACGCAAGCGAGAGCTGTGCCGGGGTAACGCCTTTTTCGTCGGCGAGCTCGCGGACGGTCTCGAGGACGGCCCAGTTCTCGTCGGTGAACCGTTTCCGTGTGAACTCGTCCGTCGCGGCGCGTCCCTCGCGTGGCTCTTCCTCGCGGTCGTACTTTCCGGTCAGGAAGCCGCCCGCAAGCGGCGACCACGGCAGGACGCCGATGCCGTGATCGGCACAGACCGGTAAGACGTTGGCCTCCTCGTGGCGGTCGACGAGGTTGTACTCACACTGCATCGAGACGAACCGCTCGCGGTTGTCGAGATCAGCTTCGTAGAGCGCCTTCGTGAACTTCCAGGCGGGCATCGTGCTCGCGCCGATGTAGCGGACGCGTCCGTCGTCGATCAGTGAGTCGAGTGCCGAAAGCGTCTCCGTGATCGGGGTGTCGTCGTCCCAGCGGTGGATCTGGTAGAGGTCGATGTACTCGAGGCCGAGCCGGTCGAGGCTCGCTTCGGCCTGGTCGAGGATGTGCTTGCGGGACAGCCCCTGCCCGTTGGGACCGTCGTTCATTCGGTGATAGACCTTCGTCGCGACGGTCAGTTCCGACCGGTCGCGGTCCGTTTGCGCGAGCGCTTCCCCGAGGATTGCCTCGCTCTCGCCCTGTGAGTAGACGTTGGCGGTATCGAAGAACGTGATCCCGAGGTCGAGGGCGCGCTCGATCACCGCGAGGCTCTGCTGGCGGTCGTCGATCATCCACGGTTCGTCGCTCCCGAAGTTCATACAGCCGAGACACAGACGGGAGACGTCGAGGCCGGTCTCGCCGAGGGTCGTGTACTCCATCCCACGGGGGTACAACGCCGATGCGTAAACGTTACTCGGTGGTGAGTGACTTTCAATACGCGTGGAACGAGCGGTGTGTCAGGGCCGTGGTGCGGCCTTCTGTAACGCGGTCTCGGCGATGTTCCCGCCGTAGTCGGCGCTCCGAGACAGCGAGTCGACGATCAGCCCGAGCGACTGGGCCTGGACCGGATCCAGGTCACGCAGCATGTCGTCGATCGTCCGGGTGTGCTCGTCGATATCGAGGACGGCCTCGCGGGCGGCATGGCCCAGTCGGTTCGCCTCCTCCGTGTCCTCGGCGACGAGTGCGTCCATCGACTTCTCGAGGACGTCCGAGGCGTCGGCGTGAAGTGCGACCAGGGCGTCGGCGACGTCCTCCGGGATCGCCTCGAGTTTGAGCGCGAGGTTGCTGATCTTGGCGGCGTGGTCGGCGACGCGCTCGAGCTGTCGCGCACTGGAGTGGTAGTCGAAACAGTCTTCGCGGGGGACGCCCAGCTCCTCGGCGGCCCGTGGCGAACGCAGCGTCGCACGGAAGATCCGCGAGACGACCAGCCAGAGACGGTCGACGTCGTCGTCGCGCTCGATGACGTCCCGGGCGATGTCGTCGTCGTTCTCGACGAGTGCGGTGACGGCGTCCTCGAGCATCGACCGGGCGATCAGGCGCATCCGCGAGACGGCGTTGACGATCGACAGCTCCGAGGAGTCGAGCAAGTCCTGGATGACGACGCTGTCGGTCGTCTCCTCTAGGACCTCGACGCCGACGAGACTCTGGGTCGCACTCCGGATCGAACTCCGCTGGTCGGTCGTGATCCGGCCCGCCTCGAGACGGATGATGTCGAAGCCGCTGACGTACATCGTCATCACGGCCCGGGTGAGACGCTCGCCCTCGAGGTCGGAGATGTCGAGCGTGCCCTCCTGGCGATCGCTTTCGCTCTGGGGCGTCAACAACAGGGAGTCTTTCTCGGGATAGAACTCGACGGTCGTCCCGGCGCTGACGTCGTTGTCGGTTGCCCACGACTTCGGCAACGAGACGGTATACGTCGAGCCGCCCGTCACCTGGACCTTTCGCGTTTCCATGTCGGACGTTTCGCTGGAATACGTATAAATCCACCTTCCTCTATAGATGGACTATATCGACGACCCGTGCGTGGAACCACGTGCTATCGACACGCTCTGATCTTTTCGCTCTCACACCAGTATTGGTACCGCGTACCGAATATAGGGATATATAGATAACATAGTAGGGTATTTAGACCGGACGTTCGCTAGAGCAACTCGATGGGTACCGACCCGATATCCGGTGGAGACGGTGTCTCTCGCCGTCGTGTTTTACTCGGTGTCGCGGGATCGAGTTTGATGGGATTGTCAGGGTGTATCGTCCACGGTGAGGATAGCGGACTCGACGGCGAGATCGTTATCGATGGGTCGAACACGCTGTTGCCAAACAGCGCGCTCGTCGCCGAACTGTTCAACTGGCAGAACAACCAGGTAGAGATCCCGGTCAGGGGATCGGGAACCGGCGCTGGCTTCCAGCAGTTCTGTCGCGGCGAGACGGACCTGCAAAACGCAAGCCGGGAAATCGCCGACGACGAGCGTGAGTTGTGTGACAGCAACGGCGTCGACTGGATTCAACTCGAAGTCATCAGGGACGGTCTCGCGATCATGAAACACCCGGACAACGACTGGTGTGACTGTCTGACGACCGACCAGCTCCGTGAGCTGTGGCAAAGCGGCTCCGACGTCGAGACGTGGCAGGACTTAGACGACGACTGGCCCGACGAGGAAATCTCGCTGTACGGTCGAGACACGGCGTCGGGGACGTTCGATTACTTCACGGAGACGATAAACGGGAACGTCGGAGACATTCGCAGCGACTACAGTGGAACACCGGATACGAACGCGATCGTCCGCGGTGTCAGGGGGAACAGACACGCGATCGGGTTCGGTGGCGCTGGCTACTACTACGAGAACGAGGACGATCTCGACCTCATCGCGGTCGACGACGGTGACGGCTGTGTGTATCCCGACCCCGAGGCGATCGAAGAAGGGACGTATACGCCGCTTTCACGTCCGATGTATCTCTACGTGCGTGAGCAGGCGCTAGAACGGGAAGCCGTCCGGACGTTCCTCCGGTTCTACCTCGACAACACACAGGAGACGGCTCGTGACGTGGGCTTCTATGCCGTCCCGGACGAGACCATCGAAGCGCAACACGAGAAACTCGACGAACTAACCGAGGAGTACGAATGAACACAGACAGCACACTGACAGCGGTACCGTCTCGGAGGGTGGGTGCGAAATGAGCACGGAGCCGATCGATCTCAGCCGAGAGGACAACAACGTCGGCTCGCTCGTCGACAGGGCTGCAAAGTGGATCTTCTTTGCGTGTGCCCTCGTGACCGTCCTGACGACGCTGGCGATCATCCTCGTCCTCGTCGACGGCGCGATCGACTTCTTCTCGCAGGTCTCGCTCGTCGAGTATCTTACCGGAACCGACTGGAGTCCACGCGATGCGACCGATCCGAGCTTCGGAGTGTTGCCGCTCGTCTGGGGGACACTGGTCGTCACCGTCGGCTCGGCGCTGATCGCGCTCCCGGTGGGGACGTTGACCGCGATCTACCTCTCCGAGTACGCCGACGAACGAGTTCGCCGGACCGTCAAGCCGACCCTCGAGGTGTTGGCTGGCATTCCGACGATCGTCTACGGCTTTTTCGCCCTCTCGTTTATTACGCCGATCATCCAGTACTTCAACCCGGACGTGGGCACGTTCAACGTGCTCTCGGGGGCGATCGTCGTCGGGATCATGATCATTCCGATGGTCTCTTCGATCTCTGAAGACGCCATGAGCGCAGTTCCCGACTCGCTTCGCAACGCTGCCTACGGCCTCGGCGCCACGAAGTTCGAGGTGTCGACGCAGGTCGTTCTCCCGGCGTCGCTGTCGGGCATTCTCGCGGCGTACATCCTCGCGATCTCGCGGGCGATCGGTGAGACGATGGCCGTCACCCTCGCAGTCGGAATGCTGCCCCAGATCACGGCCAGTCCGTTCGCCGAAATGCAGACGATGACGGCGTATATGGTCGAGATCGGGACCGGTGACGCCTCGGTCGGCTCGATCGGCTACATGAGCCTGTTCGCGATCGGGTTGACGCTGTTCCTGATGACGTTTACGATGAACGTCGGTAGCATGTGGGTTCGATCCCGCTACCGGGAGGAGTACCAATGAGCACACCAACCGAAACCGACGCATTCGAGGTCGACGACTCCTCGATCGAGCGAATGCGGTTCTATGGCCGGCTCTTCCTCGGCGCTTGCATCGTCGCCACGCTGGTCGGTATCGTCGCGCTGATCGCGCTGGTCTTCGACGTCGTCGTCGAGGCCTGGGGCTGGCTCACCTGGGAGTTCCTGACACATCCGCCGTCGTACCTGGCCGAACACTACGATCCGTCGAACTACGGCGACCTCCCGACCGGACCCGGCGGCATCTATCCGGCGATCGTCGGTTCGATCTACCTCATCGCGATGACCGCGGTCTTTACGCTCGTCCTCGGCGTCGGCGCCGCCATCTATCTCGAGGAGTACGCTCGCGATACCAAACTGACGAGCTTCATCGAAGCGAACATCGCGAACCTCGCCGGCGTCCCGTCGATCGTCTACGGGCTCCTCGGTCTGGCGCTGTTCGTCAGAGCGATGGGTGCGGGATCGAGCCTGCTCGCCGGTGCGCTGACGCTGACGTTGTTGATCCTGCCGATCGTCATCGTCCAGACACAGGAAGCGCTGCGGGCCGTGCCCGACTCGATGCGACAGGCCTCGTACGGAACGGGCGCCACCAAGTGGCAGACGATCCGCAACGTCGTCCTCCCGGAGGCGATCCCGGGGATCATGACAGGGATTATCCTCTCGCTCTCTCGAGCGATCGGTGAGACGGCGCCGATCATCATGGTCGGTGCGGCGACGTCGATGTTCGCCCCGCCGAACCTGACCGACCCGACCGGGTCGTTCGCCGCGATGCCGATGCAGATCTTCGAGTGGGCGAAAGCACCCGAAGACGACTTCCAGCACATCGCTGCCGCCGGGATCATCGTCCTCCTGACGGTCCTGTTGCTCATGAACGCGGTCGCGATCTACATCCGGAACAAGTACGACCGGTAGCGTTGACTGCCACTCCGGTTTCGCTTTCAGTTCGATCGACCGAATCGACGGACAGTCCCGTCGGTACCCGTCGTGGTCCGGGTTATCGTCCGTTCGAATGCGTTCCGAAAGGTGATTTAGTTATCACTTCGGCCACAAGAATCATACGTCCGTTATCGCTACGCGTTCGTAGAGAGCCACTCGAATGAGACTCGTGTATCGGTTCGGGATCGCGCTTCTCGTCGTCGTTCTCCTCTCCGGAGCCGTCCTCGCTGTTACGTTCGACGCCCACCGAACCGACGTCGCGGACAACACGGACGCGTCGGTCGCCGACCATGCTGAGCTCTCGGCGTCGGTGCTCGACGAACGGATCGAAGAGCAACGACGGACGATCACCATCGCCGCGACGAACCCCGACGTCGCGGCTCACGGAACCGACCGACAGAACAGCACGCTCGAGCGGTTCGTCGACGCCGCGGCGTTCGACGGGGCGACCATCGTCGACGAGAACGGGACGGTCCGCGCGTACGCGACGACCAACGAGTCGATCGATTCCGACGAGGTCGTCGGTACGGATCTCTCCGATCGAGCGTACGTCGAGGACGCACTCGAGGGCGACCGCCACGTCAGCGATCCGTTGACGGCCCGAACCGGACACACGATCATCACGATCAGCGTTCCGATCGTCGACGACGGCGAGGTCGTCGGCTCGATCAACGGCGCCTACCACCTCCACGAGGCCGGGCTGTTCACGCCGTTGGACGATCGAAGCGACGACTGAACCGCGATCGCCGTCGAGACAGAGACCGAATCCGAGCCGCTGTATACGACCGCCGATCGGTTCGACGAGTCAGTCAGCCACAGCGTCGATCTCGAGACCGTCGACTGGACGGTCACCGCCCACCGCGACCAGACGGCCGTCGACCAGCAGATCAACCGGCTCGTGCTCTTTCAGATCGTCTCCGGCGTCGCCTTGCTCGGCTCGATCACCGCCTTCGGCGGCTGGGTGTATCGCTCGAAGATCCGCCGTATCAGCGCCCTCGCGGATCGTCTTCGCGCGCTCGAGCGCCGCGAGTACGACGCCGGTCCGTCGGTCGAGGGCGCCGCGGAGTGGCGCCGGATCGACGACGCCTTAGATCGGCTCTCGAGTGCGTTGGCCCGCCGCGAACAGATGTTGCTCGTCCTCAACCGAATCCTGCGTCACAACCTCCGGAACGGACTCAACGTCGTCGGCGGCCGCGCCGCCGGCCTCGAGGAGCGTCTGGACGACGACGAGCGGGAATCCGCCCGGGAGATCCGGAGCGTGACCGACGAGCTACTCGAGTTGGCCGATCGCGCGCGGACGACCGAAGCGTTGCTCGATCCGATAGTGGAGCACCGACCGCGGACCGACCTCGCGGCCGTCGTCCGCGACCGCGTCGATCGGTTCGTCGACGACCACGACGGCTCGATATCGGACGTAACCGTCAGGGTTCCCGACCAAGCCGTTGCCGTCTGTGGTGGGGAGGCCGAAACCGCCGTCGACGAACTGCTCGCGAACGTCGTCGACCACGCCGGTCCCGAGCCCACTGTCGATATTGCAGTCGAAGACGACGGCGACCACGTTCGGATCCGTGTCGCCGACGACGGCCCCGGAATTCCCGACGAGGAGGTCGACGTGATCACTGGGACACGTCCGATCTCGCAGGTCACCCACACCGGCGGGATCGGGCTGTGGCTGGTCGACTGGATCGCCAGTCGGTACGACGGCCGGCTCCTGATTCCGCCGACTGACTCGGCGACAGCCTCCGCCGACGGTGACGAGGCCGACGACGGGCCCGACGGTGCGACGGTCGTTCTCGAGTTCCCCTCGGCCTCGAATCGGACCGCGTCGGACGCGACCTGATCTATATAGTGGTATAGAGCAAACGGGAACGGGATAGAGCCATCATAGTATCGCCTATGTTCGGTCGACCAGTCGATTCCAGTAATGGTATCCCTGAATCGGGCTCCGATACCGATCTTCCGGACACGGCTTGGTCGGGTGAACCGGCGGTCGAACGCACGATATCGGCCGAGTCAGGCCGGAACTGAACGGCTGGCTTCCGACACCGTCTCGGTCGACTCGCGGCGCATTCCGCAACAGGTAACTGCGCGAGACCCAAGGTACAACTACCCCAAATGACCGCGAACGGACCCCAGACCGTCACGACGTCCGAATCGGACGGTGCCACCTCCGACGACGCGATGACCGACGACGCGCCGCTTGGCTCCCCGCGGGTCGACGATGCCGTCATCGAGTCCCGCGATCTCGACGTCTACTACGGCGACGACCAGGCGCTCCACGGGATCAACATGGACATTCCCGAGCGCAAGGTGACGGCGCTTATCGGTCCCTCGGGCTGTGGGAAATCGACGTTCCTGCGCTCGATCAACCGCATGAACGACTTGATCGACATCGCCCGCGTCGAGGGGGACCTCTACTTCCACGGCAAGAACGTCTACGACGAGGACGTCGATCCCGTCGCTCTTCGTCGGAAGATCGGGATGGTTTTCCAGAAACCCAATCCGTTCCCCAAGTCGATCTTCGACAACGTCGCCTACGGACTGCGCGTCCAGGGCAAAGACGACGGCGACGTCGAGGAGAAAGTGCGGACCGCACTCGAGCGTGCTGCCTTGCTCGACGAGGTCGAAGACCAACTCGACTCCTCGGGTCTGGACCTCTCCGGTGGGCAACAGCAGCGACTCTGTATCGCCCGCGCCATCGCACCCGACCCGGAGGTCATCCTGATGGACGAGCCGGCGTCGGCGCTCGACCCCGTCGCGACCTCGAAGATCGAGGACCTGGTCGAGGAACTGGCCGAGGAGTACACGGTCGTCATCGTCACCCACAACATGCAACAGGCCGCCCGGATCTCCGACAAGACGGCGGTCTTTCTCACCGGCGGCCACCTCGTCGAGTTCGACGACACGAACAAGATCTTCGAGAACCCCGAGAGCGACCGCGTCGAAGACTACATCACCGGCAAGTTCGGGTGACGCTCGACGCGCCGCTTTCACGGCCCGTACGGCCCGTCCGGTTCGCTCGAGGGCGTGCGCTGTTTTTATCTGCTTGTCTAACAGTCCGACCGTTTAGTCCGGTCGAACGGTCACGACCGGGACCGGTGCGGTCCGGACCACTTCGTCGGTGACGCTGCCGAGGATCAGTCGGTCGAGACCGCCACGACCGGCGGTCCCCATCGCGATCAGATCAATACCCTCGGTTTCGGCGTAGTCGACGATCTCCGTGGCCGGATCTCCTTCTCGAACCGTCGTCGTAACTTCGAGGCCGCGCTCTGTGGCCGTTTCGGCGAGGTCCTCGAGCCGATCGCCCGCGGTTCCGAGCAGTTCGATCCCCGTGACGGTCGGCGCCGCACTCGTCAGTTCGGTGTCGGCGACGGTCAGGAAGTGGACGGTCGCTTCGAGTTGGGCCGCAACCTCGATGGCGGGCTGGGCCGCGCTCTCGGCGGGAACGCTCCCGTCGGTCGGGACGAGGAGATCGTCGACCGTCGTCGACTGCTCGTCGCGGGCCGCAGCCGTCGTCACCGTTACGACCGGAACCGTCGCGGTTCTGACGACTTTGTCCGTGACGCTGCCGAGGACGGCCCGCGAGACGCCGCCACGGCCGGACGTCCCCATGACGATCGCGTCGACGTCCCGTTCGTCGGCGTAGTCGACGATCTCCTCGGCAGGAACCCCCTCACGGGTCGCCGTCGTGACCTCGAGGTCGCCCTCACTGGCAGTCCGGCCGACCGTTTCGGCCTGTTCCGTCGCGTACTCTCGCAGGCGGTTCCGAATGCGGTTCGGTTCGTCGGTCTGATCCGCGCTCGCGATGAGGCTGCTGTCGACGACCGAGAGGACGTGGACGGTCGCCTCGAGTTGAGCTGCGAGTTCGACGCCGCGTTTCGCGGCGGCGTCGGCCGGTTCGCTACCGTCGGTCGGAAGCAAGAACGACTGTATAGACATGGTGGTATCGAACGACGTCGATCGTCATCACTTCTCGTGTTGGTTGCAGTGTCGACGATCGATGCCTCGAGGCGATCGGGTCGGTGCTGGGCCGGTCTCGAAGCGGGCGCGAAGACGACGGCCGAAACTGGTGTGGGCCGCGTTCCCGCGTCTCGACGCTGTTGCGGGGAGCGCAAGCTATATCATCGCCCGGACTGGTGCGTGCACCATGGCTCGGAAATCGTATCAGGAACAACTCGCGGATCTCCGCGAGGATATCCTCTATATGAGCGAAGTCGTACTGGAGCGACTGCGGATGGGACTGGATGCCCTAGAGCAGAAAGACGATGCGCTAGCCCGGGAGGTCATCGAAGGTGACGGCGAGATCAACCGGATGTATCTCGATCTCGAGCAGGACTGTATCGACTTGCTGGCCCTCCAACAGCCCGTCGCGAGCGATCTGCGGTTTATCGCCGCCTCGTTCAAGATCATCACCGACCTCGAGCGGATCGGCGACCTCGCGGTCAACCTGGGAGAGTACACCCTCGAGGCAGAGGAGGATCTCTTCCCCGACGTCGACGTTCAGGCGATGGGCGATTTGACCCTCGAGATGGTCGAGGACGCGATGATCGCCTACGACGAGGAGAACACCGAGGCCTGCCGGGAGCTGGCCACCCGCGACGACGACCTCGATCACTTCGCCGAGCGGGCCAGTGAGATCGTCGTCCGTGACCTGATCGAGCGCGAACTCGAGTCGCCGGCCGAAGTCGAGGCGCTCCTTCAGGACGTCTCCCGGCTCCTGTTGACGATCCGTGACCTCGAGCGCGTCGGCGATCACGCAGTCAACATCGCCGCACGGACGCTGTACATGGTCGAAAACGACGACGAACTGATCTACTGACGCGGCGGTCAGCAGTTGTAGCGGATCGGGGACGGTAACGGCGATTCAGTCGAACGGAGACGGCCCGTCTTATACTGCCGGACAGAACTATTCACCGATCGGTCGTGCGACTGCGGCCGTCCCAACGGGTGACGGCCGCGCGTTCGCG
The DNA here is from genome assembly GCF_030848565.1 of Natronolimnohabitans sp. A-GB9. GTDB lineage: Archaea > Halobacteriota > Halobacteria > Halobacteriales > Natrialbaceae > Natronolimnohabitans. Next base: position 133,181 of record NZ_JAVDDV010000010.1, read on the forward strand.
ACCGACGGGTCACTGACTGCTGTCCGGCAGTATTACTCCGGCTCGCGTTCCGTCGTCCCCATCGTGATCGCGCCGTTGGCCCGGATCGTTCCGTCGATCTCCGCTTCGGGACCGAGCTCGAGATCGGCCGAGGAGACGTCACCGAGGATACGTGCGTCACCCTCGATCGTGACGTCGCCGCTGCGGGTCGTCAGATCGCCGTGGATTCGCGTTCCGGTACCGATCGTCACATCCCCTCGAGCGCGCAGGCTCCCGAAGATCGTGGTGTCGCTGCCGACGTCGATCGTCTCGGCTCGGACGTTGCCGTGGAGCCGACAGTCGTCCCCGATCGTCGCGGGCGTCGAGACGCGCCAGGCATCGTCGCTGACCGTCGCGTTCGGGGGGATCACGAGCGGTTCGGTCTCGATCTCTTCGTCCTCGTCGACGAGTTCGGAGACGAGCCGCTGGGCAGTTTCCTCTTCGCCGATGAGCAGGAGGTGTTTGAGATAGACGAACAGAAAGACGATCGTCGGCATCGGGTTCCGGATGACGATCCAGCCGTTGGCCTCGAACCCTTCCTCGATCTCGACGTCGTCGCCGATGTCCAGATCGCCGGCGACTTTCATCTCGCCGCCGACGTGGACGCGCTCGCCGATGTAGGCGTCCTGACCGACCAACACGTTCTCGGCGACCTCACACCACATGTCGAGTCGGCAGTCTCCCTCGGCCTCGATCGCGCCGCCGAACGTGACCCCTTCTCCGGCGAGGACGTTTCGGCCGCGCACGCCAAACTCGACGGTCGACCGACCCCCGACGAGGACGTCACCGTCGGTTACGAGGTCGACTTCCTTGGCTTCCGTCCCGTCGGGGACGACCAGTTCGTCGAGCGGATCCCTACTGAAGGCCACACTTCGGCCCAAAGGAAGTGTCACCTAATAAATCTCGCGCGTCGTCGGCCGTTCGTCTGACGCACGTCTTGCACAGTTCCGCCACAGTCGCCTCCCTTTTATTCCCCTGACGTGTACACTCGGCCATGACGACGCTTGCGTTCGACGAAGAGGGAGTCGACGTAGTCTACGAAGGCACCGAGTTTCGCCTCGAGCGAGAACTCATCGAGGAAGCCACCGAGAAATCCTACTACGACGTCACCGACCACGAAGTACTGAAGATCGTCGCCGAACAGCCAAACCTCAAGGGCGAACCGCGCCGCGTGGGTGACATCCTCGAGTAATCCAGAGAGACGTCGACGATCCGGTCAGGTGTCCGCGGCGGGAGATAGTAACTCACACGCAGAGAGAAAAATCGAAACGGGTAAAAACATCTCCCCACTATGTATGAGTGAGCCGAGATAGCCTAGCCCGGCCAAGGCGGCAGATTCGAAATCTGCTGTCCTCACGGACTCGGGAGTTCAAATCTCCCTCTCGGCGCTTCTCAGCAGTACAAGACGATTAGCACTGCAGATCGTTCTTTCGGCCACAGGAGACGACAAGCGTTGCCTGGCGCTCACTCGAGTCGACACGGACGCCGAGGGTCGGACGCGATCGTACTACACGCCGAGGAACCGAAGGAACAGCCCGACGAGCAGGAGGAACACGCCGATCGTCGTGCCGACAAACGGTGGGAGCACTGGAATCGGGATCACGATCAGGAGCAGTCCGATCACGATCACCGTCGTCGAAAGGCGCATACGGTCGCTTCGACGCCCACACGAAAATAGTGGTGTGTCACCGATAGACACTGTTCCGGGACCGAAGTCACTATTCTCCCGCCGAACCTATCTTCGGTCGTGACCGACTACGACGCCATCGTCTACGATCTCGATGGAACGCTCGTCAATCTCGACGTCGACTGGGACGCCGTCGCGGCAGACGTCCTCGAGGTGTACGAAGCCGCGGACGTCGAGCCGCCGAGTCAGGATCTCTGGGACCTCCTCGGGGCCGCAAGCGACGACGGACTCGAGGCGGAAGTCGAGTCGACGATCGCCGCCCACGAACGCGACGGCGCGGAGACGGCGCCGCGGCTGGCTCACGCCGACGAACTGCTCGAACGCACGGTTCCAGTCGGTGTCTGTTCGCTCAACTGCGAGGCGGCCTGCCGGATCGCCCTCGAGAAACACGACCTCGACCACGCGGTCGAGACCGTCGTCGGCCGGGATACGGTCGCGACGCGAAAACCCCAGCCGGAGCCGCTGCTCGAGGCCGTGTGGGAACTCGACGCCGACCCCGAGAAGGCGCTGTTCGTCGGCGACTCCGCCCGAGACGAGCGGACGGCACAACGAGCGGGCACCGCGTTCGAATACGTCGGGGACGGGCCGTCTGGCGTCTAATGTGGACTCCCGGTCGATACGATCCGTGATCGACAGGCTCAGGTCTGGTTGCGTTTCGCGTAGGTGAAGACGACCAGCGCCGTCAGGAACCAGATCGGGGCACCGATCCGGATCGCGAACTCCGCGCGGGCGCCCCAGCTTGGCAGGTCCGCGGTCGTCGACAGCAACGCGACGATCGGCGCACCGACGAGGATCGTGACGACGAAGGTGACCTGCATCACCCAGCCGTAATCGACGCCCTCGGGCGTGGTCGTTTCGACGGGTTCTGGCACGACTGACAGTGACGAGCCAGTCCTCTTAGTTGCCGCGGATTTCGTGTTCGAGTCGCCCGCGAATGGAAGCGCTCCCGTCGATGTCGGTCGAACGAACCGTCTCAGCGACTCGAGACAGGACGAACCCGTTCGACCGTCAGCTGAAGAACAGTAACGTTTACTCGCCGGCGACGAACCACCGGGTATGGCTACCGTACGGGACGTCAGGGAGAAAGCAGGCGAAGAACCGATCACGATGCTGACGGCCTACGACGCACCGACGGCTGAAATCGTCGACGATGCCGGTGTCGACATCGTTCTCGTCGGCGACAGCGTCGGCAACGCAGTGTTGGGCTACGAGACGACGGTCCCCGTCTCAGTCGACGACATCGCCCACCACGTCGGTGCGGTCTCCCGGGCGACCGAAGACGCGCTGGTCGTCGCCGACATGCCGTTTCTCTCCTTTGGCATCGACGAGCGTGACAGTCTCGAGAACGCCGGACGCATGCTCAAAGAGGAGGGTGCCCAGGCGATCAAACTCGAGTGTGGCCCCCACACCGTCGAGTTGACCGAGACGATGGTGCAACTCGGCATTCCGGTCATGGCCCATCTCGGACTGACCCCCCAGCACGTCAACCAGTACGGAGGCTATCCCCGCCAGGGGACCGACCAGGCCGCCGCCGAACGGATGCTCGAGCTCGCCCTCGCCCACGAGGAAGCCGGGGCCTTCGCGCTCGTCCTCGAGCACGTCCCCTCGAACGTCGCGGCCGGGATCACCGAGGCCCTCGAGATCCCGACTATCGGGATCGGCGCTGGACCGGACTGTGACGGACAGGTGCTCGTCTTCGACGACGCCGTCGGCATCAGCGAGTGGACGCCCTCGTTCTCGAAACAGTTCGGAAACGTACGCGCAGAGATGGAGTCGGCCGTCGACGACTACGTCACGGCCGTCGAGTCCGGCGAGTTCCCCGCCGATGAACACAGCCACGAGGCCAGCGACCTCGAGGACATCTACTGAGACGGTCTCCTGTCGTCACTGCCCGCCGATCGCCGACCCCATCTTGGCGATCACGGGACAGCAGTCCGTATGAGACGGATCCCTGTCCCGACCGCCCGGCACAACCCAGCTGGGTCGCGGCCCTACCGGCACTGACGGACGGCAGACCGTCGGAGACCCTCGAACGATGGGGCCCCACGCGATCGGTCGCCCAAGGAATAATAAGGGCATATTATGACCAAATAGGTATATCATATGTCTAGCGGCAGTCGTTATATGTGATGCACGAGTAGCCCGGTGTACAGACGCGGTGAACGCCTATGTCCGACCAGCCCGACTCCATGATCGAACCGGCGACCGATCCGACCAACGAGCCCGCAGGCGACCGTTCGACGGAACTCCAGCACGTAACCGTCGAGTACGACGAGGATATCGCCGTCTGTACGATGTTTCCGGCCGCCATCGCGGAAGACGAGATCGCCTCGGCGTGGCTTACGGCGAGTGGAGAGTCGTTCGTCGCGCTCGCGGACTGTCGATAGTCGGCTCAGAGGAGCCCTTACGGTCGCTGTTTCTCTTTCGTGACGACCCGGACGTTCTCGATTCCGGTCTCCGGATACTGCCCGTCGTCGTCTTTCTCGACGGCCTTGACCATGTCCCAGACGACGTTGAGCCCGGTCGTAACGCCCTCTAAAGCCTCCATCTCACAGCCGGTCTTCCCGGTCGTCTCGACTCCGACCTCGAGTTCGACCCGGTCTTCGGCGAGATCGAAGTCGGTGTCGACGTTCGTAATCGGGATCTGGTGACACATCGGGATCGTCTCCCAGGTGTGTTTGACGGCCTGCACGGCGCCGACGCGGGCCGTCGCGAGGACGTCGCCCTTGCCGATCTCGTCGGCACGGATCGCTTCGATCGTCGACGGCCGGAGACGGATCTCGCCGGCCGCGACCGCGCGTCGTTCGCTGTCCGGTTTGTCGCCGACGTCGACCATCTGGACGTCTCCTTCGTCGGTGGTGTGGGTCAGGTCGTCGGCGCTTCGGGTCTCGGTAGCGTTGGAATCCTCACTCATCGGTGTCGTCCCAGAGTGCCGCGGGCAGTTCCCTAAGCATGTCGGAGGCGAGGAGACCGTGTTCGTCGCCCTCGGCGAGGCGCTCGCCGGCGAGGCCGTTGACGTGGGCCCCTGCGGCGGCCGCCTCGAGCGGGTCGGCGTACTCGAGCAGCGCTGCGACGATCCCCGCGAGGGTGTCGCCGGTGCCGCCGACTTTCATGCCGACGGTCCCCGAGCGGCTGATACGGGTCCGCTCACCGTCGGTGACGACGTCGTTTGCCCCCTTTGCGAGGATGATATGGCCGAGATCGGCCGCGAACGACTCGATCTCGTCGGCAGCCGCCGCGAGATCGTCGGTGTCGGGACCGCCCATCCGCGCGAGTTCGCCCCGATTGGGCGTACAGACGAGCGTTGCGTCGGTCTCGACGTCGGGGACGACCGCAAGGGCATCGGCGTCGACGACCACCTGTCCGGCGTAGGACTCGAGGAACCACCGGACGGCCTCGAGCGTTTCCTCTTCCGTTCCGAGTCCAGGACCCAGCACGACGACGTTGTCGTACTGCTTTGCGGTCTCGAGGAGGTCCTCGGCACGCTCGGGCGTGAGCATCTCCTCCTCGTAGGGCTGGACGATGAGGTCCTCGCTGTACCCCTGGATCTCGCCGGCGACGGCGTCGGGCGCGGCGACGAAGGCGAGTTCCGCGCCGGCCCGTAGCGCGGCCTGTGCGGCCAGCGCTGGGGCACCCGTGTAGGGACCGCCGCCGATGACGTACGGTCGTCCCTCGCGTCCGTCTGGCCGTGCGAGACGAACGTCGCCGGGACCGACGTCCCGTTCGGCCGCGGCAGGGATGCCGATATCGGCGACGGTCACTTCGGCCGTGAGATCCTCGAGGCCCGGCTTCGTATCGTGGAAGGTGACGACGCGGTCGGCGTCGACACCGTTGTCCGCGTGGTCGCCCGCATCGGCGTCGAAACCGGAGGGAACGTCGACGGCGACGACGGTCGCGTCGGCCGCGTTGATCGCCTCGGCCGCAGTCGCCGCGGGCTCGCGGAGATCGCCGCTGATCCCGGTCCCCAACATCGCATCGACGACGACGTCGGCCTCGGGAAGGTCGAATCCGCTCGAGTCCGTAATCGCTCGCGTGTCGTAGCCGGCCTGCTGGAGGGCGTCCCAGTTCTCACGAGCGATCTCGGTCCCGATAGCGTCGGCGCGGCCGAGCAGGAGGGTCGTGACGTCGTACTGATCGAGGAATCGTGCGGCGACGAACGCGTCGCCGCCGTTGTTCCCGCGGCCGGCGACAATGACGACCCTCGAGCCCGGCTCGGCGACGTCCGTGACCTCGCGGGCGACGGCGTTTCCGCTCGACTCCATCAACTGCTTGCGCGGGACACCGAGTGCCGCGGCGTTCTCGTCGACAGCGGCCATTCGCCTGCCTGTGATCATGCCGGAGCGTTTGCTCGCCGTCGCGTTAAGCATGTGGGAGTTCCGTTCACGTACCGACGGTAGACGAGACGGCTCGGAGCCGACGCAGAAGTACGTAGACACAGGAGACCGTATCACTCGACGTAACGACTATTTGATCGACTGCCGAACGATCGACCGGATATGGTCTCCCGCGAAAACCGCGTTCTCATCGGCTCCTTGCTTTTGGTCTGGCTTGCGATCACCGTAATCGGGCTCACGGGAATCGGTGCGGAGAGTTCGGTGGTCACGTTTCTCGTACTGGCCGGGCTCGGGATCGTCGTCCCGCAACTGTATCTCGCGGTCACTGACGACGACGTTCCCGGCCGACAGCGTATTCGAATCGCTGCCGTCCTTTCGCTCGTGATCGCGATGCTCGGATTCTCCGGCGCAGATCCGGGCGAGCGACTGCTCATCGCGGCCCTCGTCGCGGCGCTACTGATCGCGACCGTCGCATACGAGTTTACTGCCGGCTACCGGAGCGCCGCCGCCGAAAGCTAACGCTTTCGGCTTCTTCCACGTTGACGACTCCCTCGAGCGATACGCTCTCGTATCGCCGGCCCCTCGATTCACTGTGAACGTCTTCTGGCTCGACGAGGATCCGCGGCTGGCCGCTCGATATCACTGTGATCAACACGTCAACAAGCTGTTGCTCGAGGCCGCTCAGGTCCTCTGTACGGCAGCCCGCGAGAACGGCTACGAGGCCGACTTTCTCTACCGGCCGACCCACGTCTCTCACCCCGTCACGCGGTGGGCGACCGAGTCGCGGGCCAACTGGTTGCGTCTGCGCGACCACGCCGCCGCGCTCAATGCGGAGTTCGTCGAGCGCTACGGCAAAGACGACGACCACGCGAGCTGGCAGGTGATCGAGCGAATCGATCCCGACGAGATCGCGTTCCCTGCCGCGGAGCCGACGCCACGACCGCAAGCGATGCCCGACGAGTACAAACGGCCCGGTGATCCCGTCGCCGCCTACCGCGCCTACTACGCCGGCGAGAAGGCCGACTGGGCCGAGTGGCGCTACACCGACGAGCCGCCGTGGCTCGAGTCAGACGGAGCCAGCCACGAGTAGCGTCCTCGAGTCCGGTCCGAGCCGGCGACGGAGATAGTTGGTGTCGGATACAGCACACTTATCCGTTCGACTGCCGTTATCTTCCGCCACCGATGTTCCCGCCCATCGCGTCCCGCGAGTCGATTTTCACCGACGACAGGAACCCCCTCACGCACGCCTATCACGACGTCGTCATCTACGGCGACGCCGCATCCGACGAGGTCCGCTACGAGGGGCCGATCGTCGTTCACGCCAACGGCTGGATCGAACTCGAGGGGAACCGCCTGCTCTCGCCACACGCGATCCACCACATCGATATCTACGACGACGAACGCGGCGAGTGGGAGGCCAGCGACGACGAGAGAGACGACGGCGCCGACGGTGACGACTATCGAACGAACCGATTCAGTCCACGTTAGAGCAGCCGAAACCGGTCACCGACGGCGATCGCGGTCGCCTCGTCGAACACCTGGACGTCGTTGAAGCTCGCACGAGAGACCGTCCCCCCTTCACGGACCTCCTGTTCGTCGTCGGTCGTGTTGACGATGAGCCCGTACTCGAGGCCGTCGTACTGTTCCTGGAGCGTCTCGGCGATTTCGTCGGTAACCGTCGGTTCCCGGTTCTCTATGCCGCTGAACACGTCGACGTCCTCGAACCGTTCTGCAACGTACGGTTCACCGATGGAGGTATCGGCAATAACGACGTGTAGGTCGGCGGCTTCACCCTCACGGCGTCCGCGGATCCACTTCTCCCAGACCTCCCCGCGGAGGAGTGCCCGCTCGGCCGCTACTCCCGTAGCGCCGATCCCGATTCCGGTTCCAGCCACCGCGAGTACCTGCCGCCTCGAGACCATATTTCGAGTTTGAATCTCGGAAAGATGAATGCTCCGCTCGGCTCCCCTGCGTTCAACCCGTTATATGGACCGTCGCCAGCAGGTTCTACCGCAGCCTGGGTCGCGGTTGCGCCGGGGCTGCCGTCCGGTAGTCCGTATTAGTACAACAGAATCAGTATCGAATCTCGAAGCCGTCCTCACCCTGTGAGTCCTCGTACTCGACGTCGACGTCCTCGACGTCGGCCGCGGGGCTGCCCGTATGACACCACTCGATCATCGCCTCGACGGCGTCCTCGGGGCCCTCGAAGATCGCCTCGACGCGACCGTCCTCGAGGTTCTTCACCCAGCCGTCGATACCCTTCTCGCGGGCCGTATCGCGGGTGTTCGCGCGGTAGTAGACGCCCTGTACCTTCCCGGAGACGAAAACGTGGACGCGGGTCCGGTCAGACATACGCGAGTTGTTGTGGATATATAACAAAAGTATTCCGACCGTTCGTTCGTCGTTCCTACGGTCTCCTGTCGTCACGTCCCGCCGATCGGCGGGCGATCGGGACAGCAGTCCGTCCCGTCGACGGTGTGGCTCCGACCAGACCAGCTACTCTGCGGTTCGCAGATGGTGG
>NZ_JAVDDV010000011.1 GCF_030848565.1 Natronolimnohabitans sp. A-GB9
TCGCGGAATCAGAATCCGCACGCGACCGTGCTGCGCAGTATGCAGACGAACTCGCAATTGCGTTTCAGCCATTCCGCGAGGGTGGGGCTTATGAAAACCTCTCTCACCACTCAGAAGTCGATATCCTCGAGGGCGACAACAAGGTCGTCTATATCGACCTCGGACAGATCGAAGGCAGCGCATCGGGAATCGACCGTCAGACGTTCCTGATGCAACTGTTGCTCTCGATGATCTACCAGCAGGCGAAAAACACCCACCGGAACGTCGAGCTCGCGATCGATGAAGCGCACTATCTCTTCGAAGATCAAGCGAATCTCGACTTCCTCGAGACGGCGTTCCGGCACCAACGCCATGCGGGGCTTCGAATGGTGTTGCTCTCGCAGACGGCTCAAGAATTCTACGAAACTGAGCAGGCAGAGAAGATCATCGGCATGTGCCCGATCAAAGTTCTCCACAAGCTCCCCGAACTGGACGATCGGACGGCCGACAAAATCGGCTTGACTGAAGAGCAGCGTCGGTATGTCAGAGGTGCCGACGCCGGGAAAGAGGACCTCGGCTATAGTCAGGCACTCGTCCACGTTGAAGAACACGGAACGTATCCACTGCACGTTGTCGCTGATGACTTCGAGAAGCGGGTCATCGACTACGAGCCCGAGGACCAGGCCTTTCTCGAGCAAGCGATTCGTGATGAACCAGCGGAACTGCTTGCGTTCGAAGAGTTCGTCGAGAACGAAGCCCAGCGCAACGCGCTTGCGACTCGTCTCAATCTCAGCCCAGATGCGGCTGGTCGACTTCTCGAGGAGGATCTCACGAAAGAGGAAGTTCTCGATGTGATCGTTGAACATGCTCTCGAGGAAGACAGTGAGAAGTCGCCTGTCCGGCCTGATGGCGGGGAACCAGCTACTGAACAAGACACGACTGATCCCGAGTGTGACACTTAAGACCATGACTAGGTTCAAGCAAATCCAGGGAATCCTGAGTTCGTCGCCACAGTACGAGGCGACGAAACTCGACTTTGGAAAGTACGACTCGTTCGTCCAACAGCAAGCAGATACACCAGGAACGCTGCTTCGGATCCGCCCCTACAAAGAGAACAATGGTGTGGTCGATGGAGCGGGCGTTCTCCAGTCAGTTCACGATGTGACGACGAACTTCCGTGGGAAGAATACGAGCGACCACCACTCGTTTGAGGTTTGGTTCGACGAGGGGAAGATCAAATTCTACATGCACGCTGCTACCGAGGCAGCTGCAGACAAGTTCAGACGACGTGTCGGGAACAACTACGCTAACAGTGAGGTCTTCCCGGTTGAGGAGGGCTATGCGTTCCCCGTTATCGACGCTGACCAATACGTCGCTGGAGCGTGGCTCGAGATGGAGAAGATCCCCTACTATCCGATCCGCCATCACAATAGTGAGGGCTTCGAGATGGATCCCTACGGCGAAATTACGAGCGAAATGCTCTCGCTCGACGAGAGTACCGTCGTTACGCAGGTCGTCTTCCGGCCTGCGAAACAGTCGTGGACTGACGGCGACCGGTTCAAGCACAATAGCGTCGACGAACTCGCTGACGCGCTTCGGCAGGGCACATCCGTCGGCTGGCTCAATCCTCGTACGCGACCGCCGACTGAGAAGGACAAACAGGCCGCGAAAACCATCGAACAGCAACGTGGCCAACAGGCCTTCCACGTGAACATTCGCGTCCTCGCTGCCTCGAGCGAACAAGACGAGGCTGAGGCCCGTGCTCGTGGCGTTGCGGGGATGTTCAGGAAGTACTACAACGCGATCACTGAACAGGGCCTGAACGACAATCCAGTCTGGCATCGTCGAGAGAGCAAACGTGCAACGCGGCTTCGGCGGTTCGTCGAGCGGATGTGTGACCGCGAGTGGATCGACCGGCACATGATCATGACCGTTGACGAACTCGCCGGCGTCGCACACATCCCCAATTCGGAGATTGAGACGCCAAAGATCGACTGGCGGTATACACAGCGTGGTGATCGGCTGCCAGCAGATGGGAGCCGATACGAAGCTGACGAATCACCGGTAGATGGCCAGATCCCCGGCGTTCCGAACGAGACTGCAGTCCGTTTTGAAGAGCCAACTCGAGAACAGGGGGAATTCGATAATGTTTGATCGCTTCTTTGGATCCGGTGACGAGGCTTCCAGTGACGACCAACAAGATGCGCACGCCGCTGGAGGCGATGAACAGCCAGAAGAAAACACGACCGCTGAATCGTCCGCTCATCAACAACCCGATCTCGATGAGGGTGAACAATACGATATCGTAGAACAGAACACGACTCGTATTGGCGGAAAGCCGATTATTACGGAAACAGCCGATGAGGGGACAGTTGCAGGCCCGTTCGTTCGAGAAATGTTCGAAGCTGGGATGTACAATGCACCAGCGCCACTCTGGATCGGCTACTCAGAGGACCCCCAGACTGGGTTTCGTGAGGCACCGCTCCGGTTCGAAGCGCTCTTTCGACACACCTGGATCGCTGGAACGACCGGCTACGGAAAGACGACCGAACTCCTGAATATGATGGTCCAGTGGGCGTACTCCGGCTATGGCTTCACGTACTTCGACCCGAAGGGTCGTGACTCTCGAGAACTCCTCCGGATGCTCCCCAAACATCGTCTCAAGGACGTGGTTTGGATTGAGCCCGGCTCGACCACCCACGAGAAGACGATCGGGATGAACTTCCTCGAGGTCCCCGAGTGTGAGACGCGCGAGGAACTCGAGAACGAGATTGAAAATCGGGTCGAGAATCTGAAAGCAGTTTTCGACACCTCCGATTACTGGGGCATCAACATGGAGGCGATCACCGAATCAATGGCGCGAGCGATGATGAAATCGGAGAAGCCGTTCTCGATCATCGATATGTACTTCACGTTGCTCAACGCTGAGCGGCGCGAAGACTTCGCGCTCGATGTTGAGGACCCCTACATCAGGGAGTTCTGCCTCGAGATCGCGAATATGGAAGAAGAGACGATTCGGCCACTTCTGAAACGGATCAAGTCGTGGGTCGAGAATTCGGTCATTCGTCGAATCATTGCCCATCGTGAGAGTACGATCGATTTCCGAGACATCATCGACAATGATCGGATCGTTATCGTCCGAACGCCCGTCGAGAACACGGACATCAAGAAGATGGTCACGCTCGGCGTGATGCGGAATCTCTGGAGTGCGATTCAGCGGCGGTCATATGAGCTGGATACGACGCCGGATCCCTACTTCGTCCTCTGTGACGAGTTCGATGATATCGCCAGTGACAATCTCGACATCGAGTCAATGCTGGCTCGAGCCCGGTCGATGCGGCTCTCCGTGACCCTTGCCTCGCAGTATCCGTCGCAGTTTGACGAGGATACGTTGAAAGCGATGCAGAACAACTGTGACAACCTCCTCACGTTCTCGGTTAACGACAGTGATGACGCCGAACTGTTGATGAAACGGTTCCGCGACTACACCGCAGAAGATCTCATCACGACCGACCAGTTCAAAGTGTGGACGCGGATTCCTCTCTCTGGAGGACGATACTCCGAACCCGTCTTGATTCGGACGTTTCCGCCATATCCGCCTCTCCGTGGGACAGACGACGTCGATGACATCATCGAACAAAGTCTCGAGCGGTATGGGACCGAGCCGCTGACAGATAGCGAGATCCTCCGCAATCTCATCTACCGCGAGTACAATGAGGCGGCAAGTTCTGACGAACTCATCGTTGATCGGCTGATGGCCGAGGCAGTTCGTACCGTCCAGTTACGGGAGGATGTTCGCGACCAGAACGGCTGGGTTCCTGTGACCGACGTCGACGCAGCGGTAATTGATCGTCTCGAGAGTGAGACCGGTGGGACCGCTGAAGCCCTCACTCCAGACACTGCAACCGAGGAGTTCCCTGATGTGCGTCAGGAGTCGCCGTTGATTGACGTCGATCTCAGTGCCAACAATGAGACGGTCGTCGTTCGACTCACTGACGAGGGCGAAGACGTTGCTACACCTGAGACTGGTGATGTGCGCTCTGCAGGTGGCTCGGAACACGATGCCCTTCTCTTTGATCTCGAGGCAGCGCTGACGAAGCTCGGCTTCACCGTTGATATCTATGAACAAGATGGGAGTGAACAGCCTGATGGAACGGCCACACATCCTGATTACGACGGTGAGTTTGCGCTTGAAGCTGAAACAACGACACCGGAGCGGCCAGCGAAGGTCCTGCAGAATCTCAAACGTGCTCAAGAAGACGACCGGATTCCCCTGTTTGTTGTGCGGCCGGGAGACGAGAGGGTTACTCACGCGGCAGCCCGGCTCGAGAGTATCTTTGCGTCGCCAGTCCGGGAAATGGCAGATGGCACAGAGAAACTCTACAATATGGACGAACACGTCACGTTTGGCGATGGAGCGACGGCTCGTGGGGGCGTGACGGCTGTTCGACCAGCTACTGGTGAGTCAGCACGAACGGTCTGGAAACGTGATGGCGGTGAGCGTGTCCTTTCGGACGGCGACACAGAATTCATTCGAACGGCATCGTCGGTTACACTCTCGAAGGATACTGTGCCAGCATACTATAGCTACGACCGTGAGACGGATCAGTATACGGTCTATGAGCAGGGTGAAACCCATGTCTACGATACGTTAGATGCATTCGAGGCAGATTGGACGCCGATCAAGCGTCCCTTTGTTCCTGAGACTGATCTACCGGATCCAGAATTCGATCGAGACAGCTATGGCGTGGTGATCCTGCCAAAGGACGCACCACCACAACTCTACGTGGAAGGCGAAGCAGCACCCCTGACAGACGAGGTCGAGAGGCTATTGGAAGCTGATCAAGAACCCCTACAAGAGGACACGGATACTTCGCCAACAACTGACCAAGATCAGCAGACGGGTGATGGCACTCCAGAGTTGGATCCTGACGGAGATGGTGTTGCTGTCTTCGTCGATCAGTTCCTCATTGCCGATACCGAGGGCTCGGTCTCGAAGAAAGATCTCTATCAGGCCTATGTGGCGTGGGCGGAGAGACATGACCTCGACTACACCAATGATGTCTGGTTTGGGCGAAAACTGAGTGGCCATCTTGAGATTGGTAGCGACCGGCGGCGGAAAGATGGAGAACGTATCACTGTTCATACTGGAATTGAACTGACCGATGCTGGTGTCCGTCTTCTTGAAGAGGTGAATAAATCAGAATGATGAGTGGTTTGTCTGCGTTTCAAAATCAGCTCGTGTCCAGGGTATTTTCGAATCAGAATACCTCCATGAAACCGCGCTTGAAACGTTCTCCGTGCAGTTTGGATCGAGCTGTCCAGGGTAAATCTCTATTCAGGATACGTGCTCATCTTGGTGTCCAGGGTAAAAATCGCAAGACTGCGTTACTGTCCAGAGTAAATGGTGGTCAAAAACCAACTAGTATAGAGAGGGTTGCCGCCGCAAAACATGGTAAAGCAGGGTGGGAGAGCTATTGGGAATCTGTCGTGCCGCTGATAATGTGGCGGCAGCACAGTAGCACGGCGCTACGGTGGTGTTGGAATACATGAAAGAGAAGCAGACACATTCAATCGATACGAGCGGCATTCCCGAGATTCTCCAGGAGTACGACCAGTGGATCTGCTGGCATGCCACGGAGCGTGATGGGAAGGCAACGAAGGTCCCAATTGTTCCTGGGACTGGCGAGTATGCCTCAGCAACTGACCCACAGACATGGCGCCCCTTCGATGAGGCACTCGAGTATTTCGAGCGTGGCGAAGCGGCTGGGGTCGGGTTCGTTTTCACAGACGGTGATCCATTTGTCGGAATTGACCTCGATGACTGTCGTGATCCAGAGACCGGATCTCCGGGAACAGATGCTCGAGAAATCATCCTCGAACTCGAGTCGTTTACAGAGGTATCACCGTCAGGGACTGGCTATCACGTTATCGTCCGTGGGTCACTGCCTGGAGACCGGAGTCGACGTGGATCAGTCGAGATGTATGAGACAGCACGGTTTTTCACTGTGACTGGCAACCATGTCGAGACAACACCGCTGCAGGTGATGGAACGACCTGCTGCACTCGAGAGCGTGTACACCGAGTATATCGCCGAAACAGAGCCGTCTCACAACGAGAGTAAAGTGGGAACACAGCAGGCTTCGACGCATGAAACCAGCCAGAGCGTGACGCTCGAGGATGAAGAACTGCTCGAGCGAGCGCGGAACGCATCGAATGGCGAGAAGTTCGAGCGGTTGTGGCGTGGCTCAACTGCCGGCTACGAGAGTCAGTCAGAAGCAGACATGGCGCTGTGCTTCTTGCTGGCGTTCTGGACCGGTGGCGACGCTGCTCGAGTCGACCAACTCTTCCGACAGTCGGGACTGCTTCGAGACAAATGGGATGAGGTCCATTACGCGGATGGATCGACATACGGCGAGAAGACGGTCGAACGAGCAATCGCGAACACAGACGATGTCTATGATCCATCGAGCAGCGAGGCGTCTCGTGAGAAGCAGACAGGAAAGCGAGGGCAGACGACTATACAGGACCTCGCTCAAGATGGACCGTCATCGGCAACTGACCAGACCATTGGTGGGACTGAAGGAACGCAAGCAGCGTATCTAGCCGAAAAAAACCAGTTATTGACTGAGCGTGTGTCTGACCTCGAGGCGACGCTCGAGCAAAAAAACGAGCGTATCAATGAACTCGAAACAACCAATCGAACGCTTCGCGATCGACTGACAGCTTGTGAGGAACGACTTGAGCAGCACGATCAGCGTTCAGAACGCGAGACAGATGTGGATTCGTCTCCCGATCACGATTCGCTCTGGACTCGTACAAAGCAGTTCGTTGGCAGAAGAGAAGAATAGCTCTGATGCTCTCTCTGTTTGGCTTCCACCTCGAAAAGTGAGTCAACTTGCAAAGGTGAACTGAAAACAAACCAATGTCCCAACCGAGCGAGATTTGGTCTCCTCGATCACATACCTGATTCAATGACGAATCAGCGGCATTCACTGCGCAGATCTACAACCGAGCTGACACCGTGGATAGTGCTCTCGGTAGCTGTATTTCTCGGTTGTACACTTTATCTCAGATGGGCTGTTCCGACTGCCGATCTCTCTACGGTAGCCATCTTCTTGGCAGTCGTGAGTATCCTGGCATCTGCTCTCGTACATTTTGTTGTTTACTCAGCACAACATGTGTTGGCAGAAGTACAGCGGATTCTCGATGAAGAGAGCTCTCGTACGGATGCGATTACACGGATTGCAGTCATCGGATTCAGTCTTCTCGTATCACTCGTCGCTGGTGGACTGCTCATCTTTGGAGAATCACTACTCGAGCTTGTTGTTGCGGTGTTCCTTCTTGCAGGAATGGTGGCGATGTCGGGTACATTCATTCGGAATCATGTCGCAACACGACCCTTGAACAGGCGAGAACGCGCTGCATGTGAGATAGGTTCCGACCAAGACATCGCATTTCGAGTAGTTACTGGCCAGTTCGGGCAGACGATCAACGGAATTGCTGCCGGCGTCTTTCCGGCTTACAAAGTCATTCTGATCAACGAGCACTCGTTTGAAGCACTTGACACCAAGTACATCGCCATGATTGCAGCTCATGAACTGGGGCATGTCGACGAAAACCACGCCGTTATCTCCTTGGTTGGGACGGTAGTGCTGACAGCTCTGTCGGTCCTCTCTCTTCGGTATTTTGTGCAGTACCACTGGATGCTGTTCTTGGTTACCGGTAGCGCCGTGCTCGTTGGACGGGTCGTGTTCGCGTGGACTCGTCGACAGCTAGAGTATCGAGCAGACAGATACGCAGCCAAGCTTCTCGAGGACCCACACCAAGTTGCCAATGGGTTACGCGCACTCAGAGATACTCGAATGGCAGAGACAGCTGATGAACAATCCCCCGGAAGGCTATATGAGAGAGCTATACGCCGAATACAACACTGCTGGACACGCATATTGTCTACACATCCTCCGATAGACGACCGAATTGCACAGATTGAGCGACTGAGTCGGAACGCTGACTGACTAGTGCTGGTGCGGTTTGATGGAATGTCCGTAGCACTCGGCTAACTCGGTCAGACTTCTCCCGCTGCACGTATCCGGCTTTGTTGAAACTATCAGGTAGTGATAGGTTCAGAACTCTCTGCGGTAAGTACAGATGATTCAGTGAACGCTCGCTGCGCTCGGCTCACTTCGTCATACCGCAACGAGACGCGCTCTCGAGCGCGTCTCGACACCGCTCTGGCTGATTCGAAACTGCGAGCGAAGCGAGCAGTTTGCACTTGTAGTGAGCAGTGGTTCTGCGGGAATAAATGTATAAAGAATGGGATCTCGACAGAGCTACGTATTCTCAAACGATCCCACCGGAGTATTTTTTCGCCCCGAGATGGGTGCGGGGCGATCGAACTGCCCCGAGATAGTGAATGACTTCTGAGCGACAGCACCCACGAGACCGTGGTATCGATCGAGTACCAGCCCACCGACAGTCCACTGAACCACCCTGGTCTGGACTCGAGTTACGCGTTCCGAACGACCGAAGTCGGGAGTCACTCGTCTCATTTGTCGAGTGTGTTCTCGTCGAACTCACACATGCAGACGTCGGTGCCGAGTATCGATCATCGAACATTTGGGGAGTTAAACTGACGCAGTACATCGCTGCCGATACGGTTGGCGAGAGATTCAAAAAGCGCCATTACGACGAACGGCTCGGCTGGCACGAGCAGACGATACCCCGACAGGACGTGCGCGAGGAACTGATCAACCGCCTCTCACGGCCCGTGTCACTAGCGACGAATCAGAGTCATACTCATCCTGTTGAGGAACCAGATACGTTCCGGGTGAATCCGACGTGGCAACTGCGAACAGGTCGACGGACCAGCAAGAGGTAGTCATCGGCCGTCGGTACTCCAGCCTGTTGTTGGACGTAGGTCACTGACTCCAGTACGCATTACCTGGTATCTTCGACTCGACTGTGCTTCCAGCAGCGAGTTTCTTGACGCCATGAGGCATGAGGCGCACTCAATAGTGTGCCGTCATGTGATTGACAATGACTGAGCCGAACCCCATTGACGACACTACAGACGATTACAGACAATTCGAAGCCAGACTCGTTGCCCATGATCAGGATGCAACTCGCGTCATGACAGCGGATATTGGCGACACAGCCGCCCGAAAGCTCGTTACTGAACTTATCGATAACGATCTGGTGACACCAGTCCCTGGCAAGCGGGTGTTCGTCCACGAACCAAGTGGGACCGCTTTTGACTCGAGCACCCAGCTTGCTGTCTTCCATCGGGGCTGGACCGCTGCTCGAGATGACGTCACGGGGGAGGAGTCGTGACACAGTAGACACTCACGGGGTGTTCGTTCTGTGAGGCGCCACCCGGAACGGAAACTACGGAAACTGGCACTGCATACACTTGGGGGAAAGACGGGCGAGTCAGATAAGCGAACTACTACACGATCACAGCTCGTGGTCAACGCGAACTCGAAGCCCGCTGAGAGTGGACAGATAAGTACGTCAGAGGTATCTTCTCGAGTTCGGAGTGAGACGACTGCGGCCGCTGAGCGTGCATTCTGAATCGGAGCCCTCGAGTGGTGTTCCAGTACGCACAGCGTCTCAGGATGGCAAGAATGGTAAGGAAGTCTGCCAGTAATATAAAGAATTGACTAGTTGGGTCGGCTTATACCTGCATACGTATATAATAACAAATATTATCTTGCTTGAATGGCTGCACCATGGACGACCTTACAGGATTCCAACGGGACCTACTATACGTGATCGCGGGCGCTGACCAGCCATCTGGACAGGACGTCAAAGAAGAGATTGAGCAGTATTACAGTTCGGAGATCAATCATGGCCGGTTGTATCCTAATCTCGATACGATCGTCAACAAGGAGCTCGTCGAGAAAGGACAACTTGACAGACGCAAGAACTATTACGCGATCACAGGTGAGGGGGAGCAAGCAATCGAAAAGCGTCATGAGTGGGTATCCCAGTACGTCGACTGAATTGAGATCAGAAGCGGTCTGGATCATTTCTTTGCTCCCTGAATCGGTAAGTACAGGTAATACAGTTACCGGAGTCGTGACAGGTGGCGTGCTGGAGTGACGAGTCGTCCACACGGGGGACTTGATATGTGATTACACTTTCCGTCTAATAAATGTCTAATCTAGGAACTACAAAAAATTATATATTTGTATAAAATAAGTTTATCACATGAGTGGCCCCTCGAATGTACGCCTCTTTGCAATAGCACTAGTTTCCGCACTCCTAAGCCTCGTCTTTTATGGCATAATCAATGAGATATATAAAACAAATGATGGTGGATGGTTGACACTAGTAATCGCCGTTGGAGTCTTTTCAATATTAATGTTCGTCGAAGGTTTCATGACAGGTGATAGCTGATAAGATAGAACGGTTATCTTATCTGACAGAGATTCTGGCGTTCAGTCCGCAAACCCATTTATCGGCGTGTTCTCCGTCAAAATGGATGAAATCAACACCGTAGGAAGCGTTCTGTGGCTCCCTATATTTATCCAAGACCGACTTTTCTCCAACTGAATTTAATTGGACTCGAGGTCTCGAACGTCGAGTTCACCGGCGAGATACTGTTTGCCCTCACGAGTAATGTCGTAGACACCGTTGCCAAGATGAACGAGAAGTCCATACTCGACGAGCGTCTTGCAGCGAGCGTTGATGTGTTGTCTAGAGAATCGTACACGGTCGCTCTCAGCCATCTTTTTGGGTGTATCGGGCCCAGCGTCAGCTAGATGTTCCAGAATCCGATCGTCAGCGCGAGACATCCAGTCAGCGTCAAAGCGCATACTCCACTCTGCTTGCGCCGACAGTATCCCACACGCGCTAAGTCAAGTATTGAGTCTATACGCAACTGTAGTTGACTCCAAACTCTTTAAGCATCGTCAATCCGAAGCACTGATCGTTCAAATGGATCGATCACCGAGAAATGGGGATAGCTCATCAACCGATCTTGTCGTTGCAATCATCGAGACGCTGGAAGCATGTGGACTCGACCGTGACGACTACCAACTCTACGACACTGTTGATCCCGAAGCACTTGAACAGTTGCTGGACTCATCGACTCGAGATCTCGAAGTTCGATTCACTGTTGAAGGTATTCGAATTGCTGTGACGTCGGATGGTATCGACGTTTTGGCTGACGAACAGCCAATGTGTTAGATTAGTCGCGAAGCCCGCAACCACTCGGGTTCCCGTAGACGATATTTTGATACGGACTGCTGTAACTATGTACCGCCGATCGCCAGGACGGGGTCGGCGATCGGCGGTAATTGACTACAGAAGACCGTATGAGACGATGGAAAAGTAGCATAGTGCTATTCCCACAGCTCCTTTTATATCATATAAACTGAACTATTCGTTCATTACGCGTGCGAATGTATCAACGGAAGTCAAAACAGATGGGAATGATAGCATGACACCAGCAAGTACTTAGTCAGAACATTATTATTGTTATATATGAAGCGGCGTACCTTTCTTGCTTCTGTGGCAGGAGGAAGTATCGTTGCCAATTCAGGATGTCTTAGTCAGATTTCGGGATTTGGTCTTGATACAGAATTTGAGACGACTGACGCGGAATTGCCCGCCGAAGATCCACCAGATGTAACTGTTGATGATAATACTGTTACCGTCCGAGGGACGATTGAATACGGCTCAAGTGAATGTGGTGCAGTTGAATTGGCTCACGCGGAGTACGAAACTTCACAAGAAAAATTAGACGTGCTTGTAGTTGCTGCTGACGATTCAGGTTCGCTGTCATCCTGTTCAGACGACCTTGTTCAAACGGGTTACCGTCTTGAGGCCACCGTTAACGATCTCCTCCGATCAGTTGCTGCAACTGAACACCATCTGGCAGGAGAAACATATTCGACAACTATTGATTCTATTGATACCTGATATATAACCGATTTGGACGCTTTATTCTGTTATTTGCTTGCTCTGTAGTGTGCGGATGGGCCACTGAACCAGCTCTGTAAAGGAGTTGATCTCGATGAGTGGCTCGCAATCATCGCTTTCAATAACAGGGAGAAAGCCCCTGGCGCGCTCGAGTTCCGCACCTCGCTGCGCTCCTCACAGGTTGCGGTGCTTGCGTCGGCGGGGTTCCTCGAGCGCGCCAGCCCCTTTCAGACCCACCCACGTGGACTGATCGGGCTGCTGTTGCGTTGGTTGCTCGCTCTTGGGGACCGGCCCGCCCCGCTCGCCGCATGCCGCCCTCCGCGTCGCTCGCGACCGACCATTCCGGGCTGCGGTTCGCTCCTGGCGTCGCTCACCGTTCCGGGCTAAAATGAATCTGGTCTCGGCGCCAGCATTAAGCGCGTTTTCGGTTGCGCCCCTCGCGGGCTTTCGCGTTCCAGCGCTTGGTGCCGCCTGCGCTGTCGCGCGCCACACCGCGGCGCGCGTTCTCGACGACAGTCGCGCTGGACACGGACCCGCAGTCCGGGCCGGACACGAGAAACGGCTTAAAGCTGGCCGCTCGCTTCGGGCGGGTCGCCGCGCGGTGCTGGTTGGGACACCGCATTCAGGCGCGCTCTCGCTCGCGCCCGGATGGGCGCTCGCGAAGGCGCGAGCGCGAGCGCGCAGATGGATCTAGTCGGTCGGTGTCGTCGGAAAACCGCGATGTCACAGCATCGCGGTGGCAGACGCGTGAGCGCCTTTGGAGATCAGAACTCCAATGTCTAGTAACAACTCGAGTAGCAAGGTCGTTACGGTCGATGAACAGGCACTCAAACAGGCGGACGAGCAGGCAGTCGATGAAGACGGCTTCCCGGTCGTCGACGAGACGCCGGAATTCGAGGCAACAGTCGAGCAAGAGATCCAAGCAAAGGTGGATGCGAACCACCCAGACGGCATCGTCGATACGAGCGATGACCGGATCTATGGCGCGACCCTCGAACAGGAAGAGCGCATTCGAGCACGAGAGGATGAGATCGAGCGGATCAGTGCCCAAGCCGAGTTGGGAACACAGGAAGGCCGAGAGAAGCGGACGCGAGCAATCGCTGCGAACCAGAGCAAAGCGCGGCGTCTCGAGTTCCAGAAACGGGCGGCGAGCGTGGATCCGATGGCGGACCCGGAGCGAGCAGATCCCCGGACAGAGCTTACTCAAGAGCAGTTGGCGGCCGTGAACAAGCAGTCGATGCGACTCGCAAAGCAATTGGATGGTTGGTCTCGAGCAGCGATCAGCCGGCGGTTGAGTGAAGCCGTCGTCGGTGGCCAAGACCTGACAAGTGCGGTCGTCAACGTGTTCGAGGAACTGCAGATGGCGCCCGGACACGTGATCCCCATTGGAAAACTCGAGGAGGTCTCTCGGAAAGAGGTGAGCATCGAAGGGCGTGTCGAAACCCTGTGGGATCCCTCGCATCCGAGTATCGCACAGGTCGGGCTCATCGCAGACGACAGTGGACAGACGCGTGTGACCATCTGGAAGTCCTCAGATGCGCCGTGGATCGAGGAAGGCGAGCAAGTGCGCATTCACAAGGCTGCCCGGAACTGGCATGAAGGCCGTGTCTCACTGGCCGTGACCGGGTGGTCGATGATCCACTTCCCCGAGCGCGGCCGCTGGTGGGAATAGCCGAAGCAGACCCCTTTTTTGCTGGTGTGAACGCAGTCACCGCCACCTCCCACCTCCTCCACGGTCCGGGCTGCTCACGGCCAATGGCCGTTCGCTGCCGGGCTTTCGCTACGGCATGAGTCCCGTGCTACCACTATCAACTGAGATGTTTCTGTGCCCCACGAGTGGGTGAGGGGCAGTCGGAGCTGCTCATTGCCTCTCGAGAACACCATGACTCTCAGAGAAATTTATGAGACGGCGTTCGACGAAGACGTCCAGCCCGACTCGAGTGCCAGTTCGTGTCCGAAGTGCAACGGACGGGTTACCACCAACGTAGTCGAAACCATGTGTGAAGACTGTGGGTATCTCGTGGAAACGCAACACAACCAGATGCGGAGACGAGTCAATTACGCGTAGATCGCATGCTATTAGCCAAAATCATACAAGTATTGGAGCAAGACATTTACCGAAGGGATAACAAGAGTTTGGACAATGCCAGAATGTGATGGCTGTGGCTCTCATGTCACTGAGAGCTATTACCGGGTTTTCGCTGTTGATGGGAAGCTCCCAGCGTGTATCCATTGTTCCACCAACCGTGACGCTCGAGAAGCAGGACTCCGCGACCAGTAGCTTCTAAGTAATTCTATTGCTAGCTCTTCTCTATCGAACTATAACCTGCATCGAGACGCAAGATAACACGATCCACTATCCAATCAATGACTGATCGATATTCTGATTTTGAGGAACTTCGTCCGACCGGCGAAGCGTCAGATGTTCCAGATGAGACACTCAGCGAGTGTAACGACGGTGAACCTGATCGACAGCGGGTTGCGACGGCGACGACTGGATATCCAGACACACCAGCGGAAACGGATACCGAGTGTCGGTCCTGTGGCGCACCGATCCCAGCTGACCAGACGAAATGCCTGTTCTGTCTCACCAACCATCTCGAGAACTCCTCTTCTGAGACAGACGCACCAGCACCAGAGTGGACGCTCCTCGGCGTCGTCCACATGCTGGTCGAGTCGTCGACGTTCTACGGCGCCGTCGCGAAAGGCGGGGCCGCTGCGACGCTCCTTGCCTCGAGTGTGACGGGATCAACCGTCGACGACTGCATGATCATCTATGATCTCGAGGACGGGCCCGTAGCCCAATTGACTAACCAGTGGCCTGTGCTTCCTGCTGCAGTACAGATCAAATCTGCTGACGGTGAGCAACTTCTCGCGGCCGCCCGTGATCGAACAAGATGGAGTGACCAACCCCACCCAGCCGCGGATAGTGACCACGAACCTACAACATATCTCTACGACGAAGGTGGGACTGGTATTCGCGACGAGCAGCGACTCACGACGCTGCTCGACAACGCCGGTGATGATGCGTGGTTAGTCCCTGCAATTGCCCTCCAGCAGGCACCTCAAGAGCGTGAAACTGAGAATCAGGACAGTGGCATTCCGACCAAAGAACGCCTCGAGTGTCACCAGTGCGGACGCACAACCGATCATCGATTCAGCGATCATGAATCGGTTCCCGACGAAACCTGGACCGGCCACGCAATCTGGGAGTGCCAGGTCTGCGGGACGCCGCGCTACGGGCCGAACCCAGAATGAATTGCCACGCACCATGTCTTAACCAACAAACGACGATGGTGCAGCGTGGATGTTGGTTAATCGAAGCAGTAGTCCATGCGATCGTGTTCTGTTTGTCTGCGCTGCGATCGGCTGAGTCGCAATCAATGGATCCACGCAACACACCAGATATAGACTGTATCATGCACTCACCCAACTCAACAATCTCGAGGGTGATCAGCTAACTGACGCAGACAGAAACGATCGAGACAGCAACGGCGCTCTTGGAAGAAGTGAGTCTTCTCACTCGACCAGAGCGTCGTGAACCTACTGATACCCACATCAACTCTAACCGAGCGTGCCACAGAATCGATTACAGGGCCATTGGACTCCGTAGTGAACGGTAAGTACAGGGGAAGCAGTTACCGGGCAAGGAATATGCACTCAGTTATTTGAACCACTCACTATTGAGTCTTCCATCCCCGTTCCAATACCAGCGAATATAGGTATAGAAAATAGCGAGTATAACAGCAAGGGAAACGACTGTTCCTATGGGTTGCATAATCCCCTGTACTAATTTGTTTTACATATAACTGGTGGTCACTTCGCACGTCTACTTACCGGCTGATTCAATCAAAAAGAGTTGAAGCAAATCACTTGCAGGGCTTTCTATAACGTGCTCCCTAACCAGCAACTCCACTCGAGCTGGAGATATGAGTTCCGAAGGCGTTCACGTTGATTCGATGCTACCGCCGAGTCAGACGGTCTGCGACCACTGTCAATGTTACTACCGGTCCAGATCGCTCTACCACTCGAGAAATGCGCGCTCCAACAGTGATTTTGTGCGCCGGTGATGGGTGCCGGCGCACTGAGCAGAAACAGACGAACACTGACCAAGGTGTCGGCGAACTAAGGTGAGGAAATGCATATGATCATCTACGCACTGGTAGAGGCATCGACAGCAGAAGAAGCGCTTTCAACTGGACAGACGGTGTTCGATCGACTAGTCGGTGCAGAGCCGCAGTCCTGTGCAGTATTCGACTACTACGTCACCTTCGACGAAGAGGACACGACAGTGGCTGGAAAAGCACGGTGGGGTGACCTGCCGACGGCTGCGCCCATCACATCAGAAGAAGGCGAGGACCTCCTCGAGCGGGCCTGGGAGACCACGAAGAAAGAGTTCCAGCGCAATCTGAACCGAGTGAAGCAAGCACTCGAGGAACGCAGCGACGACGAAATCATGCGCGACGCGGGCCTTGCCCGTCATGCCTTCAAGCGGGTCGGTGCCTCCCAAGGCCCGTCGATCTGCTTGTACGATCAACATGCGACTGGGATCCGTCATCGCGGACACCTCGATCGACTCCTCGAGGAAAAGGGTGAGAACAAGACGTGCTGGATCGTGCCGGCAGACGTCCATTTCTGAGTGACCATGCCACGAATACCCAACTGGACGCGAGAGAGTCGAACACCCACGCTAGCATATCAAAACACAGAGACTGGAGCGCGAGCCGTTCTGCATCGTGCACCGGATTCCTACGCGTACAAGTGGCGAGCAGCGATCCTCGTCGACGGCTATCCCATCTGGTCTCGAGGCTTCGAGACCAAAGAAGCGACCAGCGTTCGGGATGCACTTCGGGACCGACCAGACCCCGAACTCTCGTGTCCAGAGTGTCCGAACGACGATGTCATCGTCGGCCAGAAAGCTGCTGCTGGTGCGAAGGTTAAGCGATGGTTCGACTGTCCTGACTGTGGCTACGAAGCGCCCTCGAAGATCGTCTACGGCGCAGAACGCTAGCAGAACAGATAGTGAGTAGCAACGCAACTCATAGTTTCATCTCATTTCTCTCGAGTAGTTGAGAAGTTGGAACTGATGAATACAAAGCGCATATCTCGCATATGACCGATGTGGCTTCAGAGAACTACTGAGAGAGATCGGCATACAACTGAGTCATTCCACACTCCGGGCAAAGGAACGCGTGAAGCGGAGTTTGATAACCGACACCGAGACGATCAAGCACACCGCCGTCTCTCTCAGTTTTAACGTAGAGGTCTCCGACTCCTTCTGCGGTGACGTTCGTTTTCTCCATTCTAATCTCACAGTTCGGACAGTGGCGCTCACTCATCGGTCTCACATCATTTTCACCGGCGAGGTATATACTTGCGACATCATTCACAGAAACCGATCTGCTGAACTCATTCTCTAAGTCTTGCACGTCAATTTCAACACATTCGTGATCTGTCACACAGGGACGTATGAGAATCGACGCTAATTTCTATGAAAAAGAGAGGGGTTCACACAGAACGGAGTTCACATCTGGAATATCTAATTCGGTTAGTGAACACTCAAAAGAAAATAATCCTCTAATACCAGTCTCGAGGTGAAAACACACCTCAACCAGTAGATGTCGTCTCGTCTTCGATCAGTTGTTCGAAATCGACCACCTCATCGTACTCGTCTCTGTGAGCGAGTGCTGCTTCCCCCTTTGATGTGATTTCGTAGAGTCCGGACTGTTCCTTGGGTCCGATTTTGCGTACGAGACCGTAGTCTGCAAGCATCGGCAGTCGAGTGTTGATGTTCTTTCGCCCCTTCCCCGTATGCGCCTTAAGATTCGTTGCAACGTTTCGGCCTGTTTCCTCGAGTGCCTCGAGAATCAAGAAGTCTGTCGGTTGTCGGAGTTTCATTATGGCCGTCCACTGTCTATTGGGAGTAGATACTATTGTGAGATTATATTAATAACATGATTTACTGGCAGTGCTCAATGCAGTCGTTTTCTCGACTGACAAAGCCTACAAGAGGCTTTTTGATGCCAACTCTGAGTGAAACATACAGCCACTACACATGCTTATTGCGCGTTTGACCGCTCTCAAGTGTCCAAGTTCGGTAGATCCCGACAGGGTCGCAGTTAAAACAGTACGAGGCGTACTATTTTCACATGTTCAGAACAATTATTGGTCTCCTCGGAGTCATCATCGCACTGTTTCCAGCGAAGATTCGCTACCTCTATGAACAGGTCGCTCTCAAGAACCCTGACGAGGTCAACGCGAAGCCCTGGTTCACTCCTGCGATTAGAGCAGAGGGCCTCCTATTCGTGCTCGTCAGCGTACTTGGAGGAAAGGCGTATCGAGTGTCTCTGTATCTCTTGGGATTGGCGGGTGCTGTTGCTCTCTTCTTCCCGCGACGCGCACTTCGAATTAGCGCGAACTATTCCTACGAGGAACCAGAGAGTATCGAATGGAGCAGGGGACTCGTACAAGCGATTCGTTGTTTCGGCGTGCTGTACCTTCTTATTGCGCTCGACGCACTGACCAGTTCGAACCGAGATCCGAACGATGCCTGACGGGAGAAGTGTTCCACCCTTCTCCTGTACTTACCGCAGAGAGTGCCGTCTGCTCACTCACGGCGAATCTCGAAAGTATCGGCACAGTTTGTTGTGCCTCAACAAGAGCAGAGGCACCATTCAATGGGTAACACTCCAGAGCACTCCAACGACTCGAGCGATCTCTCACCAGCGCAGCGCCTTGAGCCACCGAATCCGCGACTCATCGACGCCAGCATCGCAACGATCAACGATATGGACACGTTGCGGGCCTGCGTTGCCTACGAAAACCAGCACCAACAACGTGTCCCGATTCTCCGCCAACTCGAGGAGAGAGCCATCGAACTCCGCGCACAGGATGATGACTAACTCGGCACACCTGCTGACAGATTGAAGGACGACCGAGAGAGACCCTACCAGTCTCTTGCATCGTATATGATGACGAGAAAAATTCAACGGTCGTCATTGTACTCCGTCCCTGCACGGAAGCTTGTGAGGTCGTCAATACGGTCTTCGAGTGCTTCGATTTCCTGTTGCAGTTCCTCGGCTTCTGTTTCCTCACTGGTAGCAAGTCGATCCTTCAATCCTTGGAGGCGTGACTCTTTGACGTCGTCGTCGACATCTGCCTTGCGAACGTATTCGCTCTCATCGATCTCGTAGACATCGGACTCGGTGAGCGTCGTCACCTCGAGTGCTTCGTCGACTTTCTGACGGTCAACGCTCATGACCCGCTCGGGGTCGATCCCTTCCGCCTCGAGCATCAAGAGGACTTCTTCGTCGTCTTTGAGCGAGCGGTTGCGGCGACTCGTGCGCTGGACCGAGCCATACTGACCGGCAACAGGCCGGTCGTGATGAAGCCGTGAGAGAAGCACATCGGCGACCTCCTGGCGAAAGTCGTTGGCATCACGCTGGACATCCGACAGCAGCGTATAGAGATTTACGAGGGTGGCTGTCTCCAAGTCGGGTAGGTCGGTTACGTTGTGGCGCTCGAGTGCATCGATCAGCAGCAGGCCATCCGAGTAGACATCGAGTCCCTCTGGTTCGGTGCGGTCGTCGTCATCAGGTTCGTGTGCCGTGTCGGCCAGTTGGGTCGTCGTCGGTCCGTCTGTCTCAGCGATTACACCCGCGTCCTCGTCGATCTCGAACCGAGGATGAACACTCAACACCGCTGGATACGGATCAGCATCTGGCGGGAGTCGGTCGAGATCGAACCCATCGTGGGCGGTCTGTATCTGATGGTAGAGTGTTTCGAACTGCTCACGTTGGAGCGGACGCTTCTCGTTGGACTCGTCAAACTGGACGATAACGCGGTGTTCCTGGACACCTGTGATGTGGATGCGAGAGTGCGACAACGGTGTGATTAGTGTCGCGTCCGCCGGCAGCTCATCCAGATGCTCGAGAAGCGTGTGCCAACTGACGCTAAATGGCATACACGGAAGTTACGCGTCGTCTCGACTAAACCTTGTTCTCGACGGACAGCAGAGAATTCCTCTATCGGTTTAATCCACTAACTTCGACGGTGAATGTGTCGGTAAGTAGATCTGCTTATTGATCGAAGAGTTACTCCCGGAATGGTGGAACGAGATTAAAAGCACCGGCTGCCACTACAAGCCCAAGTGAAACCAAACCGACGCCGAATAGAACTCCTGTCGTAGAGGACGCAAGTATCACTTGGGTGCCTGCACCTATGAACAAGAGCGCAAATCCGAGAAGAAATACGGTTCCAAATACATCAATAAGTGCGTCCTTGACAGCAGTTTGAACAACGGTATAGAGTTCGTCTTGAGTGAGTCCTGTTATCTCACCGCCATCTGTTTCTCTGTCTGAATCTGTCTCCATACTGTTGATTATATCTTACTGGTTTAAGTATGGCGGTGGTGCAGAAGTCTTCACAGGCCTTGTACTTCCAGAATCTGATTTTCTGAATGGGAAAATTTCAACCCTGTTTGGAATGGTTCTATTGCAGCGTTTGGCCCCTGTTCATATAGTGGGTGCTATTAGAGATCCGCCGAGTTAGACCTTGAGACTAGTTCTGCACCACCGCCGGTTTAAGTATATTAGAGTACACTTTCTGGTCCGACATGTACCTGTTCTGTACTGAACGCTCATTACGCATTCAGGTAGGCGTGTTACCGCTTATTTGATATACTCATATCACACCACGATTCGGGTTGCTCACAGCCAGTAGTCGTTTGCTGCCGGGCTTTCGCCAATTGTATTTCCGATCGAGAAAGTCTATGTTCAATATAATTAACCCCGCTGCAGCCATAGACCAGAATATGTACGACTTGACTGGCTTTCAACGCGACTTGCTCTATGCAATCGCCGGCCATGAGGAGCCACACGGACTCGCGATCAAAGATGAACTCGAGAACTACTACGAGAAAGACATTCACGCTGGACGACTGTATCCAAACCTCGATACACTCGTCGACAAAGGACTCGTCGATAAAGGGACGGTCGATCGGCGAACGAACTACTACACACTAACGCGTCGGGGTCGACGCGAGACCGAAGCACGCCGCGAATGGGAACAACAGTATGTTGGTGAGCTGCTCGTAGACTCATAGCCCAAATACCGTCAAGCAGATTTTCTAAGCGGTCACTCGAGCCCGAAAGCCGTCTCCGTGCTGTCTTATCCGACATTTTCGTAGCCAGTAAGTCAGCACCAGTTGCCATGCTCGCTCTGAATTTCGACATCCGCTGACTAACGAGCTTACAACTGCTCGAGTCTGGCGTGTTTTTTGAGACCCGCTGAGGGGCGGAGGTCTTCTCGAGTTCAGTTCGATTCGATTCGAGAAGCAGTGATCAAACATGGCTACGAGCAGCAGCACCCGGGAGACGTTCGACGATTCGGACACCCGGCACGACGAGATGCACAGTACGATCGAAGCATGGATTCAGGACCTCGTCAATGAGGTCAATTCCGCCGTCTCGAGCGAGCAATTCAAACAATGGTTGGATGTCCAGAGTCGCTTCCACGACTACTCTTACCGAAATACGCTGTTGATCAAACTCCAGTGTCCCCACGCAACGCGCGTTGCTGGCTACCGAACGTGGCAGAACGAGTTCGATCGGCACGTGAGTGAGGGTGAAAAAGCAATCTGGATCTGGGCACCGATTATCGCGAAACAGTGTCCTGAATGCGGAAACTCGCCATCGTACCACGAACGTAGCGACTGTGAGTATAACGACACTGAGCCTGACGACTGGAACAAGGGACTCGTGGGCTTTCGACCCGCGCCGGTCTTCGATATCTCGCAGACAAAAGGCGAACCACTTCCAGAACTCGAGACCGAAGCGAACGGCAACGCCGGCGAATTGATCCCAGCACTCCTCGAGGCGGCGTCCTCGCTCGAGGTAGCTGTCGAGTTCGTGTCTCCTCGAAAGTGGTCTCACGGCAGCGCCAAGGGCGTCTGTCAGTATCGCCTGGAGAAGCAGCCACTCGTGGAAGTCCGCGATCGTGAAAACGAGGCAGATCTCGCCGTCACACTCGTTCACGAGTACGCGCACGCACTGCTGCACGGTGGTATCGATACTGAAGACGAACGGTCGAAACGCGAACTCGAGGCTGAAGCCGTTGCCTACATCGTCGGTCGGTATTTCGGGCTGGACACGAGTGGGTCAGCGTTCTACCTCGCCGCGTGGGAGGGGGACGAACCGAAGACGATCCTCGATCGACTCGAGCGGATTAGTTCGACCGCCCAGGAGATCATCGACGTTGTCGACGAGGTGATGGCTGATGACTGACGAGCCGCTTCTGCTCGAGATTGTTCATGCGCTCGAAGAGCAGGGTCTCGCTCGTGACGAATACCAACTGCAGCGAGTGATCGACGTCGAAGCCCTCGAGCGGGTCGTGGACTCGACGGGTCCACAGACCGATCTCGAGATTTGGTTCTCGGTTGGTGAATTCCGTGTGGTAGTGACACCATCCGATGTGGCCGCGGTCAAAACTTCGTAGAACGGGACGCCAAAACAAGGCTGTCATAGACTATTTGATCTGTTGAGCTGGTAATCGCAATGAATGATAAGTACAGGTGAAGGCGTTACCGGAGCAACATCCAAGGCCCCAGCTATTCTTGATCCTACCACTCAAATACCGGAATATACGATACCAACCATACTAGATAACCGGTTAACACGTAATATAACTCACAAATAATCAGGAGGGGATCCTGACCGTAGTCACTCTACGGTTGAGTCGTCAGAATCACTTTCTTCTTCGTTGCTGCCATCTTCGTCAACGTTTTCCTTGCCACTCCCATCAGCGATTCCCTCCTCAGAGATCATATCCAATGTCGTTTGCTGCTCATCTGGGATATGATCCTCATCAACATCCTCGAGAACATCCTCAACCCGACTCTCACGCACCGTCTGGGTGATTTGCAACACCTCCGAAATATGATCATGTGAGAACTCGTACGTCAGGTCCTCTATGTGATCACACGCACCGATCTCCTGCAAGTAATAGAGTACTCGATTAACTCTGTCAGGAGGCAGGTTAAACACCGGTGCAAAATGATCTCGGACCTGATTCACACTCACCTGCACTGGATCTTCATATCCCATCGACTGTTCACCCCAAATCCCGCAGATGGCAACCGCAAGGATCTCTTTCTCCATCTGCTCAGTCAATACGAATTCCTCCTTCGGGTTCTCAGGTAGTTCAATCCCCCTATCGAATCGATTCTGGAGACGACCTGATTTGAATTCACCAGCCACCCGGCGTAACTGCCCACCGAAGTCCTGAGTGAGAACCGCTGCTTCTTCCTCAAGTCTCTCAAGTTGCTCTTGGCAGTTTTCCCACTCGTTCCGACATTGACCTACCCAATCATCATCGATGTCGTGATAGACAATGCAACGGTCAATCGTCTGGACTGACCCATCATACGGTGTCTTCTCACGTACATTCGCATTCTTGAGTTCTTCTTCCACACCGTCGATGGTGAGTTCATTACACCGCCGCATCTGCTTGATGTGTCTATCCCCGATATTATTTCCAGATTTGATCTCGACAAGCAGGCAGGTGTCTCCATCGTACAGCACGAAATCCGGCTCTGAATTGACGCCAGAGTATGAATCGTTGATTTCTCCGAACTTGATCGGCATGCGCCATCCAAGATCAGCAAGGCAAGGAGATGCACGAGCTGTCATGGCGCTAAAGAATAGATTATAGGTTTGTTTTTCTCTAAATTGCCGATCGACTTCTGGCGACTCCGACATTTCTATTATGGTGCCGCAACAGGATTCTCGACTTTCTCTTGGGAGTATGTCGAGTCGTATTCGTAAATCTGCTGTACAATGTCTCTGAGACTCATCGCAGTTGCTGGCTCACGGGGATAGATGATGATGTCCGGAGGCTCTACAGCAAGATCAAAAATCTCCTCATGCTGAGTATCGTATACTCGTAGCGTATTTTCATCCCGCTGGCCGAATTTATATTGTGGACCGTTCAGGACGTTTTCCTTCAACTCCTCAATCAATGAGTAATCTGTCTCATTGTCTCGATCGGGATCCGTGAGTTCGATAGCTGTGAACCCGTCTACCGAAAACCCGTTCTCGAAGCTGTTGTGCTTTGGAGCGTGATCAATTTCGAAATTCGCCTTATCCAGTTCCTGGTATTCCTCAGAAACGCTTAGCAACGTCTCAACTGCCTTGTCTTGTGATCCATCAACTACCGACTGGAATGATAGACGCCCATCGTTTGTACTCGCTCCCTGAATTGCAGCTTCGGGACTGTTTGTTTGGTCGAACTCAATCCGAGTGGGTTTCGCATTGAAATACTTCTCTGCTTTCTCGAGATCGTTCCTGCGTCCACCATGGAAGCGAAGTGTTGCGTGTCTGTCCGCGTAGGGCGCATGATATTGTGAGGTGAATCCTGAAATATAGGAGTCTTGGATGATATCCTCTTGCGTGAGGGCATCAAGGTACTCGGACGATAGGTACAACCGTTCAACCTGTGGGAGGTATTTGATTAGTTTCTCTATCGTCTTTTCTCGCCACTCTTGACGCACAGTTGTGAGAACCCAAATGTACTCTCCCTGCTGAATCCAAACAGAGTCGTCGGTCCTCGATTTTTCGGGCGTGGTGATATTGACGATCGCTGTTTCGTCATCTACGACTTCTTCTGAGAAGGTGTGCTTCGCTACGTAATTCTGTGCATGTCCACTAATTCGCCCACTCTTCGTGATCTGATTAATGTAGTCGTCGAGTGATCCAATCTCGTATCCCTGGTTGTCTAAGAGATAGAGATTGAGGTCCGTGGACTTCCCGCTCCGGTGTTCCTTCTCCTCTTGATCATCTTTAGAGGTTACTACATGCTCAATGAGCTCTCGGAGGATTTCTCGCTTGCTCATTTGGCGGTACCGGTCGGGGTCAAGATCCATTGTCGTGGTTCAGTGGGTGGTGTTTTAGGTTCGGTACTCTTAGGTTCAGGGATTTTCTGCCGGTCTATGTAATAGTTTGAGAAACAGGCACATAGAGGTGAGCCTTGGAATGGAAGTAAAACTACCTGCTCCCGTGTAACCTCAACGATAGCCGATCGGCTAAAGCAATCAGTGTGTCGTATAGAGGACTCAATTACCATCTGACCAGTCTGGCTCATCATGATGGTTCACCACGACGTGAACAAGAAGATAGAGTGGCAAGAGGAAGATTACCAATAGAGAGACACTGCCACCAATATCCCGAAAGACTTGGTTTGTATCAACTGTGACGGTTTCGAGAGCGATTACAGCCAATAAAAAAGTGATGAGCGCGAGGAACCAATCTGTTCTATCCATAATTCAATTCACTAACAACATATGTTACAAATATTTCGATTCGGCAAATACGCAGATCCGTTTATCGGTCGATTCATCAAGAAATATTGGTAATTAAATTCATGAGAGTTAGTCTGTGACTCTCCCTGTCAAAACTACTAGCCATGTGATGACTTCACTGAACAGGAAAATTTAGGATCAAGTGCTTCGTTCTGGTCGACATGTCTCTCCTCTTCGAGAGTGCGATCGGTGAGTTCGACCTCTCGAGTGCTGCCCTCCATTCACCGGCAGACGAGACGTTCGAACCGGTGCGAGATGACCCCATTCCAATCGATGGGATCGTCGAATATGCGAGCTACCACGACCAACTCTCACATCCCGAGAAAGACAGCTGGATCGTAATTCCGCTTCATACACGCAATAGTGCAGCACTCTCGGGCGAATATCTCGCCTTCACAGAACACGCACTCCATGGCGATGTTTTCATCTACAATGATGGCGACGACTATGCTTCGGTCGATCAAGACACGTTTGCCGTCTCGTCGCTAGCCGACCGGGTACGCTTCTGGCACTCTGATTACGCACCTGACGATCCGCCGTCGTACTTCGACTCACCAATTGCAGAGCGGGAACCACCGCGAAATCCGCTTTCTGACGACAACGACACGGACTCCTTCTTTGACGAACTCGAGTCGTTTGTCCAAGCGGAGATGGACGCCCAACGTGATGAAAACCGAGCGAAAGCAGCCGCGTCGACGCCCAAAGCACTCCGTACCGAGGGGTTCGGTGCGGTTCCATCGCTTGCATCCCTTGGCCACCCAGAAGATGGTGTCTACCGATTCAGAATCGATGACGGGCAAGTAGATCGGCAGCATGACACGCATCGAGTCATCCAGAGCGAATTCCGGATCTTCGAAGGAAACGAAGTGCTCCTCCACCCACCAAGCAAAGAGCACTCACCAGATGCGTTCCCGATTCCAGCGACAGTCGATGCGATTGAGGGACTAACCGTCAGTCTCGCTATCGACTGGTATACGATCGAGAACCGGTCGACTGTCGGTGCGTTCCTCCGCCAGAAGCGACGGGATTTTGCACTCACCCAACTGTTGAATCCCGTTCCGTACGAGCGCGAACTTGCTGCAATTGCGCGCGTTCGCGAGCGTGATGATCAATGCGCGCTCTTGACAGGCGACACAGCAGTCACCTTTGGGGATACGGCTGGTGTCAAGAGTAGTCAGCAAGACGTCGAACTGAACCAGGAACAGGAGCTCGCAGTGTCCTGTGCCCTCCTTGCTGATCACCTCTTCTGCATTCATGGACCACCAGGCACAGGCAAGACGCGAACGCTCGTCGAAGTCGTCAGGCGGTCAGTCGAGGCTGGGGACGACGTCCTCGTCTGTGCCGATTCAAACCAAGCAGTCGACAATCTCGTTGCTGGCTCGAGTACAGCCACTGAGACCGACGACCGATCACTGCACGCCCATGCACAACACGGTGCCGGCGAGTTCGTACTCCGACGCGTGAACGCCAGCAGATCATCGAACGAAGTTGTTAGTACCCAATATGCCACCTGCGATGGACTAGCCGATGTCGTCGCAGCGACGAACAGCAGCGCAGCGACTCTCGAGCGAGAGTTCGATGTGCTCGTCCTCGACGAGGCGACACAGGCGACATGCACCGCCTCGTGTATTCCGCTTGCGCGAGCGGACAAAGTGATCCTCGCAGGCGATCACAAGCAATTACCGCCATTCAGTGCAACCGAAGAACCGCCGGAGTCCGCAGCCGGTCTCTCCCTGTTCGAACACCTCTACGCTGACGGCGGTATTTACGAGGGAGTCGGTATCCAGCTCCGAACGCAGTACCGGATGCATCGCGATATCGCCTGGTTTCCGAACAGCCGCTTCTACGACCGGGCCCTGCGGCAAGGGCGTGACGTTACCGCACTCGAGGAGCAGCCGGCGTTCGTCGGCTACGATATTGGTGGAAGCGAGACGACGATCGACCACTCCAAGCGCAACGACGCAGAGGTGCGACTCGTTGCCCATATCGTCGGTGAACTGCTCGCCGATGCAGCTCTCAGCCCATCCGAAGTCAGCGTTATTACGCCATACACGGCCCAGGCTAACGCGATTCGAGAGAAGCTATCGAGATATCTTGATTCTGGACGGGACATCACTGTCGACACGATCGATTCCTTCCAAGGAAGCGAAAAAGTCGCAATCGTGATTTCGTTGGTTCGGAGTAACACAACGGGCGAAACAGGCTTCCTCGGGCGTCCCATTGACGGCCCTCGGCGATTGAACGTCGCGATGACTCGCGCCCAACGGTTCTGTGCGATCATCGGTGACTGGTATACGTTACGCTCATCCGCAGACGGCACTGACGAAGACACTGGCCTGTACGACGATCTCTACTCATTCCTCGAGAACACCAGAAGACTACGTCAGGTCGAACCGGAATTCATTCCAGTTCCCAAGTAACCGCACGGTTCGGTTTGTGTGGTTCCAGATGGGTGGATACCATGACAGACCAGCCGACGCTTTCGGAGTTCGCCACGAGTGAGTCAACTGACTCGAGACCGAAGCAGTCGGCTACATCGAGTGATGCTTCGAGTTGGATACAGGCGGCTCGGCATTCCACCTCGCTGTGTGACGCGGTGACAAGCCAGAGTCGATCTTCGATTAACTGGGGCAGATCGGTTCGACTGCCCAAGAAATCGCCGACGTTGTCAGCAAGGTGGCCAACGATGAGTGATCGACGTCGAAGCCCTCAATTGACTTGTAGACTCAACAAGCAAGTATACTGATTTCGAGATTCAGCTCTCAATTGGTGAGGTCCGCATGCTAGTGACACCATCCGATGTAGTCGTATTCAAAACGTCGTAGATGAAGTTGAGACACCAGGGGCTTCAGCGAGTTTGACCCGCGTAATATTGGACCAGTTAGTGAGTGAAAGCTACTCCGGATCGTCTCTCAAGCTCTGTTTCTTGTCGTACTAATACGCTTCATGAAGTACTGAGATTACGCTTCTCGCCAGTACTTCCAGAGGTAGGATAGATCACTAGGGTACAACAGTTTTGCAATCTCACGCTTGTTTCCTTCATTAATATCCGAAAGAGTATCTCGAGAGATCTTGTTTAGATCACGTATAAGCCGGTCGTATCGTTTATTTGATGCGAGGTACAGCAATCTCGTCATCATCAAGCGACGGTTTTGTCTGGGTGCGACTTGCTCGTTCCAGAGGTCGTCGTAGACCGACATCTCCTCAGCAGAAGTATCAATTTTCTTCGTAAGGCAGCGATCGGCAGTCATTGCGGCTGCTCGAGCTGATTTCATACACTTGTAAATCCCCTCTCCCCACACAGGATCAACTGACGGAACAGTATCACCAATCGCCATGAACGAATCGGTACTCATCGATCCTGGGGGTTGTACATGTGCCGATCCCCGCACCTGATTATCTGCAATTCGTCTAGCGTTCTCGAAACGCGGGTCAGTATCAAGCCAGTGTTCGAGATAGCCGTCAACGGTACGATTGTGAGTGGCGTGTTCCCGATAGCTCTCATTCTGGATGTAACAGATACCGACTTTCGCTGTGTCATCGCCGGTGTGGAAGATCCACGAGTAACCCCCGGGTGCGTACTCATGGTCCAGCCGTAACATCATCGCATCAGTGAGATTAGCAAAATCAGGATGAGTGAGATCAACGCCCTCAAACAGGTACTCTATGCCAATAGCGTGGTTCTTTCGCTCAAGATTGGCTATTTTCAAGTCTTTGGCCAGTGGCGCAGCCGGGCCCGTGGCATCAATAACAATCTCGCTGTAGACTTCCTGATCGCTGTTATATCGAACACCAACAACATCGCCATCTTCAACGATTGGCTCATGCACGCGAGCGTCAAACCGATACTCAGCACCCTTGTCACGGCCATCCTCAACGAGGAACTTTTTGAACGCCTCGAAGTCCAAGACGAAGCCCGGCTGGTCTTGGATGAAATGCTCATTCGGTGATTCAAGAACCACTGACTCAGTCGCGTGCATAACCACGTCGTTTGGGATGCCGAAGGAGGTCATCATCGACGCAAACGTCCCGCCGGTGGATTTGTTGCTCTGAGACGGGAACTCAGCTTCTGCTTCGGTTTCTAGAACGACAACCTTGTAACCACGTTTGGCCAGATCTCGAGCACACTGCGCCCCCGCTGGACCTGCCCCAGCGACGACCACATCATAACGGTTGGGCATTGTTGGTAAACAAACAATCAAAAGCGGGCGAAAAGTTGTTGAAACACAGTGCCACTTTTCGGTTGTTTTTTCCCTCAGGTTCAGTTTGCGATATTCTTAGTGAGCGGACATCTGCGACACGACGTTAACGCAGTAGACGCCACCGATAATAAGGAGAATTCCGAAAGCCCCCGCGAGGTCGACTGACTCGCCAAAAACAACGGCACCAATAACTGCCACACCGACAATTCCCAATGCTGCCCACGTCGCATAGACGATACTGATTGGTAATTCTTCTAACGACAGGGAGAGCAGATAGAAAGCCATCCCGTATCCGAGAATAACACCAAGGCTGGGAATCGGTTGTGAAAAGCCATCAGAAAGTTTGAGAGCAGTCGTACCGACTAGTTCGGACAGTATTGCACCAGCAAGCAGTACATATGGATGCATATCGCTAGGTCCAGAAGTCATTGATATACGGCTATTGAAACAAAACAGCACTTACAATTCGTTTGGATGTACAACGATAATCTATGACGGAATTGGGCGAGCTTGGACTCTCAAGTTACGAGGAAAAGGTCTATCGAGCACTTCTCGTAACGGGAGCAGTGACAGCGGCCGAACTTTCCGATACTAGTGGGGTTCCAAAAGGCCGTATTTATGACGTACTGAACGGACTCGAAGCTCGCAAGCTGATTTGGAGGGAATCAAGCGATCCAAATCGATACGTTGCCATACAGCCAGAAACCGTCGTTGACAGGCTTCTGGCTGAGCGAGCGTATGAACTGAAACAAGAGTGGGATCGTTACCGTGAGAAGGCAAAAACAATTCGTTCGAACCTTCTTCCAACACCACCGACGGAGAGTAGTTTCTGGCTTGGCTCGCTGGGGAGCGACGAAATGAGCACAGCGTTACAGCAGCATATGCGAACTGCGGAAAACGTTGTCCAAGCGGCCGTTGGGACACCCTACGAGAATGCGACGTGGGAGGCACTCCAATCTGAAGTTGAGGGCTTTTTTGAGGGTGCTAGCGAAGATCTCTCTATAGACCTCCTATTTAGTGAAAAGGTAGTTACCGTACTCCCTGACCGATTCCCGCGCCTAGTTGAAAACCAGTCGGCAGACATAACTGTCAGAATGATTTCTGAAGTTGTACTTTCATTTGATGTGATCGATAACGTAGAGACGACGATCGATATCCCACACCCAGTATCCAGTGAGGATCGAATTGGTGTAGTAGGAATTAAAGATTCGCAAGTCGTTGGCGAGTTTGATCAATACTTCCAACATTTGTGGGCCAAAAGTGAACCGCTTCTCGAGTAAGACAGAGATGATGAACGTGTCATACAATGGTTCCCGACAGCTATTATCTATCGGATAGATACTGAACAAAGCCGACAGTTGACAAGACTTACAGGGAACACGCGAAATGCGAGCTGTGTAAATCGTTAAGTAGAGGATGTGAAACGAACCTATGAGAATCCTACACCTATGACACGCTGAGAACAGGCTACCAGACAAAAGAATCCGAAGATTCCCAAAAGTCCACGTGGACTGTAGGTTACTCAGAAAGTGAATAGAGATTCTGACGGGCGTCTCGAAAGGACACTCGTTGCTCAACTAACTCCTCTTCTTCAAGCCGAGAGATCGCATATCGAACAGTCCGAGATGAAAGTCTGGTTTCCGAGACCAGTTCTTTCTGTGTACACTCTCCCTCGAATTCCAGCGTCTTATAGACCAACTTTGCACTCGGTGGCAAGTCCTCAAGCCGTTCTTTTGCGCTGCTCACTGTCTGTAGTACTTCTTCGAAGTAGACGCTATAGGTCGTTTCGCTTCGGCAACTCGGCTCATTCTTCGAGAGCACCGGGAGACTACGTCAAGTCGAACCGGAGCTCATTCTGGCTGCCAAGTGACCGCGCGGTAGGGTTTCTGTGGTGCCAGATGGGTGCACACCATGACAGATCATCCGACGTTATCGGAGTTCGCCGCGAACGAGACAACTGACTCGAGGCCGGCCAGTCAGCCATCGACTGACGAGACCGTGACGATGACGGCTGACGAGCGGGTCGCAACGTACCTTATCGAAGATCAGATGGCGGATCTCACAGACGCGATCCGTGAAGCGGTCCAAAACGGCATCGACAGTCCTGGGTCATCCCGTGTGCTGGTCAGTATCTCGCCTGAACGATCGCTCATCCTCGATGACGGCGCTGGTATTGACCTCGAGTCGACTGAGGGACGACGCAACCTGTCGGTGCTTGGTGCGGGAAGCAAGCAGCGATCAGATGATGAGACGATCGGAGAGTGGGGTATCGGTAAGGGTGCGATCATTGCGAAAGGTGCCGTTCGTATTTGGAGCCACGACACCGCACTGTGTTTTGACTACCGAGATCGACGCGACTCAGGTCCGTGGGCAGATATCAGCGGTCGTGACGGCCAGCTCGTGGACGCTGAGCATCATCTCGAGGGGATGCTCGTCGAGATCGATCACTACGAGGACGAAGTACCGGATCCGGACAGTTACCGCTGGCGGCGCTACGTTCGTGATCTTCGCAAGCGCTTCGCGTACGTGCAGTCCCGGACGGGCGTC
The DNA here is from genome assembly GCF_030848565.1 of Natronolimnohabitans sp. A-GB9. GTDB lineage: Archaea > Halobacteriota > Halobacteria > Halobacteriales > Natrialbaceae > Natronolimnohabitans. The sequence goes on from NZ_JAVDDV010000011.1 coordinate 32,011, forward strand.
TCGGTCGTGATCAACGGCGAGCCAGTCGATAAGGGAGATTCACTCGAGGCAGTGGCCGACTCGCCACACCCGTCGCTCACACGCGAAACTGAGGATGCGATCCTCGCACTCGAGTACACACCCCACGATGGGCTCGACATATACAGCAACGGACTGTACGTGACGACAAAGCGCGAGTACGGACTCGGCGGGATCGTCGTCTCGAAAGGAAACTTGACGCTGAACTTTGCGCGTAACGACATCCAATCCGGCTGTGACCGCTGGCAGCGGATCGACGACGCACTCGAGCAAGCACGTGACGATCTGTATGCAGATGTCTCGGACGACCGGCTGACTGCCGAGAGTCGGGAGGTGATGATCGAAGCGATGGCATCCGAATCAGAATCGGATGAGCAGTGGGCCGATCGCAAACTGTTCCGGCTGGCAACCGAGTCCCGCATCAGTCTCGAGGAGATCCAGGCAGCACCGAAAATCGGGTGGGTCGACGGTGCCCAGAAAGGTGCGGACAAACTCGTCGAGCGTGGCTACGTTGTCCTCGATACAAGTGATTCAGCGACGCAGCGGCTCCGTGATCTCGCCAGTGACGAGGACACATCGATAACGGTGCCAGAAACGTTCGACGTTGGCGAGCAAGCAGAGTCAGAGGGAGTGTGGACAGGCTATCATCGCATCGAGGATGAATCGCAATTGAACGCTGACCAGCAGCGGTATCTTCGCTTCGCTCGAGTGTTAGCAAGAGAGCTTGGGATTGAGCGAGATGTGTACTACGGCGAGGCGAGTGCCGATGCCTGGACCGACGGCAGGACGTACATTGTGATCACCGACTCGGCCGTGACGAGCCGCCAGCGTGCTGTCTGGATGCACGATCTATATCTGGTGATGTTGCACGAAGCAGCTCATGAAACCTCGAGTCGGGATCGTCCTTCTCATGGACATCACTTCGAGAGTACGTATCGGTCGCTCGTTGAGGATCCAGGGAATCGAAGTTCGTTCGCTGAACTCGTCCAGCAGGTCGTCGACGAGGGATTCGAGTCCGTATTCGAGGGATACGAGGTCACACGGGGATTCGAGTGATTAACAACCAAGGTCGTCTTGAGGGGCAATTTTATTTAGCTGTGGGTACACTGTATGTACAGAGAGCAACTATGGGAACGACTCGAGTAAACTTCCGGATCCCAGATGAATTAGTCGAGAAGGCCGATGTCGCAGCGAAGATCACCCACAAGAATCGGACGGAGATTGTGACTGAGGCACTTCAATCCTATCTAGACGAAATCGAAGACGAGGACGCGTTCAATGAAGAGATCGTCGAGCTATATCTTGAAGACGAGATCAGTTTTGATGTCCTCAAAACGTTTATTGGTCGCCAAGACGCCGAAGCGGTTCGTACCTCAAAAGCCGTTCTTGACCAAAGTGAGAATCTCGCCGACGAGCTTGCGGGGCTGTAGCTGGCAATGATTGTTGCCGATACGAGTGCACTTATTTCGCTAGCCACAGCCGAGGTAGTTGACCTTGTCTTCGCTGAGTTCGAAGTTCACACGACGCGTGTGATTCTGCAAGAACTCGAAGAGACAGCTGAGTATGACGATCCACATGGACAGGCAGCTCAGAATGTGCTCGAGCAGCAGGCGCAATTCTCTGTTCACACTGTTGATGGAGAACAATTTGAGTCATCAACGATCGATCAGGGGGAGGCAAGTTGTATTCGGTTGGAAGAGCAGCTTGAACCTGCATTTCTTCAGACCGACGACCTCCGAGCACTCCCAGAGATTCAGAATCTCACAACTGCCAAGGTCGCACTCTCACCAATTGTACTCCGGGCGCTCGTCAAGCGGGGCGTACTTGAACCAAAGAACGCTCAGAATAGACTCGAGCAGATTGCCAAGACCCGAGACTGGCTTGGTGCGCCGATCTACCGTCGTGCAAGACAGCTCTTTGACGAATAGCTAACACTGCTCTTCTGGGGATGTGATCCGAAGTTCGTCCTCAACTTCGTAGAAATAGCCCCGCTCGAGGAGACGCGTCAGTGCGTACTCGACGTCCCGTTGCTCGAGTGCTAACTCTGCATCGGTGGCCAGAATGTCAGTGGCATCGTCATAATTGATCAGCGGAACACTGTCTTCGCCAGCATCCGGCCGACATGCCTGCGTACACAGCCGGTCGTAGCACTCGAGAATCCACTCCGGAAGTGGTGGCCGTGGATCTGTGACGCGAGCCATTGCAGTTCTGTCTGGTTGTTTCGACAGTCATCCGCTTAACAGTACCCGTCGAATACGGCGTTGATTCTGAAGCCGCAGTTGCAGCACTCGAGATCGGGAGATCAAAATAAAGGCCTGTGCTAATATTAGTAGGTTGAAAGCTTTTGTATTTTTTCGGAGTGGATATGTTCACCGACCACGGGCGTCGTTATGATCGAGTTAGTGACGCGAGCCGGAGCGTCGCATCTGCGTTTTGAGAATGGGGTCGACAAACAGGAGTTCCTCGAGTATCTGGAATCTAGCGAGTAAGACGTACGCGTTAGTCCCGCAGCTGGGCAACGGTCCGTCCGAGTTCCCGAGCACGCTCGCTCTCGGAGATGTTATACCGTTCTTCCAGCGACCGAAGTTGTTCTTCGAATTCCATGGTGTACGGGAGTGTGCTCCTCTACAAACATATAGTGCGTCATGGAATAAGTAAGTTCTCGTGCTCAAGCGCTCATTCTGGGCTGGACGTCTCTGTATCAGCTAGTCGACTCTCCACTTCCTCACAGCGCTCGGCTACTATCGACGCTCCCTCGAGGGGACCATCGGCGTCCAGTGCCGCTCGGTACAGTTCTGCAGTGCGTTCCATCTCCTCTCTCGTTAGTTCGTCTGGGTCCTCGAGCCAGTAGCTATCTGCGAGTTTCTTGTATGCCCAAGGATCCTCGGGATACTCCTCGATGAATGACTCGAATTCCGCCCTGCTGTCGGCGGTTCTGTCCAATTCCACAAGCGAGTCAGCGACGAAGTGACGAAAGTCGAGTAAGAACTCGTCAGATGCATCCGGGAACTGCTCGCAGACCTCCTGACAGAACTCGAGTCGGTGCTCGTGGTACGTCGGCTCGTCCTCCGCTACAGTGGCAAGGTCGTTGTCCGCTGATCGAATGAAGGCCTCAAGCAAGAGAAACGACGGCAATTTTCGGTCTGCTTCCTCGATAGTCGTGATTTCGTCGGGTGTTACGGCGACAATGTACTCCCAGGCAGTTAGCCACCGATCGCAAGCCTCAGCGCGGTTTCCTTTCTCGCGGAGATCGCGTCCCTCCTGAACGAAGTCGTAAATCCGTTCTTTGTTCGGGGTGTCGGGTGCCCAGCGCTCCCAGAGTACTTCTGCCGCCATCCAGATGAAGTCCTGATCATAGCCCGTGACATCAACCTCGTATTCAGCTTCCCACTGCTCGGAGAGTGTCGTCGCCGAATTGAAATTTTCAATCCGACTCTGAAACATCGTCTCGCTCGTTTCGATGCCGTGATCGGCGAGTTTTTCGACAATTTCGTCCGTCGAGAGGGCTTCGACGTCGCTGAGTTCCCACGCATCAGCAGGGTGGGTCCCATTTGATGTGTCGGCTATTCGTTGCTCACGGTGAGCGGGTTGACTTGCTTCTTGGGCCTCTTCGTTGCCACTCTCACCTAATCCGTGTTCGTCGACGTATTGCTCGACACGCTTCCGGTCAATCCGGCTGAGTTCCTTACGTTCATGATCTTCGTATAGATGCTCACGGATCGCAGATTCCTCCTCAAAGGTTTGCTCGCAGTAGCGACACTCGACCATTACTCGAGAGTACGTATGCGGGTAGGAAAAACAACAGGTGTGAACAGGACGTGCGCTCCGGAACGCCGAGGAAATACGTAGCCTGCGATGTCGTCTTCACCGAGGTGTCTACTTCGCTAAAAAGCTGAAACGGTGCATTTGACCGATTTCACGGTGTGGCGGCTACTGTGTCGTCAGTCGCTAGATCGAACGAGAGACTGATGACGAGTTCGTTGAACCAGACGACCGGGCGCTTGCTCTGGTCGTCTTCCTCGAAGAAGATGATTCCCAACTGGGCGAGTCGACTGAGTTCTTCGTGGACGTTCTTGATGTCCCGGTCAACAACCTGTGCAATCTCGTTAATGCTGGATGGCTCTTCCTGGCGGATGGCTTCGATGAGATCGAGGACGCGCGGCGTCAGCGTCTCCATGAGGTCGTCGTGGCTGGTGAACGAGAGCGTCGGCGGGGAATCCACCGCGTCGCCCCGCTCGAGTGCTTCAATGCCGTCGGTGACATCATCGTGGAACTCACTGGACGACTTGACAGTCACGACGAGGGTTGATTCGGCCCGAAGCTGTTCGCGCTCCATCGGGTGCAGCGGCGGCGTGGTATCGTTCATAGGTATCACCGTGGTGTGATGGCCTCACTTGACATCGAACTCGGAGAGCGTCTGCTCACCGTGAAGAGCAGTGAGGGTGTGGAGCTCGCCATCAGTGAGCATACTATTGCATAATAGCTGATTGATATATAAGTGGCTTCGCTATCTTGCAACAGCCGACTGGCCCAGTCAAGTCAGCGCACAGTATTAACGTCGATCCGAGAATCTCCACAGTGCTCTCGAGAGGTTTCCGGTGACAGCTGGCGTCTTCAGACACAGCTACAGGGAAGTCGTTAGAGTAAGACCGACAACGACCGATCAAACGGCGTACTATAGAGTAACAGTACACTGCATACAACCGCTCTTGTGCTGGATATTAGGTGGGCGGATAGAGTGATACCCTTCTCAGGGGTTGTGGGTAGTCGGGCGACACCCGCAACCGTCGACGTCAGGTGTCTCCGGAACCGGCCATTTCACCAGGGATGTCGACATCGTCCATCAACAAGACGCGACGTTCCGTATACTCGAGGCCGTTCTTGCGCTGTGTCCGCTTTTTGACTGCCAACCTGCTTTTCGAGAGATCGAGCAACGCATCGATCGTTCGCGAAACCAGTTTCTTCGCGTAGTCGTCACTGATCCCCTTCTCCTGCCGTCGGATCCAGTGTTTCATATCGCCGGCGGTGACGTACTCTCGAACGCTTGCACTTCCCTTCCGCCAGGGGTTGTCTCCAACCGCTGGATCGGTACGTGCCTTCCAGAGCTTTGCAGCGAGCCGTGACGGAAGCGCCGATGTCGTTGCCCGGAGCATATCCTCGTCCATCTTCGCGAGCTGCTGGAGTGGAAGCAGATCTCCATACGAGAGGGAGACATCACCTCCACGTTCGAGTGGGTCGTCACTCTCGGGCAATCGGAAGTAACTCTCACCGTCGTCTTTGCGGATGCGCTCGAGGCGGCCATCCACAACGTCGATCTCGCCTTCGTCGATATGTTCCTCCAGGAGATGCGCACCCTTCTCGAGTTCTCGTGCCTGGAGTTCACCGACGCGGTCTTTGTTGGCGTTGAGTTTCTTCTCGTGGGCGTCCAGTCGTGCTTCGATCGGTGTCCGTGATTCTTCTAAGTCCTCGAGCCGTGCTTCGAGATCCTTGTTTTCGGTGTGGGCCTCCTCGAGTTCGGCCTCAAGGTTACCTATGCGGTCATCCTTTTGGGAAAGTTCATCCTCGAGAGTAGTGACACGCTCGTGAAGCCGCTCGAGTTCGTCGGCAAGTGTTTGGAGTGTCTGTGCATCAGGTTCGGGACAGTCTGTGTTCGCGCTCATTGGGTTCTAGATTCTGGTTTCGGTGTCATTGTCAGGCGATTCGACTCGCGCTGCTGGTCGATGTCGGGAACGCTGGTAGAGCAGTAGACTACCGACTCGAGAGTCGTCTCGAGGGAGTGCAGTGGCCGTCTCCCCGAACGACGTCTTCGTGTTCGAAAGTCCGGTGTCGGTCTACCGGGGATTGGTGGCTCCGGGTCGAGTGGCGGAGTATGGTCTACTGCGCTGGATAAGTCAACGCGATCCCGAGATGGTTTGCTGGATCAGTTAGCCACCCTCGGGTTGAAGTCGACAGTCATGGCTTGCCAGCTTGGTGAGCGAGTCGAACGGACACTCGCAGATATCGCAGTAATGTCTCTGCTCCGTGAGGAATGTCTCACGGTTCATGTGGCCGCCATCGGGCACGGCAGACTGTCTCTGATGCTCGAGTTCACTGGAATCGTGATCTCTGGGCCGTCCCTGTACGTGAAGATCGACTTCGGTAATCGGTTCGCGACCAGTTTCTCTCCACGTACTATTGCGGCGTTCGTGTTCGATCCACCAGGCTTCGCCACCGGTATCGGGGACAACCATCACCCGTCTGCGACGGCCGTTGATCGTCGTGTACTCGAACACGAATTCGACGGTCGGTTCGGTGGACTGGTCACAGCCGCCGTCGGTTGCAAGACATGGGTCGTCATCGGCATCGGCGAGTAGAATTCCGTCTTTGATCTTGAGAGTATTAGCTTGGGTATCGTCGTCGGCGATAATGATCTCTGAGCCGTCGGTCGCTTCGATGTCGCCTGGTTCGTAGCCGGCGACGGCGCGGGACTCCGCTCGCAGGCGCATCTCGCGAGCGCCTTCGCGCTCGAGTTGTTCGGCACGCTTTGCGACAGCTTCGTGATCGTTGACGAACGTCATTGGTCGCCCACCTCGACAGCGCCGACGATCGCATCAGCCATCGTCTTGAACAGGTACTGCACTTCGAAGCCGCCGCGACGGTCGGCGATGTAGTCGATCCAGTCGTCGATCGTCTTCTCGACATCCTCGAGGTCGTAGCGGACGGTGCGCTCGCCGTTCTCGATAACGTGCACGGACTCGTCGGTCGTCCGGTAGACGTGGTGTGCGCCCTCGTTGTCGATACCGACGGAGATGTAGTCGGCACGTGGGTCGGTAGTCTGTGCTTCCGAAACCGTTTCGTGGGTTCGCGGTTGAACACTCATTGTCCTTACCTTGGGACACAGGTCCGGTGTTCCAGCACCGGGCCGGGAATTCTCCCGAGCCACCCTGCGTCTCTATTCTGGAGTATGCGCCATAGGCACTTAACATTCACGTTGTAAATGTAAACGTTGTTTCTGACCGCAACGTATTTTGCAATTGTCACCGTAATACGCATGTGATACGCGAATGAGCGTAGCAACTATGGATCAGAGCGAATTGGACGCGCTGCACGAATCGATCCTTGACAAGCTCGCCGAAGGCCGCGCAACGCCAAGCTACCTCGCAGACCAAACTAACGAGAGCCGGCAGTTGGTCTCGTCGCGCTTACGCGATCTTATGATGGGTGGTCACGTCGAGAAGATCCACAAGGGCTTATACGAGCTACAGAACGATCCGCGAGCTTCGACGGCTGGCGAGCGTGTGAAAGACATCACTTCGGACGGCTACTACATTGACGGCGGCGACCTCGTCGGCGAGTGTGACCGGATTAGGCTCTCGGATAACGATGGTCTGAGCTTCGATTATGAGATCATTGCGGAAGATGGTACCCTCGTCGTCCAGAAGCGTGATCACGAGGAGTAACCAGCAGCCATTGTCGGATCTTGAGGTTCGCGAACAGCCGCTCACCCAGGTCCGCGACGTACTCGTCGCGCTCCCCTAGTCGCCGATCGGACATTGATATGTTCGGTACCGAGATTAGTCACCTTCAGCAGCAGCTCTGAGACAACTCGTACACACGAACCCAGCTTTTTCAAGAGAGATCAACATCGATACGTAGGCAGATCGTCTAAATAGACACAGACAGGACGTTTACTTCGGAATCCCCAAATTGACAACGTGCACACGACAAGTCGCGGCTCGTGTGCATATTCGGGAATCGGATTCTGACAACGTGTACCCCCAGGGGGTGTGTTGGGGTGAAGAGCTTAGTGAAGCCCGTTTCAGACGAACCCTCGTCGGGTTAATGTCTTGAGGTGTCGAACACCCTGAAAATCTCTACGGATTTAAGTACGAAGACGCGGCCAGCGCCGGCGATGTCATCCGACGGTCGTCGAGACGGCCCCCTGATTGCCGTCGCACTGACCGAGTTCTCGGTCCACTACGAGCAAGCCGATCCCGCGCTCGCCGAACGTGCCTGGTAGCTGGCCGCTGACCGCCTCGTCGGGTACGACGTTGAGCCGCGCAAAATGCAGGGGAGTAGTCCCCGATCAGCGGACGTCTGGATTTTCAACGCGCAGATCGTGATCTTCACCCGTATCGAGGTCGACATAGTCGCCAAGCCCGACCGTCCGGGCCTTCTCGCAGTCTTCCTTACAGCGGGTACGGCGGTCGCCGTCCGTCGTCAGCCATTTCATCTCGCCCGTACTCGGCCGGTAGATCTGGCGCCCCGCGAACGTCGACGTCGATGTCCCGACGATGAGTGCATGGAGCCGCTCCATCATCAGCGACGCCACCATGCCGTTCGTCGTCACAACGCTCGGGTCACGCAACTCGTCGCTGCCGTCGTCGGCCTCGCCGGGCTCCCGCTGCACGTAGAGCCCACCGTTGTCAGCCCTGTCTCGCGGCGGCTGGCGATCCCGGACGACGCCGGAACTCCGGTCGCCCTGCTTCCACGCCTCGAGGCAGTGGAGACACGCTAGGTCCGGGCCTGCGGTCTCGACTGTGGACCGCGCGCCCGATGCGAGTTCGTCGGTCTCCTCGTCGACGCGGAGGTGTGTCCCCCCTGAGATAACGGGAATGAGGTGGGCGTACGCCAGCCGGTCGATGACTTTCTGGACCCAATGGGGGTCTGCAGCGTTCAGAATTACGTCGCAGTCCAGGAGCGCGCCGAGCGCGCTGTAGTCGTCGTTCCCGCGCTCGACGACGCTCCCGTGGACCGCTCGCGCCTGGAAGCCAGGCGCGGTCGCGGCCTTCTCCGCGATTTCACGAGCGAGCTCGGACTTCCGGACGTTCGACCGGGCGTCCTCGGGAGACGCGCCGTAGGCGCGGTTCAGGTTCGCCTCCTTAAGGTGGTCGAAGTCGACGAACACGGCGCCGCCGACGCCGAGGCGTGCGACCTGCTCGGCGAGCAGCGACCCGACACCGCCACACCCGACGACGGCGACGCGGATGCCGCTGAGCCGGGCCTGCCCGCGCTCACCCCACAGTTCCAGCGTGCTGTCATGGGCGACCGTGCCCGTCCCGAGGCCGGGACCGGCCGGGCCCTGCGCGCTGAACGCGGTCGAGAGCTTCTCGAGATACGGCCCATCCCGGACCCTCTCGACCAGGGAGGCACCGAGGACGCGGATGGCGGTCGCATCCGTCCTCTCCGGCGGTGTGCCGCCGGTGAAGTCGTAGGCGCGGAAGCTCCACTCCGGCTCCCCGGTTTCCCGCCGCGGTCGGCTAGCGATGATGCCGGCGCCGAACGGGCGGTCGGCGCCCAGGAGTTCGGCGTCGGACTCCAGCCGCATCGGGTCGGCCTCCAAATCTGGCTTGGAAGGATACGCGCTCCATCCGGGGTGGGAGTGGAAGTACGCGATGCCCTTCCGCGGGTCGTGCTCGATTCCCTCTTTCGCTCGCGCCCGGTACGCCGGGCTGAGCTTCAGACTCCCGTCTCGGATGTGGACGTCGTCGTCGGTCTCCGGCGGGATGACGTCCTCGACGATGTACGTGACCCGGGAGTCGCCGGTGCTACGCGTGAGCGTCGCGATCACGCCCTGCTCGTAGCGGTCGGGCTGGTGCTCCGACCCCTCCGGCTCCCGGTCGGCGTACTCCGGTCGGAGGTGGCCGTACAGCGTCTGCTTGACGTCCTGGGTGATGGCGACGTGGAACTCCTCGGCCTCCCGAACGGGGTACAGCTCGGGGAGCGCGTCGTCGCGTCCGCTCATGCTGTCCCCTCCGGTTCGTCCAGCCGCAGGAGGTACTGCACGATGCTGTGGGCGTCGGCGAGGTCACGCATCCGTTCGGGCTGCCGGTTCATGTTCGACCACCTCCAACTGAACGCTATCGCGCTTTCCTCGTCGGCGACCTCTAGGACCTTCTCGACTTTGTCGTAGTGGCTGTCGCCCGGCTTGGTGAACGCATTACGGCACTGGATGTCGCCGGCGTCCTGATCGTCGACGGTGACGGAGGGCGTCATCATCACCCAGTGCGGGTCACTGCCGTCGAACGACTGGTCGACGAGGATATAGAGGTCCGCAGTGGGGTCGTCCCACCGCTCGCTGTACGCGTGGAGCTCGTACTCGCCGAGCCAGATGAGCGCCTGGTTGCCGTACGTCTCCGCGACGGTCGGCTGCCCGTGCTCGCTGTCGCGCTCGCGCTGGAGCGCGTGCATTGCGCCTTGGAAGTCGTCGTCCAGATTCTCATCCGGGACGGTGGCCGGCGGTAGCGGGCACGACTTGTTGTAGTTACCCCCATGCCCGTCGCCGTCGCCCACCTCCGTGGCGGTCTGGTCTTCGTCGACGGCCATGTCAGGAGTTACCTGGAGTGCGGGGCTCGCTGTTGAACCGTTCGACGCCGGGGTCGCTGAGGTCCACCTCGTCGTCGCCGCTGTAGGTGTTCTCAGTCCCGACCTCGACAAGTGCGTCGTCGGTGTTCTTGCCGAACCGCCCGAGGATGGTCTCGGCGGTCGGGGTGTCCTCGTCGAAGAACTCGACAGGCTCATTGTCGACCTTCACGCCGTAGCGGTCGCGTGCGTCGACGGCGCGGTCCTCGATGGTCTCGATGGTGTCCTCGAGGTCCTCGACCTCGCGGAAGAGGTCGGGGTCGGCGCCGCCGGTCGCGAGTGTCTCCTGCAGGTCGTTGATGTTGTCCTGCGTGGCCTGGACGTCCGCTTCGAAGCCGTCGGGAAGCGATCCGTCGGCGTGCTCTACGGCGTCTTCCAGAGCCTCCACGTCGTCCTCGACGGTCTCGAGGTCGACGAGGGCATTTGCGGGAATGTCTTCTTCGACGGACTCGATGATGTCCTGAGCGCTCTGAATGGACTCAGCGAGGTCGTCGAGCTCTACAACTGCAGTCGTACCATTAGTGGGATCGTCACTCATGTTCGATCACCTGCCTCCTTTAACCCGGAGACGTTGGGCCGACCGGGGTACTGCAGTCGCCGCTATGACGGCCCTTCTGCGAGTTCGCGAGTGACAGAGTTGTCACTCGGAACCCGTAGTAGAGCGGGTCCGATTGAGGGGCGGGCACGTACCGGTCATCGCCGTCGCTCGGCTCACGCTCCGGTCGTGGTTATTTCCGCCGACCTCCTTCCGCGGAATCGCGGTGAGCGGAGGTTGCCAGTGGAACGGTGGGTAACCAACCCGATTTCGGGTAGGGTAGTCTGCGATAAAAATGTTTCGCAGGTGCTTAAAAGTCCACCGAATGAGAATTAGAGGTGAGTTAGGTAGAAAACCGACCCCCCGGGGGGCCTTGTTTAGCCCCCAGAGGGTGCTGAGTAATACTTTCACTTTCACTCCGGTACCGGAAGGGTTTTTATACTGGTTTCGTGGGGATCAGCGCGGGGTAAAAGTGTCTGATTCGCGAACCAAAAACGGCAGCTCGGCTACTCAACGTCGGGGTTTGGTGGGGAAAACAACAATCGCCCCACCGTTCCACTGGCAACCAGTCCTAACGGTCCATCGTTAATAAGAGTACCGGGTGACCCGACGCCTTCTGTCGATTCTCCACCTGCAATGATGGGGGGGGGACTTCACTACTTAAGTCTCTTCCTGGTAGAAAAACAGGCCAACCACTGCGTAAAGTGCCTACTTATTGGATTCTGGCTGATCCTCGAACTCGGCTGTAAGGAGATTCCGGTTATGATAAACGTCGTCGAGAGTCTTCTCGTCAGTCAGTGGCGGGTTATTTGCACCCATGCTCAGATGGGCCTCTCAAGCGAGTGATAACGGTCGGGAATACCGTAGCCTCGTACTGGTGAGACAAATATTCAAACAGATTCAGGATCAGTTCAAAACATAGCCATGCCGATCCATCAGTTGGTACAAGTTGATCGTACGTCGGGCGATGTTGTGCTCCCGAAGAGCGAGCTTCGGGTGCTTGGATTGGTCAACGATGAGGGCAACGTGAAGGATCAGCCAGTGCGGGTGACGCGGACTGATACGGGACGTGGGAAATTTCATTGACAAGCCCGAACGATTGTCTAAAGATATTTGAACACCTTTTACGCATTTCTATTCATTAACCACTACTATTGTATTGGAATATTAGAACTGCAAGTTCACTGGTCGAACAAGTTCCGAATCTTGGCTTGGATTGATTTGTGGACGGACTCTAACTCTTCGCGGTTCTTTACACCACTATAGACTACCTTTCCAGAAGAGAACAATACACAGAACCAATCTTCTTCAGTTGGTTGATAAAACAATCCAGGAAATTGTTCTGGTTCATATTCTGTTTCCATAGAGCCTAGCGCGATCGCTATCTGGCTCAGTTCAAGTTCATAGCCGAGATCTGACTTCCCCACAATATATCGAATCTCAAAACTTGAACCGGGGATTGCACTCTCCAGCATCTCTTCCATCTGATGGACAAACTTCGAGTTCACTTCCCATGCTTCAGTAGCTGATTTCGCCCCTGCTATACTGTATTTTCCACTGGAGAACAATGTGACCGTCCCTTTTGGTTCATGATAGCGGATTATCAAACCAGAAAAATCCTCAGCATTGTACTCGAGATCATCATGGGGGAAATCTGCGTATGCCTCTTCGAGACGTAATTCTCGACCAAGAGCTCCTCCACCCACCACATTAACTATCGAAAGATCAGTCATGTATATTTGGCCTATTACCTACAATCAAAGCTGCTCACTAATATCAATGGCCATCAAAAACCTCATTAGTCACCTGACTCTCCTGCGACTTCATACCTTTTATCAGGTTTGAATTTGGACGTAAGACATAACCGATGCCATCTGATCCAGAGCAGAAATTCCATAGTCTATTCTATTCAGGCCTCTTCAGGTATGTCGAAAACAACGATACGAAGTTCGATAGTGTCTCAATCGAAAAAAATATCGAAGGACGACGAGCAGATATTCATATAGAAAGCAATATCACAGGTAGTTTAGTAATTGAGGTTAAGCGTGATGATATTTCACCATATGACAAGGAAGTTGTAAAACAAGCTCGTGATTATGCAAGAGACGTTGGCGCGGATTTCTTCGCTACCTGTAACTCTAAAGACTTCTATCTCTTCAATTATGACGGCCAAATAAACATTAAGCAGATCCCATATAACTACGCGAATCTACGAGATATCTCTCTTTCAGATGCTACTCTAAATGGATTTGTCCCACAGTTATTGTCGGCAGTTGACCACTTATTTCAGAAGGGTAAACTACCTAATCAGGAGGAAACAGAACGAATAGTTGGCCTCCTGCGAACATTTCACTCGGCTATTTGGCCAGCTTACAAAGAGTTAGCCAAACAGAAGTATGGGAGCAATGAGAAGTTCATCAATATCGTTGATTCTTGGATTAACGAAAATGACTATTCTAACTTAGATCAAGACGAACAATTTGAGATTGCCGCGAAGCAGCACGCATATCTATTGACTAATAAGATCTTATTCTACGAAGTAGTCCGCGAACAGACACCGTCTCCAATCGAGACTAATGATGGAAACCAGCTTGACTCTCTTGTTGGACCCTCCAGCTTGGATTTCCTCGCGGAACACATCAGACGCCGTTTCGACGACATCATAGAACAGATAGATTATAAGCCAATCTTCAATAACTCCGAGATATTTGATGAGTTTCCCGACAATAAGAAAACTCTTGAGCATATTCAGTCTCTTACCGAGAGTATTGAACAGCGAAAAATATCAGGTATAAATGAAGACCTATTAGGAGATATCTTTGAAGAACTGATCCCAGAAGGAGAAAGAAAAAAACTGGGACAGTACTATACACCTCCCACGATCGCCGAAGCCGTTTCGCAGTGGGTTTTGGATGCAAATTCGAAAGGAAAAGAGCCCCGTATCTTGGATCCGGCATCCGGTAGCGGAACGTTCCCTGTTAAGATATATAACGAAATCAGACATCAATACCCTGAATTAAGTCATCAAAATATAGTTGACTTAATTACTTCTGTTGACATCAACAAATTCCCGTTGCATTTGACAGCACTCAATCTGGCCAGCCAGAATATTGAAGAGAGAATTGATCGGATTCACGCTTACCATACTTCGTTTTTTAATCTGGATCCAGAGACGGCAAAACTCGCATCAGCTCGGTTGGATGAGGAATCCACTGAAGAGTTAGGATATTTTAATGGAGTTATCGGTAATCCGCCATACATTCGGAATAAGAACATTCCAGACAAAGCTGCATTCCGATCTCATCTCTCGGAGTTTGGTCCCACTAATCGATCACCGTATCTTGATGGATCGAAAAAGATCAGCAAGAAAAGTGATGCTTATGTTTATTTCATCACAAAAGGAACCCAGTTCCTCCAAGAAGGAGGTCGTTTGGGATATGTGATTCCTCCAAAATGGCTTACAGCACGATATGGGCTTGATCTGCAACAGTTCTTGTTTGACCACTACCGGATAGAAGCTGTTGTTAGCTTTGCGGAGAGAGCCTTTGAAGATGCTTTTGTCGACACATGCCTGCTCTTTGTTGAACGCTGTGAAGATGAAGAGAGTAGACAAGAAACTGTAACTAAATTCATTCGGGTCCGTGAAGAGATTGAACCCGAAGATTTGTACGAGACAGTAACTTACGGGATGGCTTTGGATCAGGAACCGATTGATATCAGAGACCGGCCGAATTATCGTATGGTAGGAGTCAGGCAAGGTTATCTACATGAAACTGGTCCCAAAAAAATGAGTTACTATCTTAATGCTCCACTCGCGCTTATTAACCTCATTGAGCGGACTGACTTTGTACCACTCAAAGAGTTTGCTGATATCTCTTACGGACAAAAGACCGGGGCAAATCGATTTTTCATACTGGATGAGGAAGAGGCTGAACGAAGGGGTATTGACGAGCGATTCCTTTCACCAGTGGTAAAGAGCATCAAGGGTATGGACTCTATTGTTTTCAATAATGGAGATTCCGATAAATTCATGCTTGATGTTCATGATTATGTCCAGCAGGTGGATCAGAGAGTTCGTGACTTTGGATCTGACACCGATCTCGAAGAGGAAGTGAAATCAGCACTACAGCGTGATGGATACGATGGCCTACTTGCTTATCTGCGAGAAGGAGAAGATGACGGAATTCATGAGCGGAGTACATGTGCCAGTCGACCGGTTTGGTTCAATTTAGGTGAGCAGACGCCGCCTGAACTATTCCATCCAAAATTCTTCAAGTGGCGTCTGTTCACTGTCTGGAATCGTGCAGGTGCACTCACCACAAATGCCGTTGATTGTGTACACGTCAAGCCAAATTTCGATTCAAAAGTCGTCATCGGGTTAATGAACTCGAGTCTCTACGCGGCCCTTTTAGAGTGTTGGGGACGTGTGGAAGGAAACGGTGCCTTACAGTTGATGACATATGAATTGAAAAGTGTTCCAGTGCCAGATATCCGTAAATTTGATCAAGAGAGTAAAGAGCGGATAAAGGAAGCCACAGAATTGTTATTAGATGGTGAAGATAATGCGAGAGAAAAGCTGAATAAAGCAGTCTTGGATGCTGTTGGAATTGACTCTATTTCCCCAAATAAATTAGAGGATATGAGAAAAGCAATGACTCATCAGCGACTGCAAGGAGAATTTGAATCCGAGGTCCTACTCAAGGATGTGGATGCCGTTACAGAGTGGTCTGCAGAGTATTTTACTGCAGATGATCGAGAGAAAACACTAGACGACTTCAAATAACCCGAACAATATACGCTTCGATTGATCGTAATCGGTTTGTTAGGTCAAAGTAGTCATGTTATCTTCGAACGCACGGAGAACCTTGTCCGAGAATGACGGTAGTCTCAGACAGAATCGGCCCGATCTCTCCCTCGAGCACTACAAACTCGATTGCTGTCGGCTTTTGTCCGACAGGCAGGCAACACAGACGCCATCAATCTCAAACAGCACGAGAACCGTGACGACATGAAGGTCTGGCTCAGCCAAGAAGTGGAACGGTTATTCGAGGCTGCCGACGGAACCCCATAGCGGATCGCATTCGGTTTTTCTGCGCCTGAGTGGGTGAGGCGCATACTCGTGTGCCTCGAGGCCACGAATGAGTACAGATCGACCAACCCAGAGCGACTCGCATCGAGATCGACTGACAGACGAGTACACGAGCGACCGCGATCGCAGCTATCCAGGAGACGTTGCCCGACTGAACGGACATGAACTCGTCGCGATCGACGAGTGGCTTCCAGGTGCAGAGCCAACACCGTACGAACTCAATCTCACTGATGGCTACGAGTATCGGACACGCTACTGGCGCTGCAGAAAGTGCGGCCAAGAACGCACCCATCGCGACGAGTTCTCCGTCCCCTGCGACAACCCCCAGCCGGCGACTGCCCTCGAGGCAGGTGGCTACTCGATCGACGACCCACGAACTCGCCGTGCACTGAACGAGAAGTTGGATGTCCGCTTTGCGACAGTGGGTCCGATCTACGAGGTCGAGAGCGAGAGCGGGAACACCTACGAGGTCAATATCGAGGCAACAACGTGTACCTGTCCTGATTTCGAGCAGCGCCAGCCAGACGATGGCTGCAAGCATCTTCGCCGAGTCGACCTCGAGATCCGCACTGGACTTGTTCCAGCTCCAGATGGCACGTTCGTTCGCTAACCTGTTCCTCTCGGATATCATGAATCGCTCTCAATCTATAAGTGTATAGGACGCATATCCACTCCCAAGACCATGGATGACTGGACTGAAACGATGACTGCTCGAGACCGGATCGAAGCCGTTGCCCTCACACTTCGTGAGCCAAGGTCGGTCAACTGGATCAAAAAGCAAGCAGAGGTTGGATCCTGGGAAACGACGAAGTCCCAACTCGAGTATCTCACTGATGCAGGGCAGCTTACGACCGTCGAGATAGACGGCGATACGCGCTACAAGATCGATCCAATGCGAGCGTACCTCGACCATATCCAAGAGCTTGTCGTCGAGAATACGAAAGACGAGCTTCGAGACGAGCTTGAGGAAATCGCATCGGAGATTGCAACGTGGAAGCGCGAATACGATGTCGATTCACTCCAGGAGCTCGAGGCATCGCTCGGAGAAGAGTTCCCTCCAGAAGAGGTCCGGGATCGACGAAAAGTGATTACCTATTGGGAGGAAAACAAGCACCATCGCCAGCTACTCACCAACGCGCTTGGGCTATACGACGATCTTTCTGCACAGGATTACGGTACAAATTCGAGTCATCCCCAGCACGCCGATTGAGATGGGACGGTTCACTAGCGGTGGAAACCCGTACGACAAGCGACGTGTCTATCAGCGGATTCACCAGCGGCTGAGTACACAGCCGGATTTTTCCGACGTCCAGTATCTTCCCTCTCGAAACCGCCCTCGCGAGATTCATGCCGTTGTTGACGTTGAACGGTTTCTTGATCACTCGTATCGGTCAACAACCGCTCGAGTCGAAATTGAATTCATATTCCGTCAGGACTGGAACCACTATTGGATTCAATGGGTCGAACCAGAACGTGGCTTTTCCTGCGGATGGCATCAGGATAATACTCACATGGACTTAGGCCGCTGCCACTTTCAGATCGATTATCCAAATGGTTCAGTAGATCGAGAAGAGGCCGCGTTTCTGGATTCGCATCCGCTATCAGTCGTCGAAACTCGTCTACAAAGCCTACCAGAGAAGCTTGCTGAAATGTCTTCCAAGTAGTTGCCAAAATGGCTTTCAGGACCCTGTACGCGTTTGTTCCAACATCCTAGTGGCGATCTTCTTGCCTATCCTATCAACGTTAGTTAAATCTGACTCAGAAGCGCTTTCGATATCAGCTATTGTCTGGTAGCCTTTCTCATTGAGATTCTCAATTATATTTGTTCCCACTCCATCGATTTCTAAGAGAGAATCGAGTGTGTGTTCCTCAGGTGGAGCCTCAATAACACTCTCTGTAATCGTCGACTTGCTATCCTCGCTATCCAGTTCTGAGCGAATAAGACGACGAAGTTCACCTTCGGTCCATCGGCCCTCGTGCCGGGCAGCCGCCAATTCTGATTCGAGCTGTTTTATTTTTTCCTCCAATGCGTCGATGCGCTCCTCAGTACTCCGCTCTACCTCCGGTTCTGTCTCGAGATCCTCGGTTTCAAATTCGTTACTCGATTCATCGTCATTGACAAGTTCGTCCGTAATATGAGATGTATCAACCTCGCTTCGGGGGCGAACGGTCACAGCAGTTGCAGCCCCATCACTTAGATCAACGTTTGTGAGTTCCCCTGAAGAAGCACCATAGACGGGAATCGGCGTTCCCATTGTAGCCCGACTCACGACATCCGCGTTAAGCCTCTTATCAAGGTAGTTTCTGCACTCCTTCTGAGCAGCACTTGGTCCATGAACAAGTGAAACATGCTTTGCGTCAACATCCTGTGCGAACTCAGAGAGGACTTGGCGGGCACAGTGTCCGCTAAAGCCAGAGATTGTTTGAATCCAAGACGTGGGGATCGTTACTGTGGTATTGCCGCTGTCATCGGCCTCAAGATCCAGTTCTGTGAATGGCGTCACTGGAAGAGAGACCTCTATGTGGGTTCCTGAAGCATCTTGAAGGACTCTCCCCGGCGTACCATCTGCCTGGTGACCTATTAAGAAAACACGTGCTTCATCATAATTTTCCGCAAGTGCGGTGAGGTACAGCGGTGAGGTACCCCCAGTAAGCATTCCAGATGGCGCAACGATAATCGGGGCATTGTCACCATCAAGGATCGGGGCACGCTCAGAATTGTCTTCTGGATACCATGCGCAGTCAGGGAGGAAGGGTTCGTTGTCCTGAGCGTTCATCCGCCAGTTGTTGATTGTTTCATTGACAAATTCTCCAATAGAGTAGGCATGATAGGCAGCAGTGGCATCTCGTGCCATCCCATCGTAGACAACCTCCAGTTTCTCTTGGACATCATCCGGTTCCTGTGGAAAACGCTCGCGGAAGATCTGCATCACTTCTTGAGCCCGTCCCACAGCAAATGTTGGTATAAGGACTGGAATACCGTTTTTTACGGCATCTAGAGTTTCTTGGTAGAGCTGATTTCGTGCCGATTTTA
Source organism: Natronolimnohabitans sp. A-GB9 (assembly GCF_030848565.1). Taxonomy (GTDB): domain Archaea; phylum Halobacteriota; class Halobacteria; order Halobacteriales; family Natrialbaceae; genus Natronolimnohabitans. The sequence goes on from NZ_JAVDDV010000011.1 coordinate 51,028, forward strand.
ATGAACGGTGTTGCTGACGATCCCCATAGGTGCTCTCCAAAAAGAGCGTGTCTGCAGGAGGGGGTGTCTCCCAATCAGGAAGATGCGCTGATCGACCTCCAAGATCACCGGAGAACACAACGCGACGGCCTCCATATTCGATTGCGAGCCAGGCACTACCGAGCAGATGGCCCGCTCCACCGAGTTCATATTCGATATCAGCGGGAGTATCGATCCGGCGGAGATCTCGAGAGAGGGCGTGGGTTCCGTAGCGATGTGGTTTAAATCGCTCAAGAACGTCGTGGACGTCATCTCTAGTGAATTGCTGCTCACGGCCCTGTTGGCGAGTCTCCTCTTCATGGATGTTAATTGAATCGTGGAGGAGAGTGTGGCAAAGCGCAGTTGTTGGTCGAGTTGTAATAAGGGGTGCATCAGATGCGAGGAGATTACGATGCTCCAGTACTGGAAGGCCACCTGAGTGATCGATATGGGCGTGCGTGAGGAATACAGCGTCAATCTGCCCTTCGTCAATCTCCCTCAGTTTCGGGAACTGGCCACCAGAACCCTGATTAAGCCCACAGTCGACGAGGATGTCCAACTCCGGCGTTTGAACATGATAACAAGATCGACCTACCTCTCTGGCACCACCCAATGGAGTAACCACAAGGGGTTGGTCAACTGGAGCACTATCATCGGAAGATCTGCTTCCCTCTTCTTCTGGCTGATTTGGCCTCGATTGCTGACTCATCGGCTCAGGACTTGTTCGGCGTAGAATCGTTCGACGGTTCGAGTCTGCCCGACGAAAGTGAGTTCACGAATGAGATCGGTCTCAGCGAGTCCAGGTAAGAACCGATAGTACTCATCAAGCACGGCTTCAAGAGGACGGCTTCCATCACCAGGGCGACGGAGACGTTTTACCTGCCAAATTGCTGGTGTTGTATCGACTGAGCCGGCTTTTTCAGCTTCGTGCTCAGTAAAGTACCGAGCACGTCCCGCCCGACGGGTAGTCCCCCTTCCAAGGCGTGACGGTTTAGCGATCACTTCATCGAGACGGATAAGCTCGAGCGGTGTTCGAGTCTCGCCAGGAAGTGCCTCATCAAGGTCTTCACGAACGTTGTGGGCACTGAGCGAATTATCCTTTTGGAAATATGCAATCGTCATCTCGGCGTTTTCCTCATACAGTGCAGGTTTCACAGCGTGTGCACCATCGTCGAACGTAAGATACTGAGAAGGAACTTCGGCAATACAGATCCCAGTGAGATAAAGTCGCTGGGGATCGGTAGCAGTATCTTCTTCGAGATGGTTAGCAATTTCCTCCAAGCCGTCAACGAATTCAGCGGTACTCACAGGGTGTGCGTTTTTCGGTGGTCGTTCTGCAGGATTGTCAAAGTGGACCGTCGTCTCCGGGATATAGGGTGCTTCAGCAGGGACGCGAACCTCTACGGGGTAGTCTGGTGGGCGATAATCACGGTAGGCATGATCCTCACGGCTGGTACGATCAAGTTGTATCTTTGCACTGACCGGGAAGACGGTTGGAGGGAGTGACTCGATGATTTCAATAGGGTCGAGGACCCGAAGAATCGCAGCAGCAGCGCGTTCTGTGTCATCGCTTATGTCTTGCATTCCCATATGTGTCTTGGATAGGATATCTAATCAGTCACTTATTATTCTTTCTACGGGAAAGGATTTGTTAGATGACGGCTGCAAGCATCTGCGGCGTGTCGACCTCGAGATCCGGACGGGACTTGTCCCTGCGCCGGATGGTACGTTCAGCCGCTGACTGTCGAGTGATCTCATCACTCGAGACGGTTTGTATCCCCCGAAAGGGTGCGGGGGCTCGAACAGAGCTCACCGCAGCAACCAATGAGACAAAGAGAGACAGCAATCGCGTCGATAGCCACTGAAACAACTCAGCTCCTGAATCGAGGGATCGACAGATGACTGACCGCGATGAGTGCCGAATGCCGACGTGTTCGGAACCTGCTCGCGATCGGACAGGGTATTCTGGTCGGTTCTGTTCGGACAGCTGTGAGGTCCGCTACGAGCATCTCCAAGCGGACGCTCGAGATGCTGCAGTGGACGAAGCCGAGGATCGGTACTGATGTTCGAGCAAATCGATCACCGTGGCAAGCGCTTCACGATCAGTGACGAGAACAGCGTTGACGACGTCGCTCGTGAACGGTGTCGGCGAGCCGAACTGCTCGAACGACAGGCTCAAGGAGAGAACCGTGAACTCGAGCGTGCGAAAGCAGTTGCTGGATCAGACAGTACCGTTTCTGATAGTGGAGTATTTGACCGATGAAACGGAAGGTTCTGGAATGAGGGACCCCACCATGTCCGCATAATTGTGTAAAGCTCCTTGAGGACAAGCCCCGAGGCTTCACCTTGGGGTCAAGTGGTTCGAGGGAGCAACGCTCTCTCGTCATCAAGCGAAATCGACGATTTCGCAGACATCACGAATCGCCGATTCGATTAGTCACAAAAAGCCGGAGGTCGTCTGAACGACCCCGAAGCACTCGCCTTGTTCATCTGTAGAGTAGGGAGTAGAAGTCCCTGTGATGAGTAGCTCCCCCTGATGAGTAGCTCCCCCACCCCACCGTGTCCGCATAATACCTCCGAAGAAAGCAATAGTAAGAGAACAACACAAGAGGGACCCCCCACCGCGTCCGCATAATCTAGCCGCAAGAGTGTCAGACGCTCCGCACTGCAGCGATTTTCATTATATCATATTGTTATATTAATTGGATTTTCGCTAGTGCGGATTTGGTTGTGCCAGATTTAACTTAGTTCTTTCCCTTTCCTAGAGCCTTCGCTGGTTCTACGTGAAGCAGTGGTTCTTTCTCACAGGATTATGCGGACACGGTGGGGTGTGGGGGTATACAAAGAATCGAGTATGCGGACACACTGGACACACCGGACACGGGGGTTTATGATCACTCATTACATTGGTCCCACATGTAATGTCCGGCGACGGAGCGAATTCATCTGATACGGGCCTCAACAGCAATCCATACGGCAGTACAGTCGAAATATTTTCTGATGAGTCTGTCTTGAAAGAGGACTGGCAACCTGAGAAACTCCCAGAGAGGGAAAAAGAACTCGATGAAATCCGGAATGCGCTCGCCCCTGCAACACGCGGTGTTAACGCTCACAATCTATTTCTCTATGGTAAAACAGGTCAAGGTAAGACAGTCGCCATTGATCACGAACTTGATCTCCTGAACGAGTATGCGAACTCTCAGGACGACTTGGAATTAAGCGTCATCAAAACCAGCGCGAACAATCAATCAACATCCTATCAGCTCGCTGCACACCTCATAAAGGAAATTCGCGACGGGTCTAAGAAGCCGAGCGGCATTGATCAACAGAGTATGTTTGATCTGCTCTATGATGAATTACGCGACCTCAATGAAACAATCATCATTGTCATTGATGAGATCGACTCGATTGGCAGCAATGATGATCTTTTATACGAACTTCCAAGGGCCAGGAAGAACGGCCATCTTGAGGATCAATGGATTTCTGTTATTGGGATCAGCAATGATCTAGAATTCCGTGACAATCTTTCTCCAAAAGTCAAAGATTCACTGTACGATAGCGAGATCGAGTTCGCACCATACAACGCTAATCAACTCACGAGTATTTTAGAACGCCGAGCCGAACGTGCATTTATCGACGGTGTTCTTGATGGCGATGTTATCCCACTCTGCTCAGCATTTGCTGCCCAAGACGAAGGCAGTGCCCGGCAAGCAATCCGATTGCTGTACAAAGCAGGAGAACTCGCCCTAAACAACGATGATGAGGTGATCAACGAATCACATGTTCGCGAAGCACGTGAAATCTTAGAACGAAAGCGAATCGAAGAAGGAATGCGGAGCCTGACGACACAAGACCAGCTCGCGTTGCTTTCTGTTGTGGCCCTCGAGATTGAGGAAGAAACACCGGCACGGACACGACAAGTCTATCAGAAATACAAGGATATAGCTACCATTCTCGATTCAAACCAGCTTGTCGAACGACGAGTTCGCGATCACTTGCAATCTCTCGGGATGCAGGGATTCCTTATTGCGGAAACACGGAACCGAGGCATTCAGGGTGGATCACACTATCGCTTTGAGGTGAAAACGGATCTAGAGGCAACATTAGATATTCTTGGAGAGGACAATCGGATCGATGGAGTTGTTGATGATCTAGTGGATATCGCAACTGCGAAGCAACTCCTCTAATCTCAGTACTTCACAAAGCCGGTTAGTTAGAACGTCTGCTTGCTGAAGATGTGTCCAAACACCAGCAGCAAGCAGACAGTGAAATACACGAAGACCAGTTCCTTAACTTCCTCGTCAACCGACTCGACGAGGAAGTTTCTCTGAACCTCGCCAATAACGCTGAAATCGACCCAGAGGACATCTACGAGGTCCTCGTCGGCGCAACCGCCGACGAGGACCTCGATCTCAACGCTATGCAACTCCAGTGAAAACTCACCATCTGCAAACACGATCCTCTATCACCTGCGGACGAAGTTCGAGCCGAAACGGCTCGAACGAGTCGCTAACACACTCCTTCGGCAGGATGTCGTCGAACTGCTCCCCGAGCAGGTGGAGGTCTGTGCAGACCTCCACCTGCGACCCTACTACGGTGACGAAGACGACACAGACGGCCTCTACCACTCGGAAGCAAAGCGAGGAACCACTTCGTTCCACGCCTACGCCACGCTCTACGCACGCGTGCGGAACAAACGCTACACGCTGGCGGTGCGCCGTCTCGAAGACGGCGACACCGCCAGCAGTGTCCTCGCTGAGTTCCTCGGTGTGCTTGACGGCCTTGACACCGAGGTCAAGGCCGTCTACCTTGATCGTGGATTCTACGACAGCAAGTGTCTCACGCTGCTTCAGGCGCACAACTACGCTTACGTCGTCCCGGTCATCCGGTGGGGTGAGGCGATTCAGCAGGAACTCTCGGAAGGGTGGAGTCGCGTCATCCAACACGACTTGACAGGGAAACTCGACGGTCACAGTTGGACCGTCGAGTTTCCCGTCTACATCGACTGTACGTACCTGAATGGACGGTACGACGAACACGGGGTGGCACGTCACGGCTACGCCGCTGACGCGCCGTTCATTGAGACTCCACGCGACGCTCGATACCACTACTCGAAACGCTTCGGTATCGAGTCGAGCTATCGCTTGTCCGAGCAAGCGATAGCGACGACAACGACGCGAGACGCGACGGTCAGACTGCTGTACGTCGTAGTGAGTCTGCTGCTACAGAACGTTTGGCGGTATCTGCACTACGAATACGTGGCGACGCCCCGCCGAGGCGGGCGTCGCCTCTGGTGGTGGCCATACAAGGAGTTCGTCAACATGGTTCGCCGGGCTGCGTGGACGGCCCTCGCGGTGCGTCGGGCCGTCCCCGCAAACCGGCCACCTGACGACCGATTCCACCGACAGTCACTGAACGGGATCGCCGCCTTGTGAGTGGCTACGCTGTCGCGTCGGCGGCTGACCGCCGCCGACAGCGACAGCTCCGTCTTCGATTAGTGTTGTTCAACCGCTATCGACGACTCATCACGACAGAACAGGTGACTCAGGTCAGGCTAACTGGTGATGCTTTGTGAGGTACTGAATCTATAGAGAAAGCAGACCAGGTGCCTCGGGGCTTGACCCCGAGGCGATTTACCTACTTACAGTCCTATACGACCATAGCGCCGAGTCTAATAACATCTAAACGTCATTACTCGAGTAGACCGAGATCTTCGAGACGCTTGACGATCACGTCGACGGCCTGCCTGGCGTCATCTACCTTCTTCCCTCCAGTGACAACCAGCTTCCCGGAGCCAAAGAGGAGGGCAACGACCTCTGGAGCGTCAAGTCGATAGACAAGCCCAGGGAACTGCTCTGGTTCGTACTCGATGTTTTCGAGGCCGAGCCCAATTGCGATCGCGTTCAGGTTGAGGTTGCGGCCAAGATCGGCACTGCTGACGATGTTCTGGACGATAATCTCTGGCTCCTCCTCAACTTGGATATGGAGGTCACGGAGTTCATCGAAGACGATCTCCAGACTTTCGTGAACATCATCAGTGCTTTTTGCGCCAGTACAGACGATTTTTCCCGACCGGAAGATCAGTGCAGCAGACTTGGGGTTCTGGGTACGGTAGACGAGTCCAGGGAACTGTTCGGGATCGTAATCAGCCCCCTCGAGGTCCATCGCGACACTCTGGAGGTCGAGTTCCTGTCCGATGCCAGTCGACGCGACGACGTTTTCGATATTGATGGAGTCCTTTGGGTCCGTCATAAGTTGGTAAAAAGACGTATTTATAACTTATAAATTCCCGTACTACTACCATGGACGCACGGTTCAACTTCCTATGCTACAGAAGACGACGAAGCGGGGGTATTCGGTTAACATCTTGAGGATGCAACTGCCAGAGGATTAGTCGAAGATGACGAACCAAGCGACAGCTACCAGCCTGATATGTTGATTGAACGGGCCAGTGAAACCTATTCTTGAGGCCGAGGACAATTTAAATGTGCATCCGTAAGATTCTAAATTCATTCGAGTGGTAGTGTCGATGAACATAAGCGACACGGTCTCCGTATTTTGACGACGTCGATTGTTAGAACCTCTGTCTAAGAATCTTAGATATGATTCTTATATTCGTGTCTTAGACAACCTTCTAAGATGGTTGCTTGGATATATTTCTATTCACTTCCTCTAAACTGATGTAGTTTCTACGACAGTCGCAGATTGTTAACTTAGGTGTGGGTCTCAGATGCCAATCTTAGATGCCTCCGAGATGGGTCCTCTTGGCTACTGTTACGTTCCTATTCCATACAATCGCTGCAATCCATGTGGTCGTTTTAAACTCTTGACTTGGCTAAGAATCTTAGATCAGATTCTAAGATATCTCACTTAGATATCTTTCTTGGATGCCTTCCGTAGTTTCTTATCTTAGTAACTCACAAGAGACATTCATGCTCTCGTACACAGTGTATTCCGAAGCAGGTGGCGTCGGAAAATCGTCGTTGACAGCGAACCTCGCCGTTGCGCACGCTCGAGCTGGCCTCGACGTACTGGTCGTCCCGTTGGATCCACAGGACGGTGACCTCAGCCGACTGCTCGGTGTCGATGCCGATCGAGCCAACAGTGATGCAGACAACCTTGTCCGTCACATGGTCAACGCACCAAAGGGTCCATTCGAGGAGCTTATCCGAACTGCAGAGGGCGTTGACATCATCCCTGAGCATAATATGCTTTCAGACCTCGCGGATCACCTTGCTCGCGAGCAACAGAAAGCCGAGGACTTTGGCGATGCGTACAATATCTATGCCCAACTGCAGCGCGTCCTCGCCGATGCTGGCGTTGCCGATAATTATGACGTCCTTATCTGTGATCCGCCTGCGACCGAGTCAGACCATCTCTACAACGCTATTTTCGCGACACGAAATCTGGTGATCCCGGTCGAGCCTTCAGCAAAAGGGCGAGCATCAGTGGAAGGCCTCGAGGAACTCGCGAGTAACTTTGCTAACCAGTTGAATATCGAGGTCGGTGTTCTGGCTGCAGTTCCAAACGGATTCAAGCGAACAAATGACCAGAAGGAACTAATCAGTGAAATTAAGTTCCCGACGCCGGAGGTAATCAGCGATCGGACGTCGATGATGGAAGGCTGTTGGAAGCAGCAGTGCTCGGCATTCGAGTATGTCCACAAGCATCGCGACCGCCGACGGGACTACGAGCTTGAGACGCTCGCTCAATTCGATCAGCTGGCTCGCTACCTCGAGCAGGAAGCAGGTCTTGAAGCACCGAACCCGCCAGAGCCTGGTGCACTCGAGGAAGAGGTGAAAGCATGACGGGATTCAAAAGCGGGAGCGCCGGTGATCCATTCAGTAGTGGCGATACAGACGACGATGCTGAGGATGACGAATCGGAGACGCTTGAGACACCGGCGTCAACGTCGAAGACCAGAACCGAAAATAAGTCTGAATCCAGCGCTGATCACGACCAGCGTCGCGACGACGACCGTGACGAGACCATATCGAACGGTCCTTCTAGTATTGGACTCCCCTGGATATACGAGCGTAACAGCATAACTGACGGACGTGCACAAACTGTCCAGTTACATCTTCAGCAATCAACGTTGGATCGTCAGCGCGAGGGGAAAATGGATGTTGAGGCTATTTTGGGAGAGTCTATTAAAAAGGCCGATCTTCGTGAGGCCGCGCTTCTAGTCGGCCTTGAGCACACCGACGAGGTTGCTGATCAGCTTCGGGAGTGGGGCTACGACTTCGAGTAAACTTGGTCTGGAAGGTCGACAACTAGTAGTAGGGCATTCGAGTCACAATTGGCCAAAAAATACATCGAAATCATCCATCCTCCGAAACTGCGGTGGAGCACATTCTTCGCATGCTTATAAACCTACAAATGAAACTAGAAAATTCACGAGCTGGTGACTCCCAATTCGGTGCGAAAATCGGACGAGATCGAATTAGCAACTACGAATTATTCACATATATGACAATCAGTCCGGAAATCCACGAAAATCGACAGCGCAGCCGCTACCGAATTAGTGAACCCGGAGTGAAAAAAGCGTTACCCGAACTCACGCAGGAAGTCGCCCAACGCTCGCACGAACGTCTTCGCCGTGATCACTGGCGGTGACCGGATCGGCTCGTCGAGCGCGACCTTAATCAAGTAGTCCGTCAGCCGCCACAGATTGTAGATCAGCGTCGACAGCGCGAAGTTACACAGCCGAAGCCGGTAGTCCGTCGACGACGTCTTCGGCATGAAATCCTTGATCGACTTGTACTGGTTCTCGATGTCCCACCGACGACTGTACCCGTTCACGACACTCGAGATCTCTTCGGGCTCGACGCGATCCTGGTTCGTCACGAACACCGCGTACTTTCCATCGGCATCGTCGCTCGTACTTGGGGCATAGAGGAACTCTGCCTCGTGGTGTACCTCGCCGTCAATCCCTAGCGGCACATCGTGTTTGACAGCCTCATCTGCCGTTGGATGTTCCTGAATATCCTGGATGGCCTCTAAATCATCTTCGTACTTTGGAACTGGTGAGAGATACGTGATCCCGCGCTCGTGAACGTCTGCGTACACTCGGTTGACGTAAAATCCGCGATCGAACATCACCAGATCCAAATCGACGAACTGCTCAGCACAGTCGAGCAGTCGACTCACTAAATCGGCTTTCGAGTACGATGGAGAGTCGTCGGGCTCCCACGCAGAGTTCTCTTTGACCGGCTCAATACCGAGGACGATCGGTGCGTGATCGCCAACCAGCGTGATGGTGGCGTACTTGTACCCGCGTTTGTACTCACCGTCTTTCTTGTACCCGCTTACCATCTTCGGGTAGTCTGGCTTCGCGATCCCTGCTTCCTTGTCTTCCCACGGCCAAACGTGGAACTGCTCGTGAGTGATGTCGATCGCCGCAACGGTCTCACGAGAGTCGAAAGGGCCGTCGGCACGGATCGAGTTGATGATGTTTTCTGTGGCAGCGTTGAACGCCGTCATGATAGTGTCCCGAATCTTGTCGATCTCGGGCATCGAATCATCATCCTCGAAATCCTCGAACGTGAGCTGGCCGTCCGAATCCTCGGGCGTGGCGATCTTCTTGATTGCGCGGAGGAACGTCGAATCGTCGCAGATGAGGTCGTCGTCGGTGAGCCAGCCGTACTCGGCTTCTGAGTGGGCACTGCCGTTGTTCGCGCAGATGCTCGCGAACATATCCAGCATCACCTCGTCTGAGTACTTCTTGTGGGCCGCTCGGTGTGTGTCGAACTCGGGAATGACGTGTTTGCGAGCAAGTGTTAGCGTCTTCTGGGCCTTCTCTTTCTTGTACTCGTTCTCGCTTTGTGACTCTTCCTCGGTTTCGGCTGGGACTGACGGAACAAGACCTTCCGTGAGGACGTCGTTGTCGAGAGCAACTTGCCGGACGCCAGCAACCGTGCGATTGAGGACTTCTTGAGTATCCTCGCTGAACTGCGCGTGCGTGTACGAGAGCTGTTGTTGGGTCGGTGTATTCGAGAGATCGGTGATATCGAGGTGGAAGCTCTTGACTAAGCTCGGCTCCCGACCAAGTCGTTGCGCTAATTCGTTCTGGGAAATGCCTCGAATCCCTTTGAACAGGAGCGTGCGAAACATCTCGTCAGTTCCAAAGGTTACGCGGTTCTGATTGCGGGCATCCTCCAGTTCGTCGACGGGGATTGAGAGTTTCCGGATGACGTCCCAGAGGTGGTCTTCACGCTCACAGAGTGTCTCCGCGTGGACAATGATTGACTCAGCGACAGCCGACGGATCAGTCGACATTGAGCCACCTCCTAGACGAACTGCTCTGTTTGTGGGCTGTATTCGACCAGATACTGGAGTGATAATATGTAGAAATGTCTGTTGAGCAGGAGTGAATATCAGTATAGGATAGAGTAAAAATTTGATTGTGCATTAGTGTCGATTGTCTGCTCTTAATTTGTAGTGGGAGACATATGAAGAGGCATGTGTGCTATACTTGGAGAATTGATTGTGGCTACAATTCGGTGTAAGTCAAGAATCAGTATGAATAGAATATCACTCGGAATTATAGTGGTGGACCGAGAACAGGTAGGTACGATGGGATTGGACGAACTCGAGTCGTTTCTTCGCAAGAAGGGTGCGGCGGAACTTATCACGGAGATCGGGACGGGGACAGCAACGTTTAACGCACTCGCCGACGCGGTCGCGGTCAGTGGCTCGACGGTGTCCTCGCGGCTCTCGGAAGGTGTTGAGCGTGAGGTGTTCACGGTGAGTCACAGGCCAACCGAGCATGGGACAGAGAAGCGGTATGAGCTCACGATTCTTGGCCGTCGAATCTACGATTGGGCACAGCAGACGGAGTTCGAGCGGAAGATCAGGGAGTTGCGTCGAGTGCGCCACGAGCGGGAGATGGTATTCGAGCAGCTAATAGGGCGAATCAATCGAGATATGGAGATTCGCAAGATGATAGTCGACGTAGACCCACTCAAGAACGAGAACGTAGAGTTGCCTGAGGGTACGTCTGTCGTACAGAAAGAACTATCAGAGGAAGCGGCCCGTGAAGCTCATTTCGAACGGATGGAAGAATCCCTCGAGCCAATCACAGACGACCAATCCGAAGAGAATTGTGAGTGAAGAGGCTCTAACATTATGAGAATCCTGTTTACCTGTAGGTATTTGTCGTGACCACTCTTTGAACGAGTCAGCCGAAAACTGATAGAATCCCTATTAAAGTAATATCTACTCACCAATAGTAATATCTACACACATTCAAGAGTATTAACGGATCTTGAAAAAATTACCACATTCAGGGAATTTATTCTTCAATTAAGTATATCAATCGAAGAATAGTATCTGGAGATGGAAAGTCAAGGAATATAGAACGACACCGGACACCGGCCAGTGGAATAGAACGATAACAACAAGCAAATCAAGCAGATAACATGAACCAGAAGAAACCGCAATCAGCGAAAGGGGCCTCGAGAAGAACCGTTATGAAGACCCTTGGAGTCGCCACTCTCACAGGAATTGGCGCATCAGGTGTTGCTGGTGCTGCCAGTGACGGTGAAGTCGATCCCGACGACCTCCACAGCGATGACAAGCATGTCTTTGACGCCGAGAAGCTGGAATCTGACGAGGCCATGTCGGGGGTCTATAGGGAATCCCCACTGTACCTCATGGAAGAGGTGAGTGATGGGTACCTCGTGTACTACGATGTCGAAGAAGTCGAAGAGGAGTTCGAGACCGTCTCGTACGAAAAGGACGGTCCCTCGATTACAGAACAATTGCAGTCAGACCCCAAAACAAAGAAAGCCAAGGAAGAAAGCAGCAATACTATTGATAAGATCAAAGAAGAGGAACGATCGAACATTCGACCTCAGTCAAGCCACGACTTCACAGTCTTCCTTGGTAGTGATCGGTCCCGGTCGCTCGTCGACGATGGTGACGCAGAGACCTACACAATCTGGGGGAACAAAAACGCGGAATACTCTGTCTCCGACAGAGAGACCCGAACTGATATCAGCGTCTCTCCTACAGCGTTATCTGACCCAGGTGCATATGCTGAACTCAGTTCGGTCTTCCAGGTTTCGGGTAGCGGCACAGAGTCCGCTACTATAACGGTCGAAACGTATCACCAAGGTACCCTGTGGGCAGCAGCAGGTGCGACCTCGGAGATCGACATCGAATTCACTGTTGAGAATCTGAGTGGGTCCGGATCGTGGAGTAGTTCGATTCTTAACGAGCAAGTGTCTGGCCTTGTCAACGACGAGGACTTCCAAGGTAATGAGGAAACCTCCATCACGGTCAACCTTGAAGCAGGAAATCACTACCGCCTAGCCATCGAACAGACGTCGACATGCTATGTTGGCGGTTACAATGGTGCTACTAACCGGTTCGGTGGTTACCTTTCAGGCGGTAATTTCAACGACGAGTACGTCCAACACCAAAACTGGAATATCGAATTCTAGCTTCGTCGCTCTATAATCCCTTTCTTTAACTATCAAAACCCGTTGATATCCTCCCCGCGCTGAAGCACGAAGTTTTGCGCCTGTTCATCCATAAACACTCAGATCAGCCGGTCTAAGACCCTATTCCGATTCGGCTATGGAGCAATATAGGGTATACACAGCAGCGAATGCGATAAAGACGACAATCATACCGATCGCTACACCGACCCACCCTCCATATGGAAATCCATAGCCAAGGAGAAGTAATCCGAGCTGTTCACCCACGTATGCCATCATAAGGATCACACCCAACCCTACAAAAAACCGGACAACGAAATTTCGCTCAATGATATTCTGTTCCATATGTACTTCGTCCCCGCCGATCCACATAAGTTTTCACCTCTGTGATTACCGGAAATCGGTGGGTCTCCCACCTTCTGATGAACAATTCGGATAATGAATAGAAGATATTAGTGGTGAATGCCATTTCGTGGTGGCAAGTGGCGGCCACTGGTTGTCACTCGACGGCTCAAGAGACTATCAGAATGTGAGCAGTCGAATTGCGTCTCACAATGGGTTCATATCAAGTGGGTCGCGATGCTTCTAAACGGTAGCATCGCAGCAAGCCACTTGCTATAGACGATCACCCGGAATATCCAATATTTACCGTTGGTGTGATTACATTTATTATGATTGGCCAAACAATATATAATATGGCTGACGAAGATAGCGCAGAACTCCGGTCGACGCTCCACAAACGACACAACGTACTCGCCGCCCTCGCAACCGAACCCCAGACGAAACCAGATCTCGTCGACGCCATCGCCCCGTCCCGTTCGACAATTGATCGCGCCATTAGCGCCCTTGAAGACGCAGGCTGTATTGAGCGACGTGACAGCACCTACTACCTTACCCAACTCGGCCGTGTATCTCTCGCTGAACATAACCGACACACGAAGACTGTAGACAGCATCGCTCGCGCCAGTGATATCCTTGACTCCGTCTCCACAGATGTCCACATCGATCCCGTCTTCTTCAGCGGAGTATCCGCCCAGACCGCCGATCCGCATGCCCCAGAATCTCCCCTTAAAGATAGCATCGAGGCGCTCAAGACAACCGACCGACTAGTCGGTCTCGTTCCCGTCATCCTTTCGGTATATATTGAGGCACTTACCGACCTTATCCGAGAACACGACATCAAAGCCGAACTTCTCCTCCACGAAAACGCATTTGATTCCCTCCTTGAACACTATCAGGACCAATTTGGTAAGATTGACATCACTGATCATATTGACTTCTACGTGACCGATCAGGACCTTCCCTATACTCTCTGGATCACGGAACACGACGAGAGCTCGCGAGCTGATATCACCGTCCATGAGAATGGTGGCGTGCGCGGCGTCCTAATGAATGATACCCCGGCTGCTCTGCAGTGGGTTCGCGACGAGTTCGCTGAGTATCTCGAAACTGCAGATCCAGTTACAGTTGATCTAATAGGCTCTGGTGAATCACTAGACGGCGGTGACTTCGGGTGAAAAAATAGGTCGCTCGAGGCCCCACACTGGAACAATCATGACTGCAGCCTCGACAAACCCGCTGATGACCAACTGATCTGCCGGTCTCAGCAAGAGGCCAAGACAGTACAACTCGGCGCAGTATGGCGATTCACCAGAGCCATCTAATATGACCTCGCACGCCAATTCTGGATGATCTAAAGACCCGTTGGCGGTGTGTCCGCTGCCCAGTCCAGGCGGCTCACTTATCGGTGAGAATATTCTCCAAAGCGGCGGCCAAGTTCTTTGATGACTACAACGCCAGTCATCAAACGTCAGAGGCCGAGTTTTGTATAGCGACATAAGATTCACGTCAATTTCGGCGTATCTGCTTGTATAATTGCTTAGCTTGGTTGTCGAGCATACGACAACTAACTCAGCGGTAGTTTTACGTGGGTGTCATAAGTACTGAAACACATGAAAATGAGTGATTTAGAAACCACCCAAACCGGAGCGAACGGCCTTCTCGGGTCGGTGAGGGCATGACTCAAGAGGAGGCGATCAACTGGTCCCGCATGTCCCTCGAGGAACTCCAGCACTATTGGAACGCCTACGTCGAGGTCGACCTCGAGCGAGCGGGCGTCGACCTCTCCTCGCGGCCGACCTACGAGGAGATCACCGACGCTGGCTACTCGGGAATCGCCTACGCGCTCCGTCAACACCATGACATGACTCTCACGGAGTTTCTCGCCACAGTCGGCTACGAGGAACCGGGCTCCTCGGATGGCTACTCCTGGGGCATCACCAACGAAACCACTGTCGACGAACTCGAGACGTTCCTCCGATCGCTCTCGCGGCGCCGAGGACTCGTCGACTCGACGATTGATACCAAACAGGCTCGCCTCGCGAAGTACGCTCGCGTGTACGCCGATCTCTACGGACAAGCCGACCTCGTCGACCAGGCGGTAGACCCGTCGAACGAGAGCACAGAGTACGAACGCGTCCTCGGTGTGTTCGACGAGTTCGATCGGGAGTTGACCACCGACGCCTCGAAGCTTCGCTACCACAGCGACGTAAGCCAGTTCTATGACCACCTCGAGCGGCGTTCAAAGGTGGCGTTCAATCCAGTCGCCGAGATTCCCAAGGAGTTCCAATGGGAACCGGGCGACCCGGACAACCCGGCGCTGTCGGCCGACCAAGTGCGACAGATCTACGAGGCCGTAGAGTCGCCGAGTGAAGAACTCCTCGTACTCGCGTTGTGCGCGTGGGGCCTTCGCCGGAGTGAGGTCGCCGCATTGCACGTCTCCCAGCTCACACTCGAGGGCGACGACCCACACATTGCCTTCGACGAGAGTCGGAAGAACGGCCCCGGGACGGTGGCGTTGATCTACGGCGTTCACGAACTCGCCGACCGCGTTGACACCCTCGGCTCGCGAGATCGACGCTGGAACGGCTATCTGTTCCCCTCGAGCAAGTCTTCGAGCGGCCACATCGTCGGCGAGACGGTCCAGCAGCGGTTCCAGCGGATCGCCAAACGGGCGGGTGTCCGAGTAGATGGTGGGCCGCCGACGTCGAAAATGGGTAGGCGGTTCTGGTACACGACGTACCTTGAGGCCCAAAAGCACCTCCTTGAGAACCTACAGGCGATTGCGGCCGACCAAGGCAGTAGTGATGAGGGCGTGGTTCTGAAAAATTACCTCTCGGAAGGTGAGCGGCGGAAGTATCGGCGGGAGTTCATGCGCGAGCGGCTGGCGGACGCGTTCGAGGTGAACTCAACGAGGAAAGCGTCCGAGAACGTTTCTAGACTTCTCTAATCGTTTCTTTCCCAATAGATCGTTCATCCTTCTGATATCGAGCCTCTATACGTATGTAGCACTCCTGCTCTTTCTTGACCCCTGCTGGTGGTATAATCCGGGAATATATGTGTAAAATTCATGCCGTATAACTCTGCTATCAACGATGTAATCGGCTCGATCGTTCCGGATGATCCCGCAGTACGTGTTGCACCCGTATGAGGTGACCAGATAGGGCTAGAACTCGAGCGAGAGAGCGACGCTCGAAGCCAGCGGACCGATAGCCGTCAATAGTAAAGGGTAGTACCCTTTCGGTACAATAATCGATCACGACTGTGAAACGAGAGTACGCCGACGGTGCAGCGACATTGCTGGTAGGGGTGACCCTCTTTAGCGGGGGGTACGCGACGTGGCAAGCGTATCGGCAGTGGACCGCGCTCAGCGACGTGACTCACATGGGAACCTCGATGGCCGCGATGCACGGGACACACCCCGTCTGGTACCTGCTCGGAACGATCCTCGGCGCGGCCGTCATCGGAGGTGTGTACTTGGGGGTTCGCGACCGAATCGTTTCCTCGAGCAACTCCCAAGGGAAGGCGACCGAACACGATATCGACTCGGCGGACCCGAGGGCGAGCCAATCCGAGTCGATCGCCGAGGGGAATTCGACCCGGCAGGTGTTAGACCTCCTTCCGGAGGATGAACGGCGCATTCTACAGCCCGTCATCGAATCCCCCGGGCTGACTCAGATCGAACTTCGGGATCGATCGGACTTCTCGAAGAGCAAGGTCAGCCAGACGGTGACGGACCTCGAGAAACGAGGCCTGCTGTATCGAGAACCCCAGGGCAGGACGTACCGTGTGTATCCCTCGGATGAACTTGAGCGAGGGACCGAATCGTCACTGGCGGAGTGAGCGAGCCGAAATCAGTCCGGACGAACGATCCTCTGGGTACTAAACGACTAGGTCCGTTTAGAAACGTTCTTGGACGATCTCTCGAGTGAATCCACACCCATACCAGTAACTGGTATTCGACCGTAGCATCACCTGAGGTGAATCCAGATGACAACCAAGACAGTCCGGCTGATGGTAGCACTCGCGGTCGTCGTCGCACTCGTCGGGGCGATCGGTCTCGTGAGTGCTGACGCCACGCCGGTCGGCGAGGATGCCGAGCACGCGGGCGCCCATCACGACTACATGGACGACCACGAGCACGGTGAACACATGGGTGAACACGTGGACGCCCATCACGACCACGAGCATGGTGAACACATGGGTGACCACCACGAACACGCGGGCAGTGGAGATGGTCACTGCTAACTCGTGGTGAACCATCCACGTTCGAACGCGAGGAGCCAGCAGGTTCCTAGTTCGCACGTTCCATCGCCCTGAACGGGTTCGGGATCGACGTAGCAGAAACGGACTCGAGACCGATCACCAGACCACGGGACGGCCGACTCGCCTTAGCACTCGATCCTGTAGTGGGTACGCTCGAGTCGGTCGAACCCTGGCGTGGTCGATCACCCGGATCGCGGTGGCGATTGCATCGAGTACGAGACGACGAGAGGTGTGACATGAGATACAACAGACGTACGATACTACTCGCAACGGGAGGTACCGGACTCGCCGGGTTAGCAGGTTGCCTGGGAGGCGAAACCGAGGGAACGCAGGATGACGAAGGCGAACCAGAGGACGACACGGATCGAGACGAGCCCGAAGACGTCGAGAAAGAAGAGCTGGTCCGCACCGATGAACTCGAGGGCGTGAACTTCGAGGTGCTGTTCGTCAATCCGTTACCCGACGGTGAGGTGGACAGTGAGTTACACGACGCGGCCGAAGACGCCCTCGTTTTCGACGTCGCGATGGATACCCACAGCGGCGACCTCCGCGAGTTTGACTGGGATGCGCGGACGTCCCTCCACACGAGCGACGGGGTAGAGACCGACGACCTCGAGTGGGTCTGGGTACGCGAATCCGACCACCATCCCCAGGGCTATTTCCTGGTGAGCAAGACGACCGCCGACGGGACGCCCGTTGTTGATGACGACACCGACGAGATAACCCTGGAGATTTCGATTGAGGACGGGACGGCCGAGTTCACGTGGGACCTCGAGGGATACGACCTCGAGAGCGTGGACGTCACGTACCAGGCGTACGTCACGAACTCCTACGACGGCACCGTCTCCGTGATCGACGACGTCGAGGGGACGGTCCTCGAGACGGTCGACGTCGCCGAACGGACCTCTCACGGGATCGCCGTCACCCCAGACGGAGCCACGGTCTACGTGGGCGATTACGACGACGGAAACGTCTATCCGATCTCCACGGCCGATCTCGAGGTCGGCGAGGCGATCGAGGTCGGCTCGAACGCCCACGGCGTCGACGTCGATCCGGACGGTCGATACCTCTACGTCTCCGGTGGAAGCGTAAACGTTAGGGGGGACGTGGCGGTTGTAGATCTCGACGGTCACGACGTGGTCGAGGGTATCGAAACCGAGGGTGCCGGCCACGTGAACTTCGGGCCCGAGGGCCGATACGCGTACGTCAGTAACGTCGATCTGAACCGGATTGCCGTCGTCGACACCGAAGAGATGGCCGTCCTTGAGACCGTCGACGTCGGTGACGGTCCGAACGAGGCCGTTGCCTCGCCCGACGGCCAGTACGTCTACACGGCCAACGTCGGGGACGACTCCGTTTCCGTCGTCGACGTCGACACGTGGGAAGAAGTAGACCGGATCTCCGCTGGAGAAGGAACGCACGGGATCGATATCACGCCGGACGGTGAGTACGTGTGGACGGCCAACAGAGCCAGCAGTGACCTGACCGTTATCGACGCCGAGACGAGGGGAGTGACCGAGACGGTTACGGACGTCGACGGTGCGAATCACCTCACGATCACTCCCGACGGATCGACGGCATACGTGACCGCACCCGGTGCGGATAAAGCGTTCGTAGTGGATACGGAGACGTTCGAGGTTACACGTCGGATCGACGTCGGTCAGGAACCCCACGAAATCGTGTTCGCATGACTCGAGCGGGACGACGGACGTATCTCGCCGCCGTTAGCACTCTCGGAACTGTCGGGCTGGCCGGTTGTGTGAATATCCTCGGGCCTGAGCGTGATATCGTCAGGTTCGCGGGCGAAGAGTACGATATCGGGATGACGCGAAACGCGTTCGTTCCCGACGAATACGAAATTTCCGTCGGTGAGACGGTCGTCTGGAAGAATACCAGCGGAGCGATGCACACCGTTACCGCGTACGAACGTGCCCTCCCGGAAGGTGGAGAGTTCTTCGCGTCCGGCGGATACGCCACCCAGAAGGAAGCAGAGGAAGCCTGGGATCAGTCACTCGGTGGTGGCATTGACAGGTCTGAAACGTTTGAACATACGTTCAAAATGCCGGGGACGTACTCCTACTACTGTATTGCACACGAGGCCGACGGACGGGGAGACGGAAAGCAAATTGGTATCGTTCGCGTCACAGAGTAGTGTAGCCTCTGTAGCTGTCGTCCACAGACGTTCTAGAGGCGGTTGGGATGTACCTCGATAGCTCGATCGGGGACGTGCCGCCGATGGCCTATCGGATGACGTGTGTAATATTATCAACAACGGACCCGCTTCCTTGCCGGAACCCTTCAAATTCAGTGGTGATGAACGATATCGACGCAGAAAACGCCTAGAGGACTCTATAAACCCTCTCGAACGCTCTGGCGTGTTTGTTCATACCCATGGAAGTAATCCCCGGGTACACTAATGAGGTCACGGAGAGAAACCAAATGCGTGGAAGTAACGGACGAGAGGACCTGTTTACAACGGAACGTATCGTAGAGAACGCGGCGTCACGTCGTGGCTTCTTGAAGGTATCTGCCGGATCGGCGGTAGCCGCTCTCGCTGGCTGTCTGAGTAGCGCGGAGGACGGCGATACACTCGGGTACGCCTACGTCGCCAACGCAGCCAGCGGAACGGTCTCCGTTATCGACCGGAGAGAGCCGTCCGTGACCGAAACGATCGAGATCGGCGATCGGACTTCCCACGGGATCGGAGCCGGGCCGGACGGCGAGTACCTGTACGCGAGCGATTACAAAGGGGGGAACGTCCACGTCGTTTCGACGGACGACTTCGAGATAGACGAGACGGTCGACGTCGGATTGAACGTTCACGGAATCGACGTGAGCCCGGATGGACGCCATCTGTACGTATCCGGGGACAACTACGACGGAGCCGCTGCCGGTAGCGACGACCACGACCACGATCACGGCGATCAGACCGGTAGTCAGAACGACCAGACCGACGACAGCGGAGAGGTGGTCGTTATCGATACAGAGGAGTACGAGACCGTCGGTACGGTCGAAACGCAAGGATCGGGACACGTGACTTTCGGACCCGAAGACCGTGCGTATGTGACGATGTACCACTTGAGCGACGAGCACCGGAGCGTAAACGAGTTCGGCGTCGTCGATCGGAACGAACCGGAGATGGTCGAAACCTTCTCCATCAGTGATAGCGTCGTCAACGCGATGGCCATCTCGACGGACGGTGACGTCGTCTATGCGGGAAGCCGAATGGGGAATTCAGTCACGGTGATCGACACTGAGAGCGGCGAAGAACTGGACCGCATTCGGACGGGGACTGCCACGCACGAACTGACGGTTTCCCCGGACGGCGAATACCTGTGGACTGCCAACCGCGGCAGTGACGACGTCAGGGTGATCGAGATCGACTCCGGGGAAATCGTCGAAACGATCGACGCCGGGAACAACCACATTTCCGTCTCGCCCGACGGCTCCGAAGTCTACGTCACGTCGGTCACGTCGGACGAGGTCATCATCGTCGACAGGGAGAGCTACGAGATAACGAGTCGGATCAACGTCGGCGAACAGCCACACGAGCTGGTTTTCGCGGACGGCGGATAGCTCAACGCGGGTCCGTTACGTGACCACTGCCCGGACGTCCGCCCCTCGTACCGTATGGCACCTCGATTCGAGCTCGAGGAACAATCTTTCCTGAAATAAACGGTCAGGGACCCCCATCGACCGTCTCGAGCGGTTTCGTGAGTGTGTTCACGGCAATATTCATAACTACGGAACCGCCCTACTCGAACCCGATGCCGGAGATCCATATCCTCGAGGCAGACGAACTCACTGGCAGCGATCGTCGCACGTCACAGCGGCTTTACACCGTTCTCGGCGGGTGAAGCTGAACGAAGCAGCTAGACCACGTAATATGATCGAACTCTCACTTCCGAAAAAACTCGCTATCGTCGCGATACTGGTCGCAACCTACAGTTTCACCTTCGAGGCGCTGTTCGGATTCCCGGATCCGGTCGTCACAATGGGGTTTGCAGCGATCGTCATCCTGCCAAACCTCCTCCTTTCGCACGTGTTGATCCACAGGACAGACCTGTTCGGTTCCGAAACGAACGAGGAGCGGTGACAGTCGCGTTCGGTCTCGAGGTCAGATTTCGGAGAACACCGATGTCTCGTCCGTCGCGTCGAGTTCGTAGACCGTCCAGGTCCCGTCCTTTTGGCCACCCATCCCTGGCGATCCAGCCGGCATCCCGGGAAGCGCAATGCCATCGATTTCCGGTTCGTCCTCGAACAGCGTCGCGACGACCTCGGCCGGGATGTGGCCCTCGACGACATAGCCGTCCACCTCCACCGTGTGGCAGCTTCGAAGGTCAGGATCGATGCCGAACTCGGCTTTGACCGACTCGAGGTCGTTGGTGACGACGGACTCGAGGTCCGCCTCGAGGTGATCCTCGAAATAGTCGGCGTACACGTCACAGCAATCACAGTTCGGACCGCTATATATGGTTGCAGTGGTTGCTTGAAGCGGTTCGTCCGTCTCCCAGTCGTCGGTGCTATCACCGAGGCAGCCGGCGATCGACGCGCCAAGGGCGCTCGAACTTGCGAGCAAGAACGCGCGTCTCGTCGTGGTGTCTGTATTCATTGGATGGTTGTATTGTTACGAATGGGTCTAGTTCTTCAATACGGTCTGTAACTCTATTTCTTTTCCCGTGAGGACGTACAACAGTTCTTCCAGAACGCTGGCCGTTTCTGGAAGGATGCGAAAGACCAGGTAGGTGATACCAATCAGGGCAACGACCGAGAGCGGTTGTGAGATGTAGGTGTGTGCGACGAGGTAGGACGTCCGACTCGCCGGTTCTCCCAGATACGTCGTGAAGACGTAGACCAGCGGCTCGTACTGGAACCAGCCCCAGGGAGAGGCGAGTACGATGAACACGTTACGGGTGAGGTTGAGAAACCAGATGATTCCCACCGCGACGATGAGCGCGACGACTTTCCGCTTGAGTGGGGCCGTCGTGGCAGCGATCAATCCGCCGAAGATCGCCATACTGCCGAGGCCGGTACAGGCCATGACGATGTAGGTGGTT
Organism: Natronolimnohabitans sp. A-GB9; assembly: GCF_030848565.1. Taxonomy (GTDB): domain Archaea; phylum Halobacteriota; class Halobacteria; order Halobacteriales; family Natrialbaceae; genus Natronolimnohabitans. The sequence goes on from NZ_JAVDDV010000011.1 coordinate 73,151, forward strand.
CGTCCGGTTACCGTCGCGTCCGGGTCGAAGTTGAATCGACTTTCGTATCCGTTGGGTCCGTCGTTGAGACCTGGACTGTAGTCGAAGACTTCCAGCCCCCAGTGCGTTTGACGGGCGGTCGTCTCGATCAGCCACTGTCGAACGAACGGGATCGTTTCCGCGGGCAAATAGATTAGTCCGATAACTGCAACCGCTCTCGTGAGTAATGAGAGCGATGCCTGTCCGGTGAGCTGCAGGTAGCTCACGTACGCGGACAGCGGGAACGCTGCGAGAGCGAGGACCGTCTGGATCGGGCTTCGGACTTCGCCGTAGTAGTACGGGACCATCGTCAGCCAGAACGTCCCGAACAGCAGCCAGCCACCTGCCGCAATACGACGTGCGGCCGTCGGCTGTGACTGCCACTCGGACCCGATCGCGATCAGGAACAATCCGATCGCAGCCCACGCTATCAGTGACCCATCCATAATATTTATTAGCATATATATATCTATTCGATAGGCGATTGAACAGCGATATTAAACGTATAGACCCGCGAAATTCCGTCATTGTACGATCAACTCCATAGAGGGACCACACGACAGGAGTAATTGTGAGTGGGGGTGAAAACACACTTGACAAACCGTTCGAAAACGATTCTACGGCGATTTAATCGTTTATTCCAGTAGAGATCGTTTGCACACCACGAATTTAACTGATTGGGAATGTTGTCGAAATCACGATCATGCAGCCAATTACGAAACACCCGTCGAAGAAGAGTTAATCGATCATTCGATAATAACTACTCACTCCCTCCTTCGAAATCGAAGGATCGGACGAACCCACCTATAGATATGCTTCTGGTGAGTCCCGGAATGTAGCCCGTGAGTCCTCGCTCTCGAAGTAGTAGATCGACTCGTCGTAGACAGTACAGTAATCCGCGTTCTTGACCGTGATTTCGGTCCCGGTGACCGGATCCTCCACGACCCTGTCACCCGGCGCTCCTTTTCGTCCTCTCACCAGGAGGCCAACAAATCCGATGGCGATGAGGAGAAACACCAGGTTCAGGATTGTAACTGGCTCGAATCCGAAGATCGTCACACCCTCCCCAGTCTCAGCAATGTCCAGGTCCGGAATAAGTCCGAGCACCGCGAAGAGGTAGTAGACGATGATTCCGGTCGTTGCCATCGAGACGAACAGGATAATCGTCATCCTGTTGCCGATCTTCTTCCCCCAGATCTTCCGGTAGATCCGGATCAGCTGTGGAACAATCAGGTCCGCGTAGATGAACGCGATGACGCCCGCGAAGGCGAAGCCCGAGCCCCACAGCACCGCTGCCAGCGGAACGTTCCCGATCGAGCCGACGAACGTCGCCATTGAGATAAGCGGTCCGAGAACGCTGTTATACAGGACCTGGGTGAATCCGGTACCACCCCCTTCGAAGAGGAGCGTCCAGATGGTCTGGGGAACCGCAGCCGCGATCAACCCAGCCAGCAGGAACCCGATCGCCAGCTCCTTCCAGAGCATGTTGAGATCCTTTTTCGTCTGGTTTGCAGCCTCGACCCAGCCGTTCCACGAGGTGATCTTTTCTTTCCACGACGTCGTATGTGCGTCGGGGTTTTGCTCGAACAGCCGTTTACACCCGTCCGAGCAGAAGTAGACCGTCTCGTTCTTGTGTTCGACGGGGATGCCGTTCTCCCGATTGAGCCGCATTTTACAGACGGGATCCGTCACCACGGGTTGTTCTTCCTCGATAAGTCGTTCTCTGGCTTTCTGTGTCTCGTCGTAAGGTATCCACAGGTGGACGAGCGTGATCGCTATCAGGATAAAGATGGGTGCGCCAACTGCCTGTGCGACGGCGAACTCCCAGCCCAAAAGTGCCCAAATGACGAACGTCAGGCCGATGACGAAGTTCGTCGAGGCGATCTTGAACGCGACCGCTGGGATGATGTGTGCGCCCTTCTTAAACAAGGTCTTCGTTGCGGCGATATCACCGAACGAACAGGACGTTGAGGCAGTGCCGAATCCCATCGCGTAGAGGACCGATTTCGCGTTCGGCTCCCCCATGTAGTTGACCATCCCCTCTTTGGAAACGAACGCCTGGATGGCTCCCGAAATTATGAAGCCAAGCATCAGCGCCCAGAAGGCCTGCCAGAAGAAGTCTCCAGCCAGGATCAGCCCTTCGAGGACCGTCTCACCAATTGAAGCAATCACGCCTCACACCACCGCCAACCGCGTGTCACACCCTGTCTATCGAGTGGCGGCCGACTGAATCTCTGTACAGACATATGGTGGATATTCTCTTTCCTTCTTCAAGCGGTTTGTGGCTAGGATGGGCGAGGTATTCTGGAAGTATACTTTGGAATGTAACCCAGAACGGGCGATTGAGTTTCGATATCTATTCGCCGTAGGAGCTGTGCGTTGATCGCCACGATGACAGTACTCTCCGATATCCTCGAAGTCGCACACATTTGGCCTCATTTATCTCCTCGTCCTCGAGGCCGTAGCCGGTTCCGTCGTCTTTCTCGAGGACGCCGACGAGGATCTTCATGAGTGTCGACTTCCCGGACCCGTTCTCGCCGATGATCCCGACGATCTCCTTCGGGCGAACGTCGATGGACGCGCCGGTCAGTACCTCGACTGATCTGGTGAGTGGTACCCTCGAACCGTACGTTTTGGTGATGTCGTCCGCACTAAGTGCGCTGTCCGATACGTCGGCGTCCGTTTCTGGGGTTTGCTGACTCATTGGTCGAACGGTGGGTGAAACGACAGTGGAAAGGCGGTTCGGCTACAGCTCGAGGTTGCCGAGGCGCGTGGAGTTGGTGATGACCGACAGGCTCGAGGTGAACATCGCGATCACGGCGATCACCGGGTGGAGCAGGCCGAAGAAGGCGATCGGGAGCGCCAGCGTGTTGTAGATAAAGGCCCAGAAGAGGTTCTGTTTGATCTTCGCGAAGATCCGCTCGGAGAGGGTAAACGCGTCGACGAGTCCCTCGAGCGAACCCCGGACGAGGCTGACGTCGCTAGCCTGGATCGCGATGTCGGTGCCGGTGCCGATCGCGACGCCGACGTTGGCCTGTTTCAACGCGGGGGCGTCGTTGATCCCGTCGCCGACCATCGCTACGTTCTTGCCCTCCTCCTGGAGGTCACGGACCTTTTCGATCTTGTCCTGGGGCAGGACGCCGGCCATGACGCGGTCGGGATCGATGTCGACCTCCTCGGCGATCGCCCGGGCGGTCCGCTCGTTGTCGCCGGTGATCATCCACGTCTCGATCCCGCGGTCGTGGAGCGTCTCGATGGGGGCGTAGGAGTCGTCTTTGATCGTGTCGGCTGTGGCCACGACGCCGACAACCTCCGATTCGACCCCGACGAGTACCGTAGTCTTGCCCTCGGCCTCGAGGTCGTCGAGCGTCGACTCGTAGAACGGCGGGACCTCAACCCCGACCTCCTCGAGGAACGCCAGGTTCCCGACGTACACTCGCCGGTCGTCGATGGTTGCCTCGACGCCTTTTCCGGGGACGCTGTCGAAGTCCTCGAGGTCGGCGAGGTCGATGCCCTCTTCCTCGGCGTACTCGATGATCGCCTGGCCGATCGGGTGTTCGCTCCCGCGCTCGGCGGAGGCCGCTAGGCGGACGACCTCACGTTCGTCGAGTGCGTCTTCCGGTTCAACGACGCCGCCGTCGCTCTGGACGCCGGGCCCGCCGGCGACCACGTCCGTCAGGGAGTGGTCACCCTCCGTGATCGTCCCGGTCTTGTCGAGTACGACGGTGTCGATGTCTTTCATCGTCTGGATCGCCTCGCCGTCCCGAAAGAGGACGCCGTTCTCCGCGGCCTTGCCGGTCCCGGCCATCAGCGCGGTCGGCGTCGCCAGCCCGAGCGCACACGGACAGGCGATGACCAGCACTGCCACCGAAGCGAAGATCGCGAGCGTCAGCGGCTCGAGTGCCAGGTCGACCCACGGGAGGTACGGCGCGCCGACCCCGGCGACGACGCCCATTGCGTCGGGGAAGAGGAACCACGAGAGGAAGGATAGGGCGGCGAGGGTCAACACGATCGGGACGAAGACGTTCGTGACGCGGTCGGTCAGCGCCTGGATCGGGACCTTCGTCCCCTGGGCTTCCTCGACGAGGTCGACGACCTGCGAGAGGAAGGTATCGTCGCCGACCTTCTGGGCCTCGACTTTGAGCATCCCGGCCCCGTTTACCGTCGAGCCGATGACCTCGTCACCTTCCTCCTTCGAGACGGGGTCGGACTCGCCGGTAACCATCGACTCGTCGACGCTGCTGCGGCCCTCGAGGACGACGCCGTCGACGGGTACCTTCTCGCCCGGCCGGACGACTACCACGTCGCCGACCTCGACCTCCTCGACCGGGACCTCGAGTTCCTCGCCGTCACGGAGGACCCGGGCCGTCTCGGCCTGCATCGACAGCAGCCCCTCGATTGCGGCGCTCGCCCGGCCTTTCGCCCGGTCCTCGAGGTACGTTCCCACGAGGTGGGAGGCCATGATCATCGCGCCGACGCCGGCGTAGTTCTCCATTGGCGTGACGAAGACCATGACGCCGGTCGCCCACGCGACGACCGTCCCCAGTGCGATAAGCGAGTCCATATTGAACGTGCCGTTGCCTAACGCGCGAAGCGCCGACGCGATGGTGGTCCGGCCGTAGTAGAAGACCACGGGGGTCGCGAAGGCGAGTAATAGCACGTCGATCTGGAACCCCGTGAGCGGATCGAGCGGGGTCCACATGAAGACCATCAAGAGCAAGATCGGCGACGTGACGATCCACGCCCGGATCGCCATCCGCCGGAGCGTCTCGAGTTCCTCCTCGTCTTCCATTCCGTCCTCGAGTGACTCTTCGCGAACGCCGTAGCCGGCGGAATCGACGGCCTCGACCAGCGCTTCGGCGTCGACGTCCGACTCGTGGTGGACGTCCGCCCGCTCAGTCGCGAAGTTGACCGACGCTTCCTTGACCCCGTCGACGTCCTCGAGGTGCTCCTCGATCGTCGAGGCACAGGTCGCACACGACATTCCCGTCAAGGAGAGGTCAGTGTGCTCGAGTTCTGATTGTGTAGATGTCATGGTGGATCCCTCGGTTTACTATACGGGCTTATCCTTCAAGCGGTTTCTTGCTAAAAAACCTCGAATCAGGACGGGGCAAATCTTCGAATCAAAAGGATATCCTTGCCGCTAGCTCGGATATGGATGTAATCGCTCGTAGGGCAACTTGTGTTCCAGAGTGCTGTATATGATAGTAATGATAAGTCCCCTCAGTTGTAGGTACGCATTTACCGCACCTTCGATACCTAAGTCTCGGGCTTTGGTGAATCGCCGTACAGAGTCGGGGTGTAGTGTCTCGCTGTCTTCCCGAGATTGGTCACTCGATTCGTTACCGCTGGATTCATCGAGGGAGCAGTCACGATCGTTCCAGTGTGACGCCTCGAGCGACGTGATTCTTCGCGGTAAGTCGCCGCCGTCTAGTGATTCACCAGAGCCATCATTACTTCTCGTACGGGACCTCACGTGCCATCCCTGTTTCCATGTGATAAAGATGGTGGCAGTGGAAAAACCACGCACCGGAGTTGTCAGCGACAAAATCGATTGTAATCTCTCCCATATGGCCGGGAACGATGACTGTATCCTTGAGGGCATCACCGACCACAAAGTGGTGTCCGTGGAGGTGCATTGGGTGGCGCATCGGACTTCGGTTGGCCATTCGGAAGCGAACGTGTTCGCCCTCTTCGATACTGATCGGATCGGCATCCGGATACGCCTGTCCGTTGATCGTCCACTCGTCCCCACCCATCATTTCTCCGGATAAGGTGAGGTCAATCGTTCGATCTGGCTCTCCACGATATTCATCAAGAGAGTCGATCGCGTGTAAGTCCGAAAGTTGGAGCTGACGGGAACCGATTTCACCTTCGGTGACGTCCCCATCAGACTGGTCGTAGTCCAGTAGTGCCCGGCCAGCCGACGTCGATTTGTTGACGGCCCTGACCTGGATCGGCCATGTACCTGGTGATCGTGCTTCAACGACAGCATCGTATCGTTCCCCTGGGCCGATTTCGAGCGTATCGACAGGGACGGGTTCGACAGCTGGACCATCCGTATGAGTAACGACGAGGTCGTGGTCGTCGATACCGATTTCGTAAGTCGCTGCCGCTGCTGCGTTAATCAGTCGTAGTCTAATCCGGCTGCCCTCTTCGACATCAACGGTTGCCGGTTCGTCCGGGAGCCGCCCGTTGATCAGCGTTCCTTCTGCCGGCGGCGCGTCGGGGAATCCACCACCTCCCATACCACCCATGCCGCCTCCATTTCCGTTCGAGGTCTCGACACGTGGCTCAGTCGGGAGATACTCATCCAATACGAGTGTCGCTTCGGTGTCGTACTCGATATGTGGATCTCGCTCTTCGATGATGAGTGGGCCGAGCAGTTCTCGATCCAGTTGCAGACCGACGTGACTGTGATACCAATGTGTGCCAGCCGGTTCCGCATCGAACTCGTAGACGAATTCCTCGCCAGGTTCAATCGCAGCCTGGGTGACGCCCGGAACGCCGTCCATCGCGTTATCACCGTCAAGTACCATCCCGTGCCAGTGAATCGTCGTTTCCTCAGACAGGTCATTCTCGATGGTGACGCGGACGCGTTCACCCTCCACTGCACGAATTTCGGGCCCCGGATATTCACCGTTGTACGTCCAGCCGTTGTAGGACTCACCGCCTGCGACGATCACTTCACTCTCAGTCGCGCTTAGCTGGTACTCCCGATCCGGATCGCCGTATTGTGGCTCTGGCAATTCGCGTTCGTCCGGTGATGGGTCGTTATCGATTGTGGTATCGAGACATCCAGCAATCAGGGTTCCACCTGCGAGAGCACTCGACTTGAGCAGGTCACGTCGGCTTGTTGTGTATGTATCTTTCATTAAGGCTCCAATATGGTATATCGTGATCCGCCGCTTTCTTCAGTAGTCTTTGTACGGTTCGAGCACGCTAAAGTATTGTACACCACATACAATACAGATGTCGGCAGTGGTCAGTGTTCCTGAAGGGCATTCCGAGTCTGGTGGTTAAACTGCTCCAGTTCGTGGCGTGCAGCCTCGGGCAATTCATCAGAAGGGGACCGCAACGCCGGTTGTCCATCCGGATCAAGGTCAGGATCACCGACGATCACGCGGCCAACCATTCCCGTCGATTCGTGGGTCTGGTCTCCGCCGTGATGACCGCCACCGTGATGATCGCCGCCCCGATGACCGTGACCACTGATCGTACAGGTGTAGTCGTAGACTCCCTCCCCTTCGAAAGTCAGCTCGAACGTTTCACCTGCCGTGCCGTAGACGTCGCTCGCCCACGGGTCGGTGCCATCTGGAATTCGTTGCTCAGTCGCTGATGGGAGGACGGAGGCGTTCTCCGGATGGTAGGCGACCGTGTCGTGGACGCCGCTGTCGAGCACCCACGTCACCGTTCCACCCGGTTCGACGTGAACGACGTGTGGGACGAAGTGATGAGCGTCGTCGTCAGACTCCATCGTCACTTCGATCTGTTCCTCCGGATGACCGAGTGTATGATCGATTTCGTGATCGTGGCCATCGGAATCTGATCCGGCTTGGCTTGCATCCTCCTGGGTGCTGCCATCGTCGTCGTTATTCACCGGATTTGTGCTATCGCTCAGACAGCCAGCAAGCCCAATGGTAATTGTACTTCCTGTGAGTGCGAGCGTTCGTCGTCGAGTAAGTAGTTGATTGGTCATTAGGATCACCGATTATCGCTCAGCATCTGGAGTCGGTTTTCGAACTCTTCGTCGTCGATCTCACCACGTGCATACCGTTCACGAAGTTCTGCGCGGGCTGGGTCTGGCTGTTCTGCATTACTGTCTTCGGGTTGGCTTCTGGCCCAGTAGAGCGCAAGTGCGATGAGTCCGAGCACCAACAGCGGCCAGACGAACATTCCACCGCCGAAGATGTCCCAGCCAGTGCTCATCATTCCGCCCCCCATCGTGAAGACTGGAATCACAAGTAAGGCAGCGAGGGCAAGGATGACGAGTATCGTTTTCTCAGTCTGACTCGTGGAACTCACCGGGGCTCACCCCCAGACGGAAATTGTTCGTCTATAGCTGTAATCACTCGTTCAAACCGCTCGTGAACATCCGTCGAAATTTCTTCGAGCTGCGGATTGTCGGCGACTTCGAGGAGTCGCTGGGGATCGACGGCGCTCACAACGATATCATCGTCCGTTTCGTAAACGATCACGTTACACGGAAGTAATGCTCCCAACTCCGGTTCTTGAGCAAGCCCCTGGTGGGCAAGCGACGGGTTGCAGGCTCCGAGAATCCGATACTGATCGACATGAACGTCGAGTTTCTCTTTCAGCGTCGTCTGGACATCGATGTCGGAGAGTACGCCGAACCCTTCGTCTTCCAGTACAGTCGTCACTTCACCGATCACGTCGTCGAACGGTGCCTCGACCGTGGTGGTGATTGTGTATGTCATGGTTTTATCAGCTGATGGTAGCTGCAATATTCCGAGTTGGTCACAGCTTCCGTCGTCGTTTTTCGAACTCCTCGTCGGAGAGTTCCCCGCGGGCGTACTGTTTACGTAGTTCTTCCTGGGCCCGGTCTTGTTGACCTCCGTTCTGCGCCCCTTCGTTACCGCTGGCCATGGAAACGGCGAGAACGATGATTCCGAGGAGTAACAGGAACCAGAGGAAACCCCAGCCTCCGAACACTCCCCAGCTGCCGTCCATCATGCCGCCGCCACTACCACCTCCCTGGGCCACGGCAGATCCCGTGGCTCCGATGAGGAGCGTGATGCCTGCGACGAGCCCCGTCCGTCCAATTCGTGCAGCCGATTGTAGTGGTTGTGTCATGTTGCTCTCACATGTAGATGTACGCCATTGTATATACTAGCCACCATCGCACAACCCGCGGTCAACGGTCTACGCGAAACATACTTATATGTGGGTCCATGTTCGGAGGTGTAGACAGTTTCAGCGTTAGACGACAGCACTTTTCTCCGTTGATTACGTATTTTACGCATCACATGGCGGAGCCAAAATCCGAACGGGTACTCAACCTTCTGGGAGACGACTATGCCCGTCAGATTCTGGCCTATTTGACTAAAGAACCGATGTTGGTCGAAGAACTTAGGGAGCAGTGTGATTGCTCCGAGTCGACAATATATGACCGTCTGGACCAACTCCACTCGATGGGTCTAGTGAGCGAAGATCTCCAGATTGATCCACAAGGTCACCATCGAAAGCAATACGAAACGATACTCAACTCTATCAACGTCACATTCCATGATGGAATCTACGAAGTCCAATTGGAGATCAAAGAAGACCCTCTAGATCGATTTGCCAGAATGTGGAACGGAATGAGAAGGAACTAATCATGCACACTGAACTGATAATCGCCAAACTTGTCGTCATTGTACTTGGACTAGCCATCGCCTTTCAGGCGTATCGGAGTTATCGCCGTGGAAACGGACAACCGATGCTCTATGTTGCAATCGGATTCGTGTTTATTAGTCTGGGTTCTGTCATCGAAGGAATCCTCTATGAGTTGGACGTGTTGACTATTTATCAGTCAAGCTCAATCCAGACTGGAATCGTTGCGGTTGGCATGCTGTTCGTTCTCTACTCATTGTACGGTGGCTCGATGTCATATACGGTCACTCTTCGGGATGAAGAAAGACAGTAATTGTGTTGGTGACTGTAGAGTTCCTGTCGTGGGTTACGGCAGAATAGAACCACTTCATACGAGATTGGCCGACCAATGTCTTGTGCAAGACACGCGCTCTGTATGCAGCAGGCAGATTTTGACAGCTATCAGAAAGCTCGATCACCGTTCCGGCAACTGCTTGCCCTGTACTTCCTTTTCCGAAGTCTGTGTGAGGTTTTCTATGGCACACTCAGTTGTCTTCAGGTTCGGCGTCACCGAGTGGCCCGAGAGAGATTGACTTCGCGAGATCGTCGTGAACGTAGAACCACGGATTGTAATTGAACCGCGGATCGGAACCTCGAGGGCGCGGGTCCTCCGGGTCGACCTCGTTGTCTTCACGACCGGGCATTGTTCTCCTCCAGTTCGTCGGTCTCGTCTATATCGAGTTCCGGGAGCGGTCCGAACTCGACGATCGCCGAGTCGGTCCTGTCGTCCTCGTGGTCGCCTTCGAGGTACATCTGCCGGCGTTCCTCGTCGTTGTACAGGTGGGTGAGTGTCGACCGTGGGGTTCCAGAGTCTTCGGCCACCTGTCGTTTACTCTCGCCGCTCGCGATGCGCTCGAGCGCGTGACGGACGTTGAGAAACTCCTCCGGGTCTACGTGTAATCGACCATCGTCGCCAACGGAGAAGCCACGTGGAGGTCGTGACGTCCACTTACTTGCCTTCTGTGCTGCCCGTATTCCTGAGTTTATCCGTTCGAGTTTCTGCTGTTGCTCGAATTGTGCCAATTCACTCAACAGACTCGTAATGATCCGGTTCACTGCATTGGTTACAGGATCGTCAGCTGCATCGATATTGATCGGGTTTTGAACGAACTCCACGCTACAGTCGTTATCCAGGCAGAGCGTGATGAACTCCATAACTGCTTGTGATCCTTCGCGAGAGAACCGGCTTACTTCGGAACAGACAACGACGTCGTACTCGCCGCTCACGATCTCGTCTTGTAGCTCCTTGAACTCACGCCGATCCCCGGTCGTGCCGGTCTGGATGTCTGTGTACACGTCGACGGTTTCATACTCACTGTCCCGCTCGTCGAGCGTCTCGCGACAGTCTTCGATTTGCCGTTGTGGATCTTGCTCGTTTGTCGAAACACGAGCGTAGATAGCGGCATTCATTCTCACCTATACGTAACCTCCAATCAACTTAAAGAAAAGAGCATATCGACAGGGTGGCTAAGAAGAATACCTTTTCGACAGAAGAGTTCTCGCTATAGATTACCAACAACGTGATCAGTTAGTTACGACTCCAGATATGTTTGGAAAGAAGCAATCCTCTTGGGCTCATCCGTGAAAGTTACTCGTTACAGTCCTGGGGTTTGTAAACTGTATGTCGTTCCCACAGTTGCTCCTGGTGAGTTGGAAACGTAGTAGATGGTGAGTCAGACGGGATGAGGTCCACCGTACTCTCAGTTGTTGTTCCCCACTGGAGCATTTCACCCCGGTCTGTCCAGAAGACGAGTGGGTGTCCCTGAACTGTGGGTTGAGCTCCGCTCGTTTCTAATTCCACAGAGACTGTAGCTGGTAAGTCTACAGATCCAACTGCGATCCACCATGCGAGTCCTGTGTATCCACCGCACCTGTAATAGGAATCAGTAAGAAGCGGGACTGACTCACCATCAATCGACATTGACCACGTCAGTTGCTCGGATAAACTCCGTGCCTCATTGAATAGACGACTTCCCAGGGGGGACTGAATCTGCGGAAGTCGTTCTGGGGTACCTGCGGCAAGCGTCGTCCAGAAAAACAGTGTCGTATTCTGTGGCACCTCATACTGGTGGCGCTCGCGATCAAGAGGTAGGATAAGTTCAACTGCAGGATGGTCAAGATTCCCGGTTTCAACCATCAGTTCTGTATTGGGATAACCAGGGGACCCGTATAGTACTTCGGAAGAGTTGTTTTCATATTTTTGGCCAACACTTTCGACCCGATCCGATAGACATTAGTATATCTGGAAGATACAAAGGATACACGGTATCCAAAAGATAATGGCTCGGAAGAATATCAAAGTGAGCGAGATCGTCCATGAAGAACTGGCTCTTCGTAAGCGCAAAGAAGAAACTTTTGACGATGTACTAAAACGAGAACTCGGCCTGCTTCCTACTGGAATCAGCGACCTTGTCGCGTTTTATCCAGAACGAATGCAAATGGCGGCTCAAGATATAGTCGGGATTATTGAAGCGCAGGCTGACTTCGAAAGCGAGATCAGTGAATATGAAGACTACTACGCTCTTGAGCTGGATCATCCAGACTCACAGCACACAATTGTACAGGTTCAGTTCCATCAAGAACTAGAACGAGGTCTGGAAGCTGTCCACCGTGATGCCCATGGTGAAATGACTGAATTAGTTAGGGTATTCATCCCTGATGAGTATCAGGATGAACTCGCAGACGATGTCTATCCAGTCTATGTTGGGCCAGTCAAACCAGGACATTACGATGAATGGGATTTCGCGGTTGAGGAACAGGAGATTGAACTAGAGGTACGACCCAAAATCACCGGATCATACGAGCGGTGGGGGTAGTTATAATGAGCACCTCAAGAAGTGAAAAGAAAAAGCTGATTCGAGAGTTGGAAAATGATGGGAGAGTCCAATCGGTTGTGAAACCCACGGGATACAAAAGTCGATCCGCGTGGGAAGTAGAGACTGAAGAGTCTACAAAAATGATCTGGGTAACGTACTCGCGGTTTGCAGGTGATTCTACGGCAAAAGAGTCGCCCTTCTACGGATCAACGTGGGACTCAATAAACAATTTGAGACAGCACCATCCACTCTATCTTATTTTTCTTGGCACTTCTGACGAATATCGTTGGACAATTCCTTTTCCTAATTTCATATCAAGATTTGATATTTCAGAGAAGAAAAAAGATCATGCTTGGAAGTTCAATTTTGACCATGGTGATAACAGAAATTTACTTCCCGAGTATCGTGGTATTGAGCCGTTGTTTGAATACTAATTGCGATAGCTATCTGTGATGAATTATCAGGATTAGAAATTATTCACACCCCCGTGAGGTCCACTTGACTCACTTCGAAGGAGGCAAATCGCGGAGTACGCTGGTGAACTAGCAACCTGGAAGCGAGCAAAGCGAACGCACGATCTCGAGATGGTCGCCGCCGAATAGGGGAGTGCCGATCCGTCTGTAGTTCTGAAAACTATCTCTCAGGGTCCGAACAATACTTTCACACGTATCGGAACCCTCGAGCCACCAGTCCCGAACGGGTCGACGTGCTTGAGGTACATACGTACCAGTTACTCAGGGTGTAGGAGCCCTCGGGAGAAACCCCGAGATGGCACGTTTCGATACGAGCGTCTGGTATGAAAGGATTTGGGGAATATGACTCGTTATCGGCCTCAAGTTTTCACTTTGCACGTGGAGTGTAGGCCTATCGCTATCACGACCTCTATCAGTGGGCGACTCCCTCTAGTCGCGGCCAGCAGACACCCGTGCAGGCGACAGTGGGTGGTGACTTCGTCAAGAAATCGGTCCCGTCACAAACTCGTCTAGAGTTCGCCTCTGGTAGCGTCAACTGACACCTCCAATGTCATGGCTGTTTTGGCTGAACGCTCGAGCAGTTCGTCGGCGAACGCCGCGAACTGCTCGGAATCGGCATATCTCACGAGATTGAGCCAGAGGAGCGATTCTAAGCCGGACTCTGTCCATCTCATCCACTGGTTTTTACACCGCTTCGAGATTTCGCCCATGGCTCGTTCGACCACGTTCGACGTCCACAGAACCTCTTGTCCCTCGAGTGCGAGTTCGGCGAACGTGACGGTTGCTTCTGCCCATTTTCGGAGGTACGCCGCTGATTTTGGAGAGTCCTGTTGCTCTAAGCGCCACGCCTCCTTCGTGAGGTTCTCGAGCGTTTGGTCGATCCGCTCGCGGATCGCCAAACGCTCATTCCTCGGTGCATGGAGCGCAACCGAGTTCTTCAGATGGAACAAGTCGTTTGTGACGTCTGAGGCGATCGCTTTCCGCGTTTCGAGCGAAAAGGTACCGTCCTTCCACAGCTTGTATCCAAGCGTTCGACCGACATGAACGAGATCGAGCTGATGAGATCGATAGCTGGTCTCGAAGGCGTCGACGAGGGATTCCTCGGCGTCACTGACGACCGTCGCGTCGTCAGTGATCGCCTCGTTCTCTTCGAGATCTTCTGCTGTATCGTCCCACGGCTCGTTGACATTGACGTCTAAGAGCGTGGTTTCCGCGTTGTCTTCGGTGATCTGTCCGAGAGTGACGTTGACGTCGTGGTACGTGCAGTGATCGTCCTGGCTATGACACTTCGTTCCGTCAGGAACGACAGTGTCTGCATTCGTCCCAGGAAGCCGATCACGAACGAAGTCACCGAGTTTGCTCCCGTACTCACGGACTCGGCGGTTGATCGTCGTTCTCGAAGGCATCGGAGTGAAGCCGTCGCCGTGGGCGACGGCATCACGAAAGCTGAGCGACGTAGCGAGTTCGGTACTCTGGAGCGAAATATCCTCTTGATAGATGCGCTGCCCGTCGAATTTGATGAGATCTTCGAGAGGGCGGAAGTAGGTAGGATTGTCACCGGTGGCAGCGGTATCTTTGACGTGATGAAGGGTGAATTCGTGCTCTCCTGCGGTTGTCACAGCTGTTCGTGTTGAGGTTCCGGCGCGCTGGAAACGGCGATCGCCGTTTCCGCGCGCGTGTTTCTCCCCACAGTACGCCTCGACGAGGCGCTCGTCGAGGCTTTTGACAAGCTCCTCGAGGATCGTCGCCTCGAGGTGAAGCTCTGTGAAAGATTCAGCGAGAGTGGCAAGCGGTAGCGTTTTGTCTAAGTCGATGCTAACCGTGACTTGCGCGTCGATTGTGGCGTGCATGGGTCACTTCGGGGTAGGTACCAGAGGTGACCCTGTTTCCACAGGAGTCAGTTACGACTCTAGACGAGTTTGGGACACGACCAAGAAATCGACTACCCCCTTCGTTCACTCTTCACTCAACGGTTGGGAAGAACATGCAAAGCTGAGTGGATAGCTAGTCCTCTCTCGGATTTACTGGCCCGATGTATTCGTTCTTCCACGAGTCTCCGTCCCGCCACTGCCAGTAGTAATAGTGATAGCCAGGTTTTGTTTCCTTGATTGTAATATAAGCTCCACTTGCAGGGACATCTTCGTAGTCTGTTGGATCGATTGAGATCCCTCTATCTTCGAGATCCTCGAGTTCATCCTCATCAATCCCCTCCTCGTCTCGTTTTTGCTCGAGGTCGTGCTTTCGCTTTGCTCGCTTCCAGGTTGCTAGTTCACCAGCGTACTCCGCGACTTGCTCGAGTTTCTCCGGTGATTGGCTCTCGAGCGGGTTCACGACATAGTCCGGCAGGTCCGGTGGGGATGGCTTTGCTGGACCGGAATTCATAGTTACCCCACACGGTCCAAACAGTTCAGTCTGTGGGGTAACTCTACTTTCGACCTTGCGACTTCTGAGAAAATCAGACTCTCATTATTTCTATCTATTATCTCAAAGAGAAGGAAGTATGTCTACTGATCCAATTAATTTCTAGAATCAATTGATGAATACAGAAGACATATACTCTATCTCGGTAGAACGACAGTCGGTAATCAATGAAGATCTCGAGGAACCGAAATCGAAACTTCTCCCGAACAGATCGGGGTCTGCGCCTTCTGTTGAACAGTAGTTTCACCGCAAGTCTACACAGCGAGATGGTCCGATACGGATCTAGTCGTGGTGGAGACTCTCAATGACGGCAAGTGACTCCCCTCCTATCGGACAATCTCGTTCCACCGGCCTTCGGCAACGAGTGCTACGGAGTGGACTCGTTTCGTTCCTCGTCCTTTCGCTCGTCGCTGTAGACCCTGTGCTGGCACAAGATAGCGTCGTGTGTGACGCTGAGGGGTTGCCAGACATGATCTCTGGATTCTTCCAGATCACGACTGCGCTCGGAATTATGGGGCTGGTTGTGGTCTGGCAGGCTGATTCACTTGTCGAGATGTTCACGATGAACATCGAGCAGAAAAAGAGCCTCAAACAGCACAAGCGGACGGCGATGAAGTCTGCGGTTATCCTCGTGATCCTCGGGCCGCTGTACACGGTTGCTGGATCGGCAATGGGACTGCCACTTGCCGAGTGTGTTGACCTCGTTCCGTGGTAACTCACCATCGCACTCTAGATCGTCTCTGATTCACTCCGCTCGTGCATCACACTCGCCTTCACCTGGTTGCGGTGCTCGCTCTCGTTGCCGTCACGCTCGCGTTCGCAGGGGTGACTGCGGTGAGTGCCGACGCTCCACCACGACCGGGCACTGACGACAGTGAGTTAGACGTCAACGAGACGGCGACGCTCTGGTCGAAAGCTCCGAATGAGTGTCTCAGTGATGCCGAGTACGAGGAGCGATATGATGAGCAGCGAACGGCCATGCAGGAACTCGGCAATTGCACGGACATCACGTTCAAAGAGCCCCCAGATACCGCCGAACGCTGGACGGCGTACGATTATGAATCTCTCGAGGGTGGCGGTACAGAAACCTCGGTCTATCCCACGCATGCAGAGCTCACGGACTCTGTACTCATTGCCGATGCCCACGCGACGACGTTCGCGATCCAGCCGTCGACGAGAGTACACCTGGATGCCGACGAGACGGTTCACTACATCGCTCCAGATGGTGAACTCCGTGGGTTCGTCGATTATCGTGTTCGTCTCGATAGCAATTCATCGGTGCAAACTCACGGAATCGAAGAAGTGCGTCTCCTCCGTGACGACGACGTCCTCGAGACTATCGACGGGACACAAACACCCACGTTCGAATACGAACTCGACCGTGGCGGATCGGCCACCCTGACACTCGAGGCAGATATCAGCGCTCGAGTTGAGCAGGATCTCGGGAACCGGACGGAGGTGACGACGGATCAGGTGACCGTCTCACAGGACCTCGAGGTCGAGGTCTACGATTTGCGGGCATCGATCTACCACGCCTCGTACCCGAATGGAGACCATGGCGTTGCGATCTATCAGGCCCAGCCATGGCACGGCTACACACTTTCGGACGACGGCGAAGCAAGAGTCCGCGGTGTCTGGCGATATTACACCGCCCGTGACACCGGCTGGGACGAACTCACGACGTCCACTCGAGGGGGCAGAGAAACAGCGGACTCCGATGCACTCCCGGTATACGTCCACGCATATCCGTCTGAAGTAGGCCCGCGTACAGAGCCGA
The DNA here is from genome assembly GCF_030848565.1 of Natronolimnohabitans sp. A-GB9. Taxonomy (GTDB): domain Archaea; phylum Halobacteriota; class Halobacteria; order Halobacteriales; family Natrialbaceae; genus Natronolimnohabitans. The sequence continues at coordinate 90,028 of NZ_JAVDDV010000011.1, forward strand.
TCCGCGATGGGCCAGATATCCTCGAAACATGGGGTACTGAGAGTTCGTCACCTGAACCGACGATCCACGAGAACGCGGATATCGACGTCGTTTCAGAGCCGTACACACGATCGTACGGACTCGCCCTCCGTCACGACGAGATCGATCGAGAGGCGATTGCTGTCTCTGGGATCGTTCGAGGTGTTTCCGCAGATCTCGTCGAACCAGATGGGGGGTCAGAACGGCTGATTCGTGAGAGTGATCTCTCCATCGAAATCGTCGAGTCGAACGCGACTGCGACGACACTCCGGGTCGAACTTCGCGATAGTGAGACGGGAGCACCGATCATGCTCGAGGATTCACTGATCGGTCCACGGTTCTCGTTGATCGGCACGACCTCCCGCCAGGGATATATCACGGTCGGCGATCAGGAGGTGCGGACGAACGCAGCGGGCATTGCTGAGGTCACAGTCCACCAGCCAGGAATCTACACGGCAGAGTACCATCCTGGCTCGTGGCGCTCACACAGCCCGGCATATCTCGGTGATACGGCCACTGAAACGTGGCACCCGTTAGCCACCCCGACAGGCTGGTTCACGCTTGTGGTCGACGTCGTGCGATATGCGCTCCCTTTTGCAGTTGCACTGTACGCAGCGAAACGAATCGGATCGTTCTTGAAAATGAAAGACACGCTATGACGCGAAAGCAGAACACTCGACACAGACGTATCGTTCTTGGAAGCATTCTCACAGGGATTAGTACCGCTCTTGCGGGTTGCTCTGCGCTGAGTGATCCCAGTGACGACGAGTCCCCCTCAGATGGAGACGTCATCCAGAGCGTCGATGTCGACGGACTCGAGTTAGTGATCGACCTCGAGCGAGAGGCGATCGACCAACTCAACGTCGTCGCCCCCTCTGGCGAGCTATTTGCCAAGCGAACGATTGAATCGGGGGTGTCTCACACGACCGTCAAGGTTGGAACGGACTATCCACCAGGAGAGTACGAACTCCTCGGTCTCAGTGACGACGAGACAGTCGAGACAACGACGGTTACGCTCGAGCCCGACCTCGAGTTAACGGAGCTCCGGTTGGCCAGAGAGTATCCCGAGGAGATGTACGAAGGTGCGAGTGACTTCAGTACGGAAGCAGAGGGGATACTTACTGTGACAAATCGGGGAACTGGGCCAACCGCAGCTACCACGCTTCGGTTTGAAGGGGATGTCCCCTTTCCATCACATGACAGCTTCGATGAGGCGGGTGAGAGTGGGATCCACGATCCGGAGAGCGATTTTGGAGCGGATGCAGAGTCGATAGCTCTTCCTGCAGGAGAGACAGTACTGATCTACAGCAACACACTCCCCTTTTCGCCAGCGAGCACACGATCGAAGTGTGACTCGATCGGACGAAATGGGCAGTTCACCGTCCGCCTCTCTACAAGCCATGCTAGAGATCTTACTCTTGACTACATCATCCACTATCTCGGTACCACTCCCGATGACTGTGAAATCGAAATTGAGAGGGCCTCGTAATGTCATGGTCACTCTCGGATATCGGGATCAAGTGGTTCGAAGACGCAGTTGACAAGCTCATCGAATGGTTTCAGGAGGGACTGACAGATGGATATAGAGCCGTCACAGCACAGGTTTTCGGCACGCCAACACCGGAGACGGATGGTGCATTCGTGTTCGGTCAGCCGTCGAACACACCGTGGGAAGAGATCCACGGCAATCTCGTTGCTGGGGAGATCATGCTCGTCTCCCTGTTGTTGCTCGTGATGTGTGTCCAGGGCAGACATACGATCCGGATCTTCAATATCGGCAGTGCGTACGAGACGCGAAAGGCAAAGCGCAGTGCCTGGACGGGTGCGTTCCTGATCGTAACGTGGTACTGGGTCGCTGTGTTAGCGCTCTATCTCGTCGACGGCTTCACCATTGCTCTTATTCCAGACATTTCGACAGTGACTGCCACAATGATTGAATTGCTCCGTTTAACCGTTTCGAACCCAGCACTAGCTCTCTTCCTCACTGGAGTTGGCGCTGTCGCCATGTGGATCTTACAGGCGCTGTTCTTCCTTCGCGAGATCCTGTTGTACATCTTGATCTATGCGATGCCGATTGGTATCGCACTGGCCTATGGGAATCTTCCCGTCGTCTCTCACATCGCCCGTACGGTCTGTATGAAGTTCGTGCCGCTTGCGATCATGCCGATTCCAGTGGCGCTGCTATTCAAGGGGTATGAACTCCTGTTCAGTGAGGGGACGGACTCGGCGCTCGTTCCGGATAGTTCGTTCCTGAGCTACCTCATCGCGGTTACGTTGCCACTGCTCTCGATTCTCATCGTCTGGAAGCTGTTCAAGTATGCCAGCCCGATGACGACGAAGATCATCGGAGCGACGACCAAGGGCGCAGTAACAGCTGGCGCAGCCGTTGGGGCCGGTGTTGTTGCAGGCCCTGCTGCAGCAGCCACGACTGCGGCGTGGGGACCGAAAGCGGCTGCTGGCTATACGGCTGCGTCGAAGATGCGCCAAGGCGGTGGCTCACCCCAACAGTCTGGAAACTCGAGCGGCGGCAGCGGAAGACGAACCGACCACGATAACGTTGCGACAGATGCGTACGGCCAGGAAGGCGTCCCGGCGTACCGTCGCACCGAGAACGATCCGGGGTATTACTGAATGACACGAGATCACGATGCAGCTGGCCGTCGAATCATGGACGAACTGGGTGAAGAGAGTCGCATACCGATCTTGAATATCGAGGAAGGAGACGTCTACGTGCTTCTTGGCTTCCCGATTGCTGGTCTCCTCTTTGGTGGCCTCACGGGACTCGATGGTGCGATCTTACCGTTCGTCTTACTCGGTGTCGTCCTTGGTGGGTCGATCGTCTACGCGTCACCCAACCACCTCCCGGCGTCGACGTGGCTGGGGGATGTTTACCGCCACTACTGCAAGCGCCCTCGATTTACCTACAGCACGGAGGCCACGACCGAGTCCACCGAAGCGAGTACCGAAGGCGGGCTCGTGAGCTATACGCCGTTCAAACCGGACGAGCGAACACAGGACCTCACGAACATCAGGCGAGCGTGGCCTGGTGCCGGTGCAATCGAGCGCTCAGATGGCGCGATGGAGGCCTACCTCGAGATCGACCCCGGGAACATGGACTTCGCGATGTCCGGTGACTGGGCTCAAATCCAGCAACTCGGCGAGGAGTTCGCGAACAAGGAACTCGACTTCACGCTCAAATTCCACGCCACGACGCGGTCGTTCCCGGTCGAGAAGCTGATCGAGCGAATCGATGGGCGGCTCACTGACAGCGACGTCAAGCAAAACCCGATCTTCAAAGAGTTACTCGAGGAGTATCGAGAGCAACGTCCGCGAGATCTCGAGGGGACCCAACAGGTACGGTATTTCATCGGCGTCGAAGTCGACCCCTTCGAGGTCTACGATCGGTACCAGGACGAACAATCTCCTGCAGAGAAGCTCACCTCGTTTCCGGTGGTCGGCTTCCTGTTCAATCCGTTCGTGACCCGTCGCAGCGACATGACCGACGCGGAGATTCGGGCGGCCATGTTTGAGAAACTCGAGAACCGATGTCATGGCCTCCAGACGGAGTTTATCCAGAAGGCAGCAGGGTGGTCCGCTCATCGACTGACGACGGTCGAACTGTTTGTCCTCTCGATGGACTTCTGGAACGGCGAAGAACACGAATACGACGACGGAGCGGATGCGATCCGTGATCGTCCGATCGTCGACCATCAACGGAGGGTCGACCAATGATCGAGACACTCCCCGATTCAGGGACACAGGCTGGGCTTGCCCTTTACATCGGTGCAACGGCATTGCTCACGCTTCTCGCGAAGGCGGGGTGGGATCGTTGGCGAGCTGAAGACGTCGAAGAAGTCGAACTCGCGGATCTCCTCGAGGAGACGACCGTCGAAGACGGCCTCGAGGAAGGGCAGATCCTCGACGACATCGCAGAACACCATCAACACGCCGTCGCGCCGGCGGCGATCGAGTGGGATACACGTACCGCTCGAGTCGGTGACCAATGGACGTCCACGCTCTACATCGCGGATTATCCGGATTACCCGAAAGATGGCTATCTGACCGAACTCTTCGAGCTCACGGACGTCGAGTTCGATCTGACGGTCCATATTACCCCGAAGAGCCAGCAGCAAGCTCGAGACGAACTCCAGCGAGTGGCTGACGACCTCCAGGCCGATGCTGACCTCGAGAGTACTGTTCGCGGGAGCTATCTGCAAGAGCGGGCCAACGAGGCGCTGTCGACGTACAAGAGCGTCGAGAACGGGAGTCGGGTGTTCGAGCAAGGCATGTTCATCACAGTTCGAGCGGGGTCACGTGACGAACTTCGTGACGCCGTCCGGACGGTTCGTAGCCGGCTTCGTGAGCAACCCGCTGGGCTCTCGCCGAAGACGGCTATCTGTAAGCAAGACCTCGCCATCCAGACTGCAGCTCCGGTCGGCCCCAACCCGTTCGGCCGAGAGGCAACGGCACTCGGTGGTGCGGTCGGTGCACTTCTCGCATCGCCACACAACGCCACGATCCTCGAGGACGGCGGCGTCGAGTTCGGTGTTCACTGGAAGAACCAGAGCCCGGTCGTTATCGACCCGTTCGCTCGAGAGAACGGCTATGCAATGTTCACGATCGGTGATCCAGGCTCTGGGAAATCGTTCGGCTCGAAGCAAAACTTCATCCGCTCGATCGAACAAAGCGAGGACCGTATCGGGATCATCCTCGAGCCGTTGAACAACTGGGCCGGTGTCGCCGAAGCACTTGGTGGCGAACGAATCACGATCGGCGGCGATATGGGACTGAACCCACTCGAGATCAAGCCCACTCCCGAGCGTGTTCAGAGGGCGATGGGCAAGGACGCCAGCCCGTACCGTGAAAAGCTCGATAGCGTGATGAGCTTCCTCTCGAACTACTTCGCGCTCCGGGGAATCACACTCGGTGACCGCCGGACGACGTTAGAGACCGCGATCGAGCGCGCCTATTCACGCAACGGGATCACTGACGATATCGCGACTCATCACAACGAGAGCCCGACGATGCGGGACGTCCTCGACATCCTCGAGGAGATGGTCGAGACGCCGACGGAGTACGTCGTGCGGACGGACGAGGAAGCGACGAAGATCGGCGAAGACGCGACGTGGCTCATCGATCAGCTTCGCCCGTTCGCGGAAGACGGCCGGTACGAGAACCTGGGACGAGAGACCGAGTTCGACATCCGCGACGAGAAGGTGATCTATCTCGACCTCGCCCAGCAGGAAGGCAGCCTCGGTGGAAGCACGAGTCTCGTCATGCAGTTGCTGATCTCGTTGGTCTACGAGCGTGCGAAGGAGACGGACAAAGAGGTCGTCTTCGTCATCGACGAGGCTCGCTACATCATGCAGGACGCAGCGAGTCTCGAGTACCTCGAGATCGTCTTCCGTCACCACCGACATCACAACCTCTCGATCCGACTCGTGACCCAGACCGTCGACGAGTTCTTCCAGCATCCAGAGTCCGAGGCGATTATCGACCAGTGTGCGATCAAGCAGTTCCACCACCTCGACGGCATGGATCGCGAGTGGGCCAACGAGTTCGGTCTTAACTCGGCACAGATGCGCTTCGTCCAGGAGGCCGTTCCCGGCAACGACCGGACGGGCTATTCAGAGGCGCTCGTCGGCGTCGACGGCGAGTGGCGGGGAATCGAAGTTCGAGCAATGGAAGACGAGGCGGCTGTGATCGACTTCGATCCGAAAGCCCAGTCTCAGGCCGATCTTCCGGGTCGGTCCAGTGAGGCGTCTCGAGACTTCGCTGAGAGTAGGATGTCGTCCACTTCGTCACAGGTGACACAGCCGACCCAGACAGATGGCGGTGAGGATGAAGGTGAGAGGACGGATGGCTAGTCGTGAGTATCTGAAGATCACGCCGTCGTCCGAACCCACTCAGCGAACGGACGTTCCTGCTACGTTGGAGAGCCTTCACAAACTCTCGAATCCAGCTGCGACGAGCTTTTGGAACCGAGCGGATCCACGGGTAGACACTGCACCACCGACGTTCGAGTTCCTCGTCGTCTCTACGGGACCCGACGAGCCAGTCGAATTCTACTATGGGGTTGACCAAGAGGCACACGTCAAGACACTTGAGAAACGCCTCACGTCGATCTTTCCGCACAGTTTCACCATCACGAAGACAGAACTCGATCTCGAGGAAGCGCTCGTATTCGAGGGAGACACCTCACAAGAGGAGCACTCCGACCTCGAGTTAGACGAACACCACCCTTCGAGCGAGGATGAATTCATAGACGCCGCAGAGGGAGACGACGAGCATGTCGAGCCTTCTCCGCTCGGGGTCGAGTGGATGGGCAAGACCGGTCGCAAAGAAGACTGGATGACGACGATCACGCCGTTCGTGATCGACGAGCCGGACGAAGAATACGATGCAGAGCGCCCGCCGCTATCGGCGATCGTTGATGCACTGCACGAGATGACGGTGCCGACCGCATATCAAGTCGTCTGGCAACGCAAGCCGGACTGGCGAGACGACGCTGAAATCCGCAAATCGAATCTTCGCGATGGGCGCGACACGTGGACTGAAGACCTCATCGGCTCGTGGCTCGAACCCGTCGACGCCGATCCCGAAGAGCGTGAACTGTCTCAGGAGACCCAAAACCGGATTCGCCGAATCGAGAGCAAACATCCCCGGAGGACGTTCACTGTGAATGTGCGGGCAATCGCGATGGGAGATCCAGACGATACTGATCTTCACGCAGAAATCGAGCAACTGAAGTCGTCGTTAGATCCGCTTGAGGGACCGTTCTACGAACTCGTTGGCCGTCGAATTCGTGAGAAGGGTATCCTGTCGAGGCGGAAAGCAAAGCGAGCACAACGGCACCTCGAGCGAGTTCTCAATGCGGAGATCGTCACTGGTGGCAGGAAAACCCGGCCTGATCTCGTGTTTAACGCCGACGAACTCGCGAACCTGGTAGTCGTTCCCGGCGGAGAGGACTTGACCGTCGACGGGTCGCGTGGTGTGCGTTCAGAACAGCGGTCGCGAAACCCACTGCCACGGCCAAACCCCGATCTGATGGAACAGTTCCGTGAGGGGATGGCGATCGGGTACGCACTCGACGAAAACGGGACTCCAGAGGACGAACCGACGCGGATCCCACCACAGTTGCTGCCGACACATTACCTTCGAGCAGCAACCACCGGCGCTGGAAAGTCGAAAGCGCTCATCAACGACATGCTCTCACTCTATGAGAGTACTGATGGCCCGATTATCCTCGTCGATCCGAAAGGCGACGGAATGACCGAAAACTACCTTCGAGCCCATGCTCACCGCTTCGGCGTCGACGACCTCGAGGAGAACGTCCTCCACTTTTCGGTTCCGGATATCCTCCCTGGGTTTTCGTTTTTCAACCTCACACCTGGACTCTCACACGGACAACGGCGTGTCGATGCTGTTCAACGGAAAGCCGATCACTACGAGGAGATCCTGAAGCTCGTGATGGGGCGAGACCGATACGAACGGGCAACGGCCTCCCCACTGTTGATCGAGGCACTCATCAAGACACTGTTCGACGAGGAACACGGTCGAGAGAACGGACGCCATCGTGCGTCTTCGGACTACTTCGCTCATCAACAACTCGAGCACGCACTCGACCAGCTCTGGCAGGCTGGACCGCCCAATCCGAACGAGGACGCAATCCCGACCTCGAGCGATCCGGAAGTTACCCGAACGGTACGCCGCCAACTCCAGTCTGACGGGCGTACGTTTGCGAACGTGATGGGCGGAGTCAGTAATCGATTCGCCTACATCTCACAGGATTCGCACCTCCGGCGAATCTTCAACAACACCGATCCGCAGTTCGACTTCAGGGAACTCCTCGACGAGAATCAGATCGTCCTGTTCGACCTCGGCGATCTCCGTGATGATGCTGCACGAATGCTGACCGGCGTTATTCTCACGTCACTCGAGGATGCACTCCGGACACACGAAGACGACCTCGGCCAACGATCCGACGACTACGTTGTGAACCTCCTTATCGACGAGGCAGCGTCAGTCGTTGTTTCTGACGTCCTCAACGATTTACTCGAGAAAGGACGCAGCTTCCGTCTGTCGGTTGGTCTCTCGATGCAGTTCCCAGAGCAGATGCAAGCAGAGGGTGGCCGACGTGTCTATCTGAACGCGCTCAACAACATCGGAAGTCCGATCCTTGGCAAAGTGAACGTCGACCGTGAGCTGGCACGGGCGATGGCACACGAGGATCTCGATCCGACGGCTTTCGCGAACCGGGTGCGATCACTGCCTCGAGGTGAGTGGATTGCCCAACTCCCGAGCCCTGTGTTTGGGGAGACGGGTCCGTATCCGTTCAGTATCAAGCCACTCCCGATCCCACCAGGTCATCCAGAGAGTGACGACCCGCTCTCTGAGTACGAAGAGCGGCAGTTCCAGCGGGCGTTTGCTCGAGTTCACGACCGAACACGACGGGAGTTTGGTGTTCACGAGTCGACTGCACCGACCGCGGAAGCTCCGGAACCACTCCAGGACATTCTTGGGGCGGACAGTTCGGACCTCGACCACGCACTTGCTCACGTTATTCGGAATCTCCAACTCCGAGAGGACTGCCGCGAGGACAACGGCTGGATAGACGCAAAAACCGTCGATGTAGAGCTACGAACGGCATTTGAGGAGGAACACGCAAATTCCGATCTTCCCTCTTTCGAGGAGCTCGCTGATGTCCGTCAGCGGTCTCGTCTCATCGAGGTGGGGTTAAGTCAGACGTCCCGTGACGTCGCTGTTCGGCTTACAGACGCTGGTGAATCTGTCGTAGCACTCGACACCGGTGAGAGCAGGGCAGCAGGTAGTATCCGCCATGACGAGGCGATCACACGGATCGACGCTGCATTGACGAAGATCGGCTGTACCGTCTCGGTTCCAAAACAGGACGGGAGCGAACAACCTGATGCGAGAGCGGTTCATCCTGACTGTGATCGCCCCTTCGCGATTGAAGTGGAAACGACAACCCCTGATAACCCTGCACAGGTACTGGCAAACCTTCGAAAAGCTCAGGACGCCGGCGAGCACCCGATCTTCGTCGTCGAAGAGGCAACGCCGGAGACCTACTGGGCAGAGCGGGTCGATGGGGTTCTCTCATCTCCCGTTCGAGAGCTTTCGACCGGAGAGATACGACTGTACACCAAAGATCGAGCACTCTCGTTTAACGGTGGTGCAACGACAGACGGTGGCGTAACGGCAGTCCGACCAGCTACCGAAAACAGCAAGCAGACCGTCTGGAAACGCCAAGACGGACGAATCGTCCTCGAGAATGGCCAGGGCAACAGTCTCGTAGAGACGACATCGGTAGCAGAACTCTCGAGAGACCACGTACCTGCAGTGTACAGCTACGATCAAGCTGCTGGAGAGTACATCGTTTCCGAACAGGGGCTGCAGTACGTCTACGATTCGAAAGAGGCGTTTTCCGAGAAGTGGACCCGAATCATGGAACCGTTCGTTCCCGAAGCCGAGCTTTCCTATCCCGGCTATGGTCCTGATGACTATTCGATCGTCGTTCTTCGAACCGATGATCAACCGGTCGTCTACACAGATGGGGAGACTGCCGCACTTGAGACAGTGCTCGAACATGAAGACGTGTGTTCAGCGAGCGAGAGCAGTGATGAAGAGGAATCTTCGTTCGAGCCCAGCGAACTGCTACTAGCAGAGATTGCTGATGATGCAGATGCAGTTGTTGGACGATTCGCGAGTCTGTACCTCATTGAGGAGCCGACCAGTACGGTCGCTGCCAGCACAGTGTATGATTGCTATGAACAGTGGGCCACACAGCATGACATTGATCCGGATAGCAAGAGCTGGTTCGCCCGTCGGTTAGGCAACCACATCGAACTCAATCGAATAACGGAGCGACGTGACGGTGAGCTTGTCCGGTGTTACGAGGGTCTGCGACTAGATCACCAAGGGACACTCGAGGAATAGCATGAGCTCTGCTAAAACCCATCGAGAAGCCGTTGTACAGCATTTCCCGGGAGAATTACGGCACAGAATGTGGAACCCGAACGTACTATCGGAAAAACGCCAGACGGGACGGTGTTACGGCAGAGTAGCGTTTGCTGTAACACCGCTCTTTCGACGAGGCGATGCCGTACGTTCTGTAGAGGCGTTACAGAACAGGAATTCTCCCGATTCGGGGGTCCTGTTACGGCAAAAACCAAGTGAGAAAGAACGGGGGGTACCCATTGGAACTGCTGTTGGTCGACTGGGAAGGGAAGAAACTGCGTCGAATGGTGGTGCGACCTCGAGTGCGTCTTCTGTGAGGCGGTCACCTCGTGTGGGGTTTGTTGGACTGGAGAACAGTGGCAGCCAGCGCACTGGAATAGAGTGTGGCTGTTGAATCTATGATTGATAAGTCAATTTTACCGACGGAGATGTGCGGTCGCGAGCAGTGGATCTGCTGGCGAGAAGAGAACCGAAACGGTGACCCGACAAAGATTCCAGTTGATCCGGAGACCGGTGACTTTGCATCGTCGACGGACGACCGTACATGGAGTGATCTCGAGACCGCACTCGAGTATGCATCCACTGGTAGAGCAGATGGGATCGGTTTCGTGTTTACGCGGACGGACCCACTCGTCGGCATCGACCTGGATAAGTGCCGAGATCCAGACACGGGAAGGCCGGATCCGGAAGCAAAAGAGATCATCCAGCAACTCGAGTCCTACACAGAAGTCTCGCCATCTGGAACGGGCTATCACGTCCTCGTGCATGGTGACCTCCCGGACGGAAGAAATCGGCGCGGTGGTGTCGAGATGTACGACCAGTCTCGCTTCTTCACCGTGACTGCAGACCACGTCGACGGGACGCCGACGTCGATCAACGAACGCCAGGACGCCCTCGAGGCAGTTCATGAGGAGTTCGTCGCTGAAGACGATACCAACGACGTCGACGCCACTGACAGTCGACGTGATGAGTCGGGTCAGAGTCAGACGCTCGATCTCGAGGATGAGGTACTGCTCGAGAAAGCCCGCTCGGCGGGCAACGGAGAGAAGTTCGACCGGCTATGGCGAGGAAACATCAGTGGATACGACAGCCAGTCGGAAGCCGATATGGCACTGTGCTGTCTGTTGGCGTTCTGGACTGGTGGAAATCGGATGCAGATGGACCGGCTGTTTCGACAGTCAGGGCTCATTCGAGGCAAATGGGACGACGTCCACCACGCCGATGGATCGACGTACGGGGAGAAAACCCTCAAGCGCGCGATCGCTGCGACGGGTGACTTCTACGAGCCGACGACGCCTACTGTAGAGACGTCAGTGGATACTGCTGCTGAGACTGATACTGACACGGCTTGGACTCTCGAGGGTGGTATCGCGGAACCGGGCTCTGTAGGGGGTGATCGAGTGTACCTCGAGGAGAAGAACGACCTTCTCGAGGCCCGTATCGACGAGCTGGAGCAGATCGTTGCAGATCAACGTGACCAAATCGAACAACTCACAGCAGAGCGCCAGCAGTTACGATCGGTCGTTGAACAACAGGAGAACGACCTCGAGGGTACCACTGAGTCACCTTCCGAGAAAGATGAGGGGCCATCATCACTCCGAACACGGATGCAGCGATTGTGGCGGCGAAGCTGACCTCCGTAGGGAACGCAGCTTTTTGCACGAGTAGTCGTCGTTATTATCGGTGGTTCTTAATTTCTAATCACCTAGCTAGACCACTGAGTGCCTGATTCGGCTGATCGTGGGTTATATTGGTGGTTTAAATGTGTGAGCTAGCGGCGTGCGCTGGCGGACTGCCAACTAAAAATTGTGAAAGCGGTCGATACGCATCAAGATCGTCTGATCACGGCCATGTTGTACGATGTAGAAAAGTCCAATCGTGAGAATTTACACCATATTGTTAATTCATCAAAACTAAGTAAGTTGGGCCGGAGAGTCTTGAAAACGACATCATAGTGATTTGATGGGTGTGCAAGCTAAGATTCACCGACTTTGTCGACAAGAACAGCGTGATCTTCTTGATCAGCTTAACAATGCGAGCGGGTGGCGAAAAGAGGGTGACCTCGGAACAGGTAACGAGGCCGTCTCTGCTGCTCACGACGAGCGAACGATTCTCGAACTGATTCAAAACGCACGCGACGCAATTCAGTCTGGACGCGACAAAAATTCGGAGAGTAGTGATAGGCCTGGTTCCGTCGCGGTGATCGTGGGTCCCGAGTCGCTGTACATCGCGAATACAGGGAGCCCCTTCCGGCTTCACGATGAACAGACCTTCGAGGCTGTTACGGCTCTCAACCGGTCGGAAAAGGCGTACGACCGAGGGTCGATCGGCGAGAAGGGGGTTGGAATGAAGTCAATCCTCCAAACTGCCGAACAGTTCTCGATTCACTCGGTGGTGGACAGTGAGGGAGTCTCGGCACATTTCTCTCGATCTCGGTCGGCATCGATGCTCCTGGAAACGTACGCCGACCTGTTAGACGATCCCGACTTTCGAACTATCCTCGAAGAGGAGTACGAGCCCGCTGTCATCGACGATTGTGTATCGATCGTCGACGATCTCTCGCTGCCCGTCGTTTCGCCAACTCCGGACGAGCTCGACGTTCGAGAGCTATCCCGACTACAGCCGGGGAATTCCGGACGGACACCTCCGAATCCAGTCGAAGTGTTGCGTGACCTGCCTCGACTCTCGCTCTTTCGTTATCCGTTCGCCGACGATCAATCTTCGAACGAGTCGGGAAAAACCCGCGACTTCACCGACGTACTGCTCGATACGCCGACCGACGACTCGTATGGTAGTGCGTCTATAGACGACGCCCTCAAAGACCGGTTGTCTGATCTTGAGGGGGAATTCCGGACAGTTCTGAGACTGGATTACGCCGACGAACGGTGGGCAGCCCTACTCGACGAGCTACAGGAACCATTGACTGAAGGGTCACTTTCTGAACACCATCCGAACGCTATACGGCAGTTCACCGACAGTCGGAGCGACGTCGACGGTGAGATTGCCGACGGGGCACCTCAAAAGATTTGGAACGAATGCGCCGGTCTTGATCGTGAAACGCTTGTTTTGCTCGGGGAGATCGGCGATATCGAATTTCTCAGAGTAACGCGAGACGAAATGACCGACCAGCTCGTCCTCGACACGTCTCGACGAATTGAGATCAGATCCGACGAAGACCAATCGGTCGGTTTCGGATCGGACACCGTCCGAAGGACGGTGACGGTGACGGAAAACACTAATAGATCGGCCGAGCGGACCGAGCGTCTCTTCCGCCTTTACTCCCGTCCAGTGGAAGTTGATACGGAGATCAGCGACGACTCGAACAGTGACGCAGGAACGTTCGACGAACCGATACGGCTCCTGTTCGAGGCACCAAGACCGAACGACGACCGGTGGGCTCCCAAACGGTACCCGTTGTATCTCTTCTACCCGATTGAGGAGGCCAAGACGCCCTTCCCGTTCGTCGTTCACGCGCCGTTTCAGGTTGGGTTCGACCGCCAAGAACTCGACAGAAGCAATGTCAATGCTCAGCTCCTGAAAGAAATTCCAGACTTCGTCTCGGAGGCTGCGATAGATTTGATCAGTACTGAGGATGGGGCTACCCTCAACGACGACTTCGCTGCCTGGATGCCGTGGCTTGTGATGCCCTTCCAGCCCAGGCCTGACAGTTCACTTGATATCACACCGGCAGTGTGTGATGCGTTATGCGAGACGGCTATCGTTCCATCCCACGACGGCGACGTCTTAGAGCCGACCCAAGTACTGTTGGATCCGGACCGACTCCACGCGTTCGAGCCACTCCGAGCAGTTGTCGACTCTTCACCTGTCGTTGCTGAGGAATCCGTTGACCGTGGTGCGATTTGGCTCGAACGCGCACGAGACGCCCGTACGATTCAGTCCGAACAGAACCGCGATATCGCTTCGAAGATCGGTCTCACCACAGTCATAGACCGACCCTTCCACCAGGACGAAGACGCCCCAGGCCTCGTGTCGACGCTCCGTGACGTATGGGGAGTTGATCCTCAAAGATCGGAAGCAAACACCGAGAGACTCTCGTGGGGAGTCACGATCGAGAGCGAGGAGCACGCTCGAGAGTACTTCGAATCGATATGTGCTGCACTCAATAGATATAAAGACGATGATGAAATCGATTGCGACCGGGACCCAGCCCAGAAACTGGGCGAGTGGTACGTCCCTCTCCTCCCCGCAGAGGTACACGAAGACGGTCACGCTGAGGCGGAGTCGGAGATCGGATATCTGGTCCGGGCTTCGAGACGAGATGCCGGTGGGAATCTCGATCGGTACGAGCGTAGTGACCGGATCGTGTTCCGACGGTCGGAGACGAGCGATTCTCCGCAATCGTCGATCGATCATCTCACTGCACCGCCCGAGACGTTAGACGTCTACATCACGCCGTTCGACGAAGATTGGTCGGGGACGCTAGCGGCCAATTACAGAGAGTGGGGCACTCGGGCCCTGCAAGGCCCCGCGACGTACTATCAGCGCATAGCCGCGGAGGTTGGCGGCTTCTCGGATCCGAATGATAGTGGGGTCGACGCCGACGAAAAGACGCGTGGGTACCTTCTCGATCTCTATCACACGATCAGTAACGAGACGTCCGTCAAACGGACACTGTGGTTATACCCTACTCCACACCAGAATCGTCAGTTCAGCGGTGGCGAACGGCAAGTCGGTGTCGAAGATTTGTTGAGTGGGAACTACTTCGGTAGCCTTCCAGACGATCACGACACCTTCCTCGAACGCCGATACTCGCAATGCATTCCGCTCCCGACGGCTTCTGGAGAGGCTGTAGCCGCAGAAAAACTGGCATTCGGTCCACAGTGGATCGATATGTTCGAGAGCGTCGCCGACGCCCTCGAGTCGGGATCGGTCGATGACCCGTTTGCGGCAATCGGCCAGGAGGAGGCGAGTGATCGAGCCACAGACCTTCGACGGTGGGCAGCAGCGATCGAGTATGCCTCCGAGATAGATCGACAGGATACGCCGATGGTTGCTCCTCCGGGCGACCAGTGGGACGCGATCGTCGACGAAGCTGATATCCCAAATGAGGAGCGTGATCTGTGGCTACTCAACTTTTTGATCCACGTCGGCGTACAGATCGGCCCTCACATCGAGTGGGGGTGGTTCTTCCCTGGCGGAAACGGACGGGATCGTCGTACAGGAGCTATTGATCTGGGTGACGCTCGACAGCTGTCGACCGGTGCTGGTGCCAAGCTTGAGGCGAGTCCGATCGATCCGACCGATGACGAACTCGAACAATACGCGTTGATCTGCTGGCGGGCGGAGAATCATCCAGCGTTCAGCGCGAGTCACACTTCAAACTGCCGTGACAATTTTCTCGACTGCGACCCGAGTGAGTGGATCCAGTTAGGGGGGAACGATATCGTCATTCCCACCTGGTGGCGATTTACCGAACTCGATGGACTGAACGCGGAAGCAACGAGGAGCTTTCGTCGTGCGGTCTTACTCGCGTGGCCCGAACTGTCGGGAAATCTGTTCGAAACCGCCTGGTTCTGCACCGATACCGGGCACACCATGGGATCGAATAAACGATCGATCCCGGCCCTGGGACTCGTGCAACTTCGAACCACTTCCCTCTGGCCGACCAAGTGGCCCAACACTGGCGACTGGGAGCACGAAGAGGGGCACCTCGGGCCGTATCAATCGCGTCTTAATCCAGCGTCCCGTCTCGTATTCGACCCCAGTGAAGGTGGTCGCGGGCGGAACGTCGAGGGTGAAATCCCGGCTATCGACGTCGAAATGCTTCACGAAGACATTGACCAAGCATGCGATCGTTTCGAAATCGACGCGTTCGACATCGATATACGGGCGGTTGGATTCTCACTCGGAGCGAAACCGATCGATGAACACACCCCCGCGGAGGCAGCAGCGCAACTCGACTGGTTCTTGCGAGCGCAGGAAGCGGCCGTCGAGGGGCCATCGAGCGGTGATCTCTCCGATCTTCCCCCTGACTCATCCGAGGCGATACGCCGTGCGGCGTTCGGTCTTGTACGCCGGTTTGTGACTCGAGAGCACCTCAGAGAGTACGTCCCGAACAAGGAAGCTGATCTACAGCGACGGTGGCAGCGTCGGGATGTGTGGCATACAGGAACACGCCTGCTCGTGAACCAGGGCGGAAACTTCACCTCCGTGGCGATTGGGGAAGGTGACTTGAGGTCGCCGTCGGTTTCGATCGACATCTATACTGAACGACTTCCCGGATACGCGCGCGGAATTCTGGAAGACCGACGGAGCGCGTTCGTCGAACTTCCGGCGGACAGATCTGGCGATCTCGCACGAGTACTAGGAGACTCTGCTGACGAGAACCCGGTGCTTTCATTCGGGATTCAGACGAGAGACGAAGGCGAAATCCCAGAACTTCAGCCTGCTCAGGGTGCGAGCATCGGCGACTCGTATCGATCGGAACTCCAGACACTGGCTGATGCGATCGACGACAGAATTTCGTATCTCGTCGCAGCGTACGACCGGGCGACAAACGCACAGGTAGATCTTGAGAGCGTGTACTCAGAGCTTCAGACAGTCACCAACAACCCTATCGGCGTCGTCGAACGCTCTAACGACGGCCCCGGCGATCGACGGTCAGCGTTGTGGATCCCACCAGACAGTGAGGAGACGTGTATTGCAGTCTTCGAGGACATCCTTAACGCGACAGACGACGGTTCGATTCCTGAGTTCTACGCGGCCGACGGACTGGTCCAGGTGATAGACGACCAGCCGTCGCAACGAACTCGTAATGCGTTCGAGAACGTGCTGATGAAGGAACTCCCGCATCTGGAACAGGAGTACAAAGACGACTTGATGAATATCGAGGCCCGGATTGCGGAATTGAACGAAAACCGACTCCGCCGCGTCCACTCGGCTCTCGATACGCTTCTTGACCATCTGGATGGTTCGCGATCTCTTCCCGAGGTGAAGTGGACGTCGATCGACGCCGAAACAGTCTGGAAGGAGCTGCTTGACGCCGATCCCGGGTCTGACGACTGGGGCGGTGACTCCGACCTGTTAGCAACGTGGATGGCGAAGTTGTCCAAGACAGGGGGTCTGGACGAACAGGATGTGAAGCGCTGTGTTGTCGCCGCCAGAGAGAGCGATACGAATCACCGACAACAGTTGATGGCTCAAGTCGCGAAGGACGCCTCGAACTTCCAACTCGCAAAACTCGCAGAATCTGATCCGTGGGCCGATCTGGACGAATGGGGTGGCTTAGAAACATTAGATGTGATCGAAACCTACGTAACGGCGATCTCCACTGTCGAGGAATTTTGGGCTGTTGTCACAGAGACAGCCGATCCCGGCGAGGACGTACTCGTTGACGCGATCGAAAAGGCGAGACGACGTGATGTGCCAGGCGCGACCGCATCGACGTCAGAGGTGATCCCTAGACTCCCTGAGAAACGTGCCGAGCTTCGGGACATTCCATTGATCACCCTGCCTGAACTCGAAGGTGGTCCTGTGCCCGCACCACTTCGTGAGGCCGTGCTGTCGTGGTGCCAAGACGAGCGATCCAGGGTACTCGAGATGGATGTCGTGTTCGCCGACGAGGAGAATCGGAAGTTGTTCGACACGCTGTGTGAAGCACTGGAGACGCCGGCAGAGAGCGCCAAAACAGTACGAGCCGGCTTTCGAGAGTTTACTAACGACAAGCAAGTATCGTCTTGTGCTAGGCAGGAGCGAGTTCGGAAGAAGCGGACAAAGGAGTGGCTTTCAGAGGAGTCACGGTTTTCTACGATCGACTTCTCGCAGACCGAACTTTCGAAGCCGAGTGAACCAGAGCTGGGTGGCTCCTCATCCGTGGGTAACAAAACCGGGAGGCCGTCCGAGTACAGTAACGCCGAAATTCCTGCAGACCGGGGCCGGGACGCAGAACTGATCTGTATGGAACGCGCCTGGAATCGTTTCGTATCTCTGAATGAAGACGTGCGTTCCGATATCGTCCGAGCGGTTGAGGATTGGCGGTCCTACGATGACTGGCGGATGAAACCGGCGCCAGCTGTCCTTGACGACCCCGATAGCCCACTCCTCGACGATATCAGCGACTATTCGGACGCTATTGACCATCTTACGGCAACAACGATTGAAGAGGATGAGAGTACTGCCCGGGCCGTTTTTCGGGCACTCGTAGACACCTCCGACGAACGAGGTCCAGGCTTCGATTATATCGACCCCTTCGGCCGCCAATACGATTCGGTAGCCACCGATGGATGGTCACGAGAACAGATGACTCGAACTGAGGTGAAGGCAGTGATGCCCGAGCGGGCAACCAAAGGTCGATTCGAACTGACTGGAAACGAGTTCCGGATGGCTCGTCGTGCGGGACCGTCTGAAGCGGTTGGCGATGACCCGACAGACGGAACCGTCGATCGATACTTGGTCCGGATCATCCTGTTACCACGAAATTGGGAGCGCGAATCGGGGCGAGGAGGCATCGAAATTAGGGATATCGACGACGTTGTCAAGTTCGGCAAGTTCGACGAGGGGAGGGATCCAGTCTGGGAGAAACTCCGAGGCGGAAAATTCTACGTGAACTTCGAATTTGAAAAATGAACCCGTCGATATCTGTTGAGTTTCTGTATTAGTTGTTGCCATATTATTCAGTATTTAGAAAATCTTGGCCGAGTGCTGAAGGAGTAATCACAGAATCGATGTGTGATCAGCATGTGCGTGTGTTGCAAATTTGATTCGATCGACGTTCTGGTTCTTGAGGGACTCGATCACGTCCGAACCCCCCTGACGTAGTCGACAGAAACGATGGGAATCGTCTCACTAGAAGGTTCGATTAGGGGTGTGGCGTCGACCTGGCTGAAGTCGATGTGGTAGATCCCGAGGTCAATGGCTCTTGACCGATGGATTCTGCGGGACGAACTTCGCACTCACACGCCGTGCTCACCGGCCCACGAATCATCCCAACACCGGGGCTCATCTGCGACTATGCCCGCAATGGTCACATGAGCCACGAAGAGGCACGAACGCTTATCGAGTCAATCAGTCCGCATCGAATCTGGAAAAACAGTTCCTATGTGACCCAGCTTCTCACTCTGTTAGAGTGGGTTCAACAACATCGCTGAAAGCCCCTGACTCGCTCGAGTCCCGCGACTCGCTGCGCGCCTCACAGGCTGCGGTGCTTGCGTCGTCGGGGTTCCCCGAGCGCGTCAGCCCCTTTCGACCCCACCCACGTGGGTAGGTCAGCTGGCTGTCGAGGGCGGTTGATTCCTTCTCAAAGACGGCACGTCCCGCTCGCCGCTTCTGCTCTCCACTCACTCTCGCTCTTCGGATGCCAGTATTAAGCGCACTTTCGGTCATCGCTCACGCTCAGACGCGAAAACGGCTTAAAACTGGCCGCTCGCTTCGATCGAAGCGCCGCGCGTTACTGGTTGGATCTGTCATCGGCGCGTCTCGCTCGCGCCCTGACGGGCGCTTACGAAGGCGCGAGCGAGACGCGTGTGATGGATGAGTTGGACAGCGAGAGAGCCAGGGCTGGAGAGTCGTGGTGTCGGAAAGACGCCGAGTGAGCGCCTTTGGAATAAATTCCAATGTCTAGTAAGAAGTCGGTTAGTAAGGTCGTTTCGGTCGATGAACAAGCGTACGAGCAGGAAGCGGATCGAGCGGAGCACGAGGACGTCGTCGACGAGACTCCGGAGTTCCGGGCCACGGTGGAGATGGAGATTCAAGCGAAGGTCGATGCAAACCACCCAGACGGGATCGTCGACACGAGCGAGGATCGGATCTACGGCGTGACCTTGGCCCAGGAAGAGCGCATTCGGGCCAGAGAGGAAGAACTCGAGCGAATCAGTGCACAGGCAGCGTTCGGTCGACAGGAAGGACGAGCGGAGCGAACGAGAGCAGTGGTTGAACAGGCACGTCGGGAGCAGCGGCCAGCCAAGGAAGTCGATCCTCGAGAGAAACTTGGACGAGCGACGTTGGGCCAAGTCAATCGGCAGGCACAGCGGTTGTCAGAGAACGTCGACGGTGGGTACACACGAGCGATCATCGCGAAGCGGATCGCCAGTCGGGTCCTCGAGGGCGCGGACATGTTCGAGGCAGTGATGGATACGAAAGAAGAGATGCAACACGAGGCAGGGACGATCGTGCCGATCGGGGCCCTCGAGGAAATCAGGCGAGGCGAGGTCACTGTGGAAGGTCGTGTGCTCGAACTGTGGGAGCCCTCGAGTCCGAGTATCCAGCAGGTTGGATTGCTCGAAGACGGAACTGGTCGAACGAAGTTCACGATCTGGAAGGCGAGCCGGCAGACGATGGTGCGGGAAGGTGAGCGAGTGCGGTTCAGGGCGGCGGCAAAGAACTGGTACAATGGGCGGTGTTCGATCGCGCTGACTCACTGGTCAGAAATCATCTTCCCAGAGCGCGGTCGGTGGTGGGAGTAGCCGAACGAACTCTCTTTTTTGCTGGTGCCCGATCACCCACTACCCACCTCCCCTCCCACCTCCACGTTCCGGGCAGCTCACGACCTACGGCCGTTTCGCTGCCGGGCTTTCGCAAGTATGTCTGAAATCACATCAGCTGGGTTTATTGAATATCTCAGAAGATGACTGGTTCTGACTGCTGCATAGAGAGTATCAGTTCGTCAAATCGGTTAATTCAATCCTTCATCCCGAATGTCAAATTAAGTGGCTGGTGGGCTGTTGTATCGGTCGTGTAATCAGTATTATTATTATCCGGACTTATTGAGTTTTATAGGGATGAATCAGAATGCTCTTTATGCGCTTGTCGGGATTTTGGTGGTTCTGGTCGTCAGCAGTGGACTCTACTGGTACATCGGGAATTTCGGCCTTGCAGCAGTTACAGGGGTGACGTGGGGAGTCGCACTCCTTCTCCTGGTTCGAGCTGACCGCGAGTACCCGGATAGCATGAACAGTTGGTGGAGTGTGTTGGGTGTCGGGTTCATAATCTCTCTGGCTGCACTACTCGGTGTAAGTCCGACACTACCGATCGCAGGTGACATCCGATTTGGACTCGGACTGCTCGTCATGGGAACCGGGCTCGCTGCATATGTGGCCGGCGTCATGACCGCACTCGAACCGACGGAGAGTAGCGGGTAACATTCGGTTCGACCGTTTTGGGACTCTCCCATATTGAGACTGAATGACCTTCGGAGCTTGACCTCACCCCGTGTCACACTCGCGCTGTCTATTCAGCAAGACTCCTAAAAATCACAGATCAAGGATTTCAACAGAGCGCATCAGTCACAATTCCGTAAATTTACTTGACGACCTCCCATAGAATCGGCCATGTACGACCTGACCGGGTTTCAACGTGACCTCCTGTACGTGGCTGCTGGACTCGATGAACCTCACGGACTCGCGATCAAAGACGAACTCGAGGAATACTACGAGAAAGAGATCCACCACGGTCGTCTGTATCCGAATCTTGACACCCTCGTCGAGAAAGGACTGATCGAGAAAGGTGAAGCCGACCGTCGGACGAACGTCTATTCCGTAACGCGCCGAGGACGTCGGGAGATCGAAGACCGACGACGCTGGGAAGACCAGTACGTCGAAGATACGCTGTGATTTGGGCGGAATCCGTTCTGCAACGCTGCTGAGAACCTTCCTATCTCGTTCACCGTCTCGACGCTGACCGCACGGTAGTTTTTTGAGACCCGCTGATGGCCAGCGGTCTTCTCGAGTTTGACTCGAGGGACCTGAAGTGAACATGGCTACGAGCAACAGCACCCGGGAAACGTTCGACGATTCGGATACCCGGCACGACGAGATGCACAGTACGATCGAAACGTGGCTTGAGGACCTCGTCTGTGAGGTCGACGATGCGATTTCGAGCGAGCAATTCAGAGAGTGGCTCGACGTCCAGAGCGAGTTCCATGACTACTCTCCTCGAAACACACTGCTGATCAAGCTCCAGTGTCCGCACGCGACTCGGGTCGCCGGATACAGAACGTGGCAAAACGAGTTCGATCGATGCGTGAGCGAAGGCGAGAAGGCGATCTGGATCTGGGCACCGATCATTGCGGGGAAGTGTCCCGAGTGTGGAAACTCGTCGTCGTACCACGAACAGAGTGACTGCGAATACGACGAAACGGAACCCAACGAGTGGAACAAGGGGCTTGTCGGCTTTCGGCCAGCACCAGTCTTCGATATCTCCCAGACTGAGGGTGAGCCACTCCCGGAACTCGAGACCGAGGCAAGCGGCACTGCCGACGAACTGGTGCCAGCACTCCTCAAGGCAGCGGTTGTCCTTGAGGTAGAGGTTGAGGTCGTCCCTCCTCGGGAGTGGTCTCACGGCAGCGCCAAGGGTGTCTGTCAGTATCGTCTGGAGAAACAGCCACTCGTGGAAGCCCGTGATCGTGAAAACGAGGCTGATCTCGCCGTCACACTCGTTCACGAGTACGCTCACGCACTGTTGCACGGTGGTCTCGATACTGAAGACGAACGGGCAAAGCGTGAACTCGAGGCCGAAGCAGTCGGCTATATCGTCGGTCGGTATTTCGGGCTGGACACGAGTGGATCAGCGTTCTACCTCGCCGCGTGGGAAAGTGATGAACCGGAGGCGATTCTCGATCGACTCGAGCGCATTAGCTCGACTGCGCAGGAGATCATCGACGTCGTTGAGGGAGAGATTGCCGATGCGTGACGGGCACTGTTGTTCGAGACCATGGAGGTACTCGAGGAACATTCTTAACAATCCTATCGGCTAGACAGGAGTGTTGTCGGTCGATGTCCGAAGGGAGAACCCATGAAAACTCCCCTCCTTCTCGTCGTAGTGAATCAAAACCACGCCAGTAGTGGTGCGTGTGACACACGGACCAGGAGGCCGGTAGGTGGATAGTGGTGGTGGATGGATCCCCCTCCCCCAGTCCGTATTGGTATCTCATTCCTCATTGAGCATATAGGCAGTGGTGCAGAACTAGTCTCAAGGTCTAACTCGGCAGATCTCTAATAGCGCCCGCTATATGAACAGGGCTCAAACGCTGCAATAGAACCATTCCAAACAGGGTTGAAATTTTCTCGTTCAGAAAATCAGATTCTGGAAGTACAAGGCCTGTGAAGACTTCTGCACCACCGCCTGAGCATATAGTCTATGGCCAACCAAATTCAGCTGACTCGATCAAGAACCTCGCGACACTCGAGGACGACCAGGCAGACAACCTTCTCTCGTCGTTGGCCGCCGCCGACACACTCACGCTCGTCGATCTTTAGATGGTTGTTGAGTGGATGTTAAAGAGATGTTCAAGGGTTGAAGATAGTCGTTCTTCAATCAACGAGGATGCGTTTCGACCCAGAGTTCACCCATAGTTCCGAGTTCTGTCTTAGTTCGATTACCAACTCGTGTTCGATCGACTAGCCCCTTCTCTTCGAGCTTTTGAACATTGTACTGAACTTTGCTTTTGAAGGAGTCACCGTCGACCTCTTCATCCAAGTGGTCTGCTAGTTCCCGAGCTAATTCCGAAGTCGACGCCACTTCACCGGCATCATATAGGAAGTGTAATACCGTTTTTTCGAAATCGTGTAAATCCGCAGAAGGGACGGTCGGAAATTCAACATGGAGACCGCCGTTCATTTGTTTCGCTCCCTTGGTAACACCGCTTTGATCAATGTCTTCGACTAAATCACTGATACGCTCATAACGCTCTTCTGCCTGTGGATCTTCGCTTTTGAGGTCTTCG
>NZ_JAVDDV010000012.1 GCF_030848565.1 Natronolimnohabitans sp. A-GB9
TTTAAGGTATCCGAACCGGTATGTGCGGACATGAAACGCGTTATCAGCACCGACGATGCGCCGGCAGCCGTTGGCGCGTACAGTCAAGCGACGACAAACGGCGACCTCCTCGTCACCGCGGGTCAGCTCCCGATGACGGCCGATGGCGACCTGCTAGACGACGAGCCCGTCGACGAGCAGACGAGACAGTGTCTCCGAAACGTCGAAGCGATCCTCGAGGCGGAGGGACTAGCGATGGAAGACGTCCTGAAGACGACCGTCTTCCTCGACGATATCGACGACTTCGAGGCGTTCAACGAGGCCTACAGCGAGTTCTTCGAAGCGGAACCGCCCGCCCGCAGCGCCGTCGAGGCCGGCTCGGTTCCGAAAGGGGCAGCCGTCGAGATCGAGGCGATTGCGGTCGCCGACTAATACTGTCGGACAGCACTATTCAACGATCGGTCGCGCGACTGCGACCGTCCGCAAACGTATCGGCTCGAGTGACAACACTTACACTGTCGGTCGCCTTCGGCCCCACTATGACGACTGCACGTGGCGTCGTCGGCACGACACCGGCCGTCAGGGTATCCGGGCGGTCCGGTGACGCGACGGCGGTGCTCGAGACGGCTCGAGAGGCAGCCGATACCGTCCAGATCGCCGAAGTCGGTCCGACGGGGGTCGACGCCCTCGATCCGCTCGTTATGGCCACCGTCGACGACTGGACGGCGTTCGTCCCGCGGTGTTCTCCCGCCACCGTTCGGGACGTGATCGAATCGGTACGGAACGGCGAACAGCCGGCGTCGGCCTCGAGCGTCCTCTCTCACGACGAGAACAGGGCGACGCTCCCGATCCCGGAGACGGGACCGCTCGCGGCCGGTGACCGTCGAGTTCTCGACGCCTGCGGCTGGGTCGTCCCGACAAGCGAGGACGACTACCTCGCACGTGGCGAGCTGCTCGCTCGCGCTCGAGACGGTGACGAACTGCTGGAACGGGCGGCTGCAACCGGACTGTGCGGTCGCGGCCGCGGCGACATCGCCGCCGACGAACCGGTTGCCGACACCTGGCGAACGGTCCGGAAGGCCGACGGTGAGCCGGTCGTCGTCGTCCACGCCAACGAGGCCGATTCGCGGGCGACGGCCGACGCACTGTTGTTGGCGGCCGACCCGTTTGCCGTGATCGATCCCGCGGCCGCGGTCGCCGACGCCGTCGGCGCGCCGACGGTCGTCGTCTTCGTTACCGAGACCGAGGAGCGAGCGTATCGCAACGCGACCGCCGTCGCCGACGTCGTCGAATCCGTCGCGAACGTGTCGATCGACGTCGTCGCGGGACCCGACGAGTACGTCGCCGGCGAGCCGACGATGGCCCTCGAGGCCCTGGAGGGGAACGACCGCCTCGAGGCCCGACGCCGACCGCCGGGTCCCGAAGAGCACGGCCTCTTCGGACGACCGACCGTGTTACACACGCCGCGAACGCTCGCCCAGCTCCGACGGCTCGCGCTCGCGGACGGCGACCTCCCCGGTGTCGAGGACGATCCGGGGACGCGGCTGTTCGACGTCTGCGGCGACGTCGCCGCGACAGCGACTGTCGAACTCGCGACCGACGACACCCTCTCGACGCTCCGAGAGCCCGTTTCGCTCGAGGGTGAGCTGAAAGCCGCCGCCGTCGGCGGCGTCTTCGGTGGGCTGACGGAGACTCTCGACGTTCCGACGAACGCCGACGAGTTGACTGCGGCGGATCTCGACACTGCTGGGCCGGTCGAACTGCTAAGCCAGGATCGCTGTGCGGTCGCCTTTGCGGGTCGTCGGGCGGCGTTTGCCCACGAGGAAAACTGTGGGCGCTGTGTCCCCTGTCGCGAGGGGTCGACACAGCTCACCGAGTTGTTGCGCTCGGTGTACGGCGACGCGGACGCGATCGACGACGTCCGCGAGTTGGCTCGCGTCATGAACCGCTCGAGTCTCTGTGCGTTCGGCCGTGACGCTGCCCGGCCGGTGACGACGGCGCTGACCGCCTTCGAGTCCGAGTTTCTCGCCCACGCCGACGGGCGATGTCCCACTGGAGAGTGTTCAGAATGAGTTCCGAGAATCCGATTCCACGCGTTCCCGACGTTACAGACCCACAACCGAGTACGCCGCTGACCGAGGACTTCGAGACCGGGACGGCAAACGACCCCGAACCCGCAGGCGCTACCGAACCCGCGACGCTGACCGTCGACGGCCGCTCCGTCACCGTCGACCCCGGCGCGACCCTGCTCGACGCCCTCGAGGAGGCGGGTGTTGCCGACGACGTACCGGCGCTGTGTCACGACGAGCACAGCGACGAGATCGGGCCTCGCAGCACCTGTCGGACGTGTGTGGTCGAGACCGACAGTCACGGGCTGGTCCCTTCCTGTAGCTTCCCGGCCGAAGAGGGGCTGACGGTTCACACCGACACGCCGGACGCGAGCGAAACGCGGGACGTCAACCTCGATCTGGTGTTGTCGAACCACAACCTTCGGTGTACGACCTGTGGGAAAAACGGCCGCTGTGAACTGCAGGATACGGCGATCGAACAGGAGGTCGAAGATCCCCGCTACGGTGTCTTCGACGACCGCGAGGCGTACGAACCCCTCGACGACACCTCGCCGTTCATCCAGATCGACCGCAACAAGTGCATTCTCTGTAACCGCTGTGTCGAAGCCTGCAACGACGTCCAGGTCGAGGGCGTCCTTCGTCTCGAGGGCAGCGGCTCGGACACTCGAATCGCCTTCCAAAACGACAGCGAGGCGATGGCCGCCTCGAGTTGCGTCTCCTGTGGCCACTGTGCGACGGTCTGTCCGACGGGCTCGATCACCGAAACGGGACTCGCAGATAGCGCGACGCTGCCGATTCCCGGCTTTACCCAGAAGAACTCGATCGGGACGACCGTCGACTACGACCCCGACGACGCTGGCGCTCCCGCGACCGCGTCGGGTGCGGCGACGGCTGCCGAGGGCGGCGACGACGAGGAACTGTCGGGCGTCGCCGGCCTCATGGCACGAGCGAAACGAAGCGCCACCGATCTCGGCGAGCGCGCCTTCCTCGAGGCCGAACACGCCGCCGAACACGTCGCCTCGAGCGTGCTCTCGGAGGGGCAGATGTTCGATATCGCCGAGGCAGTTTCCGACCACCGCCTCGCGGACGTCGAGGCGACGGAGACGACCTGTGGCTACTGTAGCGTCGGCTGTCGGTTCGACGTCTACACCGACGACGAGGAAGTGCTGGGCGTGCGTCCGATCGACGCCGACCACGCGCCGGCCAACGACGGCTTCTCGACGTGTGTCAAAGGCAAGTTCGGCTACGACTTCGTCGACAGTGACGGCCGTCTCGAGCAGCCACTCGTCCGCGACGACGGCGAACTTCGCGAAGCGAGTTGGGAGGAGGCCCTCGCGCGGGTCGTCGAGGGGCTGTCGTCGATCCGTGAGGCGGCGGGGCCGGACGCGATTTCGTGTTTCGCCTCCTCGAAGTGTACGAACGAGGAGAACTACCTGATGCAGAAGTTCGCCCGGCAGGTCCTCGGAACGAAAAACATCGACAACTGCGCGCGACTGTGTCACTCCTCGACGGTGGCGGCGCTCAAACAGACCGTCGGCTACGGCGCGATGACCAACCGGATCGAGGACGTCGCGAACACCGACTGTTACCTGATCACGGGGTCGAACACGACCGAGAGCCACCCGGTGTTGGCGACGCGGATCAAACAGAACGTCCGCGACGGCGCGGAGCTGCTCGTCTTCGATCCGCGGAAGGTCGGCATCGCCGACCACGCCGACCAGTATACGCGCGTCGAGCCGGGCCACGACGTCGCCTGGATCAACGGGCTCACTCGGTACATCATCGAACACGACCTCCACGACGAGGCGTTCATCGAGGAGTGGACGACGAACTTCGAGGAACTGAAGCGGAAAGTCGAGCCGTTCACGCCGGCGGAAGTCGAACGCCTCTGTGGGGTCGCTCCGGACGACCTCGCCACGGCGGCGGAGACGATCGCGACCGCCGAGACGTGCGTGTTCGGGTGGGCGATGGGGATGACCCAACACTCCCACGGCACACAGAACGTGTTGGCGCTGGCGAACCTCGCGCTGGTGACCGGCCACCTCGGGAAGCCGAACGCGGGGCTGTCGCCGTTTCGTGGCCACAACAACGTCCAGGGCGGCGGTGGTGACATGGGGACGCTACCCGACAGCCTGCCGGGATACCAGCCGGTCGACGATCCCGACGTCCTCGAGGCGTTCGAAACCGTGTGGGGCGAGCGGCCCCCCAGCGAACCCGGGCTGACAGTACCGGAAGCGTTCACGGAAGCCCACGAGGGCAACGTCCGGGGGATGTACGTGATGGGCGAGAACCCGGCGCTGTCCGAACCGGCTCTCGGCCACGCCGAGGACGCCCTCGAGGAACTGGACTTTTTGGTCGTCCAGGACGTTTTCCTGACGGAGACGGCCGAGCACGCCGACGTCGTGTTGCCGGCGGCGAGTTTCGCCGAGAAGGCGGGGACGTTTACGAACACCGAGCGCCGGGTCCAGTTGGTGAATCAGGCGCTGTCACCGCCGGGGGCGGCCCGCCAGGACTGGGCGATCCTCCAGGCGCTTGCGACTCGCTTTGGCTACGAGTGGGACTACGAGTCGCCAGCCGAGATCATGGACGAGATCAACGAGCTGGTGCCGATTTACGGCGGGATTTCCCACGAGCGCCTCGAGTCGGAGGGCGGGCTGCAGTGGCCGTGTCGGGACGCGGCGGATCCGGGGACGCCGTATCTCTACGCGGACGGGTTCAACTTCGAGGACGGGAAGGCCCGGTTCGTGCCGGCCGACCTCGGCCAGCCGGGCGAGTTGCCCGACGAGGAGTATCCGTTGACGCTGACGACGGGACGGGTGCTGTATCACTTCCACACCGGGACGCTGACGCGGAAGGTCGACGGGATCATGTCCCACGTCGGCGAGAGCTTCGTCGAGATCAACCCCGAGACGGCCGATCGACTCGGTGTTTCGGACGGCGAGACCGTGACGGTCGAATCACGTCGAGGTGCGATCACCGTCCGCGCACAATTGACTGACCGCGTCGATCCGGGCGTCGTCTTCATTCCGATGCACTTCGCCGCCGGCGCGGCCAACGAACTCACCGGCGAGTCGTTCGACCCCATCAGCGGCATCCCCGAGTACAAGGTCTCGAGCGTGCGGATTCCCTCCGAGGGCGAGCTGGATATCGACGGCTCCTCGAGTGCGCCGGTAGCGGCCGACGACGACTGATACGGACTGCTGTCCCGATTACCCGCCGATCGCCGCCCCCGTCCTGGCGATCGCCGGTCGGTGACGACAGGAGACCGTATGAGCGTACCCACCGGTCTCAGGATGTGTTTCGGACCCGGTAGAACCGAACTTCTCCGTCAGTTGATCTGTCGTGTTAGGCGGTGGCTCCTGTATCGAATCCTCAGTCTCGATTGCTTCACACTGATATCAGTGTTATTCACTTCACAGCACGATCGTCGGTACGCGCCTCTCGATGTCGATCTAGTGGCCGCCGATGAGAAATACGAGCGCGTTCAGTCGTCCGCGACGGCGGTCGTCTCCCCGTCGGCGACGAGTTCCTCGCGGTTGTCGATCGGTCGACTGGGATTTGCCTGATCCAGCGCCGTCGGTGCGCCGAGTTGCGTGTCGGCGCCGTCCGGATCGGCGAGTTTCGTCTGGCCGTCGTCGACGACGAGTTCGTCCTCGAGGTGGAGTCGGATCGCTTCCAGGAGGGCGTCGGCCTCGAGGGGCTGGCCGCGTTCTTTGAGATCCGCTTCGGACGCGCCAGCGGGAACGTTGAACGCCCGCTGGGTGATGATCGGCCCCTGATCGAGGTCCGTGGTAACGTAGTGGGCCGTCACCCCGGCGATCCGAACGCCCGCCTCGTGGGCCTGTCTGTACGCCGCTGCGCCGGGGAACGCCGGAAGCAGGCTCGGATGGACGTTGATGATCCGCTTCTCGTACCGGAAGACGACCTCCGGGGAGAGGATCTGAATGTACCGGGCCAGCGCGATGAGGTCGATCTCGTACTCCGAGAGGAGTTCGAGCAGTTCGCCCTCGTCGGGCGTCCCGTTCTCGTCGCCAATGTCGTAGAACGGGACGTCGTAGGCCGCTGCGAGCGGCCGAAGGATATCGTGGTTCCCGATCACGACTTCGATGTCGGCGCCGAGTTCGTCGTTCTCCCAGGCCTCGAGCAGCGCCTCCAGACAGTGACTCTCTTTGGTGACGAGGACGGCGAGGGACTGATTCTCGCAACTCGAGGGGAACCGAACCTGGACGTCGACGGCGAACTCGTCGGCGAGGTCGTCCAATTCCTCGCGGAACCGATCCCGTGAGACCGTCATCTCGTCGATTTCGACCTGGAGCGTCGTTCGACACGTTCCCTCCCGGACGGCCTGATCGAGGTCGACGATGTCGACGTCGTGTTCGAACAGCAGGTCGGTCGCGTCGGCGATGACTCCCGAATCCTCGTCGCCGACGATCGTAATCTCGGTTCGGTCACGGCTCATCGGTTCCACCTCCAGGCGTTGTGCTCGCGTTCGTTCGTCGGCCGTCGTCGATCGATCCTGGATACACGTACCGGTCGGTCTGCCGCCTCGAGGGACGGCTCGCGCTGTGCTAGTGACATCCACTCACCCGTTTCAGACCGCCGCTAATGAACCTTGGTCCTCCTGAAATCGCGGAGAGAGGACGTGTTTGCTCTCACCATTCGTGTCGATAGAATGACGGGTTGAAAAGTGGTCGCCAGAATCCTACGACTCCGTTCGCAGGTAGTCGACGACTGCGGTCGGCTCGCCCTCGAGGCCACCACCCTGTGCGAACGTCGGCCCGCCGCCGCCACCGCCACCGAACGTCGCCGTAACGTCGTCGACGACCTCGCTCGCGTCCGTCTCGCCGGTCGTACCGACGACCACGAACGCGTTCTCGTTTCCGTTTCCACCGGTTAGTGCGACGACGTCGCCGACGTCGCCCGCGAGTTTCCGCACGCGATCCGAGACGTCGTTAGGTCCGATCCCGTCGACCGCGAGCTCGCCGACGACCCACTCCTGGCCGGCTTTCGAGACGGTGTCGTCGACCAGCGACTCGAGACGTGCCTCGAGCAGTTGCTCGCGCAGCGTCTCGAGTTCCGATTCGAGAGCCGCGTTCGCGTCGACGACGCTGCTCGCACGATCGGGAAGTGTTCCGACGTTCGTATCCAGTGCTCGAGCAGCGCGGGTCGCGGCCCGCCGTTCGTCGAGCCGTGCGCGAACGGCCGCCGGGCCGACCGCGTACTCGACGCGGACGAGTCCCGCACCCGGGTTCGACACCTCGAGGACGGTGACGGGACCGATCTCGATGGTGTTCTCGACGTGGGTGCCGCCGCAGGCGGCGATATCCCAGTCGTCGATCTCGACGAGACGGACCGTTTCGGCCCCCTCGGTCCCACCGGTCTCGTTGAAGACGATCTCGTCGCGGTCCCGCGCCTGCGCCGCGTCCATCTCTCGCCAGGAGACGTCCCGCGACTCCCAGACGACCTCGTCGACCAGCCGCTGGAGGGTGAGTTCGTTCACCTCGTCTGGGTCCCTGTCGGTCTCGAAGTCGAGTCGCACTTTCTCGGAATCGATGCCGAAGCCGCCGTAGCCGTGTTCGTCGAACAGTTCGCGGCCGGCGCCGTACAGGACGTGACTGGCGGTGTGGGCTCGCATACAGTAGGTCCGGAACTCGTCGTCGATCGAGCCGGTGACGGTGTCGCCGGCCTCGAAATCGGGTTCCGCTTCGAGCGTGTGAACCGTCTCACCGTCCCGGCTTTGGACGTCGACGACGTCGATGCCGCCGATCGTCCCGCGGTCGGCCGGCTGTCCGCCTCCCTCGGCGTAGAAGTACGTCTCCTCGAGTCGGACCTCGGTGTCGTCGATCGCCCGTACTGTCGCCTCGAACTCCCTCAGGTACGGCTCCGCCGCTGCACGGTTGTCTGTCGTTTCGGACGCCATGGTCACGAGTGTCGGGTTACACCGTGATAAACCGTGTGGGCTACCATCTCGGCGACAGATTAATACTGTCGCCCCGTGCCACGTTTGGTATGGAGTATCACGAGTCGGTCGACTACCTCGAGTCGTTACAGCGGTGTCGACCCAAACTCGGCACGGAGACGACTGCTGCGTTGCTCTCACAACTCGATCGCCCACACGAGGACCTCGACTGTGTCCAGATTGCCGGCTCGAACGGCAAGGGAAGTACCGCGTGTATGCTCGATCGGATTCTTCGTGATGCGGGCCTCGACGTCGGCCTCTATACGTCGCCGGACCTGAACGACCTCCGCGAACGAATCAGAGTCAACGGTCGGAAGATCCCGAAACGACGGGTCCGAGAGTTCGTCGACGAGATAGACGACCACGTCGAACGGCTCCGCGAGGCCGACGACACGCCGACGTACTTCGAAGTCCTCACGACCCTCGCTATGTCCCACTTCGCCGCCGAGGACGTCGACGTCGCCGTCCTCGAGGTCGGGATCGGCGGCCGGTACGACGCCACGAGCGCCGTCGATCCGGTTGCCAGCGCCGTGACGAGCGTCACGCTAGAGCATACGGGCATCCTCGGTGAGACGATCGAGGAGATCGCCCGCGACAAAGCACAGGTCACGCCGGCCGACGCCCCGCTCGTGACCGGTGCCGACGGCGCGGCTCTCGAGGCGATCCGTTCGGAGACGGACGTGATCACCGTCGGGAGCGACGACGCGGACGTGATCGCTCGGGAACACGGGCTGGCGTCGCGGATCGAAAGCGACGTCTCGATTACGACGCCGGAGTGGTCACTCGAGACGACGCTTCCGCTGCTTGGCCACCACCAGGCGACGAACGCCGGCGTCGCGGCGATGCTGGCTGAACAGGTCGCCGACGTCGATCCGGAGACGATCGCACGCGGCCTCCGGAAGGCTCACTGGCCGGGCCGGTTCGAGATCATGTCGACGGCGCCACTCGTGATTCTCGACGGCGCACACAACCCGGGCGCTTGCGAGACGCTTGCCGAACTCGTCGATCGGTACGCGTACGACGATCTCCACCTCGTCTTCGGGGCGATGACTGAGAAAGACCACCGGGGAATGGCCGCGGCGCTGCCGTCACCCGAGACGCTCTATCTCTGTGAACCGGCGGTCCCACGCGCCGAGAACGCCGACGCGCTCGCGACAGCGTTCGACGGTCACGCCGACCGGATCGACCGCGCTGGAACCGTCCTCGAGGCGACCGAACGGGCGCTCTCGGCGGCCGACGAGGACGACTGCGTGCTCGTCGCCGGCTCGCTGTACGCCGTCGCCGAAGCGCGCGACCGCTGGACACGACTTCAGATCCCGAAACGTACGCCCACGCGCGAGCGGGCACAGGCCGCGTTTACGAGCGCAGACGTCTCGACCCGGACTGCCGAGACCGCCGCCGAAGAGGCCGTCCACCGAACGATCAAGACGTACCTGCGCGCCCAGCAGGCCGACCGCCTCGAGCGGGTCTTCGAGTCGGTCGGTGGCACGTGTGTCCTCTCGGAGACCGACACTGCTGGCCGACGCGTCACGGCGGTCCTCTCGGGAACGTCCTCGCAGTTTCGGACGCTCATCGACTCGCTTGCCGACGACGAACTCGGGCTCGCTCACGTCTCGAGTCAGCTCCGTCGTGCCGTCGACACCGACGAGCGATCCGACGGATCGCCGTGGGACCGCGAGCCGGCGGTGATGGGCGTCCTGAACGTCACGCCCGATAGCTTCTCCGACGGCGGTGCCTACGATCGCGTCCCCGCAGCGGTCGAGCGCGCTCGCGAGATGGTCGCCGCCGGGGCCGATATCGTCGACGTCGGTGGCGAGAGCACTCGTCCCGGCGCCGATCCGGTGTCGGTCGCCGAGGAGATCGACCGCGTCGTTCCGGTGATCGAACGGATCGCGGATCTCGACGTCCCGATCTCGGTCGACACGCGGAAGGCGGCGGTCGCCGACGCAGCGCTCGAGGCCGGTGCCGACATCGTCAACGACGTCTCCGGCCTCGAGGATCCCGAGATGCGGTTCGTCGCGGCCGACCACGACGCCGTACTCGCGCTCACACACAGCCTCCAAACACCGGTCGATCCCGACCGGAGCGCGACGTACGACGACGTCGTCGAGGACGTGCTTCACGAGCTCTCGGAGACCGTCTTACTCGCGGAGCGTGCCGGTCTCGACCGCGACCGGATCGTCGTCGATCCCGGACTCGGATTCGGAACGGAGGCCGCCGACTCGTTCGAACTGGTCGCGAGACTCGAAGAGCTCCAGGCGCTTGGCTGTTCGGTCATGGTCGGCCACTCCCGGAAGTCGCTGTTCGAGGACGTCGGCTGTCGACTCGGAGAACGATTATCTCCAACGCTTGCGGTGACGACGATGGCGGCCGAACGCGGCGCCGACATCGTCAGGGTTCACGACGTGGCCGAAAACGCCGCAGCGATCCGGACGGTGCGGGCGACGATGGACCGATAGCGGCTGATCGGTCCCGTATCAGGCGTCGACGGCGAACGAGGACGTCGAGACGGTCGGATAGCGCTCCTCGAGCTCCGCTGCCTCCTCGGGGAGGACGGCGGCGACGACGTGTTCGGCGTGGCGTTCGAAGAACTCCAGGAGTCCGCGGATCCGGTTCGCGTCGAGCATTTCGACGGCGTCGATGACGATCACCGGAAGCTCGTTTGCGACGTCGTGTGCGAGATAGCCAGCGAAGGCGACGACGAGCCCGATCACCTCGCGTTCGCTCTTGCTCAGGTTCTCGACGGTGTCCTCGTAGGCAGCGCCGTCCTCGCTCGAGCGAACGACGTGCAGTTCGAACTCGGTTGCGGACAGCGAGTCGTCGGCAGTCGTAAGCCGTTCGATCCAGACGCGCTCGATGTTCCGATACTCGAGCCTGTCGAGTACCCGCTGCATCGATTCGTTGAACGTCGTGACCAGCTCGCGCTCGAGCGACTCGATCCGATCTCGCTGTTCGCGAAGCTGCGTGGCCACCGAATCGCGCTCGTCCTCGAGGTCGTCGCGTTTCGCGAGTTCGTCCTCGAGGTGTGCGATCTCGTCTTCGATGTCGCTCAGCTCGTTCTCGTGTTGTCCCCGCTCGTACTCGAGATCGCTCACGTCGTTGTAGAGTTCGAGCAGTTCGTCGTCCCGTTCGTCGAGCTCCTCGGCGTCTGCCTGTAGCGAGTCGATCTCGTCGTCGAGCGACGCCGTACGCTCGCGGAGCTCGGCCAGTTTCGTTTCGCGGCGGTCGATCTCGTCCTCGATCGACGCTGCTTTCTCCGCGAGTCGCTCGCGCTCGTCGCGCTGGCGCTCGAGTCGTCGTTTCTCCTCCTCGAGTGACTGAATGCGATCGGTGAGCGTCTCACGCTGGGTGCGCTTTTCCTGGAGAATCTCCCGCACGACGCGAACTTGTTCGGCGATCTCCGCTCGTTCGACGGTGTTGCCACACGTCCAGCAGGTGATCGACCGTGACGACGGATCGAGTTCGGCGACGATCTCGTCCGATTTCATCTCCTCGGGGATCTCCTTCTCGTCGTCTAACAGCTGGTCGTTCATCTCGACGATCGGACTCAACGCGTTTATCGTGGTCGACAGCTGCTGTTTCTGGTGGTGGAGCTGCTCGATCTCTGCTTCGATCGCATCGACGTCTCCCGTTCCCGACGCGTCCGTCGACTCGAGTTCCTCGCGTCGCTCGCGGACGTCCTCGAGTTCGTCCTCGAGCGACCGGATCGCGTCCCGTTGGGTTTCGATCCGGTTGCGGACGGTCTCGCGCTTGGATCGCGTCTCCTTGAGTTGGTCGAAGACATCGTGTCCACCCGTCTCCGCTGCCGTCTCTCGCTCGTCGATCGCCTCGCGTTTCTCCCGAAGCGAGGCCTCGATCTCCTCGATCTCGTCTCGGACCGTATTCGCACGCGTTCGCAGCGTCGGGAGTCGGTCTTCCATGCGGTCTACCTCCGCGAGGCGATCGTCGAGTTCGTCTTTTCGGGCTTTGAGTCGCTCGATCTCCGCTTCGATCGCGTCGGTATCAACGGGTCGCATCAACAGCTCGTAGAGATCCCCGTCCGTGAGGACGTTCCGCCGAATCGGATTCGTCTCGTCGAGGGCGACGAACAGCTCACAGAGGTCGGCGCGGTCGGAAACTCGATCCGCGTCGGTGACGACAGGCTCCCCGTTTCGGTTCTCGATCTCGAGGGCGTACTCGTCGTCGGCCGTTCGAAGCGTTACCGATCCGGACTCGGCGTCGCTTTTGATCGGCGGTGCGGGGCCGCCGAGTACGCCGGCCAGCCCGCGCAGAAACGACGACTTGTTCGACGCGTTCTCACCCGAGAGAAGCGTCACGCCCTCTGAAAGCGTCATTTCTCCCTCGGAGATGCCGCCGACGTTCCGAACGCTGACGTGTACCTCTCCCAACTCGCTTTTCGATTCCGGATCCGGACTATTTACTGACATGGATAGCTGAGACGCCGCTGGTCACTGATCGCTCAGTAGCGTATCTGACGTATTCAACCTTGTGCTGTCGTCGGTCTCGTGCGCTCTCGAGACCGTCCAGCCTCTCGTCATCGCTCGGTTTCGGAGTCGCTTGCTTGGTCGTCCTCCTGACACGAACAGCCCCCTCGGTCGACGAGCCGACCGAACGGATACTCCTCACCACACTCCGAACATGCGACGCGGAGGCTGAGTGTTACTTCCGGCGTTCCGATCGTCAGATGCCCGCTCGAGCGGAGCCGATCGATCGTTCGCTCCGTGATCGATTCGGTCCGGGAGAGGAGTTTGAACACGATGTTCTTCCCGTCTGTCGGCTCGAGTCCCGACTCCCGGTTCGTATCGACGTCCAGACAGTCGTTTAGATGCGTCCGGACGGTCTGATAGCTGACGAAATCGCTTTCGACCGCGTCCGGGTCGAGCCCGTGTCGCTCGAGTCGCGACTCGGCTTCGACTCTCGTTCCGGCGCTGACGTCGTCGTCGGTGAGGAGGTGATACAGGTTCTCGACTTCACCGTCTACGGTTTCGATTCCTGCCTCTGCCATCGCCGCTGCGAGTACCTGCCGATTGAAGAACTGCTCTAAGTCGCGGAGACTGGCACCTGCCTCCCGTCGCTCGAGAAGTTGCTCGTCGATGGTCTCGAGGGCCCATCGCCGGGCGACTCGATCGATCTTGCAGTTTCCGTGCTCGTCCGTCACTGTACTCGTACGTGGGTGAACACACTATTTATAACTGAACGGGAGCGACATCCACCGCCAGTGATCGAAACCCCAGTTGGGCTGGTATTTGAATGGGTGGAGTATTCCACGTCAATCGCCATCGGGGGTACGCAACAATATTCGTTGTATGGATCGTCCCATGAACTCGGTAACCGATACTGCCGGACAGCAGCCACGCGGCCGATCGGTGCATCGTGCTGTCCGGCAGTATGATTCGACGTCACGTCGTTTCAGACGGGGCCGAGACGAACGAGGTGAGCGGCTCGCGTGAACTCGGGTGTCTTGTTCGGCGGGATCACGATGGTAACGTGGGGATTGTGGGTCGTCGCTGCCACCTACGCCTCGGAGTCGATCGCTCCGGTGACGGCGGCAGCGATCTCGTATGCCGTCGCGACGGCCTTGACCGTCGGATACGTAATCGTCTCCGGGGCGTCACTTGCCGTCACGCCGAAGGGAGGGGTGTTCGCCGTCGTCGCCGGCGTCTTCGCTGCCATCGGTCTCGTCGCGACGTACGTCGGATTATCGATCGGTTCGACTGCGACCGTGACGACCGTCGGCGCGCTTTACTTCGTCGTCGCAGCGCTTATCGGCATC
Source organism: Natronolimnohabitans sp. A-GB9 (assembly GCF_030848565.1). Taxonomy (GTDB): domain Archaea; phylum Halobacteriota; class Halobacteria; order Halobacteriales; family Natrialbaceae; genus Natronolimnohabitans. Next base: position 13,781 of record NZ_JAVDDV010000012.1, read on the forward strand.
ACTATCCTCGGCGACCCGGTCTCACCGTCGAAAGTTGCCGGTATTATCCTCGCGGTCGTTGCGATCGCGCTCATTACGTACTGAGACAGATCTTTTCCCATCGGACTACTGATAGACAGCGATTCGGCTCACCACTCCTCGAGGACTGTCGTGCGACCGAGCGTTGCATAGTTCTGTCCGACAGTATGAGTGATTCGTCGCAGCTGCGACCTCTTCAGTGTACACCGTTATGGACGGTCGTACGGCCGGATAATTGGTAGCATCCCTTCGACCATACTCTTATAACGATCCCCGAGACAGTGTGTGACATGCTCATACGGTCGATCGAGACGGACCCAGCGGTGACACTCTGTTCCGGTGGGCGCGAACAGTCGTGGAAACGAGCACAACGGAGACCAGTACAGCGATGTCGATAACGGTCAAAGCATACATCGAACACGACGAGCTCGCCCTCGTCCCGACGCTACGGCGCCTCGAGGATATCGAGATCGAAGTGATAACGCAAGCGAACACCGACCCGGACTCCGACGTCTTTCCGTTTCTCATCGAGTACGACGATCCCGACGAACTGGAGGCGTATCTCGACCGCGATCCGACTATCGACAGGTACGAACTCGTCGACGCAAACGACGGGACGTTCATCTACTACATCGAACATCCGAACGGAACGCAGTTGTTGAGTCCCGTCGTCACGAGTGTCAACGGGTTCATGCTGCGTGCGGAGACCAGACGCCGCGGCTGGTTCGTCCAACTCCAGTTGCCGGGTCGAGATGCGCTCAATACGATCTGGGAGTACGCAGCGGAGTGTGACATGAACTTCGACATCATCGAGGTGTATGGGAACACGGATACCGGAACGAACGTCTCCTTCGGGCTGACTGACGAACAGGTCGAGGCACTCACGACGGCCTATCGATGTGGCTATTTCAACGAACCGCGGGACATGGCACTGAGCGACGTCGCCGACGAGATCGGTGTCTCCTCGACGGCGATGAGCGGTCGGCTTCGGCGTGGAATGCGAAACCTGATCTCCGCAGCGCTGATCGACGAGGACACCGAGTGATGCGGCCTTCTGTCGTCACTGATACCGTCGGATAGCAGTCCGTATGAGCCTCGTTTTCACCGATCGCCTCGAGCTGGCTCTCGAGGAAATCCAAATATAAACCATCAATTAGTTTGTCATCTATATATCCTTCCGTATTACGCTTTTAGAACGTGAATAGCCTACTTCACTCTAATAATTAAAATCGTATTTACATTTATAATGTGTAGAACTGTCGTTTGACGGGTGAACTGAGTTCCCCGCCATATATCGGGTACTTAAAGACAGGGAATATTACTCGTCAAACGTCATTTATGTGTGTGTCAATAGCAACCCTATGAGCAGTGCCCGAAACTCGGCAACTGATCGTCCGACGCATCACTTGCACCACGATTGGGCTGGTGAGAAGTGGGTGAGTGATCGGATCGTCCGGACGATCGCGGAATACGAAGACGAAAGTCCGGACGACCTCCCGCCGTTGAGCGACAGCATCAATCCGAACGCACTCGATAGGGCGTTCGAATCTGTCGACGGAACCGTCGGTAAAGCAGGCTGTATCACCTTCTCGTACTACGGCTACACCGTACTCGTTCAGAGCACTGGCCAGATTCTCATCAAAAAGAACTCATAACACATGACTGCTATTGGCGGCTTTCAGGACCACGTTGCACGAATCGATCTCGGAACCGACGGCGTCGCGTACGAGGGAATCGACGAGGCGGACGCGAAGAAGTACATCGGGGCCCGTGGCCTCGGCGTGAAGTACGTCTTCGACCAGGGGCCGGACGTCGATCCGCTCGGGCCGGACAACCTGCTGGCGTTTATGAACGGACCGCTCTCGGGAACGCAGACGACGATGAGCGGTCGAATCGCCGTCTGTACGAAGTCGCCGCTGACCGGCACCGTCACGGACAGCCACCACGGTGGCTGGTCGGGTGCCCGCCTCAAGTGGGCCGGTTTCGACGGACTCCTGTTCGAGGGTCAGGCCGAGGAACCGGTCTATGCCTACGTCGAGGACGGGGAGGTCGAACTTCGCGACGCCGCTCACCTCTGGGGGATGGGCGTCCACGAGACCTGTGAGACGGTCGAGGAGGAGGTCGACGGCGAGTACGGCAAGAACCTCTCGATCATGGCGATCGGACCTGGCGGCGAGAACGAGGTCCGGTATGCCTGCATCATGAACGAGGACGACCGGGCGTCCGGTCGCGGCGGCACGGGCTGTGTGATGGGCAACAAGGGGCTGAAAGCGATCGTCATCAAATCGGCCACCGAAATGCCCCAGCCGGCGGATCCGGAGACGTTCAAAGAGGGCCACCAGCAGGCGATGCAGGCGATCACCGAATCCGACGTCACCGCACCCAACGAGGGTGGCCTCTCGATGTACGGGACGAACGTCCTGATGAACATGACCGAGGAGATGGACGGCCACCCGACGAAAAACGGCCGCTACACGTCCGGCGACGCGTACAACGAGGCCGAAGCGGACGGCGAGACGGTGATCGACGCCGAGCGGATCAGCGGTGAGAACGTCCGCGAAAACATCCTCGTCGACGAGCCGACCTGCCACTCCTGTCCGGTCGCCTGCAAGAAGGAAGTCGAGGTCGACGTCATGCACAAAGGCGAGGAGATGAACGTCCGGATGGAGTCCTACGAGTACGAGTCCGCCTGGGCGCTGGGGACCAACTCGCTCAACGACGACCGCGATACGATCGCCGTGATGATCGACCGCTGTAACGACATGGGGGTCGACACGATCGAAGTCGGCAACATCCTGGCGATGGCGATGGACGCCACCGAGAACGGCTATCTCGAGGACGTCGGGGACGGTGACGGCATCGACTGGGGTGACGCCGACACGATGATCGAGATGATCGAACGCATCGCTACCCGTGAAGGCGAACTCGCGGACCTCCTCGCGGAGGGCCAGGCGCGCTTTGCCGACGCTGTCGACGCTCACGACTGTCGACTCGACGTCAAGGGACAGGCGATTGCTGCCTACGACCCACGCTGTATGAAGGGGATGGGAATCGGCTACGCTACCTCGAACCGTGGTGCCTGTCATCTCCGAGGGTACACGCCAGCGGCCGAAATCCTGGGCATCCCGGAGAAGGTCGATCCCTACGAGCACGACGGGAAAGGCGAACTCACCGCGCAGTTCCAGGATCTCCACGCCATCTCCGACAGCTTCGACATCTGCAAGTTCAACGCCTTCGCCGAAGGAATCGAAGAGTACGTCCTCCAGTACAACGGGATGACCGGCCTCGACGTCACCGAGGACGAACTGCTCGAGGCCGGCGAGCGCATCTACAACTTAGAGCGCTACTACAACAACCTCGTCGGCTTCGACGGCGACGACGACTCCCTGCCCGAGGTCTTCCTCGAGGAAGGCGAGACGCCCGGTCAGGGCGCAAGCGAAGGCGAGTACTGTGAACTCGAGGCGATGAAAGAGGAGTACTACGACCACCGCGGCTGGGTCGACGGGGTCGTCCCTGACGAGAAACTCGCAGAACTCGAGATCGAGATTGGTCCCGGAACCGGCGTCAGCAGCGGGGGAAGCGGCGCGGCGGCTCCGTCCGACGACTAGTGGCGGTCCACGCCTGATACGGTCTTCTGTAGTCAATTACCGCCGATCGCCGACCCCGTCCTGGCGATCGGCGGTAACTAGTTACAGCAGTCCGTATGAACTGCTGGGTCGAATCCTGCGGTGTCGTCCGATTCGACCCAGCAGTCGACGGGTGGAACGGTACTAAACTGGCTGGTCACCGTCCGTGAGACCGTATGATACGGACTGCTCCGACGACCACAATATTTGAGACGAACGCGCCGAATCGATACGTATGGCACGCATCGACGCAGCCGAGTTACTGCCGGCAGAGCGGATCAGACGAAAGGCCCTCGAGGGCGAGATCACGCAGTTACACCGCGGCGATCCCCACGCAGCGGAGGGCGATACCTTCGTCATCGAGGAGACGGTCTTCGAGGTCACGAACGTCGAGCATCGACGATTGGGCGAACTCACCGACGAGGATGCCCGTGCGGAGGGGTCGCCGAACCTCGAGGCGTACAAGCGCCGCATCGAAGCGACACACGACACCGAATGGGACGACGAGAGCGAGGCGGTGTTACACGAGTTCGAGCCGCGCTCGTGATACTGTCGGACAGCACGATTCGAGGGCAAGACTCGATCAATCGCCCTCGGCGGTCGGCGACACACGCTGTGTCTCCGCACGCAACACGTCTCCCTGCGTTTCGGTCAGGAGTCGCACGAACTGCCCGGCGTTCGTGACGAGTTTGTTCTCCGCCTTCCGCAGGTGTTCTTCGAAGGTCGCCCTGGCGACGGTCGTCTCTTCGGCGAGTTCGGCGACCGACGCGTTCCGGGGCTGGTCGTAGTAGCCCGCGTCCAGCGCGATCCGCAGGGCCTCGAGTTGGCGATCGGTGAGCCCGTCGAATAGACGGTCGACCGAGAACAGCGAACTGTGAGGGACGTGGCGCTCCTCGATCGAGGTCTTCGAGAGGACGTCGATCTCCCGATCCTCGTCGAGTTCGGCGAGCAAGGCAGTGACGTCGCTCTCGTCGAATCCGATCGCGGAGTAGTGCTCCCAGCCGTTTCGGTACACCGTCGGCGGGAGGTGTACGCAGTTGTGGCGCTCGAACCGACGGATGATCGACTCCTCGATGGGACAGGCACACGACTGGACGATCACGTGCAGGTCCGAGCCGTCGATCGTGGTGTGAAGCACCGACCCGAGTTCGTCGATCTCCTCGAGCAGTTCGTCGTCGCCGGCCTCCGGCGCGGTGAGCTCGAGGATTTGGCAGTCCTGGAGGTACCACTCCCGGATCGACACCGCCGGAAACCGCTCGGAGAGCCCCCGGTAGGGACACTCGTGGCGGAGTTTAAACGAGACTTCGTACATGCTCATAGATCGTACGTGGCCCCTGCCCTCAATAACGATGCCGGTCATAACTGGCACTGCTGATATGCCCTCGCTCTCCCTATCAGCTATCGATGTCAGAGATTACGCCGGAAACCGTCGCCGAGCGACTCGAGCAGGGAGATGACGACGTCACGCTGATCGACGTCCGTGACGCCGAGTCGTTCGCCGAGTGGCACGTTCCGGGAAGCGAGAACGTCGACGTCTACGACGAACTGAAAGACGACCCCGACGCGGCAGCCGAGACGCTGGCCGAACTCCCCGAAGACGAGGAGATCGTCACCGTCTGTGCTGCAGGTGTGCTCGCAGGGGACGCAGCAGAGTTGCTCCAGGAAGAGGGCTACGACGCCAAAACCCTCGAGAACGGCATGAACGGCTGGGCACGCGTCCACCGCCACGCCGAACTCGAGGCCGATCTCGAGGGTGCGTTGGTCCAGGTCGCCCGCCCTGGCACGGGCTGTCTCTCTCACGTCTTGATCTCCGAGGGCGAGGCCGCCGTCTTCGAACCCTCTCAGTACACCGAGGAGTACGAGGCGATCCTCGAGGCCTACGACGCCGATCTGGCGGGCGTCTTCGACACCCACGCCCACGCCGACCACGTCTCCGGCGGGCAGAGCCTCGCCGAGGCCCACGACGCGCCCTACTACCTCCACCCTGCCGACGACGACGGGATCGGTGCCACCCACGTCGAGGACGGCGATGTCCTTGAGGTCGGTGCCGTAGCGATCGATGTGATCCACACGCCCGGCCACAGCCCTGGCAGCGTCACCTACGCCCTCGAGGACGAAGCCCTCCTGACCGGCGATACGCTCTTTCACGACAGCGTCGGTCGTGTCGAACTCGGCGTCGACGCCGGACTCGAGGATACGGACGTCGAGGACAACGCTGAGACGCTCTCCGAGAGCTTAGAGCGCCTTCGCAATCAGGACGGCGACCCACTCGTGTTGCCGGCTCACGACCCCGGCAGTCCCCAGCCGCCGGTGGCAGCCCGCCTGAGTGAGGTCGAAGAGCGAAACGAGGTCTTCGGCCAGGACCGCGAGACGGTAGTCGCGGAACTGGCCGGCGACGTGCCGGACCAGCCGGCGAACTTCGAGCGGATCAAACTCGCCAACGTCGGCACCGAAGAGATTTCGGATGAAGAGGCGGACGAACTCGAACTCGGTCCCAACCGTTGTGCGGCCGAATAACCCATGAGCGGCGAGTACGCACAGGGAATCCGTCGGAACTGGCAGCAGTTCACCCTGCAGATCGTCACGGTCTTTGCCGTCGGGCTCACGATGGGCTCCCAGCGCAACGTGGTGCCCATCATGGGCGAGGAGACCTTCGGCGTCGAGTCGCTTCTCGTGATCGGCTCCTTCGTCGTGAGTTTCGGGATCGTCAAGGCGATCCTCAACCTGTATTCGGGGAAGTGGGCCGACGCCTACGGCCGGAAACCGATCCTGATCGCGGGCTGGGTCGCCGCCGTTCCGATTCCCTTTATCCTCATCTTCGCGCCGAGTTGGAGCTGGATCGCGGTCGGGAACGTCCTGCTCGGGATCAACCAGGGCGTTGCCTGGAGCATGAGCATGATCTCGAAGATCGAACTCGCCGGCCCCGACGAGCGTGGGCTCGCCGCCGGGCTCGACGAGGCCTTTGGCTACACCGGCGTCGCCGCCGGGGCGTGGCTGACGGGCGTGATCGCCGCTCAGTACAGCCTCCGGCCGGAGCCGTTCTACTTCCTCGCGGCGGTGATCGTCGTCGCCCTGCTGATCGCCGTCGTCCTGATCGAGGAAACGCTGCCCTACGCGAAAGCGGAAGCGGAAGGACTCGACGACGACGGCGTCGAAGCCGACGGCGGAAAGAACGAGGCCGACCTCTCCTTTACCGAGATCGTCAAGCGTGCGACCTACAAGGACCGGACGCTGTTTACGGCCGCACAGGCGGGCCACGTCGAGAATTTCGTCGATACGCTCGTCTGGATCGCCTTCCCGCTGTTCCTGGTCGCTCAGGGCTTAGACGTCGCTCAGGTGGGAGTCGTCGTCGGCGTCCACAGCGCCGCGTACTTCCTGCAGGTCTACACCGGCCGACTCGGTGACCGTGTCGGGCGCAAGCCGCCGATCGTCGCCGGCTTCTTCCTCGCCGGCGCGGGCGTCCTCGGGATGGTGCTCGTCGAGGGGTATTACCTCTGGATCCTCTTTTCGGGGCTTTCGGGCGTCGGGATGGCACTGCACTACCCCAATCTGATCGCGGTCGCCAGCGACGCGGCCCACCCCCTGTGGCGCTCGACCGGCCTCGGTGTCTACCGGCTCTGGCGTGATCTGGGCTACGCCGTTGGGGCCATCCTCATCGGCCTCTCGGTCGATCTGCTCTCGATCGAGGCCGCCTTCTACGGTACCGCCATCGCGATGTTCCTCTCCGGCGGACTGGTCGTAATCTGGATGGAGGAGACCCACCCCGACTTCGGCACCCACGAGCCGCCGTCGGTCGACCTCGAGGCCAGCAAAACCGGGTCCGAGGATTGACTGCCGGACAGCAGTCCGTACCAGTCGGTGCGACACAGCCACGATCGGTCTGCGGTTTCGCCGGGTCACAGCACGGGGAACGTCTCCACCGCTCGCATTCGTCTGTCTACTGTTGCGAGCGAGGCAAACACTTATCGAATACACCGGTCTATGTTAGCGTGGATCATGAGCGACGACGAGCTGGAGGGCTTCCTCATCCTCCGTGCACTCGAGGAACCGATCACCGAGGACGAACTCGATGCGGCCGCCGAACAGTCTGGAGCGGTCTTACAGGAACTTCGCGATGAGGGCGTCGACATCCGCTGGGTCGAGTCCGAGGTCCTTCGGAACGAAGACGAACGAATCACGGGCACGTTCTGTCATTATCAGGCGGAAGACGAGGCCGCCGTCGAAGAACACGCCGAACGAGCGGGCCTCCCGACCACCCGCATCGACCGCCGCGGACAGCCACTCGAGGGCGAGTAACGGCTTCCCTCTCGTACCGACGGGAATTGAGGTGTGGTATTTATTGTCGTGGATAGCGACACGCGTGTCATGGACCGTTCCGACGGAGACCGACGACTGCCACGGGTGTGTCCCGATACGGGAGGCGACGCGCTCCTTCGCTGTGCCGAGTGTCGCGTAACCTTCCCCCGAAGCGATGCCCGGATTCCGACCAAGGGGACGCTTACCTGCCCGGAGTGTCACTCGACCGACGTCCGGGACGTCGATCGAGACTGACCGCCGCTTGTCAGCCACGTCTCTCGTCTCTCGAGAACGGTTTTGGCTACCGATAGGCCTCGAACTCCTCACCGACGGTGTCCGCTTCGGCCTCGTACAACAGGTGCTGGGCGACCGTTCCGAGGACGGCGAAGACGATGGCGATCGCGAGAACCCACAGGAACCCGGGCATGAGTTCGTCGGCCACGAGGACGGCGACGATCAGCGGGGCGATCAGAAACGCCGTCCGCCGGAACGTTTCCGTGCTGGCGAACCCACGGGCCAGTCGGCTCGGATCGGTGCTCTGTTTGACGATCGCGTAATGGCCCCCGATGCCGAACGACTTCCAACACTGGGCCAACAGTAAGCCGACGAACACCCAGACCCACGGCTCGACGGTAGTCACACCCAGATCGATCGCCGGGACGTACGCGGAGGCCAGCCAGATTCCGAACCCGAACGTCGAGAGGAACCCGAACACGGTCAACGCGTATCGTGAACCGACCCGATCCGAGACGATCCCACCGTAGTACGGGTAGATCGCGCCGATGACGTTCCCGAGCGTGGCGAACAGTCCGACGACGAACCCGGTCGCGCCGAGGTACACGAGATAGTCCGGGAGGAATCGATTGGTCATCTGAAAGCCGAGGCTGAACGCGAACATCGCCAGCGAGAGCACCAGCACGTCCCGCTGCAGGGAGAAGAACTGCCGGAAGGTCGACGAGACGGTCGGCGAGTCGGCGTCGTCGGTAGCCATCGTCGTCCAAATAGACGACCGACCGGAATGATATTATCGAACGATATCGTTACAGCCCGTCACTCGAGTCGGATCGACCGAACACCGGGAGCGGATGTGTCGCCTCGATAGAGACGGCGACTGGCGTGTCGATGTCGTACCACTCCTCGTGGTCGTGACGACACCAGACGACGTCGCCGTTCTCGAGTGCGATCCGGTACCGAACGACCGTCCCCATGAACTGGCGGTTGACGATCCGGCCGTCCGCGTTCCCGTTCTCGTCCGTCGGCGTGATCGCAACGTCGTCCGGGCGGACGAGGACGTCGACGGTCTCCGATCGAACCCGATCGACTCGCGTAACGCGCTCGTCCTCGAGACGACCGATGGGCGTATCGATGGCCGCACCGTCGACGTGACCGGTGAGGTAGCTCGTCCGCCCGAGAAACTCCGCGACCATCCGCGAGTCGGGTTCCATGAACACGTCCCGTGGTCCGTCGACCTGCTCGAGGACGCCGCCGTTTAAAACCGCCGTTCGGTCGCCGACCGAGAGCGCTTCCTCCTGGTCGTGGGTGACCCAGACGGCAGTGACGTCGACGGAGTCGAGAATCGAGGTGATCGTCTCCCGCATTCGAATTCGCAATCCGGCGTCGAGATTCGAGAGCGGTTCGTCGAGCAACAGGACGTCGGGCTCGGGAGCGAGCGATCGGGCGAGTGCGACGCGTTGTTTCTGCCCGCCGGAGAGTTCGTGTGGATAGCTTCGCCGGTACTGTCGTAGGCCGACGAGATCCAGCAAGTCGGTGACGACCTCGTCGGCCTCGTCGGTAGACGTGTCGTGCAGTCCGTAGGCGACGTTTTCTCCGACGGTCTTGTGAGGGAACAACGCGAACTCCTGGAAGACGATACCGACGTCCCGCCCCTCCGAGGGGACGAATTCGTCGTTGCCGCCGTCGGCGACGGACCGGCCGTGGATGCGGACCGTTCCCGCGTCGGGTCGCTCGAAGCCGGCGATCAGCCGCAGCGTCGTCGTCTTCCCGCAGCCGGAGGGTCCAAGCAACGTGAGTAGCTCCCCGTCTTGTACCGTCAGCGAGAGGTCGTCGACCGCGATCTCGCCGTCGTAGGCCTTCGTTACGCCCTCGAGTTCGAGGACTGGCTTTCGTTCGGTCCGCTCGTTTGCCGCGCGATCGACCGCGTGACTGCCGTCGCTTCGCAGGGGTGTGGTCGGTTCCCCGATCGGTTCGTCGTCCGGGCCGCTCTCGTCGCCGTTTCGTACGAACGACCGGAGCCACGTCCAGAATCGCGTCCAGTACTCGTAGTCGCCACGGGACAACACCGCGACGATCGCGAGCCCCGAGACAAAGATGAGGACGAGCGCCGGGATCGCCGCGTAGCCGTAGTAGGCGTTTCGTTCGGCGCCCCAGATGAACGTCGCGAGCGTTTCGAACCCGGACGGTCGAAGCAGCAACGTCGCCGGAAGCTCTTTCATCCCGTGAAGGAACACGAGCGCCGCACCGGCGGCGACGCCGGGGAGCATCATCGGGAACGTGATCCGTCGAAACGCCTGCAACGGTGTCGACCCCAGCGATCTCGCGGCTTCGATTACACGTGGGTTCACGTACAGGACCGACGTCCGAACCGAGCCGACGGCCAGTGGCAGGTAGAGTACGACGTAGGCGAACACGACGAGCGGGACGGTCTGATAGAGCGACGGAAGATACGTCGACCCGAAGAAGACGAGGCTCAGCCCGATGACGACGCCCGGAATCGCGAAGCCGACGTACGTCGCTCGCTCGAGGAGGCCCGAGACGACCGACCGGTATCTGGCGGCGAGATACGCGACCGGCAGCGCGAGGAGCGCGGCGATGACGGCTGCCAGCGCCGAGACGGTCATCGAATTGAGCGCGTACTCCCACTCGAACGCGAGCGAGCCGACGTACACCTCCGGACCCCGGACGAGCCACCAGAGCAGAAAGCCCACCGGCAACACGATACTGAGGAGGAAGACGCCAGCACAGACCGCAAGCGCCGGCCACGTCCACCGACCGAGCCGGAGCGTGTACGAGCGCGACTCGCCACGGGCCTCGCCGTGGATCCGTTTGTGATCGCGAACCTGTGACTCGAGTGCGAGAATCACGAGCGTGATCGCGACCAGTTGCAGCGACAACATCGCGGCGTAGTCGTGTGCCAACGCGTTGTACTCGACGTAGATCTGGCGTGTGAGGACGTCGAACCGCAACATCGCGGGAACGCCGAAGTCGCCTGCAGTCTCGAGTGCTGCAAGCAACGCCCCGGCTACGATCGCTGGCTTGGCCATCGGAAAGACGACCTGTGTGAACACGCCCCGGAGGTCGTTCTCGAGCGAGCGGGCGGCGTCGAGATACGTCTTGTCGAACGCTCGCAACCCCGCGATCGTCGTGATGTAGACGAACGGATAGTTGTACAGCGTGAGGATGAAGACGGTCCCCCAGAAGCCGTACAGCTCGGGCAGCGAGGAGACGCCGAACGGTTCGAGCATCGACTGGACGAGCCCTTGTGGCCCCCAGACGGAGATGAACGCGAACGCGCCGGTGAAATTCGGGACGACGAGCGGAAGCGCGAGCGCGCCCATCCAGAACCGTCTGAACGGGAGGTCCGTAAGCGTCGTGAGTACCGCAAGTGGGACGCCGATCAGCACCGAGAGGGTCGTGACGACGCCGACGAGTACGATCGTGTTCGCCAGAATCTCGAGCGTGCGCGACCGAAAGACGATCGACCAGAGCCGGTCGAAATCGACGCTGAACGCGACGACGACGATCCAGAGAATCGGAACGACGACGACCGCAGCGACGGCTCCCGCAAGCAGCGTGAGCCCGAGCGGGAGCGTCGATCCGTCGCCGCGACCGACGTCGGCATCGGTCTCGCGGTTCGCTCTCGATGAGCGTGGTTTCCCGCTGGAGTGTGTCTCGAAGTCGAACGGATCCGGTGCCGTCATTGGTGTGTACTAGGGTGTGTCGACCGATTGCTCGAACCGACGACCGTCAGTCGAGACCGTCTTCACGAACGACTACAGTATCCCTTCCTCTCGGAGTAGTTCGAGCGTCGGCTCGAGCTCCGAGAGCTCGTTGAGGTCGAGTTCGGGCGGTTCGAACTCGTCTGTCCCCGGAAGCTCGTCGAGAGGATCGACGCCATCGATGGTGGGATACTCCCACGTCGTCGTCGCGAAGTACTCCTGGGCTTCCGCCGAGAGCAGGTGTGCGACGAAGTCGGCGGCGGTCTCCCGTTGCTCGCTTCCCTCCATGACCGTCCCACCGGTAACGTTGTACATCGCCCCGGCGTCGCCGCTCGTGAAGGTCAACTCGAGGTCTTCGCCACCGTGGTCGCGCACGACGTAGTGGTTGGTCAATCCGACGCCGACCTCGCCGTCGCCGACGGCCTGTGCCAGTGCGCTGTCGCCACCGGGTGACGCCTCGATGTTCTGGTCGTCGACCATCGAGCGGACCCACTCACGCGTTTCCTCCTCGCCGTGAAGCTGCCGCATGGCAGTCACGAACGCCTGGAACGATCCCTGATCCGGTGGCCACATGATGTCGTCTGCGAACCGGTCGTCCTCGGCATAGGCGAAGATGTCGTCCGGAAGTTCGTCTTCGTCGAACACGTCTGCGTTGTACGCGACTGCCCGAAACCGTCGGGTAAAGCCCGCCCAATGTCCGTCCGGGTCGACGGAGCCGGTATCGACCATCTCGAGGACGTCGTCGGGGAGTTCGGCGGTATACCCGTCTTCCTTGAGGTGTGTCATCGATTGAGACTCACTCCCGTAGAAGACGTCGGCCGGCGTTTCGGCTTCCGTCTCGATCGTGTTGACCAGATCGGCCGTATCGTCGTATCTGACCTCGAGTGTCAGTTCGTCGTACTCGTCGTCGATGTACTCGAGCAACTCGCCGACTCGGGTCTCACTTCGACTCGAGTAGACGGTGAGTTCACCGTCGAGGTCGGGAAGTTCGTCCATCGAGACGCCGCCTGGATCGGGTCGGTTTTCGGCATATTCCGGATCGCCGAGGACGTCGTCGCCGTTGCCTTCCCCACCGACGCAACCACTGAGTACGGCCCCGCCGACGAGACAGCCGACGGCACCGAGATACCTTCTCCGTGGGGTGTCACCCATCTGCATACCCGTCACCGTCGATGGTCGGCGAAATAACCCTAGGGATTCGTGTACACTAACACATTGAACTATTGTACACGCAATGCGGTAGCCGGCGGATCGCTACCGGTCGCTCGTTGGTCGGATAGAACGCCGACTGGCTGCGGAGTCGAAACATCGGTACCTAACAGTAGATAGTAAGTCACCTGCACTAAACCGGGCCGTTTGATTACGACACGTACTCACTTGCCGCTCGCTTCGCTCACGGCGCGTTCGTCGTACCATTACGTCTCGGTCGTCACCTCGAGGAAGACATCCTCGAGCGTCGAGTCCGCGCCCTGCTCGAGGCGGGCAATCAACTCGTCTGGCGGGCCGGATTCGACGAGTTCTCCGTCGTAGAGAATGCCGACCTCGGTCGCGATCCGTTCGACGACCGAAAGGACGTGCGTCGAGAGAAAGATCGTTGTGCCGTCAGCGGCCAACTCCGACAGTACCTTCCGGACTGTCCGCGTCGCGCGCGGATCGAGGCCGCTGGTTGGTTCGTCGAGAAAGACCACGTCAGGGTCGTGCATGATTGCCTGGATCAATCCCGTCTTCTGGCGCATCCCTTTCGAGTAGGTGACGATCCGGTCGTCGGCGTCGTCAGCGAGGTCGAACCGTTCGAGCAGGTCCTCGACCCGCGCGTCGATCGCGTCCGGCTCCATCCCGCGAAGGCCCCCGTGGTACTCGAGTTGCTCGCGAGCGGTGAGTTCCTCGTGGATCGGCGGCGATTCGGGGAGGTAACCGACGTACTCGACGAGCCGTTCCCGATCGGTGATCGGCGCGTCGGCGACCCGACCCTCACCGCCGGTCGGTGGGAGCAGCCCTGTCAGCATCCGGATCGTCGTCGTCTTCCCTGCGCCGTTGGGGCCGAGAAAGCCGTAGATCGCCCCGGCCGAAATCTCGAGATCGAGTCCGCCAACGGCCGTGGTCGAACCGTACCGTTTCGTCAGATCGTGAGTGACGATGGCCGGCTCCATGGACGCTGTAGAGTCGTCGGTAACGGTGCTCGCCGGTGTGTCAGCGGATTCGGGGTCTTCCGTCTCGGTGTTCGCCGATGCGTCGGTCGGAACGTCGTTCGATCGGTCTGTCATGTGTTCAGTTTAGTGTTATCGCTCGGTATCGTCGGACGGCGATCCGGAACGCGATCGTGGCGACGACGAGGGCCAGCAGAACCGTCACCAGCAGCGATCCGAGGCGGACAGCGCTCGTCGGAACGGCCCTGAGAGTCGGATGGTCGTAGACCGCCGCCGTGCTCCCCGCCATCGCAGGGATGCTGACGAGCGTGACGACCGCGAAGGTCCCGGCGAGTCGCAGAAAGGGTCGAGCTCCGGTTTCGGCGTAGACGGGAATGCTGGTGAAGAAAAACGGGACCGTGGCGACGTCGTCGCGGTCGACGGCCATGTCGATCGCAGCGGTCGTCGCCGCGGTACACGCACAGACGGCAACCCCGACGAGGACAACCGCGATCGTCTCTGCTGCCCCAACGGGGCCGAGCAGTCCGAGTGAGAGCACCACCAGCGTTACCGCGGGAACGCCGACGACCAGCGCCGCCGTCACCAAGCCGCCGACGACGGCCCGCCCGCTGACGGTCGTCAGGAGCATCGGAAGCGTCCGGTATTCTACCTCGAGCGGACCGATAGCGAACGTGATCCCGGCGGCCATCCCCAGAACGATCGGGACGAGCAGGAACGCCGCGGTGCCGCTGAACACGAACGCCGGGAGGAGGATCACGCCGACGAACAGCAGTACGTACCCCGTCGACAACAGGCCCCGCGGGACACGGCGCTCGAGCAGGAAGCGCTCGCGGGCGACAGTGAGCATCGGGCGGGAAATCCGTCCTGCGAGGAGCCGTTCCAGCGGACCGTCACCGACGAGCGATCGAGAGACGGAGCGATGGCTCGAGTCAGTGGGTTCTGTCTCCCAGATCCGGCGCAAGAGGACGGTCGTCGCGCCGATCAATAGTGGTATCGCAGCCAGCAGCCCGACCGCGGCGAGTCCGCGAACGGGATCACCGATGCCGGCAGATCGTACACCCACGATCGCGAGGTCGCCGAACCACGCCACGGGCTGGACGTCGACCCAGGTGAGCAGATCGACGATTGATAGCGACACCTCCCGGATGACGAACCAGCCGATCAGCAGGGGGAGCCACGCGAACATGAGGAACAGATCCCGGAGGAGTCGTGCACGGGCGATTCGCATCCCCACGAGACGAGCGGCGAGACGGCCCGTGACACCGACCGCGACGGCGAGACTTCCCAGTGCAGCGATCGCCACCATCGTCGTCACGGCCAGGACAGGCGCCTGCAATCCGAGCGCAGCACCGATCGCGACGCTGACGGTCGGGAGCGCAACCCGGGCCGCGACTCGAGCGCCGACGAACAGCACTAGCCCCACGGCTGCGGCCCTGGTCGGGACCGTCGTCAGGAGAAACGTCTCGTTCAATCGCTCGAACCGGTCGTGGGTCATGGACCCGCTTCGTGCTACCAGTGCGACGAAGAGGAGACTCGCGAACAGGCCGATCCCGTTCGCCAGGGGCGTCGTCGTGACGACGCGCCCGGCCGCGAACGCACCGACTCCGAGGACGACGGCAGCTGCGAACAACGCGGCGACTAGCAGCCGTTCGCTCCACCGTCCGTTGCGCTCGCGGCGGTGACGTAGCCACTCGACGCGAGCGATCCGGATGCCGTCACGAATCGTTGCCCTGCCCATATTTCGGCTGTAGATCTCGGATAATTCTCTCTTTTCATACCGTGTGGAAAAAGCTTGCTGTTTAATCAACTTCTCACGCTGACCTCAACTTCCGAACTGTCTGATTCAGTTATTTTCCCAACTGCTGGATACGTTGGGCGAGGCGTACAAGATACACAGCCGTATCTCGTATCGGTGCCAGTCGATATTTCGTGGCTGGAATGGGGTTGTAGCGGTAGTCTCAATGGGGTGGTGTGAGTGAGGTAATCACATGGAACGCTATGATCTAACAACCGATGTCTGGAGGCTCGATGCGACGGACTTTCCAGCCAACGAGCTGCTCACGAAACGTGTGCGATTTCTCCTCCAGTACGCCATCTTCGCCCCATCGAGTCACAACTCTCAACCCTGGGAGTTCGTCATTGATACTTCCGGACAACACGATGCACACACCGATCGCACTCGAGACGCGATCGGGTGTTTACTGACTGTTGTCCGGTAGTATGAGAACGAACAACTAAGATCCACGCAGACGACGATCGCTGGCTTGAGGTGGTGCTATCGAGAATTTCTGTATTGCTGCCGAACGGTTCGACCTCGATTTCGATACCGAATATCACAACGATACACCACCAGTCGTCATCACGCTTCAGCCCGATAGTGAGCCATCATCCGACCGTCCGCCAGAACTGTTCAAGATCGGTCAGATCTTCGAACGCATAGCTTTGACTGCGACCAGCAACGACGTCGCTGCCCACCCGATGAGCCAGGAACGGGGTGAAACCCCGCGACGGCAGCATTTTGGCATCAGAACGAACCGAAATCGAACGTCGTACCGACGACCATCGTGAGCCGACTTACCGTCTCGAGTATTCGAATCGCGAAGCGGCCGCCTCAATCCGAGACGGTCGCCGCCGTTTCGTCACTCATCAATAGCGCCAACGTCTCCACACTCTCCTCGGGAACTGTCACGTCTCCAAGCGGATCACCACACTCCCGGCAGGTCGTCCAGACCGAGACATGCGGCGGTTGACAGCACGGATCGAGACGCTCGTCGTTTCGTTCGACGGCTCCCCCACAGGCGGGACACCGCTCGAGGAGGAGGCGAATCCGCCGGAGGAGTTCTAGTCGGTCGTCGCCGTCGAGTACGTCCCAGTCGAGTCGTTCCCGAAGAACCGAGACGGCCGCGACGTCGGCGACGAGCGCGGCAGCTGACTCCCAGCGAAGCAGTTGGTTGCCATCGATCGAAAACGACTGTGGTCCCTTCGATTCGACCGTGTTCGCACCGACGAGCGCCGCGACGTCGTCGGCGTCGGGTGGTTCCGATCGCCGATTCGCTGCTCGCTGTAGCGTCTCTCGAAACGCCGCGGTGAGGGCGATTTCGTCGTCATTTCGGTCGACGACGCCAGCGGCCACCAGCGTCTCCCACGGATCGTCAGCTGTCGGCGCCTCGAGCGACCGATCCCCGACCGGGGCTTTCCCGAACAGACCCAACACCGACGCCGGAAGGTACTGTTCGGTGAGTCGTGGCGTTCCGGGAACGAGATAGCCCCGGAGGTAGATCACTGCGAGAGCGGCGAGGAACACGCCGACTCCGAGCCCACCGGTCGCTACGAGACTGACTCCGACCGCCAGCGCGGCTGCGAGACCGACGTTGACGATCGTACACGGGAGACATCGGTGCTCCCCTGTGTACTCCGGCTGGCGGAGGGATGTCGTTACTGTGCGAATTAGACCCATTCCTATGGCGTGTTACGATAGCACTAGCAGCGCCAAAAGCGTTCGTCACCGACGGGGAGCCGCAACTGGTCTGCTTGTGATTCGGCCACGAGAAACGAGTCTACTCGAGATCGGTCTCGGAACGAGTATCTCAGCGGCATCTATCGTCGAGTGACGTCGATCACTCGACGTCTCACGGCAATTTTCACCGTTAAACTCCTCGTATCTACTTCAGACGGTAGTCCCCACTAAAAGCCGCTGGCGTACGCAACGATGACTGTCATCACTCGAGAGCCCCGAGTGCACCCGTCGAGCACACGATCACTGCGAGAATGACCGAACTCGAGTCGTTATTCGATCAGTGACCACCATCCTCACTACAATACCATGACTGCAACCGAACTTCTCGTCGACAAATGTCCAGTTTGCAAAACATACTTCGCCGTGGGCTCGAGTGCCGACCTGCAGCGCCGACTCAACGCCCACGAACTCGAAGAACACGGGAAAGTACGACCCTCTCGAGTCGACCACGGCGCGACCGAGTATAACTGACGATCCAAGCGGAAACTGAGACACTGGTTTCTCACGCTTGGAGTCGAATCGTCCGGCCCAAAGACGCGTTTCCGTTCAACATGCGATCGGACATAAGATACGATATCGGTAGTCAAAACTGCTGGCTCTGTTCTCGCCCGGCTCGTCGGTCCTTCCAGTAACTGGTAACGGATACGCACTCCCCCTACTCTCTGTTTTCGTATTTGGAAACCAATACTGACAAATTAATTATTAATACGAGGGTCTGCTGCTATAGTAGTGTAGAAAATAAGCAATACTATTGGGATACTCGACTCGCTATCGAACCTGACGGGAGAAGGAGTCCCCAACCCGCTTATGGTAGTCTGGGCGTCTATTCCGATCGATCTCTCACAACGTGGTTATTAGTCGTGTAGTTCCGATCGGAGGAAACTGGTCCGTATACTCTCAGCAGGACTCGTTTAAATCGGGTTCTTGATCGGCTAGGTCGATGTCGTCTTGTCTTTACGCGATAACGCCGAGAAGCGCCTCGGGCTCGGGATATTTTTATACTTTCCCAATACTGTACTGGTAGATAATCTACATAAATATTACTTATAGTGATCCGCGAGTGTCCGTACGGTGCTGCTACTCTCCTTTCTATCAGTAATAGAAGGTTCGTTCGAAACCGACTACTGGTACGTGAAAACACATCGGGTGTCGGTTCTGAACGCTTGCTAACCCAACGACTCGATCAGCGTCGTCGCCGTGGTGTCTAGTTCTTCCAGACGTTCTATCCATTACGTACATACGGTTGTAATATATTAATTATCGAACACATAACGTGTCGCATCGGGAGCAGCCCTTCGAGAGTTATAGCAGCCACTGATACGGATTGCTGTACCGATTTTCCGGCGCAACCACAACCCGGGTCGCGGTTGCGCCGGTACCGACGTACAGGAGTCCGTATGAAAGTCAGTGCGCACCCGATCGCATGAGGGCTGTGCGATCGGTGTACGAACAGTTTCAGTTGTTACTATATTGGAAAGCGTTAGCTGAGGGGGTAGCTTCGATATAAAGCGAGTCGTGAAAAACGAGGTCCCCGACGGCTCATAAACGGTGTGACGTGTCGGCGAGGGTTTTACGTCCGTTCGATGCGATCTATTGACATGGATCGGAATATCGAGTTCGGACACGACTCGAGGCCGACGCCTCGTTTTACGGTCGCCCCGCACCTATCACGAGTATGGCAACGATACGAGCGTCGGTGGCCGAAACGATCGTCCGTGCCACGAGGTCCTCGCTCGTCCTCGTATTCGCTGTCGGGCTCCGTCGACGGAATCCTGGTGCGGTCGTAAACGCCGTCGTCGCCCTCGTTGGATCGTTTCTCCCCGACCTCATCGAACGTCGATACGGCATCGAGTTCCGGCCGTGGCAACGCGTCTATGCGGTCACTGCGATGCTTACACACGCCGTCGGCATGTTGGGACCGTACGACGACGTCGGCTGGTGGGACCACCTTACTCATGTTCACTCGGCGACCCTCCTCGGTGGACTCGCCCACGCCGTTGCCCGTCGCCGGAATCGTGATCCTCGAGTGGCCGTTCTGGGTACCGTCACCGTCGCTGGTGTCCTCTGGGAACTATTGGAGTACGCGATTCACATGACCGCTCGTCGATTCGGTGTCGAACCCATCCTCGTCGCCTACGGGAAACGCGACACTGTGCTCGATCTCTGCTTCAATTTCGTCGGGGCGGTTCTCGCGCTCGTGTTCGGAGATCGGTTCCTGCGAAACTTCATCCGAGATACCAGCTCGGTCTTCGTGTTTCCGGGCGATCTATTCAGTCTCCTTCGCTGTTCGATTCCGCTCGAGTTGCCGTTGCCGAGACGGCGTCGCTGAGACGGTAGTGACCGGACTGATCGGCCTCCTCGATCAGTTCGGTGTTGATCATCCAGCGAAGGAACTCCTCGTACTCGCCGTCGCTTAGTGTCCCACTCACTCGCGCTTCCTCGACGACTCGGCGGGTGTGGATCGGCTCTAACTGTTCGAACGTGGTGAACAACTCGACGATGTCGTCGAGGAGTACACCGACGTTTTGGACGTCCGCTTCGTCCATACGGATCGCACGCAGGACGCTCGCGCGATCGATCTCGACTTCCGCCGTCGCAGTATCAGTGTTATCTGCACGCATGCGAACGGCTCCTTCGAGTGCCAGCGTGAACTAGTTTCCCGTCGTCCGGTTCACGAGCCGGGATGCTCGACCGATCGGTCGATCAGTCGATCGAAGCCGAACGCCGTTTCGACTGATCGACATTCTGCCGCCCGAAAGAAATTCGAACAATTGATACATAATACCCACGATAACAACCGTATTTCAGTGGAAAAACACCGTCCCGACGATGATCGTCCCGGTACGATCCCGGCTGCTCTCGATAGAATATGATAAGGAGCTGATGATATAGGTCGAGCCTGTATCGTAACCGTTCGACGGTAAGACGACGATTTGGGAGTGGACTGTTTATCATAATACCGACACTACTAGCTCTCGAGTCGAATCGAGCAGGTGGACCGCTCGCGGTAAGCGACGGTCGGTCGGAACGTGCCGTCAAACGGGCGACACCTGCGTGACGTGCCGGCATCGTTCGTCGGAGGGGGTGAATGGATCGAGACGATCCTGCACGCCCCGCCAATTGGCCTACACCGATCAGTGTCGGATCCAGTTCGTCTGCTAGCTTACTACCACGGACGAAACTGGATCGCAGTGTCTACGCACAGTAAACTAACGGAACAGTGATAATCGATACCTTGGAACATATGTAAACTAAATCTAGTGAATTTGGTTAGCCCGTTCGACTCGCTACCCGCCTACCGATTCCAGCGGGGATACCCTTATACCGAATTACGTTATGTGTTGGCATGAATGGAGTCACGAACGTTCTGGGTGCTCGACGACGACGATCGAACCGTCGTCGCGGATCTCGCGGTCGGACTCGGGCGGACGGCCGCGCGGGTGCTCGCGTATCTCCTCTTGCGAGCCCAGCGGGAACCCGAGTGCGAGCCCGCGACGATGGTCCAACTGCAGGTCGGGACGGGGTTGAGTCGATCGCCGGTCAGCAACGCGGTCACGCAACTCGAGGACGTCGGGTTGATCGAGCACACGACGGTCAGTACCGACGCCCAGGGGCGCCCACCGTCGGCGTGGCAGCCGACCGTCGATCTCGTCTCGAGTCGCCGTCGCGTCTACGAGGCCCACGCGAGGACGCTTCTCGAGCGGGCGGCTGGGATCTTTTCGGACGAATCGTCGACGGCGGATGGGCCACCGGAGGCGGCGGGGGACGACGAACTGACGGTCGCGTTGAACTGGCACCCGAACGGGCTCCACGTCCCGCTGTATACGGCGACGGCGTCGACGTCGACGTCGACGTGGTACGACGAGTACGGTGTCGACGTCGGCCTCGAGCACTGTGAGGGATCGCTACGTGCGCTCAACCGGGTGCGTTCGGGCGAGGCGGACGTCGCGATCGCCGGTGCCGCGACGGTCCTTCGAGCCAGAGCGTCGGGGGCGCCGATCGTCCCGATCGCGGTACTCTATCAGCGTGCGATGACGGTGCTGTATACCGTCCGAGACGTGTTCGGCGAGCAACTCCGCAGCGTCGAGCAGCTCCGCGATCGACGGATCGGAATGCCGCCTCACTCCGAGACCGGCGTCCTCGGCCGTCTGTTCATCTCACAGACGGCACTCGAGGACGCCATCGAGATCGTAGAGACGGCCGGAGAAGAACGCGAGGCACTCCTGTCGGGACGTGCCGACGTCGTGACCGGATCGGTCACCGACCCACAACATCTAGAACGGCGCGGGAAGACGGTCGATACGCTCCTCGTTACCGACCACTTCCCGATATACGGGCCGACGATCGTCGTCCACGAGGGCGCGCTTCGAGAGCGACGCGACGACTTCGCGGCGTTTCTCGCCGGTACGGCCGGCGGATGGGCGGACGCGAGTCGCGAACCCGGGCCGGCGGCGGCCCGGATCGCCGAACTGGGCGACGACGGACCGGACCGCGTTCGGGCGACATTCGAGCGGGCCGCGACCGAGTTCGGTGGCAGCGACGACACGCGCGAACACGGGTGGGGATGGCAGTGCGAGCGGACGTGGAATAGGCTTCGGACGGCACTCGAGCAGGGACAGCTACTCACGGAGGAGCCATGATCGAACTCGACGACTTGACGGTTACGTTCGACGATTTCACGGCGATCGCGGACGTCGATCTGCGGATCGAACCGGAGGAGTTCGTCACTATCGTCGGTCCTTCAGGCTGTGGGAAGACGACCCTGCTGCGTGCAGTCGGTGGCCTTCAGGAGCCGACGGCCGGGCGCGTCCGAATCGACGACCGAGTGCCGGCCGCCGCACAGGAAGCCGGCGATATCGGATTCGTCTTTCAACAGCACACGCTGTTTCCCTGGAAGAGCGCGCTCGAGAACGTCGTCTTTCTTCGAACGATGGCGGACAAGTCGCCAAAGCGAGAGAAAGCACACGCGTTGTTGCGATCGATGGGACTCGACGGATTCGAAGAGGCTCGACCGAGCCAACTCTCCGGCGGGATGAAACAACGGGTGGCGATCGCTCGCGCGCTCCATCTCGGTGCGGACGTCCTCCTGATGGACGAACCGTTCGGCGAACTCGACGAGATCACCCGCGACGAACTCGGCGCCGAGATCCGGTCGCTCTGGCGCCAGGAGCGCAAGACGATCGTCTTCGTCACCCACAGTGTCCCCGAGGCAGTCTTTCTCGGGGAGCGGTGTGTGGTAATGCGCGACCAGCCGGGACGGATCGAGGCGACGTTCGATATCGATCTTCCGACCCCACGTGATACCGACGTGTTCGGCTCTCGAGCGTTCCAGGAACAGGTCGCGGCGGTACGCCAGACGTTACACGAGAGTTACGAATGAACCGACGGATCCGTCTCGCCGCGACCGACGCGATCTATCCGGCGGCCGCACTCGTCGCCGCCGTCGCCTGCTGGTGGGCGATCACTGTCGTCACCGACGTACCGTCGTTCGTGTTACCACCGCCGGACGCCGTCCTCGCGCGACTCATCGGCAACCCCGAGCTGTACGCGATCAACGCCTGGTATACGCTCGAGAAGGTCGTCTACGGCGGTCTCGTCGGGATCGTCTCGGGGATCGCTCTCGCGGCGTTCGTCGCCTACGTACCGTGGTTTCGACGAGCCATATACCCGTATCTCGTCACCGTCAGGGTGTTGCCGAAGCTCGCGATCGCGCCGCTGTTGCTCATCTACCTCGGGACGGGCATGGGGACGGCGATCGTCTTCATCGCGATGATCACGTTCTTTCCGCTCGTGTTGAACACGGCGGCGGGCCTCGACCGAGCGCCGGCACGACACCGCGAACTGCTGCGGTCGGTCGGCGCGGGCCCGCTTGAGCGCGTTCGCTACGTCGACGTCCCGTACGCGATCCCCGGCGTTTTCGCGGGGCTCAAACAGTCGGTGACGCTTGCCGTCGTCGGTGCCGTCGTCGCGGAGTGGGTCGTCGCGGACAACGGACTGGGCTTTCTCATCCTGATGGGGTCGGAAAACGTCAGCCCGGACATTATGCTCGCCGCGTTGCTCGTCCTGTTGCTCGAGGGACTGTTGCTCTACGGCGGAGTCGTCGCCCTCCAGCGGGGCGTCGACAGTTGGCTCGACCTCGAGGGTGGCGGGAGCTGACCGTACTACGTTCGAATCTGCGTCTATCATCGGTCTGCTGTCCGTCTCAGGTGTGCCAGACGAGGCGTTCGATCGCGACCGGGACGAGGTAGAAGACGATCCCGAGCAGCGAGAGGACGACGAGGGCAGCGTACGTCTCCGACGTCTGGAGGTACGCGGCCGTCTCGAACACCCGGTAGCCGAGACCGGCGTTGAGCGTGACAAACTCGGCGACGATCGCGCCGATGACGGCAAGCGTCGCGGCGATCTTCAGCCCGGCGAAGACGCTCGGCGCGGCCGCAGGAACGCGGACGTAGAGGAAGGTTTCGGTCTTCGAGGCGTCGACCGTCTCCATCAACTCGAGGTACGCCTCGGGCGTCTGTCGGAGTCCGTCGAGCGTCGCGATCGTGATCGGGAAGATCGTCAGCGTGACGACGACGAGGGCACGAGCGGGCACGCCACGGCCGAACCAGAGAAACAACAGCGGTGCGATCGCGATCAGTGGGGCGATCCGGAGCGCGACGACGTACGGTAACACCGTGTTCGCCACCGTCCGGGAGTGGACCATCGCGAACGCGAGGACGGCACCGACGACTCCACCGACGATGAGTCCGATAGCGGCCGTCACGGCCGTAATCGCTGCGTCTCCGAGCAACGTCGGGTGCGTCTCGACGAGGGCCGTTCCGACGTCTCCCGGTGACGGAAGGATGATCGACGGGATTCCGTAGTAGACGACGACGGCGTGCCAGGCGGCGAGCAACGCGCCGAGCACCAGCGCCGGCGGACCCGCTACTTCGACGAGCCACCGAACGACGTCGCCGGGGCTCCCGACGGTGTCGCGGCCGATCGACGGCAGTTCGAACCGTCGACCGCGACTCCGATCGTCGCGTCGTTCGTTGCTCCCCTCGAGCGTCGATCCCTCAGATCGAGCCATCGGAACGCCGGTTGTGCTCACACATCGGTCACGTCTCGGTCAGTTCCGCGTACTCCGAGATGTACTCGTCGTCGGTGTCGAGATACTCGTTCGTCCACACGTCGTCCGGATCGACGTCGTTCTCGAGGACGCCGGCTTCGGTGAGCGTCTCGTAGGTTTCGTCCCACGGCTCCGACGCGCTCGCGCCCCAGCCCTCGGTCTCGACAGTCTCGGAGCGCATGTATCCGCCGTGCATCTCCGCCCACTTGTCGGCCTGGTTCGTTCGCACCTCGCCGAGTTCCGGCTGGACGTCGACGAGCGCGTCGATCGCCTCGTCGGGATTTTCGATCCCCCAGACGGCCCCTCTGGCGGTCGCTCGAAGAAACGCGCTGACGGTGTCCGGATGCTCCTCGGCGAACGATTCGTCGGTCGTGATGAGGTGGCCATAGGAGGGAACGACGTCCTGAATCTCGAGGACGTCGATCTCGGCGCCCTGGTGTTCCGCGTCGACGACGTCGCTGAACACGCCGCCGGCGGCGTCGATCTCGCCGCCGAGCAACTGCTGGACGGTATCGAACCCTGCATCGACGTAGTCGACGGTATCCAACACGCCGTGGTGGTCGAGAAACGCCTCGGTCATCGTCCGCACCATTCCGGGGCCGCTGCCGACCGTGGCGCCCTCGAGCTGTTCGGCATCGGTGAGCTCGCCGAACTCGTCTCGATCCGCGAAGACGACGTTCGGGTTCCGTTGCATCACGATCCCGACGGCAAGCGGGGACAGCCCCTCGCTGTTGACCGTCAGGAGCTGGTCGCTGCTCGAGATCGCGAACTCGACGTTTCCGAGCCCGGCCTGATTCGCCGCAAAGTCGGAGCCGTCGCCGCTCTCGAGTTCCACCTCCTCGATCCCTTCCTCCTCGTAGAACCCGTTCTCGCGGGCAGCGACGTAGGGAACGTGAAGCCCGCTCATGTTCCAGTTGAGCAACAGCGTCACCGACTCTCGGACGCCCTCCCCCGAGCCGTCGTCCCCGATCGTTCCGAGACACCCCGAGACACCGATTCCGGCACCGATCGCGAGCATCCCGCGACGTGTATGCATGTGAGTCACACTCTCACCGTTACCGTCTGTCCACGGAGGCGAATATAAATCATTCGTACTAACCGTTATATTGGGAACTGAACCGCGGGGAATCGGACCGTTACCGTCGATCCCACACTACGATGTCTGCCATACTACGTCACGTCGTCGTGTGTAAGCAGCGGTCGATCCCGTTTGCCGTCCGGCGGCTCGACGGTAATCACCTCGAGCAGGTTCCCGTCCGGGTCCAGGAAGTAGAACCCCTCGAACGCGTCCCAGTCGTAGGGACCCTGGTTCGGGAACTGGTCGTCGAGTTCGTCGACCAGCGCGTCGTAGCGCGACCGAGCGGTCTCGAACGCGAGGTGGGCCTTGTCCAGTGGATGCTCGAGATCGGACGGCTCCCATCCGTCCGGGCGACCCGTCTCCACGAGCGTCACGACGGTGTCGCCGACCTCGAACATCGCGTGTTCGCCGTGGAACTCCTCCGGGGGGCGACGGACCGACAACTCGAGGACGTCCCGGTAGAACGGGTAGGTCGCCTTGAGGTCCGCGACGTCGACGTTGATGTGATCGACGGCGCGCATCGTTACGGTGACACCCGTTCGGCGTACTCGCGGACGACCGCGGCCTCCGGATCGAGGTAGTCGTTCGTCCAGACGGCGTCCGGGTCGATCTCGCCCTCGAGCAGGTCGGTCTCGGAGAGCGTCTCGCCGAGGCGTCGCCACCGGTCCGGATCGTGGCTGCCCCACCCTTCGGACTCGACGTGTGGCGTAAACTGGAGGTCTCGAGCGGCCGTCTCGAACTTCTCGCGTTCGATCCGTCGGCGCCGCTCCAGCGTCGCGTTCCGCGAGAGCAGCGCGTCGACGGCCGCCGCGGGCGCTTCCGTCGCCACAGCCCAGCCGCGGGCCGTCGCGCGGAGGAACGACCTGACCGTCTCGGGCTCTTCGGCCGCGAACTTGGGATTCGTGACCAGCGTCATGCCGTAGACGTCGAGGTGATCCCCGATCGGGAGCTCGTCGGCGGTCCGTTCGTGTTCGTACTCGAGTTCGAGGCCGTTCGTGACGACGCCGACGGCCGCGTCGACGCTCCCATCGAGGACCTTGTGCTGGACGCGGTGGTGGGTGTGGGGGTCGACCTCGAGGAGGTCGACCTCCTCCCGAATTCCGGCGTCCTTGAGCAGTTGGGCGGTCAGGATCCGCGTCTTGGTTGCAGAGGGAGCGACGGTCCGACCGACGAGTTGCTCGGGCTCTTCGAGGGCCTCGCCGAAGACGTCACGCAGGGTGTAGATCGCCGCTGGGGTCTTCGCCGTCACCGCCGCGACGGCCAGTGGCTCGTGTCCCTGGCTCTGGACGGAGAGGACGGCGCTCGCGCCGGCGAGGGCGAACGCGGCCTCCCCGCGAGCGGCCTGCTCGGCGGCAAAGGGCGAACCGTGTCCCTCGAGGAAGGCGACGTCGAGCCCCTCCTCCTCGTAGAAGCCCCGTTCGCGGGCGAGGAAGTAGGGTGCCTGGAACCCGTTCGGTTCCCAGTTGAGTTGGAAGGTAACGGTCTCCATCTTACACCTCCAGCTGGAACATCCCTTCCGGGAGGTGATCGACGCCGAGGGCATCACCCCCCGCGACGTCGTGGAGGTGGTCGAACAGCCGTTCCATCCCGGCGACCGTCTCCTCGTCCCAGTCGGCGACGACCATGTCCCGCCAGCCGTCCCGGACCGCCCGGACGATCTCGGGATCGTCCTCGTACATCAGCCGGTCGCCGATCTCTATCCAGAGGTCGTCGTCGCTCGTGAGCCGATCGACGGCATCCCGGTAGGCTCCCTTGAACCCGCGGACGGCGTCGGGATTTGCCTCGAGATAGCGCTCGCTCGTGAGAAACGTCGAGATCGGGAGCTTACGGTCGGCCTCCGAGAGGTCCTGGACGAGTCGCGACATCGGCAACACCTCGTGGTAGTCGCCGGTCTCGGTGATCTCGGGAACGATCGGCCAGAACTGGAGGACGGCGTCGACCTCGCCGGTACGAAGCATCTCGGTGAGCCGGACCTTCGAGCCGGACTCGACAGGCGTCGCCTCCTCGTCAGGATCGAACCCGTGATACTCTCGGCACGCGGCTCGGACGAGGATCCAGTTCTTATCGAGGCGGCGAACGACGCCGATGCGGTGGCCCGGCAGATCGGTCAGGTCCTCGATCGGCGACTCCGTCGGCGCCACGAGGCCGCCGACCGTCCGTCCGTAGGGGTGGATGGCGACGATGGGTGCCCCCTCCGCTCGTTCGCGTGCCGTCGAGATGTAGTCGATGTCGATGAGGTCGGCGTCGCCGTCCTGGAGCTTCGCCTCGACGGTCTCGACGCCACCCTCGAGTTCGTCCGAGACGAGCTGGACGTCGAGGTGGAACCCGTGGTCGTGATCGAGCCCGAACCGCTTGATGGTATAGAGCATGTACCGCGGGCTGCCGTTGTGCTCGAACCGGGCCCGCAACACGGGTCGATCACCGGGCTCGCCGTGGTGGGCGTCTAGCTCGGACTGCTGGCTCTCGATGTCGACGGCGTCGGTAGTCTCCACGGTGATCACCCCAGCGGTGCGACGATGGCGTCGATCTCGGCCTCGCCGTCGATCAGATCGCGATCTTTCATCCACTCGAGTTGGGCTCCGAGATCCTGCCGATCGGCGGTTTCGGGCACCTCGTAGCGCGGGACCGAGACGCGTGACTCGAGTTCGTCCATGTCTACGTCCTCGAAGAGATCGGGCGCGACTCGAGCGTCTTTCTCGAGCATGTCGAGGTACTCCTCGCGGAACTCGCCGGGGTTCTCGTTGATGTCGCGGGCGGCTCGGGTGTACGCCGCGACGTACGAGTCGACGATCTCGGCATCGACGTCCTCGGCGCCGACGATCCCCATGTGGTTTTCGAACTCGAGGATCGACTGAAAGCCCAGATACTCCGCGAGTGTGGCCTGAGGATCGAGCAGTGTCACGGCGTCTACTTCGCCGTCGCGTAGCGCTCGCAGGCGGTCGGTGGGCATCCCGCGGTGGACGAGCTGGATGTCTTCGGGGGCGACGTGTTCCTCGAGGGCCCGCATCGCAGTGTACTCCTGTCCGGTTCGGCGGTTGACGGCGACGTCGACACCAGCCAGATCTGCCGGTGACTCGATCGACGTCTCCGGCCGGGTAAAGACCGTGTACGGCTGGTCGGCGAAGGTCCCGTTGGCGACGACCTGTCCGTCGTCCATCCGCCACGTTCGCTTCAGACTCTCCCACTTGCAGACGGGGTACAGATCGACCTCGTAATCGCCGGTCAACGTCTCCGCTGCGGGAATATATTTGACCGTTACCGATCGCCGATCGCGTTCGACCAACTCTACCTCGAGTCCCTCCGCTTCGAAGTAGCCTCGCTCGGCTGCGACCCGCTGGGGGAGCACGAACGAGAACGGGAGGTGGAACAGCCTTAGTGTGTTATTGTCTGGCATCCATATGGCGCTAATCACGAATCCACAGTTAAAGGTTTCTCGTGAATTTTTATAAGACCCTCCGTGGATGGGTGTTGTGTGGTGTGTTATCATGGAAATGCGAAACGCCGACGAGACGACACTTGAGGAGGTCGCTGACGGGGTGTACCTCGGCGATCTCGCGATCGGTTGCGAGGCGAGCGTGAAGTACTGGCGGATCGACCCCGGGGCGACGCTCCCACCGCATCGCCATCACAACGAGCAGATCGGCTACGTACTCAGCGGATCGCTCGTCGCGCTCGTCGAGGGGGAGGAGGTGACGCTGTCTCCTGGGGACTGCTATCGATTCCCGAGCCGGGAGTTACACGGCGCCGAGAACCGCTCGTCCGAACCGGCGGTCGGGATCGGCGTCCTCGCACCGCCGCGAGAGCGTCCCGACTGGGGGGATGAGTCGAGTTCCTGACACGGACTGCTGTAGCCGATTACCCGGAGTCAGCGATCGACGACAGCAGTCCATATGCGCCGAATCTCGATCGTCGCCGCTGTGTCTCGAGTCGAAGTCGGCTGTCGTCTTCGTTTCGGTCGTCGATCCGTGTCGCACCCGCTATCGTCTGCCGGATTCAAAAAATATATTGATCATTATATAATTTCAGGTCTTACCCGTCATTTCCATATAACAAGTCCTATACTGGCGAACGTTGCCACCATACATGGAGTGGCAGCTGACAACATGTGCCACGCCGGATAACAGACATGACAGACGCACATATTACGACTGAAGGACAGCGGCAACTGGTCCGCACGCTCGGTGCCGACCGAGTCGACGAGGGTGATCAGTTGACGCTCGAGCGATTACGCGAGTCGATCGATGGGGAGACAGACCCCGAGTTCGCCTCGATGGGAGAGACGATCCGGAGCGATCTCTCGGGGAAACTCGATACCGAGTTGCTCGAGACCGAACTCGAGAACCTGTCGGCGCAACTCGACCGACTCCCCGAGGTTCGCGAGCAAGGGATTCCGGAGGGTGAGACGGAGCCGGAGGTACTCTATCGCGAACTCGTCGAACCGGGGTGGCGAGTCTACGATCACCTCGTCGAGGTCGACTTCTTCGAGAGCCTCGAAGCGAACCTCCCGCAGTTCACACCCGAGCACATCGAGGAGACAGCCCACGAACTGATCGGTTCGGACGCGCTGGTCGACGAACTCGAGTCGCTCGGGTTCGACGAGCGCGAACGGCTCGCAGTCGTGATGGACGTCGTCAACAACAACACGCGGCTCGCACGGTGGGTCCCGGCAAAGGACATTCCTGAGGAGGTCGAGTTCGACGTCGAACACGTCCCGCCACTCCACCAGCGTGCGGCCGGTGGCGTCTTGCTCTGGATCAAGGCACTCGACGTCCACCTTTGGCAGAAACGGATTCTCATCACCGACGAGATTTTAGACGACGGCTACTGGGACATCAAGGCGATGCTCGGCGGGTTCGCCTTGTTGACGAAAGCCGCACTCGAGGTCGCCGAGGACGACGAGCTGTCGGACGCACAGCTGACAGCGGCGATCACCGCCAGCGCGGCGATCATGATCGTCAACCAGGAAGAGATCTGCAAGCACATGTTCTGGATCACTGAGGAAATGCGCGCACCACCGAAAGCGAGGTAATACACAATGTCACTCGAAGAAGACAGGGCCGTTCAGGCCGCAAAGGATACGATCGTTCGCGAAACGGACCAGGGATATCGGGTACTAGGTTCCCCCGACAAGTCGGTTACACACCAACACGACGTCGACCGGATCGAGGAGTTCGACGTCACCGACGAGATGATCCGCGAGTCGCCCGACAACCCCGAATCGTGGCTCAACTACGGTGGGGGGTACGAACAACACCGACGGACGACGGCGGACGTCATCACGCCCGACAACGTCGCCGACCTCGAGGTCGAGTACGTCCTCGACGTCGGGGCTGGCTCGAGTATGGAGGGGACGCCGCTGATCGTCCCCGGAGATCCGCCGGTGATGTATCAGTCAAACGGACCGAATCACGTCAAAGCCATCGACGCTCGAGAGGGTGATATCCTCTGGAGTTACACGTACGCCGTTCCCTCTGACGTCGTGTTGTGTTGTGACGACAACAACCGGGGCGTCGCCGTCCACGGCGACAAGGTGTTCATGACGACGCTCGACTCGGGTGTCGTCGCGCTCGACCGCTACACGGGCGAAGAGGAGTGGTACACGTCGACTGCGGACCACGAAGAGGGGTACTCGGCGACGTGGGCGCCGATCGCTTTCGACGGGATGATCTTCACCGGCAGCGCAGGCGGCGAGTACGGTGTCCGGGGCTTCCACAAGGCCCTCGACGCCGAGACCGGCGAGGAGCTGTGGCACACCTGGACCTCACCCGAAGAGGAGTGGGTCGGCGACAGCATCAATCAGTCCTGTGCGACAAACTGGATGAACGCGACGATCGACGTCGAGAACCGCCGGCTCCACCTCCCGATCGGAAACCCGGGGCCGGACTTCGACGGCTCGGTCCGTCCGGGGCCGAATCGCAACAGTTGCTCGACGCTGACACTCGATATGGACACCGGCGAGCGGATGTGGACACACCAGGAAGTCGCACACGACGTCTGGGACTACGACTCCGCGGCGCCGCGGATCTTCATCCGCGATTTCGAGATCGAACACCGCAACACGACGACCGACGTCGTCATCTCCGCGGGCAAGACCGGGTGGGTTTACACGATGGACGCCGACACTGGCGAACTCCTAGAGCGCAGCGAACCCGGCGTCCAGCAGCTGAACATGTACCGGATGATTCCGCACATCGACGAGGGTCGTCGCATGCCGTTCATGCCCGGTGCGATGGGTGGCAACGACTGGCAGCCACCGGCGTACAACCCCGAGACCGGGCTCGCCTACTTCAAGATGAACAACTCGCCCCAGGAAGCCTGGTGGCGCTTCGAGGAGTACGAAGAGGGCAAGAAGTACTGGGGCGGCATCCTCGAGGACCAGACGGAAGCAGTCCCCGACGACTACAACGGAAAGATCAGTGCCATCGTCGCGATCGATCCGGAGACGGGCGAACGCGTCTGGCGCGACTGGATCGAGAGCGAGGCCTATATCTGGGGCGGCCTGATGACGACCGAGACGGGGGTCGTCTTCAGCGGCACTCAGAACGGCAACTTCATCGCCTACGATGGCGAGTCCGGCGAGCGCCTCTGGGAGTACGACCTCGGCGAGTCTTCGATCGCCGGCAGCCCGATGAGCTGGTACGACTCCGAGACCGAAACGCAGTACGTCGCGATTCAGGTCGGCGGCAGCGGCTGGCTCCGCCGCGGCCCCGGCGGGCGTGACACCCGCCTGGCCGTCTTCTCGATGGAAGCGTAGCGCGACCGCCGATTTACGATTTTTTGCCGTGTACAGCCGCCCTCGGAGCTCTCCCCTCCGCTCTCGGTGTGATGGTTCCGGCCCCAACAGATACCAGCGTCGTCCTCGTACTGCGGCGTACGGACGATGCACGCCCCATCATTACCGGACCGATCGATCGAGGGGTACGCCGCCGTGACGAGTCACGATCGACTCGAGCGGCTTCGGGAACTCGCCGCGGCGCTGGAGGACGTCCGCATCCTCCATCTCAACTCGACTGCGACCGGCGGCGGCGTCGCAGAACTGCTCCGATCGATCGTGCCGGTGTGTGACGATCTCGGCATCGACACTGACTGGCTCGTCATGGATGCCGACGACGACTTCTTCGAAGTGACCAAGGCGATCCACAACGGCCTTCAGGGGAACGGTCCCCGGCTGACGTCGGCGATGAAATCGACCTACCGGGAGACGGCCGAGCGAAACGCGGCCGAACTCGATGCCGAGTACGACGTCGTCGTGGTTCATGACCCCCAGCCACTCGGGATGCTCGAGCGGCTCGCAGACGCGATGCCGGACGCGTCGATCCTCTGGCGCTGTCACGTCGATCTCACCGACCCGGACGACGCGTACCTCGCGTTCGTCTCCGAGTACATGGACCGGGTCGACCACGCGATCTTCAGCCGGTCGGTCTACGGGGCCGAGATCGACGCCCCGACGAAGAGCGTGATCCATCCCTCGATCGATCCGCTCGCGCCGAAGAACCGATCGCTCGACGAGGAGACGATCGCAGCCGAGTGCGACCGACTCGACCCGCTCTCGTTCGAAACCCCGGTCGTGAGTCAGGTCTCTCGCTTCGACCCCTGGAAAGACCAGTTCGGCACGTTAGCGGTGTTTCGCCGCGCCCGCGAGGCAATCCCGGAACTTCAGTTGGCGCTGGTCGGGGGCATGGCCGGCGACGACCCGGAGGGAATCGAGCTGTACGAACGCGTCGCTGCCGAGGCCGTCGACGATCCGGACGTACACGTCCTGACCGACCTCCCGGATACGACGGTAAACGTTTTGCAACGTTGCTCCGACGTCGTCGTCCAGAAGTCGCTTCGCGAAGGGTTCGGACTGGTCGTCTCGGAAGCCCTCTGGAAGCAAACGCCGGTCGTCGGCTCGAACGTGGGTGGCATTCCGCTCCAGGTCGAGGACGGGCGAAACGGGTATCTCGTCGAACCCGACGACGTCGAAGGCGCTGCCGATCGCGTCGTCTCCCTCCTCGAGAACGAGACGCGCCGGACGACCTTCGGGGCGAACGCTCGCGAGCACGTACGCGACCGGTTTCTGCTCTCTCGCCAACTCGAGGAACTGCTCGAGACCTTCGTCGAGGCCCGTGATCTCGAGTGTTGAGACGGATCGCTGTGCCTTCGGCTCACGACGGGGCGAAACGGGCCGTTGTGAGCGACGACCGGCCCCCACACAGTTATCCACCGAGACGGTGAAAGCGGATCTACGTCCATGAGCCGGCTCATCGAATCGGTGCTGATACCGACGGACGACAGCGAGGGGGCCCTCGCGGGGGCGAAACTCGGGATCGCACTCGCGTCGCGGTTCGACGCCGACGTCCACGTCCTGTCGGTCGTCGACGTCCACGACTCGGTCGATCCCGACGACGACGCGTTCGCGTCGCTCGAGGAGAACGCGACGGACGCAGTCGAGACGATCTCGAGACTGGCACGGGACCACGACGCGGACCTCGAGGTCACGACCGCGGTCAAACGCGGGACGCCGTTTCAGTCGATCAGGGAGTACGCCAGCCGACGGGAGATCGACGTCATCGCCATGGGGACGAAAGGTCGGTCGGGGCTCGACAGGTTCCTTCTGGGCAGCGTCACCGAAAACGTTCTCCGGACGGCCCGAACGCCCG
The DNA here is from genome assembly GCF_030848565.1 of Natronolimnohabitans sp. A-GB9. Taxonomy (GTDB): domain Archaea; phylum Halobacteriota; class Halobacteria; order Halobacteriales; family Natrialbaceae; genus Natronolimnohabitans. The sequence goes on from NZ_JAVDDV010000012.1 coordinate 48,169, forward strand.
TCCTCGCCGTTCCCCCTGCCGCCGGTGTCGCTTCGATCGACGACGCGACGTTCGAACAGTTCCTCCTGCCGACGGACGGCAGCGACGGTGCCGCGATCGCGGCCGAGTGGGGGATCTCACTCGCGGCCTGGCTCGAGTCGACGGTACACGCCCTGTACTCCGTCGACACGAGCCGCTTTTCGGGGTCTCAAGAACCCGGCGACGTTCTCGGAGAACTCGAGCGCCAGGGCGAGGACGCGATCGAAGCGGTCCGGGAGCGTGCCGACGACGTCGACGTCAGCGTCTCCGGCTCGATCACGACCGGCACGCCCGCGACGGTGATCCTCTCGTATGCCACCGAGCGAGACGTCGATATGATCGTCATGGGAACGCACGGTCAGACGGGAATCGGACAGTGGTTTCTCGGCAGCGTTACCGAAAACGTCGTCCGTCAGGCCGACGTGCCGGTGTTTTGTGTCCCGGTTAGCGCCGAGTCACCCGATAGCTGACGATCCCGATACGGCGGTCAGTACGAAACGTCACTTCGCGATCACTTCGTCGGGCTGTCCGAATCCGGAATGTGGGTGTACGCCCCGACCATCGCGTCGTGAAGGTCGATGCCGGCGAGCTCGGCACCCTCGTCGACGATCGACCCGCGGACGGTCGCCCCGTCGAGTCTCACGTCCGGGAATATCACTGCACGCTCGAGGTCGGTATCGACGAGGGTTGCTCCCGACATGACGTGGACGTTCGCGCCGAGCGTGACGTTCTCGAGTGATGCCGTCTCGGCGACCCGTGGCTCGTCTAGGTGCCAGGCGACGGCCTCGAGATAGCTCTCTCGTGTCCCGATGTCGAACCAGTTTTCCTCGAACGCGTAGGCGTACGTCGGTTCCTGCGACTGGAGCCACGCGACGAACCAGCCGGGCTCGTCCGGCTCGTTTCCCGCCTCGAGATACGTCTGAAACAGGGGCAGTGTCTCGCGAGGAAACGCATAACAGCCGGTCGAAACGAGGGTTCCCGGTGGATCGTCGGGTTTCTCCTGGAAGTCGACGACGCGGTCGCCGTCGAGATCGACGACCCCGTAGGCGGTGGCCCGCTGTGGTTCGCCCACGTCGTAGACGGCGATCGTCGGTGCCGCCCGCTGCTCGAAGTAGTCGAGAAAGCGCTCGATTTCGAACTCGAAGCGGTTGTCGCCGGCGACCACTAACAGATCGTCGTCGATCCCCTCGCGGTCGATCAGCTCCTCGAGCGCCCCGACGACGCCGAACTTCTCGCCTTCGGCACGCGTCTCTTCGACCGACAGCTGTGGTTTGTCGTACGAACGCGCCTCCAGATGCGCCTCGAAGTCGGCTGCGAACCGCTCGTTCGTGCTTACGTACACCGTCTCGATGCGATCGTCCGACTCGAGTTCGGTGTAGATTCGATCGATGACGGTGGTCTCCCCGAGCGGAAGCAACATCTTCGGCCGCTGTCTCGTGATCGGCCACAGTCGGGTCGCGTATCCGCCGGCTAAAACGACGGCTTTCATGGGGTTAGATCACCGCTCGCCGCGGTCGTGGCTCGTGGATCGATCGCCCGGTTGCGCCGAACGGAATCCGACCTATACTCATGTCTCACACACGGGGTCTGGCTCCCACGACTCCGGTTGTAAACCTTTCATACGGACTGCTGTCCCGATCGCCAGGACGGGTCGGCGATCGGCGGGCAGTGACGACAGCAGACCATATCATCCCTGATCGGGCGCGCTGACCGGGATCGCCCTCACCACGACGGCGCTACTCGCTCGAGGACGACTCCGGACTGGCGACGACGATCAGATACGGCTCCCCGCCACCGGTTCGCTCGAGTCGCATCGCGGTATCGATCGTGAACCCGGCCGCAGTGATTCGGTCGAGCCAGTAGGAGTCAGTCGCTCGAGGGGCGTTCGACTCGCCGTCGGGATCGGTGTCGGCGCCGTCCGGAAGGAGGGGCAACTCCAGGATTCCAACTGTTCCATCGGTGCGACAGACGCGTCGACACTCCCGCAGCGCCGCCTCGGCCGCTGGTTCGGGGAGATCGTGCAGGACGCGGCAGGCGGTGACGACGTCGACCGCCCCGTCGTCGAGGGGCAGCCGTGCTGCGTCGCCGGCGATCGGGTCGACCGCGAGCCCAGCGCGGTCGGCGTTCCGCCGCGCTAGTTGCGGGCCGTTCCCGAGGATTACCCGATCGTCGAAGACGTCGATACCGAGCACATCCGGGCCGTCCGACCCATTCGGAACGTGTGGGGCGAGCCCGACCAGCGACCGGCCGGTCCCACAGCCGACGTCGAGGATGCGATCCGCGCGATCGAGGGGGAGCCGCGAGGCGAGTGCGTCGTACTTGTACCGCTCGAGGTGCCACGGTGGCGGTGAGACGAGTCGGGACGCTCGCCGTCCCCCGTAGCCGACCGCGGCGAGTGCGATCGCTGCCGCACCGAGTCGGCGATCCAGCCGTTGCGTTCGGCGTCCGAGGACGGTCGCGAGCGCGACGACGACCGCCGCGGCGGCTATCGATCGGAGTCGTCGTCGCCAGTGATAGACGCCGAAGTAATACCGTGGCCGGAACACGGTCGCCCAGTTACTCGACGCTTAGCCCGCCACCTTCCCGTGCCTGTTCGAACTCGAGTTCGATCTCGAGTTCTTTCTCCCGGCGACCGCCGAACTCGACTTCGACCTCGATCGGTTCGCGGTACTCGAAGGGGATCTCCCACGTGCTCCCCGACACCGTCAGTGACGCGTCGTCTTCGAGGGCGTCGGCAATCTCACGGAGGAAACTGGCGGTTTCCGTCCGTGAGAGATGGACCTCTCGCTCGAAGAACCCATCCGTGATGACCCTGCGCTCGGACGTCTCGTCGTCTGGAAACTCGATGTCATTCCCCATGGGAGTCGTAACCACGACACTGAACATAAATGTGCGTGACAACGAAGGTATGCTACTGGCTCACAACTGACGGAACACTCAACTGTTCCGGTATCCTATCCAAACCCATGTCTCTGCTCGAGGTGTTAGGGAACACCCGCCGCCTGAAGATCATTCGAGAGCTCTCTCGGGAACCGAAGTACGTCTCTGAACTGGCCGAAACCGTCGGAATGGACGGTAAATCCGCGGTCCATCACCTCTCGGTGCTCGAAGAGGCAGGGATCGTCGACCACTACCAGCGCGGCAATCGGAAGTACTACCGACTCGTCAAGGACATCGAACTCCACGCCGCGCCCCCGCCCGAGCGATCGTTCATCCTGCAGGCGTCCGAACGGGTCGACGAGACGACGTGACGACGCGACGCCGATTCGTCGCTCGATGTCACCACCCAGAATCGATTCTTCCGAACCGATAGTAGAACGGAAAATACACTAAAGGTATTTGCACGTCCATGTTGATTGGTCGCATATGCCAGTGTGTGCACACTGTGGAGAGGAACATCCACTGCCGGGATCGTACAGGAGTCACGTCCTGACGTGTAAGGAGGGCAACGGTGCCGTAGCGGCGGACGAATCGATCGAGGAGCCGTCGACCGAGGGGGAGGCCGACACGTCGACACAGCCGACCCTCGAGCAACACGTCGAACGAGTCATCGAGGACCAACTCGAGGAGATCCGGACCGATATCGAGCAGTTATCGGACGACATCGAAGAGGTCGAACAGTTCGCGACGATCAGTCTCGGCGAACGACGTCTCTCCCAGGCCGAGGCGAACGTAGAAGAGCTTTCGGCTTCCCTCACCGAGTTCTCCGAGCAAACCCTCGAGAAGGTAAACAGCTTAGAGTCCCGACTCGAGCAACAGACGATCGTCCTCGCGACGGTCCTCGAGGCGCTCGACGAGTCCGATATCGACGTCGATACCACAGCCATCAGAGACTACCAGCAAGAACAGATCGTCACCGATCAGGCCCCGGACGAGAAACTCGAGACGGCGCTGGACCAACTCGAGTCCTGATACCATCACGTCTCCGGCACGGCCGCACGACAGCCCGCGGTCTCGCCGGATCTAACGGATCGCAGTCCGTCTCAGTATTCGGGTCGCTGGGCCTGGATGACGTCCGAGAGCTGCATGTGCTCGTCTGCGAGGAGTTCGTTGAGATCGTCGGCCGTGATGATCCCGACCAGCTCTTCGCTGTCGTTACAGACGGGGAGACGGCGGATGCCGTGCTCGCTCATTAGCTCGGTTGCCCGGTAGAACCCAGCAGTGTGGTCGACGGTCGTCAGATCGTCGGACATGACGTCGTGTGCTGTCGTCTCGGTCGGATCCATCCCGTCGCCGATCACGCGTGTCGCGAGATCACGGTCGGTGACGATTCCGGTCGGTTCATCGCCGTCCGTGATCACGACGCTGCCGACGTGAGAGTCGTCCATACGTGTCGCGAGTTCCTGAACGGGCTCGTCTTTCTGTGCCGTTACGACGTCGCTTCGGGCGAGATTTTCGATAGGCATAAACCCGTCTCGCCGTCCCACCGACACAGGTATAAACCCATACCGTATCTCCAGGGCACCGTGACTACCACGTCCGTTGAGTGAAACGAACGCACGAGGCGGGTGTTCGAACTCCTCGAGGGGCCATACTACTGATACTACCGGACAAAAGTCAGTAAACACCCGATCGCGCCTCGACGCCTGTCGCGTTCCGCGACAGCGTCTCGAGTGCGATCGGTGTGTGCATCGTTTTGTCCGGAAGTATGATTCGATGATCGGTCGCGCGACTGTGGCCGGTCCGACAGTATTACTGACCGCTGGCCGACAGTCTCACCGACGCCGTTTCCGGATCCCCTTCAGTGCGGCCTCACGGCTCGTGTATCCGATCCCGACTGCATCACAACTCGCACACTCCCAGCGGTATTCGCCTCTGAATCCACGGATCGAAACGACGCCGTCACAGTCGGGACAGCGTTTTCGTCGACGCGACTCCCGCACCCGCTCGAGAATATCGACGACGGTCCGATTCTCGTTCATACAGTTCCTGCTTCGATCGACCCAACATAGGCCTTCTCCTTCGAGACTGCGGCGACTGTCAGACTGCCGGACAGCAGTCCATATCAAACTTCGCGGACGCCGATGACGCGGTCCTGCAGATAGTCGAGATACATCGCGTTGTAGATGAGTTTTACCTCGTCGCTTACGGGTACCGACTGACACGTGAGGACGATCCCACGCTCTTCGACCTCCGCTTCGGTCAGGATCAGATCCATATCCATCGCGATCTCGCCGTCGTAGACGATTCCCGCGCAGTTCGCACACGACGCGGCACGGCACTCGAAGGGCCACTCGTAGCCCTCTGCCTCGGCGGCGTCGAGAACGTACGTGCGACCGCGGACCTCGATCGTCCCGTGGTCGGCGTCGTCGAGGTCGGCGTCGGCTGCTTTTTCGAAGAGATCGTCGTCGTCGAGCTCCCAGCCGTGTTCGTCTAACACCTCGTAGTTGAGATACTCGACCGTTCGAACAGGGATGTCCTCGCTGTCTTCGTCTTCGTCCGCTTCTGCGTGTTCGCCCAGTCGAACATGTGGGAGGTCGTGTGACATAAGACAACACTAGCCGCGATTCCCCTTAGCAATATTGGTGATGTTCGGAACTCGATCACTCGCCCTCGAGTTCGTCGAAGCTGTCGGGATGTTCCCATCGTGACTCGTTGCCGGCCGTCGAGCGTTCGGTCTCCTCGAGCGCCCGTTCGAAGTGATCGCTCGCCAGTTCGATCTCCTCGACGTGGGGCCCTCCTCGCTCGCTCGCCTCGACGTATTCGCGGACGGCGTTCATCGCCGCGGTCCGACAGATCGCCTCGATATCGGAACCGACAGCACCGTCGGTTCTGGCGGCGAGTGTCCCGACATCAACGTCAGCCGCGAGCGGTCGGTCGCGGAGATGGATCTCGAAGATCTCGCGACGCGCAACTTCGTCCGGCGGCTCGACGAAAACGTGCCGTTCGAAGCGGCCGGCACGGAGCAACGCGTCGTCGATGAGCTCCGGGCGGTTGGTCGTCGCAAGCACCACGACGTCCTCGAGTTCCTCGAGCCCATCGAGTTCGGTCAGGAGCTGGGAGACGACACGCTCCCCGACGTTCGATCCATCGGAGCCGCCACGCGTTCCGGCGATGGCGTCGATCTCGTCGAACACCAGGACGGCGGGTGCGTTCTGTCGGGCCGTGCTGAAGACGTTTCGAATGCCGCGTTCGGACTCGCCGACGTACTTGTCGACGAGTTCGGGCCCCTTGATCGAGATGAAGTTCGACTGGGCTTCGTTTGCGACCGCTCGAGCCAGTAGTGTCTTCCCGGTTCCCGGCGGCCCATATAGCAACACACCGGTCGCCGGCCGCAGCGATACCCGCTCGAACGCGTCGGGGTACTCGAGGGGCCACTGGACGGCCTCGCGAAGCGTTCGCTTCGCTTTCGGAAGGCCACCGACGTCTCCCCAGCTGACGTCGGGGACCTCGGCGAACACCTCCCGCATCGCGGAGGGCTCGATCCCGTGGAGTGCCGTCTCGACGTCCGTTTCGGTGACTTCGACGCCGTCTAACTGATCGGTCGAGATCCGGATATCGTCGCCGTCTGACTCCTCTCGAACCCGCCGCAGCGCACACATTGCGCTCTCTCTGAGCAGGTTCTCGAGATCGGCGCCGACGAAGCCGTGGGTCGACTCGGCGTACTGTTCGAGATCGACGTCATCACCAAGGGCGACATCGCGCGCGTGAACCCGGAGGATCTCCGCTCGCGCGTCCGCGTCGGGGACGCCGATCTCGATCTCGCGGTCGAACCGGCCAGGACGGCGAATCGCCGGATCGACTGCGTCGACGCGGTTTGTGGTTCCGATGACGACGACCTGTTCGCTGTTGTCCATCCCGTCGAGCAAGGAAAGCAGTTGGGCGACGATCCGCCGCTCGAGGTCGCCGACGTCCTCGCGTTTGGGCGCGATCGCGTCGATCTCGTCGATGAAGACGATCGCTGGGGCTTCTTCCTCGGCCTCGTGGAACACGTTCCGGAGCCGCTGTTCGCTCTCGCCGTAGTACTTCGAGACGATCTCCGGCCCCGACAGCGTCTGGAAGTGGGCGCCGATCTCGTTGGCCATCGCTCGCGCGATCAGCGTCTTCCCGGTCCCCGGCGGCCCGTAGAGGAGCACACCAGTGGGTGGATCGACACCGATCCGATCGAAGAGATCCGGATGGGCCATTGGCAACTCGACGACCTCCCGTACCTGCTCGAGTTCGTCCTCGAGACCACCGATATCGTCGTAGGTAGCGTCCGTATTCTGGCTTCCGACGACCGTCTCGTCGGCACCCTTTGTCGCCGTCTCACGCCCGCTTGCCGCCGTCCCTGCTTTTCCTGTCTCTCCCGTCGAGGCCGGCTCCGGTGCGACGACGATCGCCGTCCACTCCTCGACGCGGACGGGACCGGTCGGTTCGACGTCGACGATCTCGACCGGTGCCGTTTGCGTCTCGTCTCGCTTTCCGGCCTCCGGTTCGTCGGTGATCGGAACCGTCGCCGTCTCCCCCGCCGACACCACCTGATCGACCAGTACGTTCTGCTGGGAGAGCGACAGCGCCACCTCGGGGTCGAGGTCGTCGGGTAACGCGATCTCGACCCGTTCGGCCGACCGCACGGCGACCGATTCGACGGTGACGGTATCGCCGACCTCGACTTCGAGTATCTCGAGTTGTGTGTCGCCGAGTCGGATCGTCCGCTCGTCGACCGTCTCCGGCGGGCGGGACATCACCTCGACGACCGTCGACTCGCCCGTTGGCCCCTCGAGAGCGACGTAGTCGCCGGATTCGACCTCGAGCGTGGCCAACGCGTCCCGCTCGAGGACGGCGACGGACTCCCCCCGGCGATTCGAGAGTGGCTTGACAGTAGCCTTCATTCTTGTCGTTCGATAACGTGTAACGCTCGGGAGCAAGAACGTTTGGGTCGGCCGTACTGCGCTGTCGTCCGTCTCGGACGACCACCGACCGTCAGTGCCGACACCCACGACCCGCCTATAAGTGTCAGGGAGTCGATGTAGAGGTCCGTCTCAGTCGTCGGCGGCTTTTCCAGTATCGTCGCCGATCGAGACTTCGATCTCGGCGGCGGCAGCCTTGTATTCGGGGATCTTTGCGCGTTCGTCGAGGACGTCGTTGGTGAGTTTGTTCGCGGAGGCGGCTGCGAAGTGTGGCGTCGTCCAGATCACGCCCTCCTTGATATCCTCGGTGACCTGTGCTTCGACGGTAATCTCGCCGCGTCGCGACGTGAGCGTCACTTCGTCGCCGTCCTCGATGCCGTAGCGTTCGGCGTCGGCGGGGTGGACGTCGACGAAGTTCTCGGGCGTCTGACGGTTGAGCGTCGGCGAACGAGTACTCATCGTCCCAGTGTTGTAGTGTTCCTCGAGACGAGCCGTCGTCAGGATCAGCGGATACTCCTCGTCTGGCGTTTCTGCCGGCGGCTGATGACTGACGCCCTCGATCTGGCCGAGTCCGCTCTCGGTGTCGAACTCGTCTTCGTAGAGGTACGGGTCACCTTCGTCGCCAGGCTCGTAACACGGCCAGTGGAGGCCGTCTTCGCCAAGCAGGTCGTAGGTCATCCCGTGGTAGATGGGACAGACCTGCCGGAGTTCCTCGAAGACCGCTTCGGGGTCGTCGAAGTCGAACTGCTCCTCGCCGTCGTCGAACAGTCGTTTCCCGACCTCCGAAACGATCTCGAGGTCGTGTTTCGTGTTTTCGTGAACGTTCTCGACGCCACGCATGCGCTGGACGCGCCGATCGGTGTTGGTGACGGTCCCGCCGCGTTCGGCCCAGGTCGTCGCCGGCAGGATGACGTCGGCGTACTTCGCCGTCTCGGTCATGAAGATGTCCTGGGCGACCAGGAACTCGAGATCCCCGATCCGCTCGGCGACGCTGTTGGCGTCGGGTTCGCTCATGACGGGATTCTCTCCCATCACGTACAGCCCCTTGACCGAGTCACCGAACTCGTGGGAGAGTTCGACGTTCGTCAGGCCGGGTTCGTCGGGAACCTCGAACCCCCAGACCTCCTCGACGCTTTCGCGAGCCTCATCGTCGTCGACCAACTGATAGCCCGGAAGGACGTTGGGCATCGCACCGACGTCGGACGTCCCCTGGACGTTGTTCTGACCGCGAAGCGGGTTGACCCCCGTCCCGGGTCGACCGAGGTTGCCCGTGATCAACGCGAGATTGATCTCGTTTTGGACGTTGTCGACGCCACAGGCGTGCTGGCTCATGCCCATCCCGGTGAAGATCGCGGCGTTGTCGGCTTTCGCGTACTTCTCGGCGGCTCGCTCGATCTCCTCGAGGTCGAGCCCACACTCCTCGGCGGCGGCCGCCTTGTCGAACTCCGCAAGCGTCGCTTGCAGATCCTCGAACCCGTCGGTGCGCTTCTGGATAAACTCCTCGTCGATCCAGCCGTCCTCCGGGTGCTCCTCGTGGTGCTCGAGGATCGTCTTGAGGACGATATTCAACAGCGGGATGTCGGTCCCTGGATTCAACTGGAGGTGCTGGTGTCGATCGCTGTCGTCGATGCCGAACGACCGTGTCGTCTTGTTCGCGTGGGGATCGACCTGAATGACGGTCGTGCCGTCAAGCACTGCCTGGCGGAAGTACTGGCTGTTGGCGATCGGATGCTGCTCGCCGGGGTTTGCCCCCTGGATCCAGAAGACGTCGGCCTCGTCCCGGAGATCCGCCATGCTGTTTGTCATCGCGCCGGCGCCCAGACTCGTCCGTAACGCCCAGACCGTCGAGGCGTGACACATCCGCGTGCAGTTGTCGACGTTGTTCGTCCCGTAGCGGCGGGCGAGTTTCTGCAGGAGGTAGTTCTCCTCGTTCATCGTCTTCGAGGAGCCGAAAAAGCCCACCGCGTCGGGACCGTGCTCCGCTCGGATGCGCTCGAGTTCGTCGACGACGTACTCGTAGGCTTCCTCCCACGTCGCCTCGCGGAACTCGCCGTCTTCCTTGATCAGCGGTTCGGTGAGTCGGTCCTCGTGGTCGACGACCTCCGTCGCCGCACCGCCTTTGATACAGACACGCCCTTCGTTGACCGGCGCGTCGCCCCACGGCATGAACTGGACGTCACTCGGTTCCTCGCCCTGCTGGACCGTGATTCCACAGCCGACACCACAGTACGGACAGATCGTCTTTACCGGATCTTGAGTATCATCGGACATAAGTCAGGTTTCGACCACGGTTGTGAGTCGCGGTGTAGCGATTACTCTCTCCAGAACCATGATTCTTTCTAACACAAAGCATGTCTCCTGTATACGAGTGTCACTCGAGTCGCATGTCTTTGCCGTCGGATCGTCCATATCACGTACTCGAGTGCCGGGCGATCCGACGGTTTACTGTACGTCATTGCCGGCGCAACCGCGACCCGGGCGGCGGTTGTGCCGGTACATCGGTACAGCAATCCGTACCGACCGTCGACCGACGAGACGGTCGTCGGTGGCAAACATTCATAGTCGACTCCGTAAACGAACCGAGTACCGTGGAGCTTACACCTGCGACCGTCGCGGCGAAAGCCGACGAATACCGGGACGAGGAACCGCTGTACCCAGTCGAGCAGGAGCGAATCGAGGGCCTGCCCGACGCGTTCGAACGCGGTGAGTTCGGCTGGCGCGACGCGGAGTGGGTCGTGAGGTGGTACTACCGACGCCACCTCGGTGGTATCTCTCACGAAGAACGCCGGGCGGCCGAAAAGCGATTCGGACGAAACGACTTCGAAACGGTCGAGCGTGTCATCGACGACGTCACCGCACTCTCGGACACCGCCGAACAGGTATCCCGGTTAACCACGCTCGAGGGCGTCGACGTTCCGCTCGCCTCCGCCTACCTGCTGTTTGTCGATCCGACGTCGTATATCGTCGTCGGCGAGCGGGAGGTCGCCGTTCTCGACGCCGCCGGTCGGTTGCCAGACACGTTCTCGGACTTCTCTTCGATCGAGGGATACGAGACGTATCTCGAGAGTTGCCACTCGGTTGCCACCGACGCCGAGTGTGACATGTGGACGCTCTATCGCGCGCTCTGGCGGCTGTCGACGGAACTCGACGAATAGCGGTGGAGAACAGTTCTCGTTCGCTGGGACGTCGACGAACATATAGATGGGCCGACGTGTTAAGGCCGGTATGGCCCGGACAACAGGCCCGCCGGTGTACGGAGAAACGGGTCTCGCCCCCGATCACCTCACGGACCTCGCGTCGCGTATCGAACCGACCGGCGATCGGTCGCCGATCCCGGTTCGAACGCCGATCACCGACGACGAGATCGGAACGGTTCCCAGCTGCACGGCTGCGGACGTCGAACGTGTCGCCGAGCGAGCCAGAGCGGCACAGTCGTCCTGGGCGGAGACGCCGATCGAAACACGGGCGGCCGTCCTCGAGCGTTTCGGTGATCTCGTCTCCGACCGTCGCACGGAACTGCTCGATATCGTCCAACTCGAGACCGGGAAGGCCCGCCACCACGCACTCGAGGAAGTGCTCGACGTCCCCCTGACGTGTTCGTACTACGCCGCGAACGGGCCCGCGATACTCGCGGATGCGGACCGATCGGGGGCGATCCCGTTCGTGGCCGACGCCAGTGTCACCTACGATCCCGTCGGCGTCGTCGGCGTAATCTCCCCCTGGAACTATCCACTGACGCTTGCGATGACCGACGCGGTCCCGGCGCTGCTCGCCGGCAACGCCGTCGTCTGTAAGCCCGACGAGCGCACGCCGTTTATCGCGCTGGCGCTTGCGAGCCTTCTCGAGGAAGCCGGGCTCCCGGATGGCCTCTTCCAGGTCGTCACCGGCGACGGACCGACCGTCGGCTCCGCCCTGATCGACGCAGTCGAGTACGTCGCCTTCACCGGTGGCACCGAGACTGGACGAACCGTCGCTGAGCAGGCGGGTCGCAACCTGATCGGCTGTTCGCTTGAACTCGGCGGCAAGAACCCGATGGTCGTCCTCGAGGACGCCGACGTCGAGACGGCCGCCCGCGGCGCGGTCAAGGGGGCGTTTACGAACGCGGGCCAACTCTGTCTGGCGCCCGAACGGATCTACGTCCACGAGGACCGATACGAGCCGTTTCTCGACGCGTTCGTCGGCGCGACCCGAAAACTGAGCCTCGGTCTCGAGTTCGCGTACGGGCCCGACGTCGGCTCGCTGATCGACGGCGACCACCTCGAACTCGTCGAAGCATACGTCGAGGGTGCCGTCGACGACGGCGCGTCGTTGCTCTCGGGTGGCCGCCACCGTCCCGACGTCGGTCCGTTCTGTTACGAGCCGACGATCCTGACCGACGTCGACCCCGACTCGCGGATCGCCTGCGAGGAGACGTTCGGACCGGTCGTCTCCGTCTACCCCGTCGCAGAGACGAGTGAGGCGATCGAGCGGGCCAACGACACGCCCTATGGGCTCAACGCCAGCGTCTGGACCGAAGATCGGGCGCGTGGCCGTCGAGTCGCAGACGAGATCGACTGTGGCACCGTCTGTATCAACGATCCCTATACGGTCGGCTGGGCCGCCGTCGATGCCCCGATGGGCGGGTTCGGTGACTCCGGACTCGGCCGTCGACACGGCCCGGAGGGGCTTCGACGGTACGTCGACGCACGGACGATCGCGACTTCGCGAATCGGACCGTTCGACGCCCCGCCGGGCGTGTCACCCGGCTGGTTCGCCGCGTTCATGACCGGGTTGACGACCCTCCAGCGCCGGCTCGTGAGGTGGCTGCCGTGACCGATCCCGAGGTCTTCCTCACTGGCTTTCCGGGCTTTTTGGGCTCGGCGCTGCTCGAGCGCATACTCGCTCGTGGCGACGGACCGGTCGCCTGTCTGGTCCAGCCCCAGTACCTCGAGACGGCGCGGCGCCGGGCACGGGCGATCATCGACCGTACTGACGCCGTCGATGCCGCCGACGCGATCCGCCTGCACGAGGGGGACATCACCGAGTCCGACCTCGGCCTCGGGGACGACCTCGAGGCCCTCGAGACGGTACGGGACGTCTACCACCTCGCGGCGGTGTACGACCTCGGGGTAGACGCCGACCTGGCGGAGGCGGTCAACGTCCGCGGAACCGAACACGTCCTCGGGGTCGCCGCCGAACTCGGCGTCGATCACTTTCACCACGTCAGTACCTGTTACGTCAGCGGTCGATACGACGGCGTGTTCACCGAAGCCCACCTTCAGGAGGGCCAGTCGTTCAACAACCACTACGAGGAGACGAAATACCGCGCGGAGGTCGCCGTCCAGGAGCGGATGGCCGACGGATTTCCGGCGACGGTCTACCGCCCCGCGATCGTCGTCGGCGATAGCCAAACGGGCGAGACCGACAAGTTCGACGGCCCGTACAACTTGCTCGAGTTACTGCTTGCCCAACCGCGCTGGCTTTCGGTGGCGGTGACGCTGCCGGGCTCGAGCGACGCGGAACTGAACGTCGTCCCGCGTGACTTCGTCGTCGATGCGATCGCCATGCTGAGCGATCGCGAGGCGTCGATCGGCGAGGTCTATCAGCTCTGTGACCCCACACCGCTTCCCGTTCCGCAGTTCATCGACGCGCTCGCCGAGGCTGCCGACCGCCGTCACGTGGCGCTCCCGACGACCGAATCGATCGCACGAGCCGGCGTACGTGCCCTCGAGCGTGCCTCGGTCGACGTCGATCCGAACACGCTCGCGTATCTCGACCACCCGACGCGATACGCCTGCCCGGCGACGACGCGTGCACTCGCCGGAAGCGGACTCGAGGTCCCCCCGTTCGAAGCGTACGTCGACCGACTCGTCGAATTCACCCGACAGAACCCGGACGTCGGCGACGAGCCGATGCGCTGAGCTAGTACCGTTCCACCCGTCGACTGCTGGGTCGAATCGGACGACACCGCAGGATTCGACCCAGCAGTGCAGGCGTGGACCGCCACTAGAGGACAGACTCACTGCTCACGACGGTCCTTCGCTCTCGTGTCGTTTTCTACGCTGATTCGGAGAACGGCCCAATATGAAAGAGATCCGATCTATTTACTCAACGTCACTAAAAGTGACGATCTTCATATGTGTTATAATACAGAACACTCAAATATGTGGCTTCGATCGTCGAGTGGGTTGCTCCAGCTTCGTTCTATGGTAGTGGGGATATACTACAAAACAATACTGGAGTGTGAAACCGATAACGGCAGCGAGACCGATACTCGTTTTCGGTCTGCCGGCTAATATACGTTATTCATATAGGATGAGTACGTGATACTGTCGTCGATTGTATCGTCCTCGAATCTACCGTAACCCAGTATTGTTGTCTCATACAAATATATGGCTAGTTATAATTAGTGTTAGTTTATCATACACCTGTAAGGGACCGTTCGGTGTCGGTGACCCAACTACTTATCGGACTTGACGAGTGATAACTATCAAATCAACTATATTATATTCGCGGTCAGGTTCTGACCTCGAGACATAACTGACAAAAAATGTCTGATCTGATAATATTATCCCCATCGAGTATCGACGATTACTTCGACGTTTTCGATCGCTGACTTCCGTTCTAACACACGTTCCGTACAGGCCGTCACCTCGGGATGGCCGCAGTCGCGCGACCGATCGTCGAATAGTGCTGTCCAACAGTATATTATTTCACTCGAAACCTCGTCGGATAGCTCATTAGGTGAAACAGCTGATAATTACACTCGCTTATTGTACAGCAATTTATTTTGACGGCTGGACCAACTGGCGGTAGGGTTACTTATCAGACAGTCTTTAGCTCCACGGAGACTTTTCTCCGGTTTGATACGGAAGAGAATCAACGCGATCCCAAAAGATCGCTGGAACAGTTCTAAGAGTCATAGGAGTTGGCGGCTGAAGAGGGTGTCTGAAAGACGACCAGTGGACTGCGTCGCCAGAATATACGCACTACAGGCCTGCTAAACCCTCTGTAGTCTCAACCGCTCTCGTTACTTTTCTATATAGCTATATGGCATTTACAACGTTTTGATTCGGATCCTTTCCGGCCTCTCCCTGCTGAATTCGGGTGAATAGGGCCTCGAGTCGAACACACTTGATTAGTGCAATAATCAAGTGTAGTTTTATGAGTGTCCGTCCCCTCTGTCGATCACGAACGATGAAATTTAGCACGCGCTGCGCTCTCGAGGGTGAGTGCCGATGAGTTCCGGATCGACACCGGTGGCAACACCGCTGGCGGAGTTCCTGCGATCGAAGTCCAAAGGCGGCGACGAAAGCGGAAACTATCGGCGGAACCTCGAGCGTTGTGTCGAGGACTTTCTCGAGTGGCTCGACGGCGATCCCCGTTGTAGTGGCACGTTCGCCGATCTCGACGAGCGAACGTTCCGTCGGTACGCACGCGAACTCACGAGCCGTGAGCTCGCTCCGGGTACAGTGAACACGTACTATGCCAACGTCAGCGCGTATATCGGCTGGTGCGTTCGCGAGGGACTCCTCGAGGCAAACTACGCACAGCGAAACGTTGCGACGGAGCCACTTCCCGAAACCGACGGCCGACGGTCCGGCGACCAGCAGGCCTGGACCGACGAACACCGGACGCTGATCACGCGCCACGTCGATGCACAGGCCCACGACGCAGTTGATGAAGGTGGGTTCGACGCGATCAAGGCGTTTCGTGATCGGGCGCTCGTCTATGTGCTCTGTTACTCCGGTGTCCGCGGCGGCGAGATCTTCGCCGACCCGAAAGACGATCGGCGAAACGGGCTTCGCTGGGGTGACGTCTCCCTCGAGGATCGGACGATGACGGTGCTCGCGAAGAAACAGAACTGGTCCGATCGATCGGTGACGGAACAGGCAGTAAATCCTATTTCGCGATACAAACGAATTCTCGATCCTGCCAGTGACGACTGGCCGGTGTTCCCGACGTTTCATCTGCCGACGCTCTACGGAACGCTCCGTACCGGTCTCCGAGACGAACACGGCCGGTCGGCAGACGAGATCGAGGCGTTCGTCGACGATCTCACCGGTCAAGTAGCGGTTTTCGACGCGCTTCGCGAGTACGAACTGACGCCACCGTCGATCAACACTGACGGTGCCCGCCGGATCATGCGGCGTCTGTGTGAACGAGCCGAGATCGATCTCGACGACAAACACGGCTATCTCGCACCTCACGGAGGTCGCCGCGGTGCTGGCGAAGTGATGGTTCGACAGCGCGGGTTTACCGCTGCCGCTCGTCTGCTGGACAACAGCGAAGCCGTGGTTCGAGATTCCTACTCCCATATCGAAGCGAAAGAGATGGCCGAAGACGCCGGAAACGCATTCGCCGAACACGATCAATGACGCGCCGAACCGGACGAAATCGGTTCCAGCGATTGGACTGTAATCGATCGGCAGTCGAGGTGTTCGTCCCCGCTGTCCTCGAGAACGAACCAGTGTAACGAGGAACACGTTCGATCTATTTACAACCATACTATCGTAATACTCGGTGTGAGTGGGGATAAGCAGTACAGTGTCACACGAACCGGTCCGGCAATGGTGAAACGCTGTCTGATCGGGAACGGAGATTTCAGACCTGTAGATGCGGAGAATCCGTGTTCTCCTCCGATAGCGTGTTCGGATAGTGTTCCGAGTCTACCGAAACAGCATCGAGGTCGACGCTGAGTCCCGTTCTCGGCAGTCTCCGAGATAGTACGGATTCACTCCCCTGACGAAAACGAACTCGAGACCGATCGTAGCGGCGACGATTCGAAGACATCGAGCGAGTACCGAGAGCGGGATTCGACTATTCCGGATCAAGGAGATAACGACTATTGAAACGAACAGGGTTGCTGAATTCACGGCTACTAACGGCTGAGAGGCAGCATTCTTCTCATCGGCTGGTATCGGGTACTGACTGTCGACCCGGAAACGGTCGACTGACTGAACATACTCCCGAAGGTCTTTCCGGGATAACCGAAAGCTTTCTACAGTCGGCGGAACAGCACACTCGTATGACCGAAAGCTCGAACCAATCAGTTCGACGGGCGTTCATGCTCGTCGACGAACTCGCGGAAAACGGCGGCCGAGGGGTCTCGGAGCTAGCCGAGCAACTAGATATGCCAGTGAGCACGGCCCACGACTACCTGCAGGCGCTCGTCGAGACGGGATACGTAACGAAAGACGGCACGGAGTATCGGACGACGACGCGATTTCTCGAGGTTGGCCACCGGGAACGACACCGACTGGAGGTGTTCAAAGCGGTCCGTGACGAGCTCGAGACGGTTGCCGAGGAGACCGGTGAACACGCGACGCTGCTGATCGAAGAGGCCGATCAGGCGGTAATTCTGGCCGTTCAGGAGGGACCGGACGCGATCAACTTGTTCGCGTACCCGGGTGCCCGCATGCCGTTGCACGCCACGGCGCCAGGAAAAGCGATGCTCGCATACATGCCGGCCGACCGCGTCGACGAGATCGTCGATCGACACGGACTCGTCGAGGTGACGCCACAGACGATCACCGATCCCGACGTCCTGTTCGAACAGTTAGAACGGATCCGCAGCCAGGGCTATGCGATCGACGAAGGAGAACGCATCGCCGGTATGGTCTGTATCGCGGCGCCGATCCTCGACAAGAGCGACCGGGTACGCGGTGCGTTCTGTGTCTGTGGGCCCCGGAGTCGGATCGACCAGGAACGCCGGGAGGAAATCGCCGACGTCGTTCAGCGAGCGGCGAACGTGACGCAGGTGAACCTGGACTACGTCTGATATACTGCCGGACAATACGGATTGCTGTAACGAGTTACCGTGCAACCACAGCCCGGGTCGCGGTTGCGCCGGTAACGACGTACAGGAGTCCGTAAAACCACTTCACACACCGATCGCGTTCCGACGCCTGTCGTCCTGCGAGGGCGTCTCGAGTGCGACCGAATGCGCACTGACTTTCAGTGACTACTCTGGCTGTGGTTCTCCTGTTCCCGGTCGCGGAGTTCGATACGACGGATCTTCCCGCTCGAGGTCTTGGGAAGTTCGTCCACGAACTCGATTCGACGGGGGTACTTGTACGGTGCCGTCTCCGCTTTCATGAACGCCTGCAGTTCGTTCGTGAGCCCTTCGCTTGCTTCGTACCCATCGGCGAGGACGACGTAGGCTTTGACGATGCTTCCGCGCTCGTCGTGAGGGCTACCGACTGCGGCCGCCTCGGCGACGGCATCGTGGCTAACGAGGGCGTCTTCGACTTCGAAGGGGCCAATCCGGTAGCCCGACGAGATGATGATGTCGTCGGCCCGGCCCTCGAAGAAGAAGTAGCCGTCCTCGTCTCGTGACGCCAGATCACCAGTCCGGTAATAGTCGCCCGAAAGCGTCCGTTCGTCGAGGTCCGGTTTCTCGTAATAACCGTCGAAGATCGCGGGAGAGTCGACAGGAACCGCGATTTCGCCGACCTCGCCGGGTTCGACCGGTTCCTCCTCGTCGACGTCGATGATCGTCGCGCCGACACCCGGCGTGGGCTTGCCCATGCTGCCGGGCTTGACGTCGATGCCTGGATAGTTGGCCACGAGTGCGATGGTCTCGGTCTGCCCGTAGCCGTCCCGTGGCGTCACGCCCCAGGCCGCTTCGATGCGTTCTATCGGTTCGCGGTTCAGGGGTTCACCCGCGGAGAGCGTATCGTTCAACTCGACGTCGTACGCCTCGAGATCGGCGTTGGTGAGCATTCGATACTGCGTGGGGACGGCACAGAGCTTCGTGACGCCTTCCGTCTCGAGGATTTCGAGGAACGTCTCGGGCTCGAATGCGCCGTCGTAGACGAGCTGTGTCGCGCCGGTCGTCAGCCCGACACCGACCGGGCTCCAGAACCATTTCGCCCAGCCGGTTCCGGTCGTCGCCCACAGCAACTCGTCCTCGAGGTTCGTCTCCTCGTCGATACCCCACCAGTACGGCGCGTTGACACGGTTGAAGCAGTACATCCAGCGGTGTTTGTGCAGTACCGGCTTCGGCTGGCCGGTCGTACCGCTTGTGTAGTTGATCGACATCGGTTCGTCGGCGCCGAGTTCGGGCCCATCGTACTCGGCTGGCTGGTCGTCGACGATGGATTCGAAGGTCGACCGCTGTTCGTCCCCGTCGTCGGTTCCGTCGAGGACGATGACTCGCTCGAGCGGCGTCTCCTCGAGGACAGGATCGACCATATCGGTGAGCGACTCGTGGACGACAATCGCTGTGGCGTTGCAGTCGTTTGCACGGAACGCGATGTCGTTGGCCCGGAGCTGAGACGAACAGGGGACCAGAAGTGCTCCGACTGCGAGGACGCCCAACTGAATCGCGAACGCGTCGGGATGGCGGGGAAACAGATGGAGTACTCGATCCCCGTTGCCGATTCCCAACTCTTCGAGGCCGTTCGCGAAACGGCACATGTCGTCCCGGAGGTCCGCGTATGTCCGCTCCGTTCGGTCGCCGTCCGCGTCCAGAAACCGAATAGCGGCGCGATCTCTGATCTCGTCGGCGTACTCGTCGACGGTCGATGTCACTGTATACGATTCCGGCACATTCCATTCGAACTCCGCGACGGTGGCAGTGCAATCTATGCCCATGATTGGCACACCCCACGACCGGAAAGTTAGTTCTTTCGAACAGTATAATTGACTGATAGTAGGGTGGCTTAAAAATGACGCTGACGACGGGATCGAAGCGGAACGTGGGATCGGTCAGCCGACGATAATCGGCGTGTTCACACTGGTTCGCTCGAACTGGCAGGCCTGTCGATCCAGCACATACATAATACCGTTTACAATAAAGTTTTAGAATATCGATAATGACGTTCCTCTCAATGTTCGACGATCAGGAACTCGACGATATCCGCCAGCAGCAAACGGAGTGGGAAGAAAACACTCTCGAGCCGACTCTCGAGGCTCACGGCGAGCGAAAGGACCGATTTGGGACGGTCTCGAACCACGAGGTCGACCGCCTCTATACGCCGGACGACATCGCAGACGTCGACTTCGACGAGGATATCGGCTTCCCGGGTGAGCCACCGTACACGCGGGGTCCGTATCCGACGATGTACCGCGGACGGACCTGGACCATGCGACAGTTCGCCGGCTTCGGGACTGCCGAAGAGACGAACGAACGGTTTCACTATCTCATCGACGAGGGCCAAACTGGACTCTCGACGGCGTTTGACATGCCGTCACTGATGGGTCTGGACTCGGACCATCGGATGAGCGAGGGCGAGGTCGGCAAGGAAGGCGTCGCCGTCGATACGCTGCGGGACATGGAGATTCTCTTCGACGGGATCGATATCGGGGAGGTTTCGACGTCGTTTACGATCAATCCGTCGGCGGCAGTGATCTACGCGATGTACATCGCGCTGGCCGACCAGCAGGGGGTCCCACGCGAGGAGATCCGTGGAACGCTACAAAACGACATGCTCAAGGAGTTCATCGCCCAGCGCGAGTGGGTGATTCCGCCGGAGCCCTCGCTTGATATCGTCACCGACACCATCGAGTTCGCCGTCGACGAGACGCCGAAGTTCCACCCGGTCTCTATCTCCGGCTATCACATCCGCGAGGCCGGCTCGACTGCCGTCCAGGAGGCAGCGTTTACGCTCGCCGACGGGTTCGCCTACGTCGAAGACTGCCTCGACCGCGGACTCGACGTCGACGAGTTCGGCCCGCAGCTGTCCTTTTTCTTCAACTGTCACAACTCGATCTTCGAGGAGATCGCGAAGTTCCGCGCGTCACGCCGCGTCTACGCCCGTGTGATGGAGGAGTGGTACGACGCCGAAAAACCCGAGTCGAAACGCATGAAGTTCCACACCCAGACTGCAGGCCAGTCCCTGACCGCCCAACAGCCGCTGAACAACATCGCTCGAGTGACCATCCAGGCGCTGGCCGCGGTCTTCGGCGGTACGCAGTCGCTACACACCAACAGCTTCGACGAGGCACTGGCCCTGCCAAGCGAGAAAGCCGTCCGGGTCGCGCTCCGTACCCAACAGATCATCTCCGAGGAGTCGGGAGCGGCCGACATCGTCGATCCGATGGGCGGGAGTTTCGCCATCGAGAAGCTCACGAACGAACTCGAAGCAGAGATCATGGCCTATCTCGAGGAGATCAGGGAGATGGGCGACGGCTCCATCCGTGACGGCGTCCTCGAGGGGATCGATCGGGGATACTTCCATCGCGAGATCGGCGAAGCGAGCTACGAGTACCAGCAACGGGTCGAACGCGGTGAGGAAGTCGTCGTCGGCGTCAACGAGTTCACCATCGAGGAAGACACCTCGCCGGACATCCTCGAGGTCGACGAGACGACGCGAGATCGCCAACTCGACCGCCTCGAACACGTCAAAGACGAGCGCGACGACGCCGAAGTCGATGCGACTCTCGAGGCACTGTCGGATGCGATCGAGAACGACGAGAACGTCATGCCCTCGATCATCGACGCGGTGAAAGCGTACGCGACGATGGGCGAGATCATGCAGGTGTTCGAGGACCACCACGGCGCCTATCAGGAGAACATCACGCCCGTCTGATACGGACTGCTGTCCCGCTGTTCTGCCGATCGCCAGGGCGGGGTCGGCGATCGGTGGGCAGTGACGACAGGTAATCGTATGAAACACACGTTGAAGTACTCCAACGACGCTTGTATTGATTCTTCGTTTCGATAGAGTCATACGGACCCATACGAAAGGCGGAAATATGAGCACTGAGATGGGTCAACAAAGCATCCGTTGTATGGTAGCGAAAGTCGGACTCGATGGGCACGATCGTGGCGCACACGTCGTTTCGCGGGCGTTTCGTGACGCCGGCTTCGAGGTCATCTATTCGGGACTGCACAAGGCACCGGAGGAGATCGTCCAGGCGGCCGTCCAGGAGGACGTCGACGTCCTTGGAATCTCCATCCTGTCGGGCGCCCACGACACGCTGATCCCGAAGATCATGGACGGACTCGAGGAGTACGGCGCCAAGGCGGACACGCTCGTCCTGGCCGGTGGCGTCATCCCCGAGGAGGACCGCGAGGAACTCAAAGCAGCGGGTGTCGCAGCTATCTTCGGCCCCGGAACCTCCATCGAGGAGACCGTCGAGTTCGTTCGCGAGAACGCCCCAGACCGGTAACCGGCGTTCACGACGCGTTACTCGAGGATCTGCTCGCGGGCAAACCACGTGACTCGAGAACGACCTCGACATCGCCGGCGGGATCGACGGTTCGGAGTGGGAGATGAACGGGAGAGACGAGCGAAAAAGCGGTGAGCGAAGCGTCGTCGGTCGCTTTCATACGGACTGCTGTCCCGCCGATCGCCACACGGGGACAGCGATCGGTGGGCAGTGACGACAGGAGACCGTCTCAGTCCAATAACTGCTGTGCGATCGTATTCCGAAGGACTTCGCTGGTTCCCTCGTAGATCTCGTTGAGTTTGGCGTCTCGATAGAAGCGCTCGGCGGCGAAGTCCTTCGTGTAGCCGTATCCACCGTGGATCTGGATCCCTTCGTTGGCGACTTCGCGCGAGACTTCACTGGCGTAGAGTTTCGCCTGTGCGGCCTCCTTGATGAAGTTCTCACCCCGGATCTTCTTGTCGGCCGCATCGTGCATAAGCAATCGTGCGGCACGTGTCTTCGTGTCCATGTCGGCCAGTTTGTGCTGAATCGCCTGGAAGTCGGCGATCCGCTGGTCGAACTGCTCGCGGTCCTGGCTGTACTCGCGGGCTTCGTCGAGAGCCGCCTGTGCGATCCCGACAGATCGGGCGGCGATGGTGATCCGGCCGCCGTTGAGGGTCTTCAGCGCTTGCACGAACCCGTCGCCTTCCTCGCCGAGCAGCCGATCTTCGGGGACCCAGAGGTCGTCGAACCGAAGTTCCGCGGTCGGACAACCTTTGTCACCGAGCTTGTCCTCCGTCCCCTCGACGATGAACCCGTCGTCTTCCTCGGGACGGACCACGAACGAAGAGACTCCTTTGGTGCCCGCGTCGGGATCGGTCTTGGCGAACAGCGTCACCGTGTCCGCGACCGAGCCGTTGGAGATCCACAGCTTCCCGCCGTTGATGCGGTAGCCGTCGCCGTCTTTCTCCGCGGCTACGTCGCTCCGTTCCGAGGCTGTCGCCTCGCACTTCTCCGCGGTCGTCTCCATCGCGGGGACGTCACTGCCGGCACCGGCCTCCGAGAGGGCGAACGCGCCGATATCCCGTCCCTCGGCCAGCGGCGTGAGGTACTCCTCTTTCTGGGACTCGTCGCCGAACTCGTAGAGCATGTTCCCTGCGAGTGAAATGTGGGCTGCGACGATCGTCCCCAGTCCGCCCGATCCGCGGGCGATCTCCTCTAGGGCTGCCGGATACGCGTGATAGTCGAGTCCGGCACCGCCGTACTCCTCGGGGAAGGGCATTCCCATCAGTCCCAGTTCGGCGAGGTCGTCGACGAGGTCGTGGGGGAACTCGTCCTCGTGGTCGATCTCGTCGGCGACCGGGACCACTTCCTCATCGACAAACTCGCGGACCATATCGATGATCTGGCGCTGCTCGTCGGTAAAGCGAAAGTCCATGTGTGACACGTTCAGCCGGTTCGCCTATAGATGTTCCTCTTCTCGAGGACGGCGGTGGTTCCGTCCCGTCCGGCCGGTTACGCCGTCGGACAGAACTATTCGAAAATCGCTCGCGAATTCACGACCGACTTCGTACTGACTGCTGTCCGGCAGTATTAGCGGCCGACGAAGTCGGGATCGCCGTCACCGAAAAACGCCTCGAGACCGCGTTCGTAGTCTTCCGTCCGTGCCGCATCGGCGATCGCGTCCGCTTCTGCGGCCAGCTGTGACTCGAGGCTCCGATCGTAACTGTCGGTGAGCAGCCGGGTGGCGGTTCCGAGTGCGTGTGTCGGGCCGTCCGCGATGTCGGCGGCGACCGCCGTCAACCGTTCCTCGAACTCACCCGATGGCGCGACTTCGGTCGCAAGCCCCAGGTCGACGGCCTCGTCGGGTGCGATCGGCTTGTCTCGGAGGACGATCTCCTTTGCAGTCCGGAGCCCGACGAGTCGGGGGAGGAAAAACGTCGCTCCGCCGTCGCCTGTCAGTCCGATCCCCGGGTAGGCAAACTGCAGCGTCGCATCGTCCCCGAGGACGACCAGATCGGGCAGTAGTGCGAGACTGAACCCGATGCCGGCCGCGACGCCGTTTATCCCGCCGACGATCGGCGTCTCCGTCCGATGGAACTGGACGATCGCTTCGTGGGCGCGTCCGGCCAGCGTTCGAAGCCGTGGTGCGTCTTCCGCACCGCCGGAGAGCTGTGAGAGGTCGGCGCCGGTTCCGAAGAAGTCTCCAGTGTGAGTGAGGACGATACACCGGACGTCGGGATCCTCACCGAGCGTCGTGGCGGCCGACACCAGTTCGTCGGCCATCTCGAGTGTGAGTGCGTTTCGTCCGGCAGTGCTGTCGAGGGTTACCGTCGCGACGCCGTCGTCGCGCTCGACGACGAGGTTCTCGTAATCGACCATGGTAACCGCCGGTTCGAATCGTGAGAAGTTAACTATTGGCTATCAGTTCCGAGGAGTGACGCCGGTCGTACGGACCGCCGTCCGTCAGTTTCGGTGCACCCGCGACCATCCCGCGGTCGCACCGAGACACGGCACAGAGACCGGATCAGTTGACGGCGTCGGTCAGATCCATCGGTTCGTCCTGGAAGAGACGCGGATCCATCTCGCCGACGTCGTCGACGACTGCGGGCTCACACTCGAGTTGTGCCAACACGTCCGCCTCGAGGTCGACACCCGGCGCGAGTTCGACGAGGGTCAGGCCCTCCTCGCGGAGTTCGAAGACGGCACGTTCGGTGACGTAGACGACCGGCTGGTCGATCTCGCGGGCGTACTCCCCGCTGAAGGTGATCTGTTCGACGGACTCGAGGAACTTCGGCTGGTCTCCCTCGCGTTCGATCTCGAGTTCGCCGTCGCCGGCGGTCACCTCGAGGCCGTTCGTCGTGAGCGTGCCACAGAAGACGACCGTGTCGGCGTTCTGTGTGATGTTGATGAACCCGCCACAACCCGGCAGCTGTGAGCCAAAGCGGCTGACGTTGATGTTCCCATCGCCGTCGACCTGTGCCATCCCGAGGAATCCGACGTCGAGTCCGCCACCGTCGTAGAAGTCGAACTGCTGTGTCGAGGAGACAAGCGCCTCGTAGCCGGTGGCCGTCCCGAAGCTGATTCCGCCGGAGGCGGAGCCACCGATCGGACCGGACTCGACGGTCTGGGTGATCTCGTCGTCGATGTTTCCTTCGGCGGCGACCACGGGGACGTGTTCGGGCACGCCGACGCCGAGGTTGATCACCGAGTCCGGTTCGAGCTCCATGGCCGCCCGTCGGGCGATGATCTTTCGCACGCCGAGGGGTTCGTCGTCGCCGTCGTCACCGTCCGCGCCGGCAGCCGGCGGACGAACCTCGCCGCTGTAGGCCGGGTTGTACGACTCGGCGTAGGTCTGTGGGTGGTGTGAGGACGGCGCCTCGACGACCGCGTCGACGAGGACGCCCGGAATCGCCACGTCCTTCGGATCGAGCGTCCCCGCTTCGGTGACGCGTTCGACCTGTACCAGGACGGTCCCGCCGGAGTTGTGGGCCGCCTGGGCCATGGCGAGGACGTTCGACTCGAGGGCCTCCCGTTCCATCGTCACGTTCCCGTTCTCGTCGGCAGTCGTTCCCCGGACGATCGCGACGTCGATAGGGACCGACTGGTAGAAGAGGTACTCCTCGTCGTCGATCGTGATGAGTTCGACGAGGTCCTCTTCCGTGGCGTCGTTCGCTTTCCCACCTTCCTGGCGCGGATCGACGAACGTACCGAGGCCGACGTGGGAGATCGTACCGGGTTTCCCCGCGGCGGTGTCCCGCAGGAGGTGATCCATGGCACCGAACGGGAAGTTGTACGCCTCGACCTCGCCTTCGACGACCTGCTCCATCAGATCCGGCGTGAATCCCCAGTGGCTGGCGATCGTCCGTTCGATCATCCCGTCCTGGACGAGATGGGAGAGGCCACGACCCTGTCGATCGCCTTCGGCGGCCGGATGGAAGAGGGTGAGATCGCCCGGCGATCCCGTCTCGGCGTAGCGCTCGCCGAGCCCCTCGAGGAGATACTCGGGAATCCCGACCGCGACGAACCCACCGACACCGACGGTGTCACCGTCATCGATACGCTCGATAGCGTCTGCCCTCGACTGAAGCGTTGTCATGCGTCTGACGTTCGGAGTGGATCACATTTCTAAGTATCTATTCTATTCGAATCGCACACTTTAGTAGCCCACTCACGAATGTCGAGGCATGGAACTCACGAGTGAGCAGGAGCTGATCCGAGACACGATACGGGAGTTCGTCGAGAACGAAGTCGCCGAGGACGTTCGCGAAGCGGACGAAACGCAGGCGTTCCCCGAAGACGTCTGGGACGGGCTCGCGGAGTTGGACTTTACGGGAATGACCGTCCCCGAGGAGTACGGTGGGCTCGACGTCGACGAGGTCACGTACAGCCTCATCAACGAGGAGCTGGCCTACGGTCATCTCGCGGTCGCGACGGCGCTGTCGGTCCACTGTCTCGCGACGTCGTGTATCCGACAGTTCGGGACCGACGCCCACAAAGAGGAGTGGCTCCCCGAGATGGTCGACGGACGGCCGGTCGGGGCCTTTGCCCTCTCCGAACCCGAGGCGGGTTCGAACCCAGCCGAGATGAGTACGGAAGCCCGACTCGAGGGCGACGAGTACGTCATCAACGGGAAGAAACAGTGGATCACGAACGGCGAGCGAGCGGGCGTCGTCATCCTCTTTGCCAAGACCGATCGGGACGACCCCGACACGGTCACGCAGTTTTTGGTGCCAAAAGACGTCGACGGCCTCGAGGTCGGGAAAAAAGAGGACAAACTCGGGCTCCGGGCCAGCGACACGACGACGCTGATCTTCGACGACGTCCGGATCCCTGCCGAGAACCGCCTGACCGAGGTCGGTGACGGTCTCAAAGCCGCGTTCTCGATCCTGACTGGCGGTCGGATCGCGATCGCAAGCCAGGCCGTCGGCGTCGCACAAGCAGCCTTAGACGCCGCGGTCGCGTACGCAAACGAGCGTGAACAGTTCGATCAGCCGATCATCGAACACCAGGCGATCGGTCAGAAACTCGCCGACATGCAGACCGACGTCCAGGCGGCCCGACTGCTGACCCGCGACGCCGCACGGAAAAACGAGAGCGGCGTCGATCCCAAGTCCGCGGCGATGGCGAAGTACTTCGCCAGCGAAACCGCGGTCGACGTCGCAAACGAGGCCGTCCAGGTCCACGGTGGCTACGGCTACACGAAGGACTTCGACGTCGAACGCTACTACCGTGACGCCAAGATCACGACGATCTACGAGGGAACCAGCGAGATCCAGAAGAAGATCATCGCTCGCCACCTCAAGGAGTAGGGCCAATCCGCATCTCGACGATCGTGGCGAGCCTCGAGCGACCAGTGCGGTTGCTCTACGGACCACTCGAGCGATCACAATCAGTACAACGGCGCGCGCCGGCAGGCAGCCGAGAACAGCGAGGCTGCCTGCCAAAATCGTGCGAGGGATAAGCGAGTGAGCATCGCGAACGAGCGAATCGGCTGGGGAGGGCGTGGTAACGCCCTGTTGTCACGATAGCAGGACGCTTTGTTCGCGGCCATTTCAAAGACGCTGATCCACATCCCTCGAAGACGCCGATCCAGTCCCCCAAAGATACTGATCTACGAGCATCTATAGCGCAGTAGCGTCTCGAAAACGGGTATCCGAAATCGCAACGGAGTCATACGGTCTACTGTAGTCAATTACCGCCGATCGCCGATCCCATCCTGGCGATCGGCGGTAACCAGTTACAGCAGTCCGTATCAGTCGTACTCGTAGAACCCTTTCCCGGTCTTTTTCCCGAGTTCGCCCGCCTCGACCTTCCGCTTGAGAAGATAGGCAGGCTTGTACCGATCACCGAGTTCCTCGTGGAGCGTCTCGGATGCGTGGAGACAGACGTCGAGGCCGATATGATCTGCAAGCGTCAGCGGCCCCATCGGTACGTTCGTCCCGAGTTCCATCCCCGCGTCGATGTCGTCCTTGCTCGCAACGCCTTCGTCGTACGCTCGAATCCCCTCGTTGATCCAGGGCATCAGGATCCGGTTCGTCACGAAGCCGGGTTTGTCGTCCGACTCCCAGGTCGTCTTCCCCAGGTCTTCCGAGAGGTCGTGTGCTAGCTCGACGACCGCCGGCGTCGTCTTCTCGCCGACGACGACCTCGACACCCTCCATCACCGGAACCGGGTTCATGAAGTGCAGCCCGACGACGCGTTCGGGACGGTCGGTCGCACTGGCGATCGAGGTAATCGAGAGCGTACTCGTGTTCGTCGCCAACACCGCATCGTCGTCCATCACCTCGTCGAGATCCTCGAAAACGTCCTGCTTGATCTCGAGGTCTTCGACGGCAGCCTCGACGACGATGTCACAGTCGGCGAGGTCCTCGAGGTCGGTCGTTCCCTCGATCCGATCGGTGATCGTCGCCGGCTCTTCCTCGAGTTCGTCGCGGTCCTCGAGTCGGGCGAGACTCGACTCGATCGAGTCGAAGCCGTTCTCGACGAACTCCTGTTCGATGTCGCGCATCACGACGTCGTAGCCGTTCGTGGCGGCGACCTGTGCGATACCACTGCCCATCGTTCCCGCGCCGACGACACCGACGCGGTCGATCGTCTCGACGTTCATCACGTGTGTCTGTTCGGACGACTCATATAAGTGTGCCGGCTGTATGGACGTGAAACTGACTGCCAATTCCGTAGCGCCGTTCGTATCGGCTGGGTTCGACACATCTATAACCATATCTGTACAATCAATTCACGGTAGCAAATGTCGAATACGATCATCGCGGGAACAGGCATGACTCCGTTCGGACCACACCAGGATCGGACGGGGCGGGACATGTTTGCAGCGGCGGGACGCGCCGCCCTCGACGATGCCGGACTCGAGCCCGAGGACGTAGACGAGGTGTTTTACGGGAACTTCGTCGGGACGATCACCGAAAATCAGGGCCACCAGGGTCCCATCGCCGCGGAGGCACTCGGAACGACGGCTCCGAGCAGGCGCGTCGAAAGCGCGTGTGCCTCGAGTGGGGCGGCGATCCGCGACGCCGTTCGGGCGGTCCGAAGCGGCGACTCCGACGTCGTCGTCGCCGGTGGGATGGAACGAATGAGCAACGTTGGAACCGCCGGCGCGACCGACGCACTCGCCCGTGCAGCCGACGATCTCCACGAGATCAGGGCCGGTATCACGTTCCCCGCGGCGTACGCCTTGATGGCACAGGCGTATTTCGATCGCTTCGGTGGCAGCCACGAGGACCTCGCTCACATCGCCGTCAAGAACCACGAGAACGCACTCGTCAACGACCACGCACACTTCCAGCAGGCGATTTCTGTCGACGACGTCATCGAAGCGCCCGAAGTGGCGGCGCCGCTTGGGCTGTACGACGCCTGCCCGATCAGCGACGGTGGGGCTGCGCTCGTGCTCACGTCCGCGGAGTACGCCGCCGAACACGACCTCGAGACGACGGTCGCGATCACGGGATCGGGACACGGCGGCGATACGATGGCCTTACAGGATCGACGGGAGCTCGCGAAGACGCCGGCGACCCGCGACGCCGCCGAGGAGGCCTACGACGACGCCGACGTCGGCCCATCCGACGTCGATCTCGTGGAGGTCCACGACTGCTTTACGATCGCGGAAGTCCTCGCACTCGAGGGACTCGGACTCTACAGCTATGGAGAGGGGATCGGTGCGGCCCGCCGCGGCGAAACCTGTCGGGACGGCAGGCTTCCGGTGAACCTCTCGGGCGGCCTCAAAGCGAAGGGCCATCCTGTCGGTGCGACCGGCGCAGCCCAGCTCATCGCGGTGGCCTCGCTGCTCGAGGGATCGCATCCGCGCGCTGACGCCGTCGAAGACGCAACGCTTGGCGTCGCCCACAATGCTGGCGGCACGGTCGCCAGTGCGACGGTTCACGTTTTGGAGGTGGTTGCATGAGCACTGCGAATGCAACGATACCAGCGCTTTGCTCTGGGAGTGGTTGCATGAGCACTGCGAATGCAACGATACCAGCGCTTTGCTCTGGGAGTGGTTGCATGAGCGCTGCGAATGCAACGATACCAGCGTCCACGCTGGAGGTGGTTGCATGAGCGACGTCCGCGACGGCGCGTTCGACGAGTTCCTCGACGCCCTCGAGGAAGGGGACGGCTACTACCTCGAGTGTTCGAACGGACACGGACTCCTCCCGCCGCGACGGGTCTGTCCCCACTGTGGCGATCGCGAACTGACACGGCGACCGCTCCCGGCGACCGGCGAGATCGTCACGCACACGTCGGTCGCCGTGCCGACGCCACAGTTCGACGACGACGCGCCATACGTCACGGCGATCGCGTCGTTCGGTCCCGTCAGGATAACAGGTATCGTCGCCGATGCCGACCGAACCGACGTCGAGATCGGGCAACCAGTGGCCGTCGACGTCGAAGCAAACGCGACGACGGGTGAACGAACGATCACGTTCCGACTCCAGTAGTAGAGCGTATGAGCGGCGATCTGTAAGGGGTAGTGATCGCTGAGTGCAGACGACTCACTTGCGCTCGCTTCGCTCACGGGTCACTTTGCTCCCCGTTCGCCAGTCCGAGGTCCCCCCACGTTGGCCTCGCTTCGCTCACGGCGTGTCGATCGACCGCTCGAGAACTCAATCAGAACTATTCCATTCAAGCTACCATAATAATGAACAGTATAGTGAAGTAGCCAACAACCCCAATCCGACCCACGAAACGCCGTTCATCAGATTGAATTTCCAGACCATAGAGCGTAAATCCAACCATTAGTGTTAAAAGAAGAAGTATAGACACCACGCTCTCGAAAAATACGAAAAGTAATATAATTGAGATATATGCCAATATAATACCATCCATAATTCGTTCATGACTTGGTATGGAATACGTCTTATTCCCCATATTTTCTCTCAACGTGATTCAGTATTAAATGTTGGGATAAATAACAAACACAGTCAACCATTGGTTTTTCGATTCTAAAGGAAGTCATAGAGAGTTCTCAAAGAATTGATTTCGAGTGACTCTTCGATAAATAGCGCCGACAGTAGATATGCAAACTGAACGATAACCCGAAAGCATATGTCTCCTCGATAAGGAATTTGCTATATGCCTGCATTCGGAATCGGTGCCCCCATCTACCTTGCCATCCAAGCGTTCATTGCACGCTTCGTATATCGTGAGGCTTCAACTCACAACCGCCGCTCGCCGCTTGTTTTAGCCGGTAGCATCTTTATCCTGAGTATCGCTGCTGTGTTTATCGTGGGTAGTATTCTACTTGTTCTCCTTGTCGAAGCAGTGGCTATTATACTGTACCGTGCTGGTACATCTAGAAATGAGTCACCTACTACTCAATAATCAAATCTAAACAAAAGTAGGATTCTGATCAGAGGCGTCGAGACGTCCCATTCGAAGATTGAACTAGCTCTCGTGCTGCATCGCTTCAGCAGTCAGTTCCTCCTTATCTGGTGTGGATTCAACAGATCCGCCTGAACCGCACTCGAGTAAGCATCATAGATATTACTATAAGCGAAATCACCAGACGTAGTTGTTCAAAAGTACACAATATAATCAACTGCACACCGCAGCAGATACCCCTCCTATTACTCATCGTTTCGGTGGTGTGGCTGACGAACCGTCCTGGTTGAAGAGAACCTGCAGTGCTTTCACAACTCCTAAATAAACTGTGAGCTATCAGAGCAGCGTAAATAATTCCTACAATTTTGTTACAAATACGAGGCTGAATATCGAAATTGTGCTACGATCTACTGATGGCCGAGCAGAACGAAATCAGGATCTACAAATCGGTACAACATCCCATATGAACTAACAATACAAAATATGGGTGTACTGGGTATGTGAATCAAATGTTATAATAATGCTTGGATGAAGATTCGTATAGATTTGTATATCGATCGATATTGCGATTATGGAGCAATACTATGGGTCGGAAATCAGTATCTTGTTATGATAGTTCAGCTATTACCATATGGAACTGTTCCGGGTCTCGAGGCCGAAGAACGGGATCGAGGTTTCGAACCAGTGGACCAGCGAGTGGCCCAGCATCGTCACGACCGCGACCGAACGATATTCGATAGAATTCGGACGGGGTACTGTCCCCCGGTCACTCGAGTGACGTGACGGTCACTAATCCTATCGGGGCCCAGACAGTAGCTGTCCGATAGTCCCTCGTTGTCTCTCGCCGCCGGTGGCGGCCGTTCACGTGCGATCGGGTAGCGCCGTCCGTATCATCCGACGACCAGCGCGCGTTCGACGAGGTCCTCACCGTAGATCTCCGCTAACTTCTCGTGTTGATCGGGCCGGTTCTCGTAAACGTCCTGGAACAGCGTGATCGGCGTCTGGGCGGCCTGATACGTGGCCTCGTCCCACATGCGGTCGTTGCTGATATCGACTTCGATACCGTCGATGGCAAGCGTCGCGGATCGCTCCATGGCGATCGCACCCTTGCCGGCTTCTTTGGCCGCTTCGAACTCCTCCATCGAGTCGACGATATCGTTCAGACTCGGGATATAGGAGGTCCGATCCAGCAGTTCCTGGGTGAGCTCGTCGCCGTCGAGTTCACGTTCGTCACTGCCGACGCGAAGCCGGTATCGGTCGTCGCTCGCTTCCTCGAGGTCGATCTCGTCGCCGTCGTACACGTAACGACCGTCTTCCTCCTCGAGTTCGACCTCTCGGTCGTCGACCTCGAGGTGCCAGCTGCCGGTCTCGGGTGGCAGCGGTGACTTATTGGCCTCGACGACCTGGCCGGGAGTCAGCGACCAGATACCGAGCATCCCTTTGGCCTGGTTTTCGGTCATGCGCTCGTGGTAGCCGTCGACGTCACGGATGTCGTCGTACGGGCCGTCGATCGCGATCAGCCCGGCCGCGCTCGCACCACGGGAGGTGTTGTGGCGAAGTTCGGGCCACGGCGGCAGTTCACCAGTGGGCGTGATCGCGCGCATGTCCTTGGTGTAGTCGACCTCGCCATCGACGAGCAGAAACAGGCGCTCTAAGTTGTTCGAGGGGTTGCCCATCTCCTCGCGAAGGTCGGCGAGTGCCAGTTCGGCCTCCCCACTCTCGACGATGACCGACATGGCCAGGCTTCCCTCGGGCAACCCGTACTCGTTTTCGACGATCGTGACGAACTCGTCGGCCTTCTTCCAGTCGTCGATGTCACCGACTTCCGGAATCACGAACCCATCGAGGTGTTCGACGGCGCCGTTGTCGGGGTCGGCGAGTTCCAGGATCTGCTGAAAGCCCTGATATCGAGTGGTGGGACTCTCCCGGTGCCAGACGACACGGGGGTGAATCTCGCCGGGGAAGTCGGCCCCGTGTTCGGAGATCACGTCGATCATGTTCTCGACCCCTTCATCACGCATCGAGGGCGCCGTCGCGTCCTCGTTGTCCGGCACCCAGACGTCCGGAGCTTCCATTCCCCGAAGCTGGGCAGCTCGCCGTAGCATCTTGGCAGAGTCGTCCTCTCCTTCCACGGCAGTCGGTGTAGTAAAGAACGTACGAACGAATTTCCGGTCGTGAAGACGATCGGTATGGGTACTCATGAGTGCAGTTGACAGTATTACGTTCTAATATTAAAGTCGTTTGGTAGCAACCAACACTACGTCTCGAGCGTGATGGGTTCGCTCTCTCGAGTCAAGAGAGCAAAGCGCGAAACGTGTCGCCGTCGGCGTACTACACGTTGTACTTGTTCAGTTCGATCACGTTCACCGCCCGGCAGAGCTGATCGACGAACTCGTTTGACTCCCAGTCGTCGTCGATCCGTGTCGTCGGTCCGGAGACGCTGATCGCACCGATGACATCCGAGTTGAACCTGATCGGTGCGGCGATACAGCGAAGTCCCTCGAGTCGCTCCTCGTCGTCGACCGCGAAGCCACGCTCGCGCGTTCGTTCTAATTCCTCGAAGAGTTCGTCTCGAGACGTGATCGTCTGGGGTGTCACCCTCGGAAGGCCGTGTTGGTCGATGATCTCGTCGACCCGCTCTCTCGGCAGGTGTGAGAGGATCGCCTTCCCGAACGCCGTACTGTGCATGTGGTGTCGACAGCCGACGTAGGTGTCCAACTCGACTGCACGCTCGCCTTTCGACCGGCACAGATAGACGCCTTTGCCGTCCTCCTCGACGACGAGATGGACGAGCTCGCCCGAGGCTTCGGCGAGCTCCTCGACTTTCGGTTCCGCGACCTTGTAGACGTCTTTCTCGCCCCGTATCTGGCCGCCGATATCGAGGAATTTGAGGCTGAGTTGGTACGTCTTGCTGTCGGGGTCTTTGACGACGTAGCCGTGTTTCTCGAGCGTGCTGAGGTGGTTGTGAACGGCGCTTTTGCCCATCTCGAGTTCGTCCGCCAGCGTCGTCAGTCGCGCTTCCCCGAACTGGTTGAGTACCTCGATGAGTCGTAACGATTTCTCGGTCGTCCGCACAGGGTGTTTTGCCCGTTCTCCCATGTGTGACTGTACTCACACAGAACCCATAAGTATTATTCTATTATAGAAAACGGCAGCTATTTCTCGCGTCGCGTCTCGAGGATGACTCCACCGCAGATATCCGTAGAACGCCACGAACAGGTCGCCAGGTCTTCGATCGCGCGTTCGTGACATCCACCCTTGTCGAATCGACTCCCATCTCGGTGTCGCCGGGTTTTGCTATAGAG
>NZ_JAVDDV010000013.1 GCF_030848565.1 Natronolimnohabitans sp. A-GB9
TGGGTGGTTAGATCAAATGGCCAGGGAGTTCATCTTCGTGTGCCTGTAGCACTTTCACTACTGAGGCGACCTCCTCCCAGCGTGGCCCCTTTTCAACGATCCCGCTCTCTCGGTCCCACGTGATGTACCCTGCCGTTTCGAGCTTCGGTAGGTGGACGTGTACCCGTTCAATCGCGTCGGTGTCGGCAGCGGCATCTGCCGTTGCCTTCGATACGGTCTTCGTATCCTGTGGATTGTGTTCCAGTAACCGGACCGCCAGCCGCCGCCGATACTGATGTCCCAGTGCATCTAACGCCTGATCGAACTGCGCCTCGTGGCTCATACCTACTAATGGTTGCGAGAACGTGTCCATCTTTTCCATGGCACACAATATCTTCGCGTCTCTGGTCACCATCACCGATTCACGCACCTACCGTCGCCAGCGGAGTGTTCTTACCGCCCTCCTGCGCTGGCTCGAACTCCGCTTCTTCTATCACCGCGATGAGCGTGTTCTCGTCGAGCGTGATCACCAATCGGGAGAGCCGCTCGGTGACCGCCTAATCGGAGCTGTTGAACTCAACCGCGAGATCCTGCGTCAAGGTCGTCCGTGGGGTCGAGTAGTACCCGCTGCGTGTACCAGCGTTGCCCGCTGCTGGGGGAAAGCCCGAACCAGAGGCCGGTCTCCGGTCGGGTCGGATTGTAGATTGTTCCTACCTCTAGGTTGATGTGGTTGTTCGCGCAGTTATCTTGGAACACCAACAGCGCCTCGTGGTTGGAGAACCGGAGTTCTAACTCCAACGTCGCCGAACCACCCTTCGCCGACAGCAGTTGCGCACCCGTCTCGATGACTCCCTGGAAGAAATGGTCCCGACTCATCATCCGGCCGAGTCGGGACAGCGTCTCGGTGGTGGGCTAATTCACCTCTTGGATAGCCTCTACAGAAAGTGAGGATCAGTAGCATCAATACCGTCTGTATTGAGAAGTTGCTCGTAAGGCCAAGTACGCCAACTGCAAATAGCCCCCCACACCGATCAGCAGGACCGGAAATTGGTGAAATCGTAGAGCAGTCATTGAACCGATTCAGTTCAGGGATTCAATTGCCGGGAAGGTAGCGTCGTCGCTGCCGAAGTTTCTCACGTTCTGATCGCTGGTCATAGTGGCGGTCAAGAACCGCCTCGCTGCAATCCATTCGGTCGCTAACAATATTCTCAGGAACGTCTGACTTGAGAAAATGGGTGATAGCACCCCGTCGGACTGGGTGTGGGCTCAACGAGGAAGGACACGCATGTGAATGCTCAGTAGGTAGGGCATCACAACTGTTGAGATCTCGATCGTGAGGACAGCTATCGGTGTAGACGCACGGGCGCGTGTACTGGTAGACGATCGTCCGACCACGGGTCCGACTCAAGCGATCGATTTTCGTCGCAAACAGCGGCTCGCGTTCGTACTGATCACGGATTCCGGGGTGGTTAACCGAGAGCCAGTCATCCAAGACCTCACAAACTGAATCGTTCAGTGCGACGAGTCGTTCGCTCTTTCGCCCATTCTTGAGTGAGGTTCCTTCCTCTGGTCGGTGAACAAGCGTGAGGTACTGCTCGTTAGTGTTGTAGTCGTCAATATCCAGTCCCGTGGCTGCTCCGATACGAAGCCCAGTGTGCCAGAGGACTTCCATCAGTGCATGCTCCAAGCGTGCGTAGCGGTATTGGCCGAGGAATTGGAGTACCTTCTGAGCTCGTTCAGGGTTCAGTAATTCGGATCGAGCATCGTCTTCAGTCGTCGTTGGAAGGATGATCTTCTCGTCGAGCCCTGGCTCTACTGCATCGATCGTGGCACAGAAGCGGAGGAACATTCTCAGGGTTGCCAGCTGGCCCTTCATGCTGGCAGTTGCGAGCTCGTCTTCGTTTCTGCGTTTGACGCGAAAGCGATGGATGTCTCGCCCGCTAAAGCCGTTGAGATTGTCGATACCGTCCTGTTCACACCACTGGACGAACTGCTTGAGCCGGTACCGGTGAGACTGAATCGTCGCGTCCGCGAGTTCGTGACTCCGTTCGTCGAGGACATCTGCATGGCCTCTCCTGGTGCGAGTGGTTCGAGGTTGTCTGTCATGGTCTCTCACTGAAGGTCGAAGACAGCGAGTTCTAAACGCCACTCTGGACGCTTCTCTCGCGTACTAACAGCTGGCTGAGAGCCCGAAAGATTTTGGACGTTCCCCGTCAGACCCAGACGCAAAAATCGTTCTATGACCGACGTCGATTCGATCGATAGGACAGGATTGAACGTCTGAAGTACCTGTCTTCGTTTCGGAACTCTCGAGTCTCAGACCAGAACTGAACCGGTCGCTGGTTCCGGGTCGACGCCTGCTTGCGATATTGGTGTCCGAAACGGGGTGGTCGACGTGGCGGTGTCCCTGTGGCCGTCGACGACTGGCCAGTCGACGTGTCGCCACTGCCCGCCGATCGCCGCCCCCACCCTGACGATCGGCGGGACAGCTGTACAGCGGTCCGTCTGCGTTCGTTCGTGCGAACGACCTGGACGACGTCTCGAGTCGAACGCCATCGCCCATCCGGCTCATCACGCAAGTGACGGGGCGGTTCGTCGTTCGCTCGAGCAGCAAGCACGAGCCGTCCGAAGAGCGAGCCAGATCATTCGGCGCCCATTCGACCGCCCGAAGCGTCCCCGTCGTGATCTGTTACAACCGTAAACTCCGTACAGCCACAGTCACAGCTGTCGCTTCCGATCGGTTGAATCTTCCCTGTCGGCCACTGTCGAGCCGCGTACACTGACCCACACTCCACACACCTGGCTAACTCTCGATTGACGTCGTCCCGATCCGACATTTCTGAACCTGAGCTACGGTATACTTCGAATTAGTGTTATCTATTCGTCGAACTATTGGCGGCTGTTCATTACTTCCGACGAGACGTCGGGTGACGATCCGCACCGAGAGCTGTGACGAACTCGAGTGGAGATCGGTCGCGTTCGCTGTGGAGATCGAAGACACCGACCAGTCACTCTCGAACCGGACTCCACCGTCGATTCGTGCGATCGCACTCGAGACGACGACCTCGCCGTCGGGACAAGCGACGAGAGAGGCAACTCGGTGTCGGTACCGGATCCCGTTCCCGCTATCGCCGTTCGATACAGCGGTCCGAACGCACCGGTATCCGAGTCAAGATCGACTCTCACTCGAGGCGTGTCGTGGACTGCGATCCGCGACGCTCGACGAACCCGTTACACGATACTCCTGTGGCGTCCGCGTACTGGAAGCGTCTGGAACTACACCGCGTTCAGTCGATGTACTGCCGTTCCCACTCACGGCGTTCTTCGATCGCCTCGAGGCCACGGTCGCTGATGGCGTAGTAGTTCGTTCGGCGATCGAGTTGCCCTTTCTCGACGAGCTCTTTGTTGACGAGTGTGTCGAGATTGGGGTACAACCGGCCGTGATTGATCTCGCTGTTGTAGTACTTCTCGACCTCGTCTTTGACTTCTTGTCCAGACGGCTGGTCGGCTCCGGCGATCACGTACAGAAGATCGCGTTGAAATCCGGTCAGATCGTCCATTTTGCAACCACACCGGCACACCGACTGTTAGACTATTTGTTATCGTTTTCGTATCAACTGTTTCTGGGGTGTTTTAGCGGGCTAACTGAGCTAATGATTCGAATCAATCACCATTCGACCAGTAAGTAGTGGCTACAGCTCTCGCTCGGATCGCTCGTTCGATATCGTCGGGACGAACCGTGTCGTCGGATCCAGCGAACTGGACGATCCCGCTTCGACGCCGTCGCTGTTGAATTCTGGATCGACGAAGAATGTATATTCGACTGTGAAAAACCCGTTACCGAACGTAAGAGGCCGTGTTACAGGCGGGTGACGTTGGTGGCGCGGGGGCCTTTGGGGGCCTGTTCGATGTCGAATTCGATCTCCTGTCCTTCTTCGAGGTCCGGACCGCCAACGTCTTCCATGTGGAAGAATACGTCGTCGTCTGCGTCGTCCGTCTCAATGAAACCGTAGCCGCCTGTGTCGTTGAAGAAATCAACGTTTCCTTTCGCCATTGCAACCAGAGAGAATAGCGGGACACGTATAACGGTTGTGTTATACTCGTCCTCTCGAGAGACAGACACACTCTCGATTGAACTGGTCGAAAATACGATTTTCGAGCCTCATATTCCGGATCTCAGAAATATATGGAATATGTCTATTACTCACTCAGATCCCTGAGAAGTGGTCGTTCGATCCTGTATCCGGCGGTCGTGGTATCACGTATCGAACACGAACGGTCCGACTCGTGTGTCGTAGACCTCACTCGAGCAGTGGGTGGTCTCGATCGTCTCGAATCGTTTAGGTGGGCGCGATGGCTACGCGTGTTGCATGTCTCAGTCACAGTCGGCGGCCCGTCGCCCTGCCGGACCGACGGTCGCGCAGGTAGCGCTGATCGCTCTCTTCGTGACGGCGCTGGCGACGGCCCAGGTGACGGCTTCGAAGGTGCTTGCGTTCTCGTTTCCGATCTCCCTGCCGATTACCGGTGCCGAACTCGTGATGCCCGGTGCGGCCCTCGCGTACGCGCTGACGTTCGTCGCCAGCGATTGCTATACGGAGCTGTACGGTCGTCGCGCGGCACAGGTAGTCGTTAACGTCGCCTTTGCGATGAACTTCGTCGTTCTCGCGCTGGTCTGGTCGACGATCGCGGCGCCTGCCGCCGATCCAGGTATTGCCGACCAGTTCGAGGCCGTCCTCGGCGCATCGACGAACATCGTCCTCGGAAGTCTGCTTGCGTATCTCGTCAGCCAGAACTGGGACGTGATCGTCTTCCACCGGATCCGCGACTACACCGGTCGGGAGAAACTCTGGCTGCGCAACGTCGCGTCGACGGCGAGCAGCCAGGCTATCGACACCGTCATCTTCGTTACGATCGCTTTCGCCCTCGCTCCCGCCGTCATCGGGGTTGGTCCCGTTCTCGGTGTCGGTGAACTCCTCGCACTGATTGTCGGCCAGTACCTGTTGAAACTCGCCATCGCCGTCCTCGATACCCCGGTCGTCTACGCCATCGTCTCGGTCGTTCGCTCGCGCGAGGGCAGCGGTGCTGACGAAAACGAGTACACCAGCCCGTGACCGACTCGAGCAGTCCGCCGTTACGGCTCGAACGGGTAAGTGGTGAGTGTTTAGTGACCCGCCCGTGAGGATCCGGTATGGACGAACGCGTCCGCGAACACGCCGAGGTACTGGTCGACTGGAGCGCCCGCGTCGAGGCTGGCGACGACGTCGTTCTCTCCGTGGGTCCCGACGCCCACGAGCTCGCAGTCGCGGTCGCCGAAGCACTCGGCGAGCGTGGGGCGAATCTGCTTGCGACCTACAGCTCCGGTGAGATCACCCGTGCCTATCTTCGGGCCCACGACGGCGATTTCGACGAAAACCCCGATCACGAACACGCACTCTTCGAGCACGCGGACGTCTATCTCTCGCTTGGCGGCGGCCGGAATACGAGTGCGACGGCCGACGTTTCGAGCGAGACCCGACGGGCCTACAACAACGCCAGAACCGAGATCCGAGAGACGCGTCTCGGAACCCGCTGGGTCTCGACGGTCCACCCGACTCGATCGCTCGCCCAACAGGCGAACATGGCCTACGAGGAGTACCGGGAGTTCGCCTACGACGCGATCCTTCGGGACTGGGAATCGCTGGCCGACGAGATGGCGCGACTGAAAACGCTCCTCGACGATGGTTCCGAGGTCAGACTCGTCTCGCAGGAGACCGATCTCACGATGAACATCGAGGGCCGAACGGCGGTCAACAGCGCCGCTTCAGTCGCGTACGACTCGCATAATCTCCCCAGCGGCGAGGTGTTTACCGCTCCGTACGCCACCGAAGGGTCAGTCACGTTCGACGTGCCGATGACGCTCCGGGGCGAACCCGTTCGGAACGTCCGTCTCGAGTTCGAGGACGGCGAGGTCGTCGACTTCGACGCCGAACAAGGTGAAGACGTGATCGACGAGATCCTCGAGACCGACGACGGCGCGCGCCGACTCGGGGAACTCGGCATCGGTATGAATCGCGGGATCGATCGCTACACGGACAACATCCTCTTCGACGAGAAGATGGGCGAGACCGTTCATCTCGCGCTGGGCCGGGCCTACGACGCGAACCTCCCCGAGGGCGAGTCGGGCAACGACTCCGCCGTCCACGTCGACCTCATCACTGACGTCAGCGAGGACTCGCGACTCGAGATCGATGGCGAGGTCGTCCAGCGGGACGGTCAGTTCCGGTGGGAGTGACGCGTTCGGACGTCCCTGAAACGGTCCGTATACGCCACCTAACACACGTTATGAAAGAACAGAATGTGGGATAAACGACGAAGCAACTGCATAATAATACGGCGTGTGGGCTTTTGATGGAGTACCGCCATGACCGGTGGCGGACAGTAACCGGTCGGGGACTCACTGCGCGTCCCAGATACCGATCGCGCCACTGACGACGATCGGTGTGTCCCCTGTCCACAGTTGTCTGCCCGCCCTGCCGGAGGCGGATGGTATCCGGCACGTGCGGTTTTTCCGACGGCCGTCTCCGATAGTCTCTCGAGTCTCGAGGCGCTAGCTCGACTATGCGCGATCAGCTCCGGGCCGGTGTCGCGATCTACAACGACGGCTACTACCACGTCGCTCACGACGCCTGGGAGGCGTCCTGGCTCGAGCTCGAGGACGGATCCGACGACGAACGACTGCTACACGGCCTGATCCAGTTTACCGCCGCGGTCTTCCACGCTCGCGAGCGAAACTGGGAGGGCGCCGTCGGACTGGCCGAGAGCAGTCTGGCGTATCTCGACGGGCTCGGAGACCACCGAGACGTTCGGCTCGGGCCGATACGATCGTTTCTCGCGGAGCTCGCTGCCGATCCGGAACTCGTCGAACGGCGGCGACCGGTTTCGCTCGTCCACGAGGGCGACACGCCGACACTCGAGACGCTCGGCTTCGAACCGACGGCGATCGCGGCGCCCGTTCTCGCCCCCGAACTGGGGTTCGACGACGAACCGCTCGAGCAGGCCCGGACGTACGCCCGTCGGGATCTCGCGGCTGGCGACGACGACAGTCGGTTTATCACCCTCTTATTCGATTTCGTTCGCGAGAACGATCACCGTGGTATAATCTATCAGCGATTGACCGACCACGTCGGACGGCGGGAAACACGCGAGTCGGACGTCGAAGGACTGTTCTAACGTCTGTCCACGGTTGCTGTCGTAGGTCGCTTCCATCGCGTCGAGCATCGTGGTATCGGCGACGGACGACCCGTCAGCATACACAGTTTCGACAGTCGAAAGAGCAAAATCGATTGCGAAGAACGGAAGGTTGCCATACGGTCTGCTGTCTTCTTGTCCCACCGAACTGGACCTGTAGTTCACCGACACCGTCCGACGGCGGCCCGTATCAAGCGTCGTGTCGCGCCGAGTTGTCTTGTGGGTCGTAGCCCAGTGTCTCTCGAGCGCGTTCGATCGAGTAGTACTTGCGGTCGTTGTCGGAGATGCCGTAGACGATCTCGTAGTCGTAGTCGGCCTGGATACAGCGATCGAAGAGGTGTGCACAGTCCCGATAGGAGAGCCACATCGCCTGCCCGCGCTCGTAGTCGATCGGCGGGTGGTCTTTCGTCAGGTTTCCGATGCGGACGTTGACGACGGAGAGCCCGTGCTCGTCGTGGTAGTAGCGTCCGAGCGCCTCGCCGGTGACCTTCGAGACGCCATAGAGGTTTCCTGGTCGAGGCAGTTCCGTTCCGTCGAGCAAGTAGTCGTCGTCGGCACGGTACATCTCTGGTGTCCGCTCTTCGGTCTCGTAGTGACCGACGGCGTGATTCGAGGAGGCGAAGGCGACCTTCTCGACGCCAGCGTCGACGGCGGCCTCGTAGACCGTCTGGGTCCCGTCGATGTTGTTCGTCAGGACGCTGTCCCATGGCGCCGTCTTTCGCGGATCGCCCGCGAGGTGGAGCACGACGTCGATACCCTCCATCGCTTCGCGGACGGCGTCGTCGTCGGTGATGTCCGCGACGACGAACTCCCCCGGATAGTCGTCCGTCGGCGGATCGCGATCCAGTAGTCGCCACTCGTACTCGTCTGCGAGGCCACCGAGGATGGCGTCCCCGACGCGGCCCGCAGCCCCCGTAAGCAGGACCGACTGTGCCATTCGTTCGGTAGAAGGGATAGCGCCGATAAGTACCATGCGGTTCCGCGTCGGCACGGTCCGTCGTCCCGTACCTGCCCGCCAGCGGGAACGCTGTCTCGCGACGGCCGGGAACGCTGCGCTCGCATCGCAACCGCCTTCCGGACCGCGCTCGAGCACTCGTCGTATGCCGACCGACACCGATCCGACCGTCGCTGAGGAAGCCTGTTTCGAGGCCGGAATCAAGTTCGGTACGCTCTACCACCAGTTCGCTGGAACGCCGGTTTCGCCCGACAGCGCCGAGAGCATCTCCACCGCGATGGAGGAATCGATCGAAAACCAGCCCCATTGTGCCGACGTCACCGTCGACGTGCGTACGGACGAACTCGAGGCCGAACTCGCCGACTCGGCGGCTGACTACACCGAACTGACGGGTCGGTTTCTCGAGGTCGAGATCGTCGTCGACTACGAGGACTGCGAGGTCGTCACCCGGATGGCGATGGAAGAGGGGTACCCGCTGATGCGGGTCGAATCGGTTCGCGGTCGCGACTGATACGGATCCCTGTACCTATTTCCCGGCGTAACCGTCGCCCGGGTCGCGGTTGCGCCAGCAATGACGTACAGTAAACCGTATGAGGACGGGGAAGTACCGATTCCGGGTAGCGAATCCACTGCTCATACCGGTCGATAGTAGTCTCCCGTCGAGCACTGCCCGTTAGCGAACCGATCGTTCTTTATCTTTGACCTGGAGGACGTACGTGATGGGTCCCCTCGATTCGCTCGCTCCGTTTCACCGTGATCTCGCGCTCGCCGTGCTCGCAGTGGGATTGCTCACCGCGCCGCTGTGGGTGACCGCGCTGTCTCTGGGTGAGCCGATCACCGAGTACGACCGCGCGGAAGTCACGACCGACGGCAGCGGTGTCACCTACGCCGATCCCGACACCGTCCCGCCGGAGACGCCGATCAGCGACTCGATCGAGTGTGCCGGCTGGAGCGGCGATCTTCGGGCGTGTAGCTTCGAGGACCACCTCCTCGAGGAGGAGTCGCTCCCGACCGGTCTCTATTCGACGAACCCGAACTCCACGTCGGTTCCGTGGTCGCTTACGGCGGACTACTACGAGTACGCCCAGGTCGACGACCGACTTTACGAGGTGGCGTACGAGGCCAACGCCTCGGCACAGCGTGACGACGGCATGTACCGGGTCGATATGACCCTCGAGCCCGCCGATCCGGACGCGGTGCTCCGCTGGGTGTCGATCGACGTCGACGACGCCGACCTCCCGTCGGTCGTCGCCGACACCGCACGCGACGGGTCGGGTACGAGCCGGGGGCCCGTCGACGTCCCCGAAGCACCGATCGAACTCGAGGACGGCACGTACTACCGGGTCTACCAGGAACGGGGCGAGCGCGATCCCTCGACGGCTGAACGGTTCATCGC
The DNA here is from genome assembly GCF_030848565.1 of Natronolimnohabitans sp. A-GB9. Classification (GTDB taxonomy): domain Archaea; phylum Halobacteriota; class Halobacteria; order Halobacteriales; family Natrialbaceae; genus Natronolimnohabitans. The sequence continues at coordinate 9,558 of NZ_JAVDDV010000013.1, forward strand.
GACCGCGCTGTCGTATGTCGCACCGATCGTCGGCCTCGTCGGTCTCGTCCGCCTCTCCCGTCGGGTCGAGATTTCGTACGTCGGTGGTGGTGAGAGCGACAGCGATACCGGCGAGTCACCACCCGGGAACCGACCGTAGTGGCGCCTCGAGTCGTCCTGTAACACGACCGCCAGAAACCGAGTGACCTCCCTTTCGAAATCCGCGTACTGTTCGGCCGATATCGGCTCGCTCCCGTCCGTTTTCACTTTCACTTTCGGGCGATCTTTTAACCCCAGTCCCCGTGAAGGCAGTGACATGAGCCAAGCTACGTTCGGCGACGACGAGGAACTGTTCGGCGAAGCGGCCTCCGAAATGCGTGCAGACGTCGAGTCCTCGCTCGAGGACGGCTGGGCGGCGCTTCCTGACGCCGACGATATCTGGGAGACCGACGCCGATAACGTCCTCGGCGTGTTAAACGGTCTCAACGCCGCGTTGAACGCCGGCGACGCCGAAGAGCACCTCCGCGATGCGAAAAAGTGGTACACCATGGGCCAGCGGGCCGACGCCTTCGAGGACGCCGAGGACCTCGAAAGCGAGATCGCCGACCTCGAGGACGCCATCGCAGACATCTCCGAGGCCGGCGAACAGGTCGGAGAACTCACCTCGACGATTCCGGCGCTTCGTGGAACGCTCGAGGACGCCGGGCCAGCCGAGGACGTCGACGATGAGACGGCTACCGAGGAGGATGCTGCCGACGAGACGGAGGAAGCGGCGGACGAAGACGGTAGCGACGTCGAAGACGAGGAGTAATCGCCGACTCGTCGCGGTCGGTCGTCGAACTCGACCGATCGGTCCGCCACGACCACCGGTTGTTTTGCCGGTACTGGCGGACAGCTGTCCGTATCAGTCTTGATCGATCGGCTGTGCGAACCCGAAGTTCGGTTTGACGTCGTCGATACGGACCGTGACGACGTCGCCTTCGGTCGTCGAGGGAACGAACAGCCGGTAGCCGTCGACGGAGGCGATGCCGTCGCCCTCGCTGCCGACGTCGACGATCTCGACCTCGAGTTCGTCTCCGGGCCGGACGGGTGCGGTGAGTCGTCCCTTGCCGATGAGATAGATCTCGGAGGACTCCTCACGGCTGGCCTTCGGCGACGTCGCGCGGACGTACTGGAACTCGTCTTCGATGTCGGCGCGGAAGTCGTCGACGTCGGGGCCTTCGAAGACCTTCACGACGAAGTTACCGCCGGTGTCGAGCAGTTCGAGGGCCGTCTCGAACGCCTGCCGGGCGAGATGCAGCGAGCGGGCCTGGTCGAGCGAGTACTCGCCGGACATGTTCGGTGCCATGTCCGAGATCACCGCGTCGACCGTGCCGTCGGCGGCGTCGGTAACCCGATCGCGGGTGCGGTCTTCGGTCATGTCGCCGCGAATCGTCTCGACGCGCTCGTCGATCGACCCTTCGAGGGGTTTGATTCGCTGGAGGTCGACGCCAATGACGGTCCCCTGGGGACCGACCTTCTCGGCGGCGACCTGTAGCCAGCCGCCGGGGGCCGCTCCCAGGTCGACGACCGTATCGCCGCCGGAGATGACGTTCTCGAGGTTGTCGATCTGTTTGAGCTTGTAGGCCGCCCGCGAACGGTAGCCCTCCTGCTTTGCTCTGTTGTAGTAGTCGTCTTTTCGGGACATGGTCGCTTGGTCTTGACATCGCTAGTAGACCAGTACGGATAGGTGTGGCGAGACGCGGCCCAGTCCGCTCGTCTCGCCGGCCCTGAGAGCGATCGGCGGAAGCCGTTCGTGCCTGCAACTGCTCGGCGCCGACGAAGGGCCGAATTACGGGCGTGACCACAGACGAACGGGCCGTCGTCGACGGCTCACCAACAGTCGATTATCGTGCCCATACCCGAGCAACGGGCTTCGTATCGAACGAATAACGATGTGTCATTTCGAGTGGGGTATAACTGTCCCAGACGGTGACCCTCATGAAGTGTTTGATCTTCAATAACACACCAGCCCACGTTCATATGTATAAACACGTCGTCCACCGCCTCGAGGAGGCAGGCCACGACGTGCTCGTTCTCGCCAGAGACGACGAGGTCACGGAAGCGCTTCTCTCTGCGGCCGATCTCCCCTACGAACTGTACGGAACACGCAGCGAGTCGCTGCACTCCCTGGCCTGGGAACTCCCCTCACATCTCTCGACGATCGTCCGTCGTGCTCGAGCGTTCGATCCCGACGTCGTCTTCGGGAAGGGGCCCTACGCCGCCGTCACCGGCACCGTAACGCAAACGCCGACGATCGCGGTGCTCGACTCGGAGACCTCACTCGACCACGTCGTCGCCCGACCGTTCGTCCGGGCGATCCTGACGCCGACTGCCTTCAGGAAGGACCTCGGGAGCAAACACTACCAGTTCGCAGGCGTCACCGAGACCGCCTACCTCCATCCGGACGTCTTCGAGTCTGACCCCTCGATCCGCGACGAGCTGGGCGTCGGCCGGGACGAACCGTACGCGCTCGTCAGGTTCAACGCGTTCAACGGACACCACGACGTCGGAAAGAAGGGGTTCTCGCTCGAGCAACGCCGCCACCTCCTCTCGGAACTGTCCGACCACGCGACCGTCTTCGTCTCCGACGAGAGCGGCGACCTCGAGTTCGACGACCTCGAGGCGCGACCCTACGACCTCCACCCGGCGAAGATGCACGACGCGCTCGCCGAAGCCGACCTCCTGGTCGCGGACACACAGACGATGGTCACCGAGGCCGCACTGCTTGGTACGCCCGCGATCCGGTCGAACTCCTTCGTCGGCGAGGAGGACATGGGCAACTTCATCGAACTCGAGGACCACGGTCTCGTCAAGAACCTCGAGTCGTTCGAGGACGTCCTCGAACAGTCGCAAGCGCTGCTTACCGACGACGACGCCGGCGAACGCTGGGAAAAGCGCCGTGACGCCTACATCGACGATGTCGACAACGTGACGGAACTGCTGTACGATATCGCCGTCGCCTACGGGACCAGCGGGCGGAAACGTGCTGCGGCCAGCGCCACGGAGGTGAGCTGATGCGGGTCTGTTCGATCGTCGGCGCACGACCGCAGTTCATCAAGGCCGCCGTCGTCTCTACGGAACTCCGCGAGGTCGGCGAAGAGGTGTTGGTCCACACCGGCCAGCACTACGACGAGGAGATGTCCGACGTCTTCTTCGACGAACTGGGCATTCCCGAACCCGATTACAACCTCGGCGTCAAGTCCGGCCCCCACGGCCGCCAGACCGCGAAGATGATCGCCGAGATCGAGCCCGTCGTCGAGGAGACCGATCCGGACGTCGTGTTGCTCTATGGCGACACTAACTCGACGCTTGCGGGTGCGATCGTCGGCTCGAAGTGTGACGTGGTCGTCGCCCACGTCGAGGCCGGCCTGCGAAGCTACAACCGCGAGATGCCCGAGGAGATCAACCGGGTACTGACCGACCACGCCTCCGACCTCTGTTTCGCCCCAAGCGAGAACGCCGTCGAGACGCTCGCCGAGGAAGGGATCACCGACGGCGTCTACCTGACCGGCGACGTGATGTACGACAGCGTGTTGGCGGTCCGTGACCGAGTCACCGACAGTTCGACGGTCCTCGAGGAGCTCGGCGTTCGCGAGGACGAATGTATTCTCGCGACCGTCCACCGCCAGCGCAACACCGACGACCGGGCGAACCTCGAGTCGATCCTCGACGGTCTCGAGGCTGCCTCACAGCCGGTCGTCTTCCCCGCCCACCCGCGGACCGTCGATCGTCTCGAGGAGTACGGACTTCGGGATCGGGCCGAGGCGGTCGTCGACCTCGTCGAGCCACTCGGCTACCTCGACTTCGTCCGCCTCATGGACGCTGCCGAGCGCATCGTCACCGACTCCGGCGGCGTCCAGAAGGAAGCCTTCTTCCTCGAGACGCCCTGTGTGACACTTCGCGAAGAGACGGAGTGGACCGAGACCGTCGACTGCGGCTGGAACGAACTCGTCGGCACCGATACCGACGCGATTCGCGACGCGCTCGCGAAAGACGAGTGGCCCGACGACACGCCGAATCCCTACGGTGACGGGGAAGCGAGCCGCCGGATCGCCGAGCTCGTAGCGGAACACGTCGCGGACTCCGGCGCTGGAACCGAAGCCGAACTCGAGTCGACGGCCGACGATTGATACTGTTGGACAGCACGATTCGGCGATCGGTCGCGCGACTGCGGCTGTCCAGAGGGGAACGAGGACGGCGGGGTCGACACGGCCGGTCTCGACCTCGAGGGCGTCGGCGAACGCGGTCTCGAACTCCCAGTCGGCGGACTCGCGGTCGCTCATCGGTGGCCGTACCGTCGCGTCGGCAACCGGTCGTTCCCTTGCGTACGCATCCATCGAGCTGACACTGACATCGGCGGGAGCCACGTCCACGCGTAAAGGGTGGCTTTTTATGCCGACCGTTCGTACGACGACGCATATGTTCAAGGCCATCGTGAGCGCGGAAACGCTCACCAGCGCGCTCGACTCGGTAAGCGTGCTGGTCGACGAGTGTAAAATCCACCTCGAGGAAGACGGCCTCGAGATCCGGGCCGTCGACCCCGCCAACGTCGGCATGGTCGACCTCTCGCTCGATGCGGCGGCGTTCGAATCCTACGAAGCCGACGGCGGGCTGATCGGCGTCGACCTCTCGCGGCTCGAGGACATCGCGGGCATGGCCGAATCCGGCCAGCTCATCCAGCTCGAACTCGACGAAGAGACGCGTAAACTCCAGATCCAGATCGACGGGCTCGAGTACACGCTCGCGCTCATCGATCCCGACAGCATCCGCCAGGAGCCGGACATTCCGGACCTGGATCTGCCAGCGGAGGTCGTCCTCGAGGGCAAGGACGTCAACCGCTCGGTGACGGCAGCCGATATGGTTTCGGACCACATCGCCCTGGGTGTCGACGAGGGCGAGGAGTTCTTCTACGTTGACGCGGAGGGCGACACCGACGACGTCCACCTCGAACTCACCCGCGAGGACCTGATCGACCTGCAACTCGGTCCCGCCCACTCGCTGTTCTCGCTGGACTATCTCAAGGATATGAACAAGGCCATCCCCTCCGATACGGAGGTCACGCTCCATCTCGGCGAGGAGTTCCCGGTCAAGATCTACTTCGGCTTCGCAGAAGGGCAGGGACAGGTCACCTATATGCTCGCCCCGCGTATCCAAAGCGACTGAGACGGAGGGCTGTAAGGTTTCCCGGCACGATCGCAACGGATCGCGGTCGCGCCGAAACTGAGTTACAACGGTTCGTATGCGGCAGGTATCGTCTGTTTTTCGACGGCGCTCGAGCCGATCGCCGATCGCTGCTCGAGCGTTGACACCGCGTCGATCAGATCGGATGACGTTCATCACTTAAAGATCTAACATAGAAAGGAGACGAGCTACCACCCTCTCTCCGGTACCGTGACGTGTATGCCCTCCCCAGATAACCCTACGGACCCCGCAGAGACGGGTCAGACGACGTATCTTGCGACGTTCGATCCCGACGCTGGCGAGCGAGCCAGCGAGGCCGTCATCACGGCGGTCGCGGACCTGACCGGCATCTCGCCGATCGAGCTCGAGCCGCTTTACGACGTCGTCGACCCGGACGCACTCGACTCGCTCGTCGCCCACGCCCGCCGTGCCGACGGTGCTGACACACACGAACTGCAGTTCTCCTACGAAGGGTACGACGTCGACGTCCGAACTGACGGACAGGTACGAGTTCGCGAGCCATCGACGCCGGCGAGCGCATAGCTCGAGACGAACTGCTGTATCGAGCCGACGCTGCTCGAGTCTCCGTGACTGCTTTATACTGTCGGACAGCAGTCAGTGAGCCGTCGGTCGCGAACGCGCGGCCGTCACCGTCGGGACGGCCGCAGTCGCGTGACCGATCGTCGAACCGTGCTGTCCGACAGTATTACTATCGCTCGTGCTCCTCGAGAAACGAGCGCAGCGTCTCGGCTACCTGCTCGGCGTCTTCGATGAAAAAACAGTGCGAGCCGCCCTCGAATCGCTCGAGCCGAGCGTTCGGGATCGCCTCCTCGAGAAGGAGAGCGTTCTCGAAGGGGACCACGCGGTCGTCAGTCCCGTGAAGGACGAGCGTTGGAACCCGGAGTCCCCCGAGCCGGTCGCTAACGTCGAATCCGAGGACGGCGGCAGCCTGTGCCTCGCGGGCCGGATCGTCGGCGTCCTGCTCGAGTCGCCACTCGATGATCCGGTCCATCAGATGCGGGTTTCGGTTCGTGAACCGTTCGTTGAACGCGGGCCGCATCCGGTGGCGCAGTGTCTCGCGTTCGCTGGCGCCGTCGGGAACGTCGAAGATGAACTCCTGTGTCTCCTCGGGGACCGGAACGGCGTCTGGGCCGCCGTGTGACGTACAACACAGCGTCAGCGTCTTCGCACGGGTGTACTCGAGCGCGTACCGCTGGGCGATCATTCCGCCCATGCTGGCGCCGACGAGGTGAGCCTCCCGGATCCCTGCGTCCTCGAGGACGGCCTCGAGGTCGGCCGCCAGCCCGCCGATCGAGTAGCCGGCCAGTTTGAAGATGATCGGCGCACGGATCTTTTGGGGGAGTCGGGGAACGAGCGGTGGTAAGCCGGCCTCGGAGCGGCCGGTTCCGCGGTTGTCCGGCGCGATCACGTCGTAGCGGCCCCGAACCGCCTCGCGTTGCCAGCGCCACATCCAGCGCCCGTAGCCAAGTCCCTGCACGAAGACGACCGGCGTCGTCCCGTCGTCGCTCTCGTCGTACTCGTAGTAGATCGACACGCCATCTCGGCTGGCCCGTGGCATACTCGAGGTGACGTATCGAACGCCCTTGAAATCGATCGTCGGCGACGGAATTACCGCCGAACTGATACCGTCGGCCGTCACTCGCTTTCGGTCGGCCCTCCGACGGTACGAGTAATCGTCTGTTATACTGCCCGACAGCAGTCACTGATGCGGGTTTGCCGGACGGGAGCGGCGACTACGCATACTCGTTCTGTCCGGCAGTATGACTGTTGTCGGGTAGTCGTACCACCGCACACCGACGCCGATAATCAAGCTTTAACCACGCCGGGTAATATTCAATTACCGATGCAGCGACTGCACGCCCGGTACCCGTTTCTCGAGGCCGCCCGTGACGCCGTGGCGACGGAGGCCGTCGATCTGGCTACCGTCATCGAACAGGATCGGGCGGTCGTCGATCGCGCCCGCGAACGCGTGGTGTCGGCGATCGAGGACGGCAAGACGGGCGATCCGCACCGGGATCCCCGCATCGAGTTGCTCTCCTATCCCGTCGCGCGCGTTCTCGTCTCGATGGTTGACGAGCGTGTTCTCGTCCGCGAGTACGCCCGCGCCGAGGCCGCGACCGCCTACGAACGCTTTACGACCGACTTCGAGGACACGACCGAGCTGAAAAGCGTCGAGTCGACCGGCATCGAACTCGAGACGCTACTCGCCGAGTTCGAACTCACCGACGCGATCCAGCAGACCACCGACGGCTACCGGGTCGACGTCGGAACCTACCTCCAGCTGGCCGAAGACCAGTACGGCGACGAGTGGCGACTGGTCAATCGCGCGGTAACCGACGGCGAGGTGCCTGTCACCGAAGCCGAACTGCTCTCGCTCCTGCGGGAAGCCGTCCGGAACCGCATCGAAGACGGCCTCCCTTTCGACGTCCCTGCGGTCATCGCGACCGCACTCGAGGACGAGACCACAGCGATTCGGGACGTGCTTTCGGATCTCGATCTCACTCGCGAGATCGATACCGTCGTTCCCGACCTGTTCCCGCCGTGTATGAAGGCACTACTCGACGACATCCAGAAGGGCGAACATCTGCCCCACCACTCCCGGTTTGCGATCACCGCCTTCCTGGCGAGTATCGGGATGTCGACCGACGAGATCGTCGACCTCTATCGCATCAACTCCGCGTTCGGCGAGGAGATGACCCGCTACCAGACCGACCACATCCGCGGCGACACATCACCAACGGAGTACTCCCCGCCGTCCTGTGCGACGATGCAATCGTACGGCGACTGCGTGAACAAAGACGACCTCTGTGAGCGTATTCCCCACCCGATGGCGTACTACGAGGAGCGTATCGACGACGCCGACGACGACGAACTCGAGGACTGGCGCGAAGCCAACAGCGAAGACCAGTCGGCAAGCGGCGACTGATACGGGCCGCTGTAACGATTTACCGGTGCAACCGCAGAACGGATGGCGGTTGCACCGGAAATGACTTACAGCAGTCCGTATAACGGCTAAAATCGGAGTTCTTTATACTGCCGAACAGTAGTCACTGTAGCGGGTTCGTCGGACGGGAACGGCGACTGCTCACGATCGTTCTGTCCGGCAGTATACACGTCTGCTGCCGTCACTGCCCGTCGATCGCCGCCCCCGCGCTGGCGAGCGGTGGGACACAGTCCGTATTACAGCAGTCCGAAAACAGTTCGTCTGTCAGACCGCGCTTCCGGTTTCAGCGTCGGTGTCGTCGAGGCCGTCCTCGGGGTCGTTCAGGACGAACGCGAGGGCGATGCCGACGCCGAGCAGCAGGAAGATAAAGCCGATGATGGCGCCGACGAGCAGTTCGCCCCCTTCGGGGGAGAGGACGCCGTTGTCTCCGCCGTACTCGGACCCAATGAAGGCCATGGTCCCGAGCATCAAGAGGACGGCGGCGACGGCGACGACGATTTCGATGATACGCTCACGCTCGAGCATTATCGGATCGATTTCGGCGGCCCGGGCAAAAGCGCTTCGAAGGACTGCTCCGGCGGTCCGTCTCGAGACGACAGTCCGGTCTGGGAACGGCGACACTGCTCTCTTGCCGCCGCTCGCTGTCCGGCAGTATATAAAGGAAGCCCCTGCAGCTGCCGGCAGATTCGTTATATCACTCGAGCACCTACGACGGTCGAACAGCCAGTTGACTACTGTACCGGCCCGTCGTCGCCGTGGTCGTTTCGACCTCGACCCCGGTTCGGCGGCGTCGGTGTCCGATCATTCGACGCACCTATGAACACAACAGCGTCACCGAAAACCCCACTGCCAGTACCGTCCGGCGACCATTTAGCGGAGCGGTCACGCCGCGCCCGGATCGAACCGATGTCCGTGCTCCCACTTGGTGATGGTCTCTACGAGGTCGAATCAGCCAGTGACAACACCTATCTCGTCGATCTCGAGTCGGGCCGGTGTACCTGCCCGGACCACGTCTTCCGGTCGGCTCGGTGTAAACACATCCGCCGGGTCGCCATCGAGATCACCCACGGTCGCACGCCCCCACCGGGAAAGATCACCGTCGCCTGTCACGACTGTGGCGAGCCGACGTTCGTCGACGAAGACGAGACCGAGCCATGTTACTGTGCGGACCACCGAATCTATCCCGGCGATACCGTCGCCGACCGCGAGACCGGCGATCGCCTCACCGTCGTCGAGGTCTCGGAGTTACGCGCCGACGCTGTCCAGATCCGCGACAGCGATACCACCGTCGCCGACTACGCGACCAACGAGGACTACGACCCGGACGTTCCCGTCGTCGGGGCCATCTATCCACACGCAACCATCGCCACGAACGGCGTCATCCCCGAGTCGCTGAAAGTCTACGTCTTCCCACGGACCCGCCTCGAGAAAGCGACGTAGGTCGTTCGGACAGCCTCGAGGCCGGACCGAACGCGGTTTTTTCGCTCGACCGACTCGGTCGGATAGCACGTACCTGCCGATCACACAGTCGACGCCGGCTCCCACAACGAACGACGAACATGCCCGCAAGCGGCGCACGCTGGTAGTAATACTTCGGACAGCAGTCCGTATGAGACGTCGGTCGCGAACGCGCGGCCGTCACCCGCAGAACGGCCGCAGTCGCGCGACCGATCGTCGAATCGTGCTGTCCAACAGTATGAGCAACACGACCAGCACACAGAAGCGGACATCGAGAGAGCCACGATACTCGAGTCAGAACCTGCCGGACGACCGGTCGAACCCCGATTTCTCCACCGATCTCACCGTTTTCGAGTCTCCACACGGCAGCCACCCCGTATCGCGCGCCCTCGAGCAGGCGTGTGGTGACGTAAAGCGGCGACTATCGCTCCCGATCCGCAGTCGGTTTATTGGGGCTCGCCAACAATACCCAGGCTATGACCTCGAGCGTCGACTACGGCCGGTTCGACGAGGGACGGGCGGTCAACTACTGGAACCTCGATCGAACGATCAGACGCGAACTACGGCGGGTCTACCCCGAGCCGGCCTTCGAGTGGGCCGAGCCACGACTTGCCGCGTTCGGCGAGACCGTCGGCCATACGATCGCGGACAATGCCGACTACGTCGACGATCACGGCCCCGAACTCGAGCCCTACGACGAATACGGCGACGTACAGAACCTGGTCCGGTATCCGGCCGAACAGCTCGAGAACGAGCGGCTGGCCTACGAGATGGGGATCGTCGCCGACGCCTTCGAGGCGCCGCCGGGACGCGACGAACCGATGCCGCTCTCACACACCCTCGCGATGCAGTACCTGCTGTCCTACGCCGACGTCGGCTTCGACTGTCCGGTCGCGATGACTGCGGGCGCGGCGCTGGTCCTCTCGAAGTTCGACGACGGCTCGCTCGAGGCGTACTACGAGGGGTTGACCGCCCGCGACTACGAGGACGTCCTCGAGGGCGCAATGTTTCTCACCGAGAAGCAGGGCGGCAGCGACGTCGGCGCGAACGAGACCCGCGCCGAGTACGACGAGGAAGCGGCGTGTTGGCGCCTCTACGGCGAGAAGTGGTTCTGCTCGAACGTCGACGCCGAGGGAACGCTCGCACTCGCCCGGACCGACGGTGCACCCGATGGCACGGACGGACTCTCGATGTTTCTCGTCCCCCACGCCGATCCAGCGATCGGTCCCGTCACCAAAGGCGACCGCCTCGAGGACGGTCCGCTCGGTCCCGATGAGGTCAACGACCAGCTCTACCGGCGGCTGAAAGACAAACTCGGGACCATCGCCGTACCGACCGGCGAGGTCGAGTTCACCGGCGCGACGGCGTTTCTCGTCGGTGAAACAGAAAACGGCTTCGAGCAGATGACCGAGATGCTCAACCTCGAGCGCCTCTCGAACGCCGCGGCGGCCTGCGGAGTCATGGGACGAGTGCTGCTCGAGAGCAAGATCCACGCGGCCAACCGGGAGGCCTTCGGCGACACCATCGACCAGTATCCGCTGATGCGAGCCGACCTGGTCGATATGGCCGTTGCCCACGAGGCCGCGACGGCGTTTACGTTCGAGGCCGCGCGGCTGCTTTCCGAGCGCGAGCAGACAGCGCGTGCGAAGCGACGCTCCGTGGAGACGAAACGCGGTGAAACCGCGAGCGCCGGCGAACGTGCCGCCCACGAGTACCGGCTGCTGCGGCTGTTGATCCCCATCGCGAAGCTGCGGACGGCTCGGATGGCCGTCGACACCGCCTCCTACGGGATGGAGATCCACGGCGGCAACGGCTACGTCAACGACTTCGTCACCAACCGAACCCTTCGGGACGCACAGGTCTTGCCCATCTGGGAGGGAACCGAAAACGTCCTCTCGCTGGACGTCCTCCGGGCAGTAGAGCGTGAGGACGCCCACGAACCACTGCGCGAGGCGATCGAAGAGCGACTCGAGTCGGTCACTCACCCGGCGCTCGCCGAGACAGCTGAGACAGTCGAGTCGGAGTTCCGCGACCTCGAACTGGCGCTGGCGACGCTCACCGGCGCGGACGCCGAGTACGCACAGCTATCGGCCAACCGACTGGCACACTACGTCTTCGACGTGTTCACGGCGGCGCTGTTGCTCGAGGAGGCACAGGCAAACCTCGAGGCAGAGGAGGGGCGGCTGGCGCTGGTCGCGATGCGTTTCGTCACGAACGAACTCGAGGACCGGGAGGCACGGGGGATCACGAGCGGCGATCGGTTCGCACTCGAGGCGTTCGAGCCGATCGTTCGATACGCGTCGGTCGAGCCGGAGTCACTCACGAACAGCAGTCAGTGACGACAGGAGACCGCATCACTCGAGCAGTTCCGCGGCTTCCTCGACGTCCATCACGCCCTGCTCGACGGCGTTTAGGATCCGTAGAATCTCCTCGTCGGGACCGCCGTCCGTGTCGTCTCCGACTTCCTCGAGGGTGACTTTCTCGCTTTCGCCGACGAACTCGGGGAAGTCGGTCCCCTCGGCCAGTGCCGTCTCCTTTTTGACGCGGTAGTTGCCGCCGTCGGTGACGTGGAGCTCGCCGGGGTGGAAGAAGTACCAGTCTTCCCGGTCGAAGCGGACGCCGATACGGGGTTTCGCGCCGAAGTTCTGTGCGAAGTAGATCAGCGCCTCGACCTCCTCGCCGGTGAGATAGATGGGATCGCCGGCGCTCGATTTCGCCTCGATCGCGTAGAACTGCTCGCCGTCACCGGCGAGGACGTCGGGAAGTTCGCGCTCGGTCGCCGACCCGCTTGCGGGAGCACGCATCACCGCGAAGCCGGCGTCGTCGAGTTCGTTGACGAGTTCGCGCTCGCGGCGATCACCCTTCGCATGAGACATACGGACTGCTCTCGGGCGGACGGCAATAAAGGAACGGAGAGCAGTGCGAAACTGTTCGGTCGCCTACAGCGCGAGGGCGGTGAGGACGTCGACGACCGCCGATGGCGCCGGCTGGGCCTCATCGATCCCGAACTCGATGGCGATGTAGAGTAGGGCAAACTGGAAGGCGTTGAGCACGGCGTGGGCAACAGTCGGCACGAGGAGGTTGTCGGTCTTCGCGTAGACGTAGCCGAAGATGACCGAGCCGCCGAACATGATCGAAAGCGAGGCGAGCGTCGCGACGAACGTCTCCGCGACCAGGTACATCGGGAGGTGGACGAGCGCGAAGATGACGCTCGTAACGAGGATCGCTTGCATCCGGGTAAAGGCCTCGTAGAGGCGCTTCTGGATGACGTTCCGGAAGAGGAACTCCTCGGCCGGTGCGTTGAAAAAGAAGACGATACCGATCATGATCAGGATCATCGTCTGATCCTGGCCGACGATATCGATGACCTGACTCTCCGCAGCCGGGACATCGAGTAGGGTAAAGAGGATGCTGACGAGGTACAGGAACACGATACTGCCGATACTCCCGGCGATCAGGTACTTCCAGTCGGCTTTCGTCGGGACGTAGAGATCGACCCACGACAGCCCACGGTCAGTTACGAGAAGATAGATGACGCCGGCAAGCGCCATCCCGACGAAGTTCAGGATCAACAGCAGCGTCCGGCCTTCGATCGAGGCCTCTCCCAACTGTCCGTCCATCGTGGCCTCGAGTAACACGGGATCGACGAGGAAGGCAGGCAACGTCGCGATTTCGGCGGCGATCAAGCCGAAAACCGTCAATCCGATCGCAACGAGCGTCGATCGAAGCGGCGCACCGTCACGGTCGACGTCAGCGTCGGTGGAACGCGGGGGCGTTTCCATACGGCGGGTTATGGGCGGGCGTCCCTTGGGTGTTCCTTTCTCGAGAATCGACGAGCGAGCCGGTTCGAGACCGCCGAGCCGATCGCTGGACGAGATTAGTCGGCGAGTGAGAGCGTCTCAGCACCGAACAGTTGCTTTAAGAGCCGTTGCTGACCGATCCGGAGATGACGGTTGACCGTCGGCTGGGTGACCTCGAGCATCTCGGCGATCTCCTCGCCGGTGCTCTCGCGGGGCCACTCGAAGAAACCGGCGAGATACGCCGTTCGCAACACCTCCCGCTGGCGGTCGGTCAGTGGTTCGAACAGCGACGTCACCAGCTCCTGTCTGGTGTGCATCGCACGCTGGACGTGCTGTCGGGAGCGGAGTTCGACGGCCGGATAGTGATCCTGGAGCATCGCGACGAACTCACGGACGTCGGTCTGTGTGGGGACGTCGACGGTGATCGCGGTCCGCTCGCCGTCGGCGACGATCGATCGTGGGCTGCCGCCGTGGCGAACCAGTCGCGAGGCGACGACGTCGCCGGTCACTGTCGCCTCGAAGAGACAGCCGTCGTCGGATTCGGTCACCAGGCGATGCTCCGTCACGGAGACGAGATCCGCAAGCGCCTCGCGAACGGCGTCGGGATCGACGTCGCTCGTCTCGAAGAACAGGACCGTCTCCGAACTCGAGTGGCTGCCCAGTCCCTCGTAGGTGACGGTCGCGCCGGTCGTCGATGCGATCCGTGAGAGTACGTCGTCGTCGTCCGTAAGCTCGAGTGTCAGTTCGACCAGCGTCTCGGAGTGTAACGCCTCCTGGGTCTTCGCCGCGGTAATCGCGTTTGCAATCCCCGCGCCGAGTTCCGTAAACACCGTCCGCTCGAGGTCGGTGAAGGCGTCAGCCTCCTTGGCGTAGACCGTCAGCACACCGTAGCTGTACTCCTCGAAGGTGATCGGGACGGAGAGCACCGACTGGAAGCCGGCGTCGATGGCGTCGCGTCGCCAGGGCTCGCGCTGGAGGTCCTCGACGACGTTCTCGACGACTGTCGGCTCGTTGGACCGTGCGGTTCGGACCGACGGTTCGGCCGACTCGCTCTCGATGTCGAGCGACAGAACGTCGAGATACTCCGGATCGGCCCCGGCCCACGAGCGTGCCTCGAGTTCGGTGCCGCTGGCGTCGAGATCGCCCATCCAGGCGAAGTCGACGGTGTCCGCCTCGACGAGTCGTTCCGGGACGGTTCGTTCGATCTCAGTTCGGCTGTCGGCACCGATAAGCGACTGGTCGATCCCCCTGATGATCTCGGTGATCTCGATCTGTCGGCGCAGTCGCCGGTTCTGAGACTCCAGTTCCGCGTCACGCTCCCGCAGGGTCGCCTCGCTCTCGAGGCGGTCGAACGCGGCCTCGGTCGTCGCAACCAGCGTCTCGAACAGTCGCCGCGTCTCGTCGCCGATCGTCGCGGGCGAAGCGACCAGGACGAAGACGCCGTGGTCGCCGATCGGGACCAGCAACCCACCGGCCGCATCGCCGCCGAACAGCGGCGAGCCGTTGCCCATCACGGCGTCGTCGACGACGGTCTGTGTCCCCGTCACGTACGTCGACCAGAGGAGGGAGTCACCGTCGCCGACCGCGACCGATGGCGCGCCACCGGTTCGCTCGGCGAAGGCAGCCGTGGACGCGACCGGCTCGAATCGGTTGGTGTCGTCGTCGAGCAGGTAGACACCTGCGCTCGCGTCGCCGAACTCGAGTAAGTCCGCGGCGGTGTCGACGACGAGGTCGGCGACCGTCGACTCCGTCTCGGCGCTGAGCAGTTCGCGTGCGGTCTCGTGAAGCGACTCGAGTGCGAGTTCCCGTCGCTTTCGGTCGGAGATGTCTTTGACCGTCCCGCGATACTTGATGAGGGAGCCGTCGTCGTCGTAGATGGGCTCGCCCATCGCATGGACCCACCTGACGTCCCCGTCGTCGGACTGCAGTCGCCCTTCGAGCTCGTATCTCGTCTCGGTAGCGACCGCAGTCTCCAGTCGATCGCGGACGAACTGACGATCGTCGGGATGGTAACACTCGATTGTCCGCTCGAGATCCGGCGTTACGTCTCGTGGAAGGGCGTGCAGTCGGTACATCTCGTCGGTCCAGATCGCCGTCCGCGGCTCCGTGTCGACGGCTAACTCCCAGCCACCGACTTTCGCCATCCGCTGGACGCGTTCGAGCAAGTCCCGTGTTCGCTCGAGTTCGCGTTCGCGTTCCTTGCGCTTGGTGATATCGCGGATGACGCCAGCCGTCCCGGTGAACTCGCCGTCGTCGGTCGGCAACAGCGCGATGTGAGTCTCCGTCTCGATCCTCTCGCCGTCGGCGGTCACGAACTCCGTCTCCAGGGCGTTGTACGTCTTCTCCCCGCGGAGGAGTTCCCGCACCGCGTCCTGTGCTCGCTCGAGCTCTTCGGGCGGTAAGATCTCCGAAATGTCGTTTCCGATCAACGACTCGGGGTCGTACCCTGCGAGGGACTCGATCGCGTCGTTGATAAAGCGGACGTCACCCGATGCGTCCAGTGTGTAGACCGGATCGCCGATCGACTGGATGATCGTCTCGTAGCGCTCGAGTTCGCGTTCGCGTTCCTTGCGGTCGGTGATGTCGCGGAAGTACACCGACAACCCGCTCTCAGAGGGGTAGAGGTTCACCTCGACCCAGGCATCGACGACCGGCGAGTACTCCTCGAACGTAACCGCCTCTTGGGTCTCCATCGCTCGGCGATACTCCTCCTCGAACCGGGAGTCGACCGCGCTGGGGAACTCTTCCCAGATCGAGTTCCCGATCAGATCACGATCCTCGGCGTCGAGTAACTCCCTGGCCTGTGTGTTGACGTACGTGAAGTTCCACTCCGTATCGACGGCGTGGAACGCGTCGCTGACCCGATCGAGCGTCCGCTCGAGTTCGTTCTCGAGGCGCTTTCGTTCGGTGATGTCGTTGTTGATGCCGACCATCCGCCGCGTGCCGTCCTCGTCGACGACCAGCCGGCCGCGGCCGCCGACCCAGATCCAGTCGCCGTTTTCGTGTCGGAGCCGGAAGCCGTCCCGATACAGTTCGTCGTTTTCGATCGCTCGCTCGAGTGCGGCCTCGATCCGCGGAACGTCTTCCGGATGAACGCGTTCGATAAAGTCCTCGTACGTCCCCTCGAACTCGCCCGGCTCGAGTCCGACGATCCGCTGTAACGTGTCGTTCCAGTCGAGTTCGTTCGTTTCGACGTTCAACTCCCAGATCCCCGTGTTCGTCCCCTCGAGTGCGAGCTCGAGGCGTCGTTTCGTCTCCTGGAGGCTTCGCTCGCGCTGCTTTCGGTCGGTGATATCCTGTAACGAGCCCTGGAGTTTGACCACCTCACCGTCCTCCTCGATCGCTTCTCCGATGGCTCTGACCCAGCGCTGGCCGTCGTCGAACGGCTGCAGTCGGAGCTCGAGGTCGTACATCTCTCCTGTCTCGATCGTTTGCTCGACCGCCGACCGGAGTTCGTCCTGGTCGTCGGGATGATATAGTTCGATCGCCTCCGGCAGTTCGATGTCGGGTGGCTCTGAATAGCCGTGGATCCGGGCGATTTCGTCGGTCCACTGAAGATCGTAGGGCTCCTCGCGGACGTCGAGTTCCCAGGCCCCGATGTTCGCCAGCCGCTGTGACTGCTCGAGCATCCGTGTGATGCGCTCGAGTTCCTGCTCGCTTTCGACTCGATCAGTGACGTCGGTGATGACGCCTTCCATTGCCTCGAGGGATCCCCCGTCGTCGAAGACGCCGCGGCCACGCTCGCTGACCCACCGTCGCTCGCCGTCGGCGGTCTCGATCGGGTACGTCATCTGGAGCGATCCCTGCTCGTCGATGATCTGCTGGATCGTCTCCCAGATCTCGTCTTGCTGGTCGGCGCTGACGTCGTCTGTCCAGTCGATCTCATCGTCGACGTCTTCGGTCCAGTTGATCTCACCGTCGAGAAGTTCGATCCAGTTGACGTCACCGTCGACGAGCTGTTCGGGTTCGTACCCGGTGAGTTCGACACAGCCGTCGCTGACGAACTCGAAGGGCCAGCCGGGCTCGTTGCGACAGCGATAGACGAGCCCTGGAACGTTGCTCATCAGCGTCCTGAGCCGACGGTCGCGCTCACGGAGGGTCCGTTCTCGTTCCTTGCGGTCGGTGATATCGCGACTGATCACGATAAAGCGGTCCTTGTCCGCGAGGTCGATGCGGATCAGGTGGATCTCGACGGGGAACGTCGAGCCGTCGCGACGCTGATACTGGCCCTCGAACTTCCGTCGATCGCCGGTCGAAATGTCGGCCAGCAGTGACCGGACCTCCGCCGCGGTGAACGACCGGTCGTACTCCCAGATCTTCGTCCCGAGCAGCTCCGACTCCGTATATCCCAACTGTTCACAGAACTGTCGATTCACGTCGACGAGCGTCCCGTCGGGGTCGAGAACGTCGATCATATCCGGCGAGTGTTCGAACAGCGCCTCGAGATGTGCACGTGTCGACTCCAGCCGTCTGTCACTCTCCTTTCGGTCGGTGATGTCCTCGAGTGCGGCCATGGCCCCGACGATCTCGCCGTCTTCGTGAATCGGTGCCTTCGAGAGGCGAACGTCGATCAACGAGCCGTCTTTGGTCCGCCGCTGTGTCTCGACGCCCGTGATCGGCTCGTCGGCCTCGAGTTGCTCGCGGAACCGATCGACCTCGTCCCGCCGGTGTTCCGGGATGATCGGCAGCGGTTCACCGAGAATTTCGTCCTCGCTCCAGCCGAAGATGCGTTCGGCTGCCGGGTTCCATAGCTCGACGGTCCCCTCGAGATCGACTGCGATGAGCGCCGACGGAGTGGCTTCGATCGTTGCGCTGAGCCGTTCGTTCGTCGACCGGAGATCCCGTTTGCGTTGCGCAAACTCCCGTTCCCGCTCGGCGGTCGCCGTCGTCAGTTCGTCGATGACCGTCGTGAGCCGATCGAGTTCGTCGTCGGCCTCGCCGTCGTGTTCGACGGCTGCAGCCACGTCCCGAACGCGATTGGCCTGCTCGCGAACCGACTCGTCGTCCTCGCCGTCACGGAGCGTCGACACGAACGACTCGAGTTCCGTACACAGCCCCTCGATCGTCCCCTCACGGTCGGGATCGCCGCGTGCAGCGAGGCCGAACAACAAAACGGGCACTCCCGGGAACGGTATCGATTCCAGCCATCCGGATACTGCCGCCGAAGAGCCGAACACCCAGCCGACGACGAAAATAACGGCGACGACGGCCAGCGGCGAGCACCGGACGGTGGTCCACCGTGTCGAGCCACCCCGGGATGAAAGCACAGCCATAGGCTGACTACACAACGAGCCCAAATGACGGATGTGGTTTATCCACTCTATTATCGGGTGAAATATAGTCGGCGGTACAAATATGGATAGTACCAGCACTCGAGATCCCCCAGCGCCGTGGCCGGAGACACCCCGTTCCCTCCTTCGGTTTCGGGGACCTTCTATACGTGTAGTGTCGAGGCTGCGGCGAGATTACGTGTATAATAAACAGCGAAATGCCCCGTCCTGTCGTTGATACGAACGTCATGTCCGGAACGACGCTCGACTACCACAACGATTCGCCCAGCCTCTCCGTCATCGAAGCCCTCGCCGACGAACTCGAGACCGATCCCGTCGAACTCGAGCCGCTGTACCACTTCGTCGACCCCGAGGCGCTCGATCAACTCTTCCAGGAGGGGACACACGGGGACGTACGCGTCGAGTTCGTCTACGGCGACCACACGGTCGCGGTGCAGGGCGACGGTACCGTCGTCGTCGACGAAACGGTCCATGAGCGACAGTAACCGACTCGAGGGATCGACGACCGAAGTCGGGCGCAACGTATCGATATCGAAACGACCGCGCACGGAGGGCACTCGATGACTATTCCGTCACCACAGCCGACCGCTCGAGTACGACCGTCAGCTACTGACTCGATTACGGTCCTCGTCATCGACGACGATCGGGCTTACCGCGAGCAGGTCGCATCCGTCCTCGAGGACGACGATCTGACGATTCAGACGGCGGCGTCGATACCGGAGACGGTGGCGTCGCTCGACGACATCGACTGTCTCGTCAGCGATCCCGCAGCGACACGAAGCGAAACGATCGACGAATTTCTCGAATGCGTCGCCGACCAGCCGTCCGAACTGCCGGTCCTGTTCTTGCTCGATCGAGTCGACGAATCGGCAACCGTCGTCGACGCCGTCGCGTCCTATCGATGGGTCGACTGCCTCGTCAAGGGGGACTCGACTGCCGCCGTCGAACGTCTCGGCCAGCGGATTTGTACGCTCGTCGAACGACGGCAGCTAGAAACGCTCTCCGAACGCTCGTTTGCCAGCATCGAACTCGCTCGAGACGCGATCGCGATCGTCGACCCCGACGGCGACGTCGAGTTTGCAAACCGATCGTTTGCGATGCAGTTTGGCTACGACCGCGACGCCATCATCGGACAGCCGTGGCAGACGCTGTTTACGGACGACAGCGTCGAGCGTCTCGAGACGGCGGCGATTCCGACCGTCGCCGACGGCTGGCGGTGGACCGGTACCTGTACTGGCCGCCGAAAAACGGGAGCGACGATCACCGTCAACGTTCGTCTCGGCGGACCGGACGACGGCAGTCTGGTGTTCGTCGTCGACACGGCCACGAACGACGGAGACGGCGCGACGAACTGAGCGTCACGTCCGGCGTCGACTCGTACGGCTTACTGTGCAGTTATGTTCCGTGGTCCCAGGAGTCCATGTACTCGCGCTGGGTCTCGGTCAGCGCATCGTACTCGATGCCTTCGGCCTCGAGTTTGATCTCGGCGACCTCGCGGTCGAGTTCGTCGGGAACGTCGTGGACGCCCGCGTCGTACTCGTCGCCGTTCTCGATCATCTCGCGGACACAGACGGCCTGAATGCCGAAGCTCTGGTCCATCACCTCGACGGGATGGCCAAGCGAGACAGGTGCAGCGAGGTTGACGAGCCGTCCCTCGGCGACGACGTTGAGTCGGCGGCCGTCCTCGAGTTCGTAGGCTTCGACACCCTCTCTGGCTTCGTACCGATCTACGGCGAGGTCGTCGAGCGCGTCGAGGTCGATCTCGATGTCGAAGTGGCCGGCGTTCGCGAGTAGGACGCCGTCGTCCATCTTCTCGAAGTGCTCCTCGACGATGACGTCGCGGTTGCCGGTCGTCGTCAGGAAGACGTCGCCGACCTCGGCGGCTTCGTCCATCGGCATGACGTCGTACCCCTCCATGTGGGCCTCGAGCGCGCGTCGGGGTTCGACTTCGGTGACGATGACGTTCGCGTTCTGGCCGGCGGCCTTCTTCGCGACGCCCTTGCCACAGTAGCCGAAGCCGGAGACGACGACGTTCTTGCCCGCCCACGAGAGGTTGGTAGTCATCGCGATCGAGGCCAGCGAGGATTCGCCGGTGCCGTGGACGTTGTCGAACAGGCGCTTCATCGGGGTGTCGTTGACCGCGAAGACCGGGTACTCTAAGGCGCCGTCGTCGTCCATCGCGCGCAGGCGGTGGACACCCGTCGTCGTTTCCTCCGCGCCGCCGACGATGCCGTCGATCAGTTCGGGATACTCCTCGTGGATCGCGGCGACCAGGTCCATCCCGTCGTCGACCGTGACGGTTGGTTCGTGGGCGATGACGGCCTCGATGGCGTCGTAGTACTCCTCGTCGTCGACGCCGCGTTTCGCGTAGCTGGTAATCGATTCGTGGGCGTCGAGTGCTGCGGAGACGTCGTCGTGGGTCGACAGCGGGTTACAGCCCGTGACGGCGACCTCGGCGCCGCCTTCCGCGAGCGTCTCGACGAGCATCGCCGTCTTCGCCTCGACGTGCATCGCCATCGCGATCCGTTCGCCCTCGAAGGGCTGGTCGGCGACGAACTCCTCGCGGACGGCCTCGAGGATCGGCATATGCTGGGCAGCCCAGTCCATCTTGCGACGCCCCTCCTCCCGTGCGGACTCGGGGTCGTCCAACTGCTCGCTGATCGGCGGATACGCAGCGTCGGTCATGAATCGACAGACGGGAAGGCACGCCAAAACGCTACCGAACCAGTGACGTCCATGCGGCGGCTGATCGTGGCTCCGGTGTCGGACGACGGGCTCGAGGTGTACGAAGGCGTAGAAAAGTGATCGCCTTCGACGGGTTCAGCGCGCGATCGATCGCCATCGTGGCGTTCGGTTCGCCCTCTAGCGTTTCGTTATACTGTCGGACAGTGCGATTCACCGTCGGTCACACGACTGCGGCCGTTGCCGACAGTGAGGGTCGCGGATTCGCGACCGACGGGTCACTGACTGCTGTCTGACAGTATTAGTGAGGCGAGCCGGCGTGTTCCGGCGGGCTGCCGGCGTTGTCGTCATCGTCGGTTTCCATCTCGTCCGCTTCGCCTTCCTCGTCGTCATCGTCAGTCGCGTCGGCATCGTCGGCGTCGTCGTCACCCGGCGGTCCAGCATGAGCCGGTGGTCCCTGGTCTGACTCGCCGTCGTCAGACGGGCCCGCGTGTGCCGGTGGACCAGCGTGGTCGGGCGCGTTACCCGGGTTGTGCCCGAGGACGAAGTTCGAAACCGCCAGTCCGAGCGGCCTGTCGGTGTCGTCCTGTGCGTTCTCGACGAACGCGGAGACGAGCGATCCGAAGGTGTCGTACTCGGCGGCCTCGAGCGTTGCCGTCGTCTCGACGGACTCGTCGTCGACCGTCGCGTTGAAGGCGACCTCGACGCTCTCGTTACCGAACGGTGCGTCCAGGCTCACCGTGCCGTTCTCGTCCGTCGTGTACGTTCCCTCGTCGGTGTACGAGGCGTCCTCGTCGACAGTCGAGACGTCGACGGTCGCATTCGAGACGGCAGTCTCGTTGTCCGTCACCGTCACGACGACGTCACCGTTCTGTGTGACGTCGATCTCGAGTTCCGCCGGTGCTGGCTCGAGTGTTGCCTCTGTGGCGTCGGTGAGTTTCTCACCCGACGTGTTCTCGTACGACGTGGTAACGTTCACGGTGACCGTCTCCTCGGGTTCAGGAAGGTCGACCGTGCCATCGGCCTCAGTCGTGAAACTCTCGTTGTCGCCCGCGTACGACGCGTTCTCGTCGACCGGCGTCACGTCGACGGTCGCGTTCTCGACCGGACTATCGTTCAGCGTGACTTCGACTTCGTACGCTTCCTCGTCGACCTCGACCGAGAGGTCGTCATCCTCACCGTTCGTCTCCTCCGTTGCTGCCCCCAGCGGGGCCAACACGGACAGAACCATCAGTGCAGCCAGCGTCGTCGCAAGCAGTCGTTTCCTCTTCATCCTACTCGAGACATTCATGGAAGTATGAATAAACCCACCCAGCAGTTCTCGTCGTTTTCGTTCCGACGAAACGGTGTTAGAATAGTTTATAATGTTTACAAACCGCTCTGAGCGTTCAGTATCAGTTCCGAAACCGTCGCCGGCAGCCTACTCCTCGGCGCGGGCGATCAGCGCCTCGGCCTCTTCGCTTGCTCGCGCACGGACCGCATCCTCCTCGAGGGTCAACACCTCCCTGTCGCGCATGAGCACCTGTCCGTCACAGATCGTGTGACGGACGTCCGCGGCCGCGGCCGCGTACGCGAGGTGGCTCACGAGGTCGTGACGCGGCGTCAAGTGGGCGCTCTCGAGGTCGAGCACCGCGATATCGGCGGGCGCGCCTTCCTCGAGGCGGCCCGACTCGAGGCCGATCGCGTCGGCGCTTCCCTGAGTCAGCATCTCGACGACCGACTCGGCGGCGACGGCACTGGCGTCGTTGGCGGCGAGTTTCCCGAGCATGGCCGCGTCGCGGGCCTCGTCTAACATCGAGAGGTCGTTGTTCGAGGCTGCACCGTCGGTTCCGATGCCGACGGTGACGCCGGCGTCGAGCATGCGCTGGACGGGTGCCATCCCGCTTGCCAGTTTCATGTTCGACGCCGGACAGTGGATCACGCTCGTGCCGGCTTCCGCGAGCAGACCGATCTCGCTCTCGTCGACGTGGACGCCGTGGGCGACGAAGTCACCGTCCTCGAGCATGCCCTTCTCGGCGGCGTAGGCGAGCGGGCGCACGCCCTCTTCCTCGACGATCGGTGTCACCTCGTCTTTGGTCTCGTTTGCGTGGTAGTGGATCGGCACGCCGAGTTCGCGGGCCTGTGGGACGAACTCCTCGAGATATTGGCCGTCGACGGTCGTCAGCGAGTGGGGCATAAACGCCGACCGGATCCGGCCGTCGGCCATCCCGTCGATCTCCTCGGCGACCGCCAGTCCCTCGCGGGCGTCCTCGCGCGCCGCCTCGTCGTCCTTGGCGACGGAGATCACGCCGTGGCCGAGTCGGGCACGCAGTCCCGCGTCGGCGACCGCGTCGGCGATCGTCGGAACGAAGAAGTACATGTCCGCAAACGCCGTCGTTCCCGACTTTATCATCTCGAGGACGCCGAGTTCGGTCCCGGCGCGGACGGAGTCGGCGGTCAGTTCGGCCTCGACGGGCCAGATGTCTTCCTGGAGCCAGGCGTCGAGTGGTTTGTCGTCGGCGTACCCCCGCAGTAAGGTCATCGCGACGTGACAGTGGCCGTTGACGAACCCGGGAGTCACAAGCGAGTCCTCGGCGTCGATGGTCTCGTCGGCCGCGCCCGCGAGGTCAGCGCCGATCGCTACGATCTCGCCATCGTCTTGATCGATCAGTACGTCCGCACGCGTCACCGTGATGTCGGGCAACAGCACCTGCCCGCCGGTGATCGCCAGTGTCGTCATGGGTCGTCGTTTCTCGCGGGAGGGCCTTAGCGTGTCGATGCCTGGGCGGTGTACCGTCGGCCTGCGGTGGCCGTTCACACCGGTCGACACCACCAGTACCCTTCTCGCTTGCGAATCCCGTAGCTGACTGCCTCGAGGACGGCCCTCGTTTCGCCAGGAACGTCGCCCGGAAGTCCCTCGTCGTGAACCTCGAGGAAGACCGTCGGCCGGTGGCGTTCGAGCGTCTCGCGGGCGCCCCGGAGGACGGCGGGCGCGGCTCCCTCGACGTCGAGTTTGACGACGTCCGGTACCGGGGCCCCGTCCTCGACGAGATCGTCGAGTCGCCGAACCGGTACCGATCGGACGGCGGCGACCGTCGCCTCCCAGCGGGTCGCACTCTCGCGGTCGAACGCCGAGCACTCGGGGTACGTCGAGACGTAGAAGGGGCGTTCGTCGGTCTCGGTGCCGAGACCACACGGTTCGATCGCGATTCGATCCTCGAGGTCGTTCAGCCGGACGTTCGTCCGGAGGCGCTTACGGGCCGCCGGCGACGGCTCGACGGCGACGATCCGCCGCTCGGGCGCGCCGCTTGCGAGCGCGAGCGCGTAGAGTCCAACGTTCGCGCCGACGTCGTAGATCACGTCGTCGGGACCACACTGTTCCTCGAGCGCCGCGAGCATGGCGTCGCGTCCGTGGCGGTTGAGCGGTTCGTAACAGCGGATCGTCCCCGCGGGCGTTCGGTTTCGACGCGCGAGGAGTTCACGCTCGTAGTTCGCGTTCGCCAGTCGGTAGTACGTTCGGTAGCCGACGCTGCGCGCGACACGGACCAGTTGCGTCGCGAGCGATCCGTCGGCCATTCGAACCGTCGGTACTGATGGTCGCGCCCGGGTTGTATATGCGGTCCCTACGCGGGCCAGAATCCAACGTCCGGCCCAAAGGCTACGGTCGCGGCCGGAATACTCGGGCGACGGATGCCAACCGAGACGGCCGAGCGAATCGTCGAGCGCGCACTCGAGGTCGGGGTCCGGTCGTGTCACCGACCGCGATCGGGGTCGGTCGCCGAGACGGTCGTCTGTCGGCTCACAGCGACCGACGGGAACGGCGATGGGAACGCAGCGGTCGGCGACCGCGTCGTCTGCAAACGCGGCGGTGCGAGCGTCTGGACCGGCGACGTCGTCGAGCCGCTCGTCTGTGACCTGGTCGGCCGGACGACCGACGTGCCCGTCCCGCGCGTGCTCGCGACGGGCACGCTCGAGGACGGGGCCGAACTCGAGCGGTGGGCCGTCTACGAGCACCGACCGGGAACGAATCCCCGGCGTCGATACGTCGACCTCGAGTCTCCGGTTCGGCGACGGCTGGTCGCTGACGCCGGCACGCTGCTCGGGCGGTTGCACGACACCGCGAAACTCGCGTTCGACCGCGTCGGCGGCCTAGCTCGTCGGACCGATGGCTCTGGGCTCGTCCTCTGTGACCCGGACGGCTGGCACGCCGTCGATCCTGGCCCCGTCCTCGAGCGACTCTCGGTCCCACTGGCCGGCGACGACGGCTGTCGGCCGGTACTGACTCACGGCGACTACCAACCCGGTAACCTACTGGTGGACGAAAGCGGCGCAATTACCGCCGTCCTCGATTGGGGCAACGCTCACGTCACCCACGCCGAATACGCGCTCGCTCGAGCCGAAGTTCGGTTCGTCGACGTCTACGCGGGCCGGCTTCCGCGAGCTGAGTGCCGGCGGCTTCGACACACGTTTCGACGTGCCTACGCGAGTTACACGTCCCTCGGGTCCGGGTACGACCGGCGAGCGCCGGTGTACAAGCTGCTGTGGGCTGGCCAGTCGACGGCGAACTACCTGCAGATCGTCCGTCGGGCACGCGGGCGCCGACAGCTCCGCCGGCAGCTGTGTCGCGTCCTCGAGTAATCACGCGCGAAACGGATGTACGGATGGGCGGTGGTCGACGATAGACGGCGGGTTTATCCGGGAGCTGACCGAATAGTCAGGCATGACCGGCGACAGCGGCGATCGCGACTGGCCGTCCGACGCGGACACCGAACGCGACGATGGGTCCGACGCCGACCGTTCCGAAGGGTACGGCGTCGCCCGCGACCGCGACGACGACTCGCAGTCCGCCGATCGTCCGACGGTCGATCTGCAGGACGATCGCGGGAGGACGGCGACGGATCCACATCGGGATCCAGGGCCCGGTGGCGACGGCGATCCGACGGGGTCGCCGACGCCGGATCAGGGAACGACCCGTATCTGGACCGCGCTTATGGCCGCGCTCGCAGTAATCTCGCTCGGATCGGCCGGCACGATCGTCGTCGCCCACGACGTCCCGATGGCGAGTGCCGGTGCGGTCGTGCTCGCGTTTGGCTTCGGTGCGATCGCCATCGCCGGACGGACGGGAGCGCCGGCCGTGTTCGGTTATCTCGACGACGCGTGGGCCGAGCACCGACTCTACGTCTGGTTCTCGGCCGGATTGTTCGGCGTCGGGATCGCGTTCGGCGCACTGCTCTATGCCGCCGGTATCGACCTGAGCGAACTGTTCCTCGAGCTCATCCAGGAGGAGTTCGGTGAGGACGAACTGCCCGGTAACGGCGGCGAGCTCGCCGACGAGGCGCAGTTCGAGGTCACGGCATCGTTTTTCATTCTCAACAACACACCGCCGTTTCTGGCCGCGATCGCCGGGGCGTTGACACTGGGGCTCGTGACGGTCGTCATTATGCTGTTCAACGGTGTGATCGTGGGGAACGTCGCGGCGGTTACCGGCGCGGAGGCCGGCTACGGCGTCGTCATCGCGCTGCTTGCCCCACACGGGATCTTCGAACTGCCCGCGCTGTTTATCGCCGCCGGGGTCGGGTTCCGGTTCCTCCACCGGGTTGGTCAACGCCTCGCTGGGACGCGAAACGCGTTGTTCACCACGGCATATCTCCTGCGAACGACGGCGTTCGTCGTCTTCGGCTGGCTGCTCCTCGTACTGGCCGCGTTCGTCGAAGCCTACGTCACCTTCCTCATCGCCGAGACGCTCTTTGCCGTGTGAACTCGAGTGCACCCCTTCGAACCGCTCCCTGCGATGAACGCGCCGACGATCGAATTCGCGCGAAAACGAGAGTCGGGACGTCGACCGACGTCTTACTGACTGCTGTCCGGAATACGACGCCGGTCCGACAGCATTAGCCCCGGAGCCACTCGAGGGGTTTCGTCACGGCCAGCCGGTAGTCCTCGTGGGGGTCGTACTTCGCGAACGAGAGGCTGTTTGCCATCACGCTCACGCTCGAGGCGGCCATCGCCAGCCCCGCGAGCGCGGGGTTGAGCAGGCCAAGCGATGCGATCGGGATCAGCGTCGTGTTGTAGACGAAGGCCCAGAAGAGGTTCTGGCGCACCTTCGAGATGGTCGCCTCCGAGATCCGAACCGCTTTCAGGACGTCGGCAGGATCGTCACGCATTAGCGTCACGTCGGCGCTCTCGATTGCGACGTCGGTACCCGAGCCGATAGCGACGCCGACCTGTGCCGTGGTGAGAGCGGGCGCGTCGTTGACGCCGTCACCGACCATCATCACCTTCGATCCGTCCGTCTGTAGGGCCTGGACGTGGTCTGCCTTGTCCTCCGGGAGGACTTCCGCGCGGACGTTGTCGGGATCGATCCCGACGGCCTCGGCGACGGCCGTCGCCGTACGCTCGTTGTCGCCGGTGAGCATCACGACCTCCGTCCCGCGTTCGCGGAGCGCAGCGACGGTCTCTTTCGCGCTCTCGCGGACCTCGTCGGCTACCGCGAGTACGCCGCAGAGATCGCCGTCGACGGCGACCGGCATCGCCGTTTTCCCCTCGCGCTCGAGGCGGGTCAGCGTCTCCTCGGCCGGCTGGGTGTCGATTCCCTCGTCCTCGAGCAGTTTCCGACGTCCGATCAGGACGGTTCCACGGTCGGTCTCGGCGCGGATGCCGTGACCGGGGACGTTCTCGAACTCGCTGACCTCGCCGAGGTCGACGCCGCGTTCGTCGGCGCCGTCGACGATCGCCTGTGCGATCGGGTGTTCCGAACCCGATTCGGCGGTCGCGGCCGCACCGAGGACGAACGACTCGAGGTCTTCGCTCCGGTCGACGACCAATCCACCGTCCGGCATCGTCCGCTCGCCGACGAGTTCGACGTCCGTCAGGACCATCTCGCCGTGGGTCAGCGTCCCCGTCTTGTCGAAGACGATCGTATCGATTCCGCGGACCTGCTCTAAGACGTCGCCGCCCTTGAAGAGAACGCCGTTGGTCGCCGACAGCGTCGAGCCGACCATCGTCGCCGCGGGCGTCGCCAGTCCCAGCGCACAGGGACAGGCGATCAGCAGCGCCGAGGCCAACACGACGACGGCGAACTCGAGGATGGGAACACCACCGACGACCGGACCGCCACCGACGGGCTCGAGTACTGGGATCCAGGAGCCGACCGTCGACGAGACGGCGTAGAGTTGATCGGGGAACAGGAACCAGAGGATCGACCAGAAGACGGCGTTTACGATCACCGCGGGGACGAAGTACGCGCTGACTTTGTCGACCAGCCGCTGGATCTCGGGCTGGCGTGACTGGGCCTCTTTGACCCGGTCGACGATCTGTTGAATGGCCGTCTCGGAGCCGACCTTCGTCGCCTCCACCAGCAACACCCCGTTCTCGTTGATCGTCGAGCCGACGACCTCGTCGCCCTCGCCTTTCTCGACGGGGACCGATTCGCCGGTCAGCATCGATTCGTCGACCGCACTCTGCCCGTCGCGGACCACGCCGTCGGTCGGGATCTTCTCACCCGGTCGAACCTTCATCACGTCGCCGGGTTCGACCGCCTCGAGGGGGACCTGTTTTTCCTCGCCGTCGACGACGATCGTGGCCTCGTCGGCTTCCATCTGCAGGAGTTCCCGCAGGGCGTCGCCCGCTCGGGCCTTCGACCGCACCTCGAGCCAGTTGCCCAGCGTGATAAACCAGAGGATGAAGGCGACGGCCTCGAAGTAGAAGCCGCCGGTGATGACGTCGACGAGGACGGCCGTACTGTAGACGTAGCCCGCGGCGGTCCCGACGGCCACGAGCGTGTCCATGTTCGCGGTGCGGTTGTGTGAGAACGCCCGATAGGCACCGACGATAAACTCCTTGCCCAGCGTGGCCATCAACACCGTCGCGAGGACGAACTCGAGCCAGCCCGGCGGGTGTGCGATCGCCGCCGGAATCGGCGACGCGACGCCGGCGAGGCCGAACAGCATCTCGAACATCATCGGCACGAACGGCAGCGTCAGGAGGCCGCCGCCGATCACCAGCCGGCGCTGGCGCCGCAGTTCTTTCTCGACGGCGCGCTCGCGCTGGCTCGCGCCCTGGGTTTGCTCGACCTCTTCGCGGACGGGGTCGTAGCCGGCGTCCTCGATTGCCGCGTGGACCTCGGCCAGCGAGACGTCACTGGGGTTGTACTCGACGCGTGCTTCGTCGGACGCGAAGTTGACGTCCGCCCGCACGACGCCCGGCAGGTCACAGACGGCGTCGGCGACGGCCTCGGAACACGTCGAACACGACATTCCCAGTACCGTGATCGTCTCCGTCTCCGAGACTGCCTCGTAGCCGGCGTCGTCGATGGCGTCGTAGATGTCGGCCAGCGAGACCGTTTCGGGATCGTACTCGACTGTCCCCTCGTCGGTCGCGTAGTTTGCACTCGCCGACTCGACACCCTCGAGTGAAGCGGCCGCATCCTCGACGGACCCCGAGCACGTCGAACACGACATGCCCGTGATCTCGAGGTGCGCTCGTCTCGTGCTCATATGGGTGTCTAGGGGATACCCATTGAAGCGGATTGTGCCTTCGAAACGTAGAATATCTGTAGCGCACAGTTTGGAAAATAAACTGTGGTAGTGAATAGCATGTGTTTTCCAGCGTCAAACGGGGGATCGACTACGGACTCGTGGCTGCCGGCATGGGTTACTTACCCTCGGTCCATGTTAGCTATCGTGATGGCCGAGCACACCTCTCCCTGGAGTGCGACGCTGCTCGTCGGCCTCGTACTCGGAAGCGTCTCGATACTCCTTCCGGCACTCGTGGTGGCTTTCGGCATGCCGATCACCGGCGGCGACTACGTCGAGATCGGACTCCCGGACGCGGCGTTCCCGTGGATGTACTACTGGATCGCCACGGTCGGTCTGGTTCTCGGTGCCGTCGCCGTTCTCTCCGGTGGCCTCTGGCGGCTGTCGGAATGACGATCCGGCCCTCACCGTCGGACCGCGGCGCTCGAGCGACGGCTCTACGGCCAGGGCGTACGCGGCGAAACGATCGAGGCCGTCTCTTTGACGCCGAACGTGTCTGCTGGAAGGTCACGGACTGTGAGTACTATGTCGCTTCGGCAGGGAGTAATCGTCTATGGCACCGGACGACACGCTGGAGGACACGACGCTATCGATCGTGGGAGCAGCGCTACTCGAGGGAGGAGGTGGCTGATGAGCGAATCGACACACGACCACGACGCCCACAGGGACTCCGACCGCGGCGAGAAGCCGACCGACAGCTACTGTTCGTGTTGTCGCGTCTGTGACTGTTACCGGGACGAGCCCGGCCCCGGCGAGAAACCCGACGAGCCACACGAGGCGGGCGCCGCCCACGACGGGGAGGGCGACGGTGCACACGTCGACCACTCGGGCCACGAGAAGCTGTTCCGGAAGCGGTTTTTCGTCTGTCTGTTCCTCTCCGTTCCGGTGTTGTACTACAGTCCGATGCTCCAGGAGTGGTTCGGCTACACCGCCGTGACGTTCCCAGGAAGCGAGTTCGTCGGTCCCGTCCTCGGCGTCGTCGTCTTCGCCTACGGTGGGGTCCCCTTCCTCCGGATGGGCGTCGTCGAGGCGCGCAACCGCGAACCGGGAATGATGTTGCTGATCTCGCTGGCGATCACCGTCGCGTTCGTCTACAGTCTGGCGGCGGTGGGTTTGGGTATCGGCGAGCCGTTCTTCTGGGAGCTCGTGACGCTGATCGTCATCTTCCTGCTTGGCCACTGGATCGAAATGCGATCGGTTCGCCGCGCTTCGGGTGCGCTCGACGAACTCGCCGAACTGATGCCCGACACCGCCGAGCGCGTGATCGAGGACGATGGGTCAGGATCCGCGTCGGAGCACCACGCCGACGGTGAGACCGAGGAGGTTCCCGTCGACGACCTCGAGGACGGTGACCTCGTGTTGGTTCGGCCGGGTTCGAACATCCCAGCCGACGGCGTCGTCGAGGACGGCGAATCGAACGTCAACGAGTCGATGGTCACCGGCGAGTCGAAACCGGTCACAAAGGAGCCGGGAGACGAGGTCATCGGCGGGACGACGAACCGCGACGGCAGCCTTCGGGTTCGGATTTCGGCGACCGGCGAGGAGACGACGCTGTCGGGAATCATGCGACTGGTCGAAGCGGCCCAGGAGAGTCGCTCGCGGACGCAGGTGCTTGCCGATCGAGCCGCGGGCTGGCTGTTCTACGCGGCGATTTCTGTCGCGGCAGTGACTGCCGTCGCCTGGACCGTCGCCGTCGGCTTTGGCCTGCCAGTGGTCGAGCGCGTCGTTACCGTCCTCGTCATCGCCTGTCCGCACGCCCTCGGACTCGCCGTCCCCCTGGTCGTCGCGATCAACACCTCGATGGCCGCCCGGAACGGAATGCTCGTACGCGACCGGATCGCCATGGAGCAGGCCCGCGAACTCGATACGGTCGTCTTCGACAAGACGGGGACGCTCACCGAAGGCGAACAAGGCGTCGTCGAGGTCAGTGCCGTCGGCGACTGGGACGAAGACGACGTCCTGGCGCTTGCAGCCGCCGCCGAAGGCGACTCCGAGCACATGATCGCACAGGCCATCCGCGAGACAGCCGCCGACCGCGACCTTTCGGTGCCCGAGGTCCGCGGCTTCGAGGCTCTCGAGGGACGGGGCGTCCGCGCGACGATCGAACGCGACGCCGTGCCGGCCGTGGTCGGGGTCGAAGACGACGCCGTCGACTCGAGTCACGCGGCCGACCGTGACGACCACAGCGTCTCCGTCGGTGGCCCGAACCTGCTTCGCCACCTCGAGATCGATCCCGGAGCCGACTTCGAGGCCTTCGCCGAGGCGGCCGGTGAGCGCGGTGAGGGCGTCGTCTACGTGCTCCACGACGAGGAGATCGTCGGCGCGATTGCGCTCGCGGACGTGATCCGCGAGGAGAGTTTCGAGGCGATCGACGCACTCCACGAGATGGGCGTCGAGGTGGCGATGCTGACCGGCGACGACGCGGACGTCGCCCACAGCGTCGCCGACGAACTCGGCATCGATACCGTCTTCGCGGAGGTGCTCCCCGAGGACAAAGACGAGAAGATCGTGGAGCTACAGGACCGGGGCAACCTCGTCGCGATGGTCGGCGACGGCGTCAACGACGCGCCCGCACTGACGCGGTCGGACGTCGGGGTTGCCATCGGCTCGGGCACCGACGTCGCCGTCGAGTCGGCCGACGTGGTCCTCGTCGAGAACGATCCTCGTGACGTCGCCAGCCTCGTCAAACTCAGCAAGAAGAGTTACCGGAAGATGCAGGAGAACATCGTCTGGGCTGCGGGGTACAACGTGTTCGCCCTGCCGCTGGCCGCAGGCATCCTCGCACCGATCGGAATCCTGCTCTCGCCGGCCGTCGGTGCCGTGTTGATGTCCGCGAGTACGGTGATCGTCGCGGTCAACGCACAGTTGCTCCGACGCGCGGCGCTATCGATCTGACCGTAGGACCACGAACGGCCGGCTCGTGGCTGTGTCGGCGCTGACAAAGCGATCCGTCTCACTCCGTCGTCCACAGCGACTCGAGTTCGCCGACGATCTCGGGGTTGCGAAGCGGCTCGCTGTCCTCGAGTCGCTCGTCGTCGACGATCGTCTCGAGGACACGGTACATCGTCTTCCCGGAGTGAGTTTCGGGCAGTTCCGGCGTGAAGACGACCGCCGCTGGCTCGGCGAAGCGACCGATCCGCGAAACGATCGCGTCCGTGATCGCCCCGCGGAGCCCATCACGGTCCGTCCGATCCTGTTCGATCGTCGCGAAGACGTAGAGATCGGTGTCACCGCCGGTGCTGCCGGCGACTGCGGCGGCTTCGGTGACGCCGTCGACGGCGGTGATCGCGGCCTCGAGTTCGGCCGTACCGAGCCGACGGTTCCCGACCGTGACGACGTCGTCTGCGCGGCCGATGATCGTGACGTAGCCGTCCTCGTCGACGACGGCCCGATCGCCGGTGAAATAGCGCCAGGTGTCGGCCCGCCGGTCGGAGAACTGCTGCCAGTACTCGGCAAGCACCCAGTACCGGTCGCTCTCGAGCGGCGAGAGCATCGACGGCCACGGCTTCGTGATCGTCAGATAGCCCGGTTCGCCCGGCGGCAGTTCCCGGCCGTCCTCGTCGACGACGCGAGCGTCGATCCCGGGGAGGGGCGGTCCGACGGCGCCGGGCTTCATCTCGTCGACGCCGGGCAGCGTCGACAGCATGACGGCCCCGGTCTCGGTCTGCCACCAGGTGTCGACGATCGGGCAGCGTTCGTCGCCGACGTGGGTGTAGTACCACTCCCAGGT
Source organism: Natronolimnohabitans sp. A-GB9 (assembly GCF_030848565.1). GTDB lineage: Archaea > Halobacteriota > Halobacteria > Halobacteriales > Natrialbaceae > Natronolimnohabitans. The sequence goes on from NZ_JAVDDV010000013.1 coordinate 43,199, forward strand.
GTCGGGGCCGATCGGTTCGCCGACGGTGCCAAGCAGCCGCAGCGACGACCGATCGTGGGCCGCCGGGAACGATTCGCCCCACTTCATGAACGTCCGAATTACGCCGGGCGTGGTGTAGAAGACCTCGACGCCGTTGCGCTCGATGATCTCCCAGGGGCGGTGGCGGTCGGGATAGCGCAGGCTTCCCTCTGCGAGGACGACCGTCGCGCCACGCGCCAACGGCCCGTAGACGACATACGAGTGGCCGGTAACCCAGCCCAGGTCGGCCGTACACCAGTAGGTGTCTCCCGGCGAGAGATCGAAGACCGTCCGAGACGTCCACGCGGTGCCGGCGAGATAGCCACCGGTCGCGTGGGTCATCCGCTGGGGCTCGCCGGTCGTCCCCGACGTGTGGATGTGAAAGAGCGGATCGGTCGCGTTCCGCGGGACCGGCGGGACGTCGGCTCCATCGAATCGGTCGACGAGTTCGTCGTAGGCGTACTGGTCCGGACCGAGTTGCGTCTCGTTTGCCGGTCCGAGCCGGTCGACCACGATCGTTGGAATCGTCGACTCGAGTTCGGCCATCGCCGCATCGGCCTTGCGCTTTTGATCGATCGCGACGCCGTCCCGAAAGGCACCGTCGCAGGTGACGAGTGCACTCGAGTCGGTTCCGGACATCCGCTCGAGGAGCGCGTCGGGAGCAAAGCCCGCGAAGACGACGTTGTGCAACGCGCCGATCCGAGCACAGGCCAGCATCGTGATCGGCAACTCCGGGAGCGTCGGTAGGTAGAGCGTAACGACGTCGTTCTCCTCGACACCTAGCTCCCGCAGGCCGGCGGCTACGGCCGTCACCTCTCGGTGGAGGTCGTGATAGGTGTACGTTCGCTGTTCGTCGCGTTTTCCCTCCCAGCGAAGCGCGACCTGGGTCTTCCGTCCGGCCTCGAGGTGACGATCGATGCAGTTTTCGGCCGCGTTCAGTCGACCACCGACGAACCACCGGTAGAAAGGGGCGTCGTCGTCGTCGAGGAGTTCGTCGTACGGCTCGGTCCACTCCAGCAACGCGGCGGCATCGGCCCAGCAGTCGGGCCACTCCCGGTCGAAGCGCTCGCGGGGATCCACACCCGTACGCGTCGTGTCTCGATCGAACGTCGACGGCGGAGAGCGTGTTTCTCGCTTCTCGCTCCAGGAGACGCGTTCCGACCTATCTTCGGCCATAGATCGAAGCCTACGATGTCGGCCTACGTGAGTATTGTGCCTATAGTGACCACTTCACATACTAACGCATGGAAGTCTGCCGCGATGAAAAGACAGTTCCCCACTGATCACCAATCGGCCGGTAATGCGAATCGCCGTTCCTAACAAGGGCCGCCTGCACGAGCCGACGATCGACCTCCTAGAGCGGGCGGGACTCCATCTCGAGAACGGTGCCGACCGGAAGCTCTACGCCGACACCGTCGATCCGGACGTCTCCGTGCTTTTCGCCCGTGCGGCGGACATCCCGGAGTACGTCGCCGACGGCGCGGCCGACCTGGGAATCACCGGCTACGACCAGGTGTGTGAAGCCGGCGTCGACGACGTTACCGACCTGCTGGACCTCGAGTTCGGGCGCTGTCGTCTCGTCCTCGCGGCGCCCGAGGACGGCGACATCGACGGCGTCGACGACCTGGCCGGCGGCACCGTCGCCACGGAGTTCCCGAACATCACGCGTAATTTCTTCGCCGAAACGGACGTCGACCCCGACATCGTCGAGGTCTCGGGCGCGACGGAGCTGACACCCCACGTCGAGATGGCCGACGCCATCGTCGACATCACGAGCACCGGCACGACGCTGAAGATGAACCGCTTGGCCGTCGTCGAAGAAGTGCTCTCGAGTTCGGTCCGCCTGTTCGGCCGGGAGGACGTCCTCGACGAGCCCAAAGTCGACGAGGTCCGGACCGCGCTCGCCTCGGTCAAACAGGCCGAGGGCAAGCGCTATCTGATGATGAACGTCCCCGAGGAGCGACTCGAGGCCGTCCGCGACGTTATCCCCGGGATGGGCGGCCCGACGGTGATGGACATCGCTGGCGACGACGACGGCAAGGTCGCCGTCCACGCCGTCGTCGACGAGCGAGACGTCTTCGAGACGATCACCGACGTCAAAAACGCCGGCGCGAGCGACATTCTGGTGACCGAGATCGAACGGCTGGTCGAGTAGCCGACCACACCGATCCAGGGCCGATCACTCGCGTGTGTCGCCGAGAACCGATTCGAACGCCGAGAGCCGCGCCCCGGGCGCGACCAGTCCGTCGTCCCGGTCGTAGGAAAGGAGTCGATAGTTCTCGAGCAGCGGCAGGTGTGTCTGACACAACGAGACGTGGATCCGCTGGCGGCGGTCGTGCAGCGAGGTGACGGCCGTCGCGTCGTGTTCGACGTCGGCGATCCGCGCGACCAGTTGACGGACCGGAATCGGCTCCGCGTCCTCGAGGCCGAGGAGACAGCGCACGATCGCACGACGACGGTCGTTGTCCAGTACGCGACGCACGACGACACGCGGGATGGAGCCATCGATGGAAACGGTCTCCGAAAGCGACTCGATGCTGCCGGGGACGTCATCCTCCAGCCCGGGCGGCAGCCGATCGGTATGGATCGTCATGGATACCTGACTCTCAGGTCAGCAGTGGGATAAACGGGGTCAGTCGTTCCGATCCTCGAGTGGGATTCAGCCGATTCAAGACCGTTCATTCGGGTCTGAACGGTCGAAATTCGGTGTAATCGACCGGAAGCGAAGTGCTGAGGGACTCGAGCGACACGGACACATCGGCGTCGAAAACGAACGGAACGGCGGTCGAAACCGGATACTACTGGCTCGAAGACCTGAAACTCCGGATAACTGATTCGAATCGAGCGAACGCGAGTCGGTGGCGCGGTCGCCGGGAGTGCCGTCGGCTGTCCGAGCGTCGCGAACGGCGAAAACGGGTGGCGTTACTCGAGCAGGCCGAGATCCTCGAGACGGGAGACGATCTTGTCGACGGCGTGTTCGGCGTCCTTGGGCTTTTTCCCGCCAGTGATGACGAGTTTCCCGGAACCAAAGAGCAAGGCGACGACCTCGGGCTCGTCGAGGCGGTAGACGAGACCGGGGAACTGCTCGGGTTCGTACTCGATGTTCTCCAGACCGAGACCGATCGCGATCGCGTTCAGGTTGAGGTTCCGGCCGAGGTCGGCGGAGGTGACGATGTTCTGGACGACGATCTCGGGGTCCTCGTTGACCTGAATCTGGAGTTCGCGAAGTTTGTCGAAGACGATGCGGAGGCTTTCGTGGACGTCGTCGGTCGATTTGGCGCCGGTACAGACGATCTTGCCAGATCGGAAGATCAGGGCCGCGGACTTGGGGTTCTGGGTGCGGTAGACGAGGCCGGGGAACTGCTCGGGGTCGTAGTCGGCCCCCTCGAGGTCCATCGCGACGCTTTGGAGATCGAGTTCCTGCCCGATGCCGGTCGACGCCACCACGTTTTCGATGTTGATGGTGTCCTTGGGATCCGTCATAAGTCGCTTAAAAAGACGTATTTAAGGTTTATAAAGGTTAGTGCCGCCACCTGATATATCCGGTATATACGACCCCACCGTGTCGTCGGTAAAGGGGTGATATCAGGGCGTTCGTCCGGTCTGCTGTCCTTCCGGAGTACTGTATCGCCAATCGCCACACGGGGTCGGCGATCGGCGGGACGTGACGAAAAGCGGTAGGCTCATGGCCGCCCCGCGGTGAACCTGGAGGTGTGTACCTGCTCGAACTCGGCGGCGAGGACGACGCGTTCGCGGCCCGCGAGGCGACGAGCGCCGCGACCGGCGTCCGCCGGATCGCGCCCGGAGTCGCCGTCGCAGACGCCATCGCCCCTGAACGCGTCCACGGACTCGCGTACACCCACCGCGCGAGTACGCTTCTCGGACGCACCGACGCCGACGTCACGAGCGCGACGGCGTTGCTCGAGGCCGCCGCGATCGACCGCGAGGGGTCCGTCGCCGTGCGCGCGACCGACGTCCACGGCTCGACGGGCGTCAGCACCGAGCGTGCGGAACGCGAACTCGGCTCGGTGTTAGTCGATCGTGGCTTCTCGGTCGACCTCGAGGAGCCCGACCACGTCCTCCGGGCGGTGTTCTCGGAAGGGCGACTCGAGACCGGCGGCGAACTCGAGGCCGACGCGGAGACGGGTGATCTCGTGACGGCCGCCGACGGCGAGGCGGGGCTCGCGGAACGCGTCTCAGTCTGTGCGCTTGGCTGGCTCACAGCCGAGAGCGTCCGAGATTTCGGCGACCGGGCGCCGACGGACAAACCCTTCTTCCAGCCCGGCAGCATGGACCCATTGTTGGCCCGCGCGGTCGCAAACGTCGCGGGCGCTCGGCCCGGCGCGACGATCCTCGATCCGATGTGTGGCACCGGCGGCGTGCTCGTCGAGGCCGGCCTCGTCGGCGCCGACGTGATCGGTGCCGACGCGCAAGAAAAGATGGTTCGCGGGGCCCGGAAAAATCTCGACGGCTTTCTCGAGCGCGACGAACCGTCGCCGACCGGCGTCGCTCGTGGTGAGTATCACCTCGTCCGCGGCGACGCAACTCGCCTGGCACTCGAAGACGACGCCGTCGACGGCGTTGTCTTCGACGCACCCTACGGCCGCCAGTCGAAAATCGAGACCCACCGCCTCGAGGACCTGGTCTCGGGTGCGCTCGCGGAAGCCCGACGAGTCGCCCCGCGGGCCGTCGTGGTCGCCGACCGGTCGTGGGCCGGCAAAGCACGGGACGCAGGCTGGAGCCTCGAGGCCGCCTTCGAGCGCCGGGTTCATCGGTCGCTGACGCGGTACGTACTGGTTCTCGAGGACCAATAGACGGTCATTGGCGCTTGCGCGACCGACGACTACTGTGCCGGCTGTCGCTCGACGAGCGACTGCAACTCGCTTGCGACCTCCGGCGGGACGACGATCCGTCGCGGGCCAGCGACGTACTGGCCGTCGGGCTGGGCGTACTCGAGTTTCAGGATCGTCGCGTCGCCGAGCTGACGCGCTGAAACGTCCCGAATGTCCTCGAGATCGATCGCCTGATCGGGATCGTAGAGATAGATGGTCCGTTCGTCTCGATCGAAGGCCCCGATGGATCGCAGGAACGACGAGAGAGCGAGCGCGACGAGTGCAAGCGGGATCAACAGCGCCGCCAGCCCCGTAAACGGTCCGGCACCGACTGCGAGCAGTTCCCGCTGGGAGACGATCCGGCCAGCGACCATCAGTCCACCCATCACCGCGATCATCGCGAGCGTTCCCAACACAGCGTCCATCGCCCGCTCGAGGGCCCGACCCGACGGGGTGTCGATCGGCAGTCGACGGGTGACGGCCTCGAGCTGCCGTTCGGTGTTTCCGGAGACGGCAAGCGCAAACAGTGTCACGGCGATTGCGGCAAAGGCCGCGATAACGACGCCGCCGGCGTCGGCCTGGGTGGCCATGTCGTACAGTCGCCAGAAGACGATGATCGTGATCGCCGCGAAGAACGTCCCCACGCCGAGCGACCACAGGAGGCGAACGGTGCGTGACGTCGACGCGTCGCGTCGCCACTGGATCGTCTCGGAGTCGGTCGGATCCACGGGCGCGTCCTCGTCCATACAGGAACTGGCCACCCGTCGTGTAAAGCCTGTTCGATGTCTGCTGATACTGTCGGGCAGCAGTCCGTATCAGAACAGAAGCGTATCGAACGCGACGAAGCCGACGTAGGAGACGACGATCGAGCCCGCAAGCGACAGCACCCACGCGAGGACGGTATACCCCATCTTGCGGGCGCTGACGCCGCCGCCGGAGCCGGCCGCGGCATAACCGCTACCGATGATCGCACTGACGATGATCTCGTTGAACGAGACGGGAATGCCATAGAGGACGGCCGTCTGTGCGATGATAAAGGAGGGGATGAGCGCGGCGATCGATCGGCGTGGTCCAAGCGACGAGTAATCCTGCGAGATCGCCTTGATCATCCGTGGCGCGCCAGTCCACGACCCGAGCAAAAGCCCGAACCCACCACCGACGAGCAGGGCGATCAGTGGGAGGCCGACGTCACCCGACAGCGGGATCAACGGTCCGACCGCCAGCCCGACCTGGCTGCCACCCGCGGAGAACGCGACTAAGCCACCGAGTACGAGCAGGAAGTGTCGCTCGCCGCGCTCGATGCCGTGTCGCAAGTCGAGTGCGATCGCCGCCGCCCAGAGTGCGCCGATGAGCGCGGTCATCACGACGACACCGACGATCTCGGGGCCAGGGAGCCAGCCACTCGAGGCCTCGGCGATCGACGCGCCACCAGCGTCGCCAGAACCCAGAACCGCAAACTCGATGTTCGCCACGAGAACGCCGACGAACGCCGCCAGAATGATGATTAGATACTTCTCGGCGATCGGTTCGGCCCGGAGTAACCGGGCGATCCCGTAGGCGAGCCCGCCGCCGACAAACGGTGTCAGGAGCCACAGCGTAGCGATCTCGGTGTACTTCGCCCAGGCTGGATCGCCGCCCATCGCGAATCCGACGCCGATGACCGCGCCGGTGACGGTAAACGCCGTCGCGATCGGATAGCCGGCGAAGACGCCGGTCGCGACCAGGCCGGCCGCGATGACCAGCGCGATCGTCGCCGCCATCGGCGACAGCGTCACGCCGTCGATCAGGTCGGCACCGACCGCCTCGGAGACGTTTGCCCCCTGCAAGACGGCTCCAGTGAACCCGAGAATACCGACGAGAAACCCGGCTCGCATCACCGAAATCGCGTTCGCGCCAACTGCCGGAGCGAACGGTGTCGATCCGCTCGAGCCGGCGCCGATCGCCCAGGCCATAAAGAGGCTGGCGACTGCAGCGACCAGAAACGTCCCAATCGTCGCGATCTCGACCATTCCTGTCTAGTCCGCCTTACCGGCTACCCCTACAAGTGTGTGCCGACCTGCGACGCGGCTCGAGCGCTAACAGCGGCCGATGGCCGATCGAATAGGCGCTCGTCAGTTCGTCGTCGACCTCGAGTTGTCCTCGGGCTCCGGCGGCGGCTCGACGCCCTCGATCGCTTCGGCCGCGTCGGTGTCTTTCTCGACCTCGACGTGCCAGCGGTCGATCTCGTCTTCGTACTCCGCGAGCAGGTCGGAGACGTCCTCTTTCAAGACGTCGTCGTTGACGTTGACTTCGAAGACGAACTCCTCGCCGTTGCCGCGGGTCGACTGCTGGATGTTGGCGCTGACGAGCTCGTTGTCGAAGTAGTACGGCGCGAGCTGGGTCATCACGTTCTGGTAGACCGTGTCCTCGACCCGGCGCAGCGCCTTCCGTCCGGCGGAGTCGGCGGCTCGAGCGACGTAATCGATCGATTCGCGCCAGTTGCCGACCGCGGCCTCGGGGTCGTCCTCCTCGAGGCGCTCGTACGACTCCGAGAGCTTCTCGCCGGCGGTCTTGATGTCCTCGTCGGGCTCTTTGCCCGCCTTCTCGCCTTTGCCCTCCTCGACGCTTGCCTGGTCGGCAGTCTTCTCGCTGACGTCGGTGTCGAGGGTCTCGTGGGCCTTCGGCCGCCACTCCTCCCACTCCTCGAACGCGCGGGCAAAGCGGGCCCCGTAATCCTGGTCGGGGTCGTGGACGCCGGCGTCCCGGAGCGCACGGGTGATGCGCTCGCCGTGTTCGACGATGTCGCCCCAGTCACCGCGAACCTTGAATCCCGAGATACTCTCTTCCATTCGGTTGGCCGGGTGGTATGCGACCGATCGGTATAAACCTCTCCGCTATCGATTGCAACGGTCGACTGGAAGACGCTCGAATCGAGCGCCGTACCCGGGTTCCGGGCTCGAGGCGAAACGGGGGTGGCGACGTCACCCACGGTGGCGGCTGATCGATACTGTGAACTATCCGGCGACGGCCACTACGAGTATGCCGATCGAAGACCGGGACGATGCCTATCTCATCACCCACGCACTGGCAAAAGACACGCTGAGCCGCCTGCGGGACGTCGAAACCGAGCAGGTCAGCTTCCGGAAAGGGCTCGTGAAACTCGGCCGCATCTGTGGCTACGAGATCATCGACGGTCGGATGGAGACGGAGTACGTCGAGATCGAGACACCCCTCGAGCAGACGATGGGCGAACGCGTCCGCGGGCTCGACGACGTCGTCATCATCAACGTCCTGCGCGCGGCGACGCCGTTCGTCGAGGGACTGCTGAAGGCCTTCCCGCGGGCCCGACAGGGCGTCATCAGCGCGAGCCGTGACGAGGAGGCCGGCCGCGAGGAGGACGGTTCGTTCCCGATCACGGTCGACTACGTCAAACTCCCCGAGATCCACGAGGAAGACACCGTAATCATCGCCGATCCGATGCTCGCGACCGGGAGTACGATGTGTACTGTCCTCGATCACGTCGTCGAGAACTCACCGGAGCCGGAGAACCTGATCGTTCTCTCGGCGGTCTCTGCACCCGAAGGGCTGCTCCGCGTCGACGAGTCCTGTCCACAGGCCGACCTGCTGACGGTCTCGATCGACGACCGCCTCGACGACGATGGCTTCATCGTCCCGGGACTCGGCGACGCCGGCGACCGGGCGTTCCGGACGACCTGATAGGAGTCGCCGTCGCTTTTCTGGCGCTCGGCCATGCGTCTCGGTAGCACGGACTGTCGAATCGTCGATCCCATCGAATAGCTCCCTCGAGATGACCGTTCTCGCTCGATGGTCCCGCTTTCGGAGTGGATCTGTCCGGAGTCGAGGCGGATCGTCCTACTCACTGCAGGTGTCGATTCCGAACACCGCATTGAGTGGACAGCGCTGGATGATCGCCGTCGCGAAAATATCGCTGCCGGCGACGAACGCGAGCGTGCCGACAGTTCGGTCCCGGTTGCGGTAGCCAAACAGCAGCAGGGCGATCCCGAGGACGACACGCAGTATCCGGTCGAATCCGCCGACGTTTCTGTCCATATGTGGTTGGACGGGCGTCGTTTCCGTAGGCGTTTCCCTGCCCATACTGTCCGGCAGCATCACTCCGTCTGGCCGTCGCCCGAAGGACCGCCGTGATCGTCCGAGTCGCCGTCCCCACTCGAGAGCCCCGCATCGGGAGCGCGCTCGAGTGCTGGCGGCACCTCGTGGTGGTCGGAGTAGCCGTCGAACCAGCGGACGATGCGCTCGATACGGTCGACGACGTGGGCCGGCTCACCCGATCTGGAGAGTTCGTGTCCTTCCCGCGGGTAGCGGACGAGGCGACTGTCGACACGGTGTTTCTGCAGGCCGCGGTAGAACAGTTCGGCGGTGTTGGCAGGCGTTCGGTAATCCCGGTCGGCGTGCAGTACGAGCGTCGGCGTGTCGACGTTCTCGACGTGAGCTACAGGCGAGTGCTCCTGGAGGCGGTCGGGCTCCTCCCAGGGTGTCGTCCCGTAGTCACCCTCGAGAAGTTTGAACGCGTCCGTCGAGCCGTAGAAGCCGGTGAAGTCGTAGAGCCCCCGTTGTGCGACGGCCGCCTCGAACCGATCCGTCTGTGTGACCGCCCACGCCGCCATGTAGCCGCCGAAGCTGCCACCGGTGACGAAGACCTCCTCGGAATCGACGAACTCGCGTTCGCAGGCGGTTTCGACGCCGGCGAGAACGTCGGTCAACGTGGCCGGCCCCCAGTCGCGTTCGATGGCCATCGCGTGGTCCTCGCCGTAGCCCGTCGACCCCCGCGGATTGCACCAGAAGACGACGTACCCTCGCGCGGCGAGCGTCTGGAACTCGTGCCACATCGTCCCCGCGGTCGTCCAGTGGGCGTGTGGCCCACCGTGGATCTCGACGACGAGCGGATACGTTTCGCCCGGCGAGGCGTCGGCGTCGAACGCGGGTGGCGTGAGGAGCCAGCCCTGGATCGACTCACCGTCGCTTTCGAACCACACTTCCTCGGGCTGGCGAACCGGTCGATCGGCCAGATACGCGTCGTTGACTCGCGTCAGTCGATGGGGCTCGTTGCCGCCGCGGGTCGTGACGAAGACGTCGCCAGGGTGGTCCCACTCGCTGTAGGCGTAGGCGACGGCGTTCTCGCCGACCGAGAAGTCGGTGATGTCGACGCCATCACCGTAGACCATCGTCGGCTCGGCGCTTCCGTCGCCCGGCACCGACCAGCAGACGCGTGCGCCCTCGTCGGGTGTCGTGAAGTAGATCGTCTCGTCGTCGGGTGCCCACTCGAACCCACAGCGGTGGCCGATCGTGCGATCGAGTGACTCGGTCGGCGTCCACTCGTCGCCGCTCTCGCGGTCGTGGACGCGAATCTGAGTCCCACGCATCGACGCTCGGTCCTCGGGCGTGTACTCGAAGGCGATGCGGCCGTCCGTCGTCGCATCGATCGATCCCGACTCGAGCCAGCCCGCCGTCTCCGTAACCACCGTAGCGGTATCCGACTCGAGGTCGTGTTCGTACAGCTCGTACGTCAGCGAGTCGTCGGGGACGTCGCCGGTCTTCGTGGCGTAGTAGACCGTCCCGCTGTCGCCCCACGTGGGTGCGACGTAGTCCGCGTCGCCATCGGTCAGTCGGCGCAGATGATCGACGTCGTCGGGGTCGGTCACGTCGGCCTCGAGTGCGTCCGCGACCGAAAGAACGTAGACGTGCCGTCGATCGCCGTCGAAGTACGCCCCATCGCTCCGGTAGAGCAGGCGATCGATCACGCGAGGATCCGGATCGTCGCGTTCCGTGTCGGGATCGACTGCGTAATCACGGCTTTCCTCGCGGTCGGCCGCACGTACCTGCTGGGTAACACACAGTTTCGAGCCGTCGGGGCTCCACTCGAGGTCGTCGACACCACCGACGACCGACGTGAGTCGTCGCGCCTCGCCACCGTCGGTGGGGACGAGCCAGAGCTGTTTGCGCTCGCCTTCCCCGCGGGTGCTGACGAACGCGAGCCAGTCGCCATCGGGGCTCCACCGGGGCTGTTCGTCGACGCCGTCGCTTGTGGTGAACTGTACGGGCTCGTCGCCACCGACGGGAACGACGAACACCGACGCCGTGTCCGATTCCTCGTCGTCAGCAGTCCGCACTACGAACGCGACGCGCTCGTCGTCCGGCGAGAGTCGCGGCTCCGAAACGAACCGGAGCTCGTCGTAATCGGCCGCGCTGATTTCGTTCATGTGATGTGAGCCGTGTCAACACCCGAAAGGGTTTTGCTTCGACCGGCACGTCGTCCATCGATTTTAATTCGAATAATAGTACATTACTTGAAATCAGTGACTTGTTGACAAGCGTAACGGATATCGAAGCAGCTATTAACATACTGTGGGTAAAAGGCGGGTATGGTTGGACATATCAATAGGCGGAATTTCATCGCACTGAGCGGCGCCGCTGGGGTCGCCGGCCTGGCCGGCTGCCTCGGTGGAGACGGTGATGAAAGCAACCTCTCGTGGCACGCCGGCGGCCAGGGCGGAACCTACTACCCCCTGTCCAGTGACTTCAAGACGATCGTCGACGGGGAGACGGAGTACACGCTGCAGGTGCAGTCGACTGGAGCGAGCCTCGAGAACGTCGGCAATCTCTTCCGGGAGGAAGCCGACTTCGCGCTGATCCAAAACGACGTCGCTCACTTCGCGTACACCGGTGTCGGGATCGACGAACTCGGAGACGAAGAAATGACGAACCTCCGTGGGGTCGCGTCGCTGTACCCGGAGACGATCCACGTCATCACCCAGGCCGGTTCGGGGATCGAGACCGTCGAAGACCTCGAGGGACAGACGGTCGTCACCGGTGCTCCCGGCAGCGGAACGCAACTCAACGCCCTCCAGATCCTCGAGACGGCGGGTATCGAAGAAGACGACTTCGACGAACAGAACGCGGACTTCGATACGGCAGCCGACCAGATCCAGGACGGCGACGCCGACGCCGCGTTCGTCGTCGCTGGTTGGCCAGCCGGCTCGGTCGAGAACCTCGCGACGAACACCGACATCTCGCTGGTCGAGATCGCTGGCGACACGCGTGAGGACGTCATGGACGACGCCGAGTGGTTCGCCGAGGACACGGTTCCCGCCGACACCTACGACGGCGTCGAGAGCGACGTGGAAACGGTGTCGGTTCAGGCAATGATCGCCACCCACGAGGGCGTCGACGAAGCCGTCGTCGAGGCAGTGACCGAGGCGATCTTCGAGAACCTCGACGACGTCTCCCAGAAAGAGGAGTTCATCGACGTCGACTCCGCACAGGACGGGATGCCGATCGACCTCCACCCCGGTGCCGAGGCGTATCTCGACTAACCTTCGGCTCGGGACAGCCGACTGACTCCGATCGTGCATCGACCGCTTCACCGGTACGTCGTCGTTATCGTTCTCGTCGCACTGGTAGCGACGGCAGTCGCGATCCCCGTCGTGCAGGGAGAGCGGACGCTCGTCGTCGCCGACGCCGACACCGGTGAGCGGCTACTCGAGGAGCCGGTCGACGACGGCACGGACGTCACCCTCTCGTATACACACAGCGTCGAACGGACGCCGGTCGAGGACGTCTACGTCGTCGACGGGACGACACTTCGGATGGAACGGATGGTGTTTCACTCCCACGGTGCCGGGTTACCCACCGACGACCGCATCGAGCGGACCGACGAGGGGTTCGTCTATCCGGTAAACGACACCTACGAGGAGGTAATCGTCGCACCGGGTTCGATCGCCGGACACGAACTCGTCGTCGACGGCGAACGCCACGATCTGGTCGCGATGGCCGACGGATCGGTCGTCATCTCGGTCACCGAACGGCGACTGACGGATCGTCTCCCCGTCCAGTTGCAACTCGACAGCAGTTCTTCACAACCCATTCAATGATTCCTAGTTATGAGCGTAGACAACCGCGACACTGACACACTCTCGGACGAGGAACAGGACGAGATCTTACAGGAGGTCGAGCGAAGCCGGAGCCACCGTGGCGCGATCGCCGCGCTCGTCGCGTTGATCGCGATCACGTTCTCGGCGTTCCAGTTGTGGATCGCCGCCCGCAGCTACACCTTCGCCGTGACGCTCCCGATGCTCGGCGAACTCGATCTCGGCTCGCTCCAGCAACTCCAGGTCAACACGATCCACGTCACGTTCGCGCTGGTCCTTGCGTTTCTGCTGTTCCCCGCGAGCCGGGGCGACGGGTTCGTCGCCAGGCGGCTCGGAGCGATCGAGCCCGCGGTCCGCGAGCGGTTCGGCCCCGATAGCGGTCTGACTCGGCTCGTCGAACGAGTCGGCGACGGCGTCCGCTGGGCGGCGATCGATCCCGACCTGCGTCGCGTGACGCCACTCGACGTCGTGTTGATCGTCCTCTCGCTGCTTCCCGCCTACTATACGCTGACCGAGTACAGCGAGGTCCAGCAGATGTCGCTGTTTGGCATTCAGGGCGTCCGTCCGATCCACGAGGTCTACCCGGTCCTCGAGCCGATCGTCATGGCCATCGCAGCCGTCGGGATCCCGATCGACGACGTCTCCTACGGCTTCCTGCTTGGCATCCTCGGCATCCTGCTGGTGCTCGAGGCGACCCGACGGACGCTCGGTCTGTTGCTCATGTCTCTGGTGTCGCTGTTTATCGCCTACGCGCGCTGGGGATATCTGGTTCCCAGTGACTCCGCGATCGGCGCCCTCTCGATTCCAGCCGAAAGCTGGGGGAACATCGTCTACAACCTCTGGTATATCACCGAAGCCGGGATCATGAGCACGCCCGTCACTGTCAGCGTTCGCTTTATTTTCATCTTCATCCTCTTCGGGGCGTTCCTCGAGATGAGCGGCGCCGGCAAGTGGTTCATCGACCTGGCCTACTCGCTGACCGGCACGAAACGCGGCGGTCCGGCCAAAGCGGGCGTCGCCTCGAGTGGCTTTATGGGGATGCTCAGCGGCTCGTCGATCGCCAACACGGTGACGACGGGCGCGTTCACCATCCCGCTGATGAAGCGGGCGGGCTACTCCCCCGAGTTCTCCGGCGCCGTCGAGTCGTCGTCCTCGTCGGGCGGACAGATGCTCCCACCGGTGATGGGCGCTGCCGCGTTCCTCATCGTCGAGTTTACCGGGACGGCGTACGCGGACGTCATCATCGCCGCCACGCTGCCTGCACTCGCGTTCTTCTTCGGAATGTGGGTGATGGTCCACTTCGAGGCGGTTCGCGGCGGTATCGGCGGGCTTCCGCGATCCCAGCTTCCGGATCCGATCGCCGCGCTTCGATCCGGCTGGTTCTACCTGCTCCCGATCGGTCTGTTGCTGTACTTCCTCGTGATCGCCCGGTTCTCGATCAACCGCGCCGGCTGGTACACGATCGTCGCCATGATCGCCTTGCTGGCCGTCGTCGCCGCCTACAACGAACGCACGCGCGTGCCGCTGCTCGGTACGATCGGCGTGCTGTATCTCGCCCAGGCGACGTCCTACGCAGTCACCGGCGGGGGCGTCCTCGAGGCGCTTCAGGCGGCTGCGGGTGCCGGCACTGCCGCCGAAGCCTACTCGATCACCGGCGCGGCGACCGCGGCGGTCTCGGACCTCGGTGCGATCGCGATCCTCGTCAGTCTCGCGTTCCTGCTCACACAGCCACGTGGCGACGCGCCACTGCTCGACTTCGACGACGACGTCGACGAGGCCGCCACCCGGACCGCAACGGCGATCGGCCGTCCCGGACTGGCCTCGAGTCGCGCGTATCAGTACGCGGCGTTCGTCGGGAAGTCGATGGACTCCGGTGCGCGGACCGCGACGACCGTCGTCGTCGCCGTCGCCGCCGCCGGCGTCGTCCCCGGTGTCATCAGCGTCTCCGGGCTCGGTCCGAACCTCGCGGCGCTCATCGATGCCGTCAGTGGTGGGTCGACGCTCCTCTTGCTCGTCTTGACCGGCTTCGCCTCGATCATCTTCGGGATGGGGATGCCGACGACGGCGATGTACATCATCCTGGTCGCGATGCTCCAGACGCCGATCGAGGGTGCCGGGATCGCGATCCTCGCCGGTCACCTCTTTATCCTCTACTTCGGCCTGATGGCGGACGTCACGCCGCCGGTCGCCGTCGCCGCCTTCGCCGGAGCCGGCGTCGCGAAGGCCGACGAACTCAAGACCGCGACGATCGCGTTCTTGCTCTCGCTGAACAAGATCCTGGTCCCGTTCGCGTTCGTCTTCTCGCCAGGTATCCTCATGATGCGAGACGGGCCCGAGGGATGGAGCGTCATCGGCTGGGAGTCCGTCACCGATCTCGGCTTCTTCGTCCCGGACGTCCTGATTCCCGTCGCCGGGATGTTCCTCGGCGTCTACGCGCTGGGCGTGACGATCATCGGCTACCAGTACTCGGAAGTGTTCCCCACCGAACGGGCGCTGTACTCCGTCGCCTCGGTCCTGCTGATGGTGCCGGAGATTCCCCTGCTGATCGCCGAGGGGGCGGCGACCGCTGCCGGCCTCGATACGACGCTGACGACGTTTGCGATCACCGTCTCGCTGCGTGCGATCGGTCTGGTGATGCTCGTCGGACTCTCCTACTACAACCGCTCGCGGGCCAACAAGGGCGGTGAAAGCGACGAGCAAGGCGAACCTGCCGTGAGCACCCCGACGCCGAGCGAGGCCTGAGACGGACTGCCGTACCGATTTCCCGCTTCGACGAGACGGACACTCGTTAGAATTTTGTCGGTTGCGAATCTTCTCCCGGTCGTGTCAACACGAACTCCGGTCGATCCGGCGTCACTCGACGGCGGCGACGCCGCCCCCTCCGATCGTGTCTTCCAGCTCGCCGTCGCCGTTTACGGCGGCGTGCTCCTGGCCGGCACCGCCGCGACGATTGCCGCCCTAATCGACGACTGGCCGGTCGGCCTCGTGGAGACGTACACAGGTGGGTTCCTCGCCGGGTTCGTCGGTGGCGCTGTGATTTCACAGGTCGATCCGCTCCTCCCCGTCCGCCTCGGTCGGACGCTCGTCCGACGACTCGCACTCGTCCTCCCGTCGGTCGTCTTCGTCGGTCTCTGGCTCGTCCCCCTCGAGTCACCCGCTGGGCGCGTCGCGCTACTGTCTGCAGTGCTCGTCGTCGCGACGGGTCACGTCCTCTCGCAACTGGCCGGGAACCGCTACGTCGACGCGGTCACGCCCGGCGATCCCGATGAGACGTGGCGATGGGAGCCGTCCGGCTCCGTTGCCCTCGATCTGTTCCTCGCCGGAATGTGGGTGTTGCTCGCCCTTGCCAACGCCGTCACTGGAACCTGGCTCGAGGCGCTGTTCTGGCTGGTGATCGGTAGCGGCTGGGTCGCGAGCTGTCTCGCCGAAGGCCGCTGGCCGTTTGGCCCCGGACGCGATCGCTGTGAACTCCAGTGTTACGAGTCGGGACTCGTCAAACGACAGCCCTACACGAAGACGTTCGTCCCGTGGGCCGACGTCGATCACGTCCGTCTTCGCGGGGACGAACTCGTCCTCGACCGCGGGCTGGGCGACGTTCGCTTCGAGCGTGACGAACTCGAGGATCCCGAGGCCGTCCTCGAGGCGGTCGACGAGCGGGTGCTGGCGATCGGTGGCCGGTAGTCGACGAGCCCTGCGTATCGGTCGTCGGCGACCTCACAGAAGCGGTCCGTCTCACTCCAGTTCGGCCCGGCCGCTGGTCGCGCTTCGCAGTCGGTCGCGCAACGACTCGGCCTCCGCCAGCGGGACTCGCACCTCGAAAGAGACGTCGGCCTGATAGTCGGCCTCGAACTCGTAGCCTTCGCTCTCGAGGATCCCCCGAACGGTGCCGGAGTCGTCGTAGTCGACGGTGACCGAGACGCGTTCGTGGGGTCGTTCCTCGACGACGCCAGCTGCCGCGACGGCCTCTTTGACCGCACGCGAGTAGGCCCGGACCAGACCGCCGACGCCGAGGTTCGTCCCGCCGTAGTAGCGCGTGACGACGACCGCACAGTTCTCGATCTCCTGCTGGGTGAGGACGTTCAACGCCGGCTTTCCTGCCGAGCCGGACGGCTCGCCGTCGTCGCTCGAGTACTCCCGGAGGAACTGACCGCTGTCGGGGCCACCGGTCCGTACGCGATAGGCGGGGACGTTGTGGGTGGCGTCGTCGTACTCCTCGCTGACGGTCGCGACGAACGATTCGGCAGCGTCGACCGATTCGACCGGCCGGACGTGGCCGATAAACTCCGAGCCCTGGACGACGAACTCGGCGGTCGCCGGCTCCGCGACGGTTCGATACGTTTCGCTTACGGCGTCCTCGCTCACTGTCTTCGGTACGCTCGCCGGCGAAAAGAGCGCGTCGGTCCTCCGATCGACGTCCCATTTGTCTCATCCCATACGCTCTTGAATGATGGTGTGGTGGCTGGGAACATGGGCGACGAGACCGACATCGAAACCGACGCCATCGATCCGACGTTCGCCGAGGAACTGCTCAGCGTCTGCCGAACGACGGTCGGCGACGAACTCCGGAGCATCACGTACTTCGACGACGAAGTCGTCGACCAGGTGTATCTCCGTTCGGATCTCGATCGAACGGCCGACCTCGTCGGGTTCGCCGAACACGAACGACGCGGCTTTCACTCCCAGTCGGCCTACCGGAACACCCAACTCGGCGAGTATCAGGCGACCATTCGGATGTTCGAAAACGGGTATCTTACTCGCATCATTCGCGGGCCACACGGCGTCTGGGTGACGACCGACGACATGTCGATCGACCGATTCAAAGAGCTGACGACTGCCCTCGAGTCCGTCCTCGACAGGTACGCCGACGAGGCGGCGGGTAGCGGGGACGGCCCGGATTGATACGAACTGCTGTCGTCACTGCACGCCGATCGCCGACCCCGCACGACGGTGTGAGATCGGTACAGCAGTTCGTCTGATGGCGCTACTGGAGTTCGATCTTCCTGACGAACTCGAGATCACGAATCTCGGTGATCACTTCGCCGGGGAGGTGTTGGTCGGTGATCAGGTAGAGTTTCGGCTCGTCGGTGAACTCCGGATCCTCGCTGATCGTCTGGCGGATCGAGATGTCGTGGTCGGCTAACGTCCCGGTAATCTCCGCGACGATCCCCTTCTGGTCGGCGTCGTCGGGCGTGACCGTAAGCACCGTCAGATCTAACACCGGCGCCAGATCCATCAGGCTCGGAACCTGTGAGATGTTCTGGAAGATCTGCCGCAGCTCGGGGTCGTCGAGGATGACGTCGGTCGTCGAGTCGACGACGCGCCGGTCGACGCCGATCTCGCGGGCGATCCCCGTGTTCGGGATCTCGATACCGCCGGAGACGACCCGGCCGTCGTCGTTGACGGAGAACCCGCGTTCCAACAGCAGCCGGATGACCGCCTGCTGGCTCGGTGAGCCCTCGAACTTCTCCATTATTTCGTCGAACATTCGGTGGCGGATGTACGCGGGCCCGCGTATAATTTCCGGTGATCGGGCCGCTTCGGCGACGCTACTGCCCATGTCAGATACGGACTGCTGTACCGAATGCCCGCCGATCGCCAGGGCGGGGTCGGCGATCGGCGGGCAGTGACGACAGCAGACCGTATGACGGACGATTTTTGACGATCCGTTTGGAACGATGACCTATGCGCGAACTGCGACGTTGTGACTTCTGTGGCGACGACGCCGTCGGCACGTTCGCTGTTCTCCCGGCGACACTCGAGCCGACCGAGGCCGAACAGCGACGCGTCGTCCTCTGTTCCGACTGCAAGGAGCGACTCGGAACGCTTCTCGAGCCGTTGCTCGAACGCGTCGGCGCCGATAACGAAAGCGAGACGGAGTCGGCCGACGACGGGGCCGAGAGTTACACCGACGGGACGACGACCGGCGACTCCGGGAGCGGAACCGTCGTCGCCTCGACGGACGACGCGACCCGAAACCGGTCACAGGACGCGACGACCGACGCGGGACTCGAGGGAGGGATCACGTTCGACCGTTCCGAACCGACAGCAGACGGCGACGAGTCGGAGACGGACGGGTCCGACGCCGACGCTGACGTCACGGACGACCGAGCGACGAACACCGACGCTCCCGACTCGAGCGGCGAGTCGACCGACGAGTCGACCGACGAGTCGACCGCTGCAAACACCGGAACACCGCCGTCGAACGCGTACGGGAAGGTCGTCCGCCTGCTTCGCAACCGGGAGTTCCCGATGGAGCGCGGTGCCGTCGAGAGCCTGGCTGCCGGCGCCTACGACCTCGAGGCCGACGAGGTCGACGCGATCATCGAGCACGCGATCGAACAGGGCGAGTTCGTCGAGAAAAGAGGACAGTTGCGACGGCCCTGATACGGACAGGGAAAGCGGCAGTTCGCAGCGTCGACCCGATTACAACGTCCCTTTCGTACTCGGCGTTCCCTCACGACGCTCGTCGATTCGGGTCGCGTCGTCGAGCGTCCGCGCGAGCGTCTTGAACAGCGCCTCGACCTCGTGGTGGGCGTTCTCGCCCTCGACCTCGAGGTGGACGGTCAGGCCGGCGTTCATCGCCAGCGACTCGCCGAAGTGGCGGGCCATGTCGCTCGTAAAGTCGCCGATCTGGGCCTGTGAGAACTCGCCGTCGAAGTAAAACCGGGGCCGGCCGCTGACGTCGACGACGGCGCCGGCGACGGCCTCGTCGAGTGGGACCTTCCGATCGGCATACCGGACGATTCCCGACCGATCACCAAGGGCCTCGTCGAACGCCTCGCCGAGGACGATCGCGACGTCCTCGACCGTATGGTGGTCGTCGATCTCCAGGTCGCCGTCGCAGTCGACCTCGAGGTCGAACAGCCCGTGTTTGGCGAACGACGTCAGCATGTGGTCGAAAAAGCCGATTCCGGTGTCGACGTCGGCCGTTCCAGTTCCGTCGACCGACAGCGTACACTCGATCGACGTCTCGCCCGTCTCACGCGTCAGCGTCGCCGTTCGCTCGCTCATGTCACGTCGATGGGACCGCCAGTACAAGGCGGTTGCGCTCGCCAGCGACGGTGCGATCGACGCGATTCTGTGGCCGCCGTTCCCCTCGACCGTGGCTCTTGGGTGCGTCGCGGCCAGACGGTGGAAGAGACCGAACGATCGCCTCATATGCCTTGATAAAATTTTTCCGGCCATCTAAGGACGTTTCGAAACACGGTATCGGTCCGATTGTACGAGTGAAATGAGCCGAAAACGGGCCAATATTCGGGGTATTATATATCGTCTCGAGCGAATGTCTCTTTCAAGACGAGGTAACGAGTCGATGTCCAATCCCTCCCCACTCTCGAACGAATCGGTCGGTCCGTCGAGATCCGACGCGGATCGACGATCGAGCCGATTCGTTTCCGCCCTCCGCCGTTCACTTAAGGGTCCCCTGCAGTTCGTCTCGTTTTGGAGTGCCATCGCGCTGCCGTTCGTTCATCTCCCGCTTTTGGCACAGGGACTCGGGGATCCACAGACCACCCTCGCGTTTCTGGTCTTGCTCGTCGTCAACGCCTGTGCACTCTACGTCGGGCACGGCTACAAGCGGGACGTCGGTCACGGCTGACGGTCTCGAGCGAAACGCCGGTCACGTGTCGGTTCCGAACCGATTAATGCGTCCCCTCTCGCAGGGACGGATAACAGATGCAGATACGCGTCGACTGGCGCTCGAGTTGTAGCCTGACCGGGACGGTCCTGAAGTGGCTCGCCGTGCCACTTGCCGTGCCGTTCGTGCTGGCGATCGTCGACGGTGACGATCCGCTGCCGTTTCTGGCCGCGATCGTCGTTACGGCCGTCGTCGGCGTCGCCCTCGAGCGACTGACCGACGACCGGGAGCTGGGACAGCGCGAGGCGTTTCTGATGGTCGCGCTGACCTGGCTCGGCGTCGGCGTCATCGGCGGGATTCCGTTCTACATCGTCGGGTTCGGTGCCCCGGCGGCGTCTGCGTTCTCCGGGCCCATCGGCGGCCTCGTCAACGCACAGTTCGAGAGCATGAGCGGACTGACGACGACAGGAGCGACGGTGATGAGCGGCTGGGACTTCGAGAATCAGTCCCGCGCGATCCTGCTTTGGCGCCAGTTGATCCAGTGGCTCGGCGGGCTGGGAATCCTGATCGTCGCGATCGGCTTGCTCTCGAATCTGATGGTCGGTGGCGCACAGCTGATGGAGACCGAGAGCCAGTCGCGAAACGTCCGCAAACTCCGGCCCCACATCGACGAGACCGCACGGCTCATCTGGGGGCTGTACGTCGGCGTCACGGTACTCGCTGCAGTGACGTTCTACGCGTTGTACTTGCTCGGAGTTGCGCCCAATATGGACCTATTCAACGCCGTCTCCCATGCGCTGACAAGCGTCGCCACCGCGGGATTCTCACCGGAGGGCGAGAGCATCGGCGCGTTCGAACCGATCGTCCAGTGGGCCGTGATGCCGTTTATGATCCTCGGGGCGACCAACTTCGTCCTGCTGTACTACGTGACTCAGGGAGAGACTCGCCAACTCCTCGAGTCCGAGGAGTTTCGCTTCTACATCGGCGTCATGGCTGCGATCGGCGCGATCGTCGCGACCATTCTGTGGATGGATCCGGCGATCGAGAAAAGCCTCGAGGAGACGCTCAGACACGGGCTGTTCAACGTGGTCTCGCTGGTGACGACGACGGGGTATGCCTCGACGGACTTCGCGCTCTGGTCGACTGGCGCGACCCACATGCTGTTTCTCTGTATGTTCCTCGGTGGGATGGCCGGATCGACGACCTGTTCGATCAAGTCCCTGCGCTGGCTGGTAGCGCTGAAAGCGTTTCGGCGCAGTCTCTTTACCTCGATCCACCCCGAGGCCGTCCGGCCGATTCGACTCGGCAACGACGTGGTCGACGAGGGGACGATCCGGGATATCTACGCCTACGTCCTGCTGGCGATCGTCATCTTCTTCCTGCTGACCGTCTTCGTCGTCGTCGACGCCGCCCGCGCCAGTACGGCCGTCACCGAATTCGAAGCGCTCGGTGCCTCCGCCTCGATCTTTCTCAACATCGGCCCTGCGTTCGGGATGGCCGGCCCGATGGACAACTACGCCGGCTTCCCCATCACCACCCGCAGTGTCATGATCGCAATGATGTGGGTCGGCCGTATCGAGATCCTTCCCGTGCTCGTGCTCCTGACACCGGCGTTCTGGCGTTCGTAGTGCGAGACTACTGACCGCCGACCACAGCCTGGGCGTCCTCAAGCGAGAACTCGCCTTCGTACAGGGCGCTTCCGACGACGACGGCTGCTGCACCGGCCTCCTCGAGAGCCTGCACGTCCTCGAGGGTCGCTACCCCACCGCTTGCGATCACGGGAATCTCGGTCGCGTCGACCAGTTCGCGAACCGGCTCGGTGGCCACGCCCTCGAGTTGGCCTTCGACGTCGACGTTCGTAAACAGAATCGCTGCTGCCCCCAGCTCCTCGTACCGCTCGGCCGCCTCGACGGGCGAAACCCCCGCGCCTTCGGTCCAGCCCTCGACGACGACCTCGCCGTCTTTCGCGTCGAGGCTGACGACGACACTATCGGGGTGTTCGTCGCTGATCTCCGCGACGATGTCGGGGTTCTCTACCGCTGCCGTGCCGAGGATGACGCGGTCGACGCCGCGCTCGAGCAACTCGATTGCGCCGTCGGCGGTACGAATACCTCCGCCGAGTTGGGTGGGAACGTCGACGGTCTCGACGACGGCGTCGATAGCGTCGTCGTTTGCTCGCTCGCCTTCGAAGGCACCGTCGAGATCGACGAGATGCAGCGACTCCGCACCCGCGTCGATCCATCGTTCGGCGGCCTCGACGGGATCGCCGTAGGTCTTCTCGGTGCCGCGCTCGCCCTGGACGAGCTGGACGACCTCACCGTCCTGGACGTCGACGGCGGGAATTACTTCGAACTCCGGAAACGCGCTCATGGCTGGAGGGAGACGCGACGGGCGCGTAAAGCCACCGTTTCGGGTCGACGTCACGTCCGTGTCCGCGTTCGGTCGCCCGGACGATCACACCGATTCGTCCACGGACGACGGTTCTCGAGTCGTTACAGTTCGGCGCTCGTGCAGAGCAATTACGGGCCGGGACAGTGTGGACCGTGACAGTAGATGCTGGCTCTCGCCGTGCTCGCCCAGGGACCAGCGACCCGGCCCGAACTGACGACCGACATGCTGGTCGTCTTCGGCGTCGTCGCGCTTGCGATGGTGTTGTTCGTGACCGAACGGCTGCCGATCGACGTTACGGCGATCCTGCTGATCGTGATCCTCGTCGTCTTAGAGCCATGGACAGGAGTCGATCCCGAAACGGGGATCTCCGGCTTCGCAAACGACGCGACGATCACGGTGCTGGCGATGTTGATCCTGAGCGGTGGCATTGCCCGTACAGGCCTCGTCCAGGAACTCGGCCGATGGATGGCGAATTTCGCCGGTGGTAATATCCGCAAGCAGCTGTTCGCGACCGTCGTCGCGACTAGTCCGGTCTCCGGCTTTCTGAACAATACGCCCGTCGTCGCGTTGCTCGTCCCGGTCGTCACCGACGTCGCCAACCGCGGGAACACCTCGCCCTCGAAACTGCTGATCCCGCTGTCGTACGCCTCACAGGTCGGCGGCATGCTCACGCTCATCGGCACGTCGACGAACATCCTCGCCAGCGACGTCAGTGCCCGACTGGGCGCCGACTACCCCGAACTCCACCGGTTCTCGATGTTCGAGTTCACCCAGCTGGGCGCGATCGTCGTCATCGTCGGCGCGCTCTATCTGATCTTCGTCGGCCACTACCTCATTCCCGAACGCGTCCCCGCGCGGCCCGACTACGTTGAGGAGTACGACGTCGGCGACTACGTGGCGGACGTGGCCGTCGTCCCCGGCTCGCCGTTCGTAGGGTCGACCGTCGGAGACGCGACCGACCGGCTCGGCGACGAGATCGACATCGTACAGGTCGTCAGCGACGAAGAGCGGTCGGTCGCCCCACGGCGTGGAACTCACCTTGCGGAGGGCGACGTCCTTGTCGTCCGGACCGACCGCGACGCGATCACGATGCTCGAGGGCGTCACGGGCCTCGAACTGGTCGGCGATCCTCGCTCCGATGCCGAACTGGCGACCGGCGAGGAGACGGGCATCATCACCGAACTCGTGGTCTCGCTGGACTCCCGGCTCGTCGGCGAGCGACTCGATCCCGAATCGTTCCGCGAGGAGTTCGGCGCAGCCGTACTCGGGCTCCGACGCCGGGGGTCGCTCGTCGGCGACCGGATCGTCGGCCGCCGGCTCGACGTCGGGGACACGCTACTGGTTCAGGCGCCGCCCGATACCCTCGACCGGCTCTCGCGGCGCGACGACGTGATCGTCGCTCGCGAACCGCCCCGACCGGGGTACCGGTCGGACAAGGCGCCGATCGCCGTCACGATCATGATCGGCGTCGTCGCGATCGCCGCCCTCGAGTTCTATCCGATCCTGATATCGGCGCTTGCAGGCGTCGTCGCGATGGTTGTCACGGGCGTCCTCAAGCCAAACGAACTGTACGACGCCGTCGAGTGGGACATCATCTTCCTGCTGGCAGGCGTGATTCCGCTGGGCGTCGCCCTCGAGCAGTCAGGCGCTGCGGCCTACCTCGCCTTCTTAGTTGTCGAGACGGCCGGCTTCCTGCCGACACTCGTAGTGCTGTGGCTGTTCTACATCGTGACGGGCTTGATCACGGAGATGATCAGCAACAACGCGAGCGTCGTCCTGTTGCTCCCGGTGGCCGCGGCCGCGGCCGCGGCGATCGGGTCGAATCCGTTCGCGTTCGTCATGGCAGTCACCTTCGCCGCCAGCACGGCGTTTCTGGGTCCGGTCGGCTACCAGACGAACCTGTTCGTCTACGGCCCCGGCGGCTACCGCTTTACCGACTACTTCCGGGTCGGTGCGCCGCTGCAGTTGATCCTCTCGATCGTCACCGTCGTCGGCATCGCGGTCATCTGGGGCATCTGATACTGTCGGACAGCAGTCAGTGAGACGTCGGTCGCGAACGCGCGGCCGTCACCCGCGGGACGGCCGCAGTCGCGCGACCGATCGTCGACTCGTGCTGTCCAACAGTATGAACGGCGTTCGCTCGAGAGGATCGTTCCTCCGTTGGGACGATCCTGTTCCGAATGAGAGGGATCACCACAAGAAAACAGTAACTTTTGCGTACCAAACTCATTTCACACGGTGTGGTGAACTGACGCTATATCATGAGTGCGGGTCGCGATCGAGTCCGAAGTGGATTCACAATCGTCTCGGAGGGGTCACTCGAGCGATGAACCCGCGTCGCGTCGACGCAATCATCGATCTCGGCTACGGCGTCCTGATTTTCGTCTCGATCGTCCTGATCGTCTCAGTCGGAACGCTGGTCGGGGTCGCGTTTGGGCTGGGTGTGCTGATTTCGTACGCGTTACACGTCGTCTGGAAGATGGCCCGGTTCGACCCCGACTGGATGACCCAGACGGTCGAGGAGACGGTCGAAGAAACCGTCGGCCAACAGGTCGAACAGACCGTCGAGGAGACGGTCGGCGAACAGGTCGAGACAGTCCAGGAACAGATCGAGACCGTCGATCAGCGGATCGATCGCCGGCCACGCGAGGACGAAATCGAGGAACTACTCGAGGAAACGGTGACAGATGAGACGGAAGATAAGTCAGACGGTTGAAATCGGCAGCGGTCGACGATCACCATTCGACCCGCAATCAGGCGGACGAAGACGCCCGGCTCTCGATTTACGGCCCGCGAGATGCCAAACGACACCAGTGGGTGCGTCCCAGACGACGCGAAGCGACTCTCACGAACACCGGCGTACAGCTTGTATCCACGGATGATTTCGACGCTGCTTCTCATCGGGATCCTCGTTGCGATCTTCGTCGGCTACAACATCGGCGGCGCGACGACCGGCCCCGCGTTCGGGCCGGCCGTCGGTGCCGACGCAATCTCGAAGACCGCAGCCGGTGCGTTAATGACGGTCTTCTTTTTCGTCGGCGCGTGGACGATCGGTCGACGTGTCGTCGACACCCTCGGGCGGGACCTCGTTCACGATCCCGGCGTCTTCACGCTCGAGGCGAGCGTCGGCGTCCTCTTTTTCATCGGCGTCGCGCTGTTCGTCGGGAACGTCTTCGGCGTGCCCGCCTCGACGTCGATGACGGCCGTCGGGTCGATCGCGGGACTTGCCCTCGCAGCCGGCGAGCTCAACTGGGCAGTCATGGGCGAAATCGCGATCTGGTGGATCGTCTCGCCGTTTATCGGCTTCTGGGTCTCGCTGGTGATCGGCCGCTACTTCTACGCCGCACTCAATCGGCGGATCGCGATGGAACGAAGCGAGGGTCCACTCTTCGAGATCGATCGCTCCGGGATCGTTCCGACGCCGGCTCTGACCGACACCACGAACCTGCGCGAAGTCGGCGGCGTGGTGATGGTGGTCGCCATCGGCTGTCTGATGGCCTACAGTTCGGGAACCTCGAACATCGCGAACGCGGTCGCGCCGCTGGTCGGCAGCGGCGAACTCGAGATGAACCCCGCGATCATCATCGGCTGTCTCGCGGTCGGCATCGGGACGTTCACGATCGCACGCCGGACCCTCGAGACGATGGGTAACGAACTCACTGAACTCCCGCTGACGGCGGCAATCGTCACCGCGACGGTCAGCGCCACGCTGGTCATCTTTCTCTCCGCGATCGGTATCCCCGCGAGTTTCGTCATCATCGCGACGATGTGTATCATCGGTCTCGGCTGGGGTCGGGCGACCCGACCGATGACGGTCGGCGAGGCCGTCCGTGGTGAGGAGTCGGCACCGGTTTCGGTCGGTGCCCTGTCCGAGGATCGAGAGGGCGAGGAGCTCCCGCCGATCGGCGAGGAGGAAGAACCCGAGCGGATCCCGAAAGCGTCGGATCTGTTCGACCCGGCGACGACGGCCCGCGTGGTTCTCATGCAAAACGTCGTCCCGGCCATCGCGACGATCGGCGCGTACGCGACGTTCCGGTTCGTGCCGATCTTCGGGCTCTAATCCGACGGCCACCCCCGCGCTTATTCCGATCGGCGTAGGAAGTCGCGTATGGTCGACGACGTCCTCGTTCCCATGGACGGTTCGGAAATGAGCGAACGGGCTCTCGAGTACGCACTCGAGGTGTTTCCAGAGGCCGACATCACTGTCCTCCACGTGGTCGGGGAACCGTCGTCGATGTGGGCGGGAGCGACGGGACTCGCGCTGGCCGACGACCTCGAAGAGGCGGCCAACGAACACGCAGCGGAGGTGTTCGAACGCGCTCGCGAAATTGCGACGGACGCGGACGCCGATGTCGATCTCGACACCGAGGTCGAACTCGGGCATCCGGTTCGCGCCATCGTCGGCAGCGCCGCCGACCACGAGACGGTCGTGATCGGCAGCCACGGCGGGAGTATCGCCGATCGGGTCTTCGTCGGCAACGTCGCAGAGAAGGTATTTCGCCGGTCTCCGGTGCCGGTCGTCGTTGTCCGGTAAACCGGAAGTCACGCCTCATTCCATCGTGGATCCTGGAGATCACGTTCCGAGACGACCCGAGTCGACGATCGTTCGAGGGCGCGTCCGTCGGATCTCGATCAACTCGAGAGCGGATACATGGAGCCGGAGGCAACCGGACCGGTAGCGTACACCTATCGGATAGAGAGTATCTCGGATTCCCTTGCTTATTTACGAACGGCGGTATACCATCCGTCGATGGTCGAAACGGTGTTGTTGGTTGGAATTGTCGCCTCGATTTTCGTCGGCTTCAACATTGGCGGTTCGTCGACCGGGATTACGTGGGGACCGTCCGTCGGCGCCGGAATCGTGACGAAGACGACGGCAGCGGCGGTAATGACGTTTTTCGTCTTCTTCGGCGGCTGGACCGTCGGTCGGAACGTGATGGACACACTCAGCGAAGGGATCATCACGATCGACCTCACGCTGACGGCTGGCGTCGCCGTCCTCTTTTTCATCGGACTGGGAATGCTCGTCGCTAACATCTTCGGCGTCCCCGTCCCGACGTCGATGACGACGGTCGGCGCGATCGCCGGGCTGGGGCTGGCCACGGGGACCCTGAACTACGCGACGATCGCCGAGATAATCACCTGGTGGATCGTGACGCCGGTCATCGGCCTCTGGATCGGCGTGTTGATCGGCCGCTACATCTACCCGTGGGTCAATCACCGGGTCGACATCGAGAAGTCCGACGGCCCGCTGCTCCGACTCGAGCGCCGAGGTTCGATTCCGACGCCAGCGCTCGGGCCGAACACGACCCAGCAGGAGCTTGGCACCACGCTCGCCGTCTTTATTATCGGCTGCTACATGGCTTTTAGCGCCGGTGCGAGCAACGTCCCGAACGCCGCCGCACCGCTGGTCGGTACCATCGACGGGCTGGAGGCGAACACCGCGATCATCATCGCGACGCTTGCGATCGGTCTCGGTGGATTCACCATCGCTCGGCGGACGATGGAGTCCGTCGGAGGCGAACTGAGCGACATCCCGCTGCTCGCGGCACTTTTCGTCATGGTGACGGCGTCTACGATCACGACGATCCTCTCGTGGGCCGGCATTCCGATCAGCCTCGTGATGGCGACAGTGATGACGATCGTCGGCATCGGCTGGGGACGAGCGACCCGTCCGATCACGGTCCGCAAGGCGGTCACCCGCGACGTGGAGAACCGCGACATCGAATCGGGTGCCATCGTCGCCGAAGAGAAGGTCGGTGAGACGGCGCCGAAGATCGGCGAACCGGAATCTGACGAAGTGCTTCGCGGCGCCGATCTCTTCAACCCCCGGGCGATCATCAAGTACGTCTCGATGTGGATCATCGGCCCCTCGATGTCGACGATCCTGGCGTACGGGTTCTTCACCGCTCTCCCCGGCATCGCCTGAGGCGTGTGGCTCCGAAACGGTACGAGACGGTATCGTCATCTGGCCGGAACCGAAACCCGGACCGCAACAGTAACCGGGACTTACGTCGGTGGCTGACGAACCACGACGTATGCTCTCTCGCGTTCTCGTCCCCATGGATGACTCCGACCACGCCGAACACGCTCTCGAGTACGCCCTCGAGAACTTCTCCGACGCCGAAATAACTGTCCTCCACGTCGTCGGCGTCCCGTCGATGATGATGGGCGACGCGGTCGGGCTCTCACTCGAGGACGACCTCGAGGAGGCAGCTGCCGACCGGGCCGGGCCGGTCTTCGAACGAGCCCGCGAGGTCGCCGCCGAACGCGATCGAGAGATCGAGACGGTCGTCGGTGTCGGCCACCCAGCACGGAACGTCATCGACCGCGCTGACGACTACGACACGGTCGTTGTCGGCAGCCATGGCGAGGACTGGAACCGCGCAACGCACCGCTTTCTCGTGGGTAACGTCGCCGAAACGGTGTCAAAACGCGCGTCGGTGCCGGTGATTATCGTTCGCTAATACGGACCGCCTGCCGGTGTCCCGACACAATCACCGCCCGGGTCGCGGGCGTGTCGATACCGACGGACAGCGGCCCGAATGAACCGATCGGAGCCGGCCGCTATGATTCCGTTTCTCCGTCGGCCGACTCCTCGACGATTTCTTCGACGTCCTCTTCTCGAGGGCGGCGATCGACGCGCTCGTCGACGGCTTCGACTTGCGCCTGTACCTCGTCGACCTGTTTTTCGACGGTTTCTTCGACGGTCTTGCCGACCGTTTCTTCGACGGTTTCGCCGACCGTTTCTTCGACGGTTTCGCCGACCGTTTCTTCGACGGTTTCGCCGACCGTTTCTTCGACGGTTTCTTCGACCTGCGTCTGTACTTCGTCGACCTGCTTTTCGACCGTTTCCTCGACGGTCTCTTCGACCTGCGCCTGTACTTCGTCGACCTGTTTTTCGACGGTCTTGCCGACCGTTTCTTCGACGGTCTCGCCGACGGTTTCTTCGACCGTCTCCTCGACCGTCTGGGTCATCCAGTCGGGGTCGAACCGGGCCATCTTCCAGACGACGTGGACGACGTAGGCTGTGAACACACCGATACCGAACGCGAGTCCGACGCTCGTCTCGAGGACGGCGATCAGCACGATCGAGAGGGCGATCAGTGCGCCGTAGGCGAGATCGGCAGCTGCGTCGACGTGAAGCGGGTTCAACATCCGTCACCTGTCGGGTTTGGTCGGTCGACTATCGATTGCTTCGCGGCTCGGTCGTGTCGGCTAAGCGCCGTCGTTGGTTCATTAGATTGCACATTTCGCCTACAAGAGTCCTGAACGACACACATGATACCGGAGCGTACGGAGTGGCCAGTTGAAATGCTTTGGTACGAGGACAGGGAGAAAACGTCCGTCGGCGGTCCTTTCGGGTACTACGCACGGGCGTGGGTCCTCGAGAGCCACCGAAAACGGATGTCGCGAGGCTCACGGAATCGACCGCAGTTCCCCGATTGTGAGCGAACAGAGCCATTTTTAGGATCAGACTGTGTGAGTACGAACTGTGACTGAAGTACTGCTTATCGTGGGTCTTCTCGTCGCGGTGTTCGTCGGCTACAATATCGGCGGGGCGACGACCGGTCCCGCGTTCGGCCCGGCCGTCGGTGCGAACGTAATCACGAAGCTGATGGCGGCCGTCTTGATGTCGGTTTTCTTCTTTCTCGGCGCGATCACGATCGGTCCGCAGGTCGTCGACACGCTGGGCCGAGAGCTCGTCCACGACACCGGGATCTTCACCCTTCGCTCGAACGTCGCCGTTCTCTTTTTCATCGGCGGCGCCCTGTTCGTCGGCAACTACGCCGGCGTCCCGGCCTCGACGTCGATGACCGCCGTCGGCGCGATCGCGGCGCTTGGCCTCGCGACCGGCGAACTCGCCTGGGGTGTCCTGGGAGAGATCGTCGTCTGGTGGATCGTCGCGCCAATCATCGGCTTCTGGGTTGCCGGTGTCGTCGGTCGATACTACTATCCACGAATCAACGAGTGGATCGCGATCGAAGGGAGCCGCGGCGACAAACAGATGGTGACGGTCGATCGCTCCGGGATCGTGCCCCGACTGCAGTTCGGCGAGAACGCCGATCGACGAGAGATCACCGGCGCGTTCGTCGTCATCGGAATCGGCTGTCTGATGGGGTTTTCCTCGGGGACAAGCAACATCGCTAACGCTATCGCGCCGATCTACGGGACCGGCGACATCGACATGATCCCGCTGATCCTGATCGGATCCGCGGCCGTCGCGGTCGGCTGTTTCACCATCGCCCGTCGAACGATGGAGACGTTAGGTAACGACATTACGAACCTCCCGCTGACGGCCGCAATCGTCGTCGCGGTCATCAGTTCGACGATCGTCATCGGGCTCTCGTGGATCGGGATCCCCGCGAGTTTCGTCGTCATCGCGACAATGAGTATCGTCGGACTGGGCTGGGGGCGAGCGACCCGGACCACGACGCTCTCCGATGCCGCCCGTGGCGAAGAGGAGACCCACGTCTCCGTCGGTGCGCTGACCGCCGAGGAAGAAGGCGAGCGCTCGCCCGAGATCGGTGAGGAAGAACCCGAAGACATTCCGAAGGCGTCGGATCTCTTCGACCCCTCGACGACCGCTCGCGTCATCCTCATGCAGAACGTCGTCCCGATCATCTCGACGGTCGGTGCCTTCCTCACCTTCCGGTTCGTTCCGATCTTCGGATTCTGATACCGCTGCCAGTGACTATCCGATCGAGTGGGCGCGAGATCGACGATCACCCAATTATACTCGGGTTTAAAACAAATACAATTCGTTACCACCGTTCGTCTACGAATTATTTAATATCTCTTGATATTCTTTCGTTCGAACGCCATGATACAGTCTGGAAGACAATTTCGGACAGAACAGCAAGCTATACCAGTGCGGGACGTGAAACGACGAGTGATGCCCACGGTAGAATACCTCAACTACGAAGTGCTGGACGACCAGGGCTGGGACATGGACGACGACGACCTCTTCGAGAAGGCCGAAGACGCCGACCTCGGTCAGGAGGATTACGGCTCCCTCGACGTCGCCGAGGGCGAGTACATCCTCGAGGCCGCCGAGGCTCAGGGCTACGACTGGCCCTTCTCCTGCCGTGCAGGCGCCTGTGCGAACTGTGCGGCTATCGTCAAGGAGGGCGAGATCGACATGGACATGCAGCAGATCCTCTCGGACGAGGAAGTCGAGGACAAGAACGTCCGTCTGACCTGCATCGGTTCGGCCGAAACCGACGAGGTCAGGATCGTCTACAACGCCAAGCACCTCGACTACCTGCAGAACCGCGTTATTTAAACGCGTCCCATTACCATCACGTTTTTTTGCCGCTCGAGCACCGACAGCGACGCCAGCGGAGAGTAGCGTCGCCCTCGAGTCGACGCCACACGACGAGCAGCCGAACGGAAAGGATAACACGGCCGCGCTTCGAGAGAGCCACTTGTGACACTCGCTGGCGTCGCGGCGACGGCGCCTGACCTCCTGCGGCTCGTCGCCGTCCCCGTCTTCGCCTGGGTCGCGGTTCGGGACATCAAGACCCGACGCGTCTCGAGTACCGTCTGGATCCCCCTCGCCCTGGTGGGTGCCGTCGCGTTGGTCTGGGACGGCTGGCTCGCCTGGAGCGAGGGCGGCTAC
This sequence comes from Natronolimnohabitans sp. A-GB9, assembly GCF_030848565.1. Taxonomy (GTDB): domain Archaea; phylum Halobacteriota; class Halobacteria; order Halobacteriales; family Natrialbaceae; genus Natronolimnohabitans. The sequence continues at coordinate 75,524 of NZ_JAVDDV010000013.1, forward strand.
GCCTGGAGTCACGAGTTCCTCCTCCCGACGGCAGTAAGTCTGGGGTTCGTCGTCCCGATCGCCTATCTGTTCTGGTGGTTCGGCGGCTTCGGCGGCGCGGACGCGAAGGCGTTGCTCGTGTTGGCGCTACTCTTTCCGACCTTCCCACAGTACGCTGTCGGCTCGTGGACGCTTCCCGCGACGACGACGCCGATCGGGACGTTCTCGTTTACCGTGTTGACAAACGCCGTCGTCGTCGGCCTCCTCGTTCCGGTCGCCCTCGCCGCGCGTAACGCCGTCGCCGGCCGGGTGACGCCCGTGATGGCCATCGGCTGGCCCGTCCCGACCGACCGGCTTCCCGAAACCCACGGCCGCCTGCTCGAGACACCCGAGGGTCCCTCGAGGGGTGGTCTCGATCTCGACGCGTTGCGGATGTATCTGCGCTGGCGCGGGCTCACGCTCGCGGACGTCCGCGAGGATCCCGACCGATATCGCGATCCGGCGACGCTCCCCGAGAGGCCGAACCCGCCGACCGACGGTGCGGTCACCGCGGCGGTAGAAAGCGACGGGGGCGCGGCGTCGACTGACACCGACGATCGCGGGCGACCCTCCGGCGATCACGACGCCTCGGCGATCGGCGGCGCCACGTCGACGGCCGACGATCCGTGGGGTGCCGAGGCGTTTCTCGCGGACATCGAGGGGACGGCCTACGGGACGCGACCCGAGGAGCTTCGGGAGGGTCTCGAGGTGATATCCGAGACGGAGACGGTCTGGATTTCGCCGGGAACGCCGTTTCTCGTTCCGGTGTTCGTCGGCCTGACGATCGCACTGGTCTACGGCGACCTACTCGTCGGGACGATCATCTAGTCCGTCATCGACGCGAGTAGTAATACCGCTCGTACAGCGGCACCAGCACCGTCCAGAAGAGCACGAACGTGGCTCCGACGCCGATGAGAACGAGCCAGCCGTCTCCGCGACCGCTCGGTGGCCCACTCGAGAGCAACGCGAGCGTGCCAACGAACAGGAGGCCACAGACGACCACGCTGGCTAGCTCGAGCAACGCGGCGACGGGATAGGTCCGGAGGCGAGTAGCGATGTCGGCAAGCATGTCCGAAACTCACGCGTGACCCCTAAAAGCGTCACGGCACGCCGTCTGTCGGAGACGATCTCGGACAGTCTCCTGTCGTCACAGCTCGCCGATCGCCGACCCCGTGTGGCGATCGGCGGGAGATCGGGACAGCGGTCGGTATCAGGCTCGAGACTCGATCGCCTCGGCGATCTCGTCGAGTTCGTCGTCCGGAATCGCTTCCGGACCGCCGAACGCACTGTGGATCGGACCGGCGTCGTCGCCCTCGAACCGCGGGACGATATGACAGTGGACGTGGGGGACTTCCTGTCCGGCCGCCTCGCCGTTGTTAAACGCGACCGTCGTGGCATCGGCATCGACGGCCTCCTCGATGGCGGGCGTCAGCCGGTGGATCGTCGCGTAGAGGTCCGTCGCGACGTCGTCGGGGACGTTGTTTAGCCGCTCGTACTCGTCTTTGGGAACGACCAGGGTGTGTCCCGGCGCCAGCGGATTGGCGTCTAAAAACGCGATCGTCGTCTCGTCTTCGTACACGACTCGAGCGGGAATCTCCCCCTCGACGATCTGGCTGAAGATCGTACTCATATTCGACTGTGGATTCGCCGACTGTAAGAAACTTACTCGCCGACGGCCCTGATCCGGGGACGATATCGAACGGTACGCCGCCGAACTCCTATCGATCGACGACCGTCATCGAGGATAAACAGTGTGAACCGGGGTGAAATCGACGTAACTCCGCTTACTGATCGGGAATCGGGATGGACGGTCGTCGCGATTCAATACGTCTCGTCGCCTCGGTCGACGTGCCCAGCGAGGGGCTGTCGCATCGCACCAGTACCGGAACTGTCACGTACGAAACGAACAACCACCGTCACGCACCCGTACACACCATCCGCCGGTGGGTTTCTCGCCGGTCGAGGGTCCGAACGGCGTACGGACCGTCGGACCCTGGCCGTTCGATCGACGCCATTCTCGAGCCTATGGCTCGTTGTCACCTGTCACACAGCTCGTCGACCGTCTCGCCGATCGCCGCGAGATACTCGTCGGGGTCGTATCCCAGTCGTCCGATCCAGACGTCCTGATACGATAAGCGGACGGAATCCATTTATCGTAGTAGCTTGAATATCAGGACAGGCTGAATCATGGTCAAGAGCAAGAGACAAAGATACGAGCAAATCAGGGAAGAAATCGAGAAGAAAGCAGAATCAGGGTCAATCGATGAAACTGATAAGGAATATCTCTTCGAATTCCTTGATGCAAAAGATCCTGAATGCGGTTTAGTCAATGATCCAAATGACAAGCCTAAATCGGACGGAACAATATCACGCTATGCGTATTCCTTGAAGAGGATAGCTGATTTAGGCGACTTTGATTTAACAGATTGCTCTCCCGATGATATCAACTACCTTTGTGACGATATGCGACAGGGACGCATAGAAGGGGTAAAAGATGATGGATTGACCAAAGGTAGTGTTGCAAACTACCAGAAAGCTCTTCGAAAGTTCTACGAGTATCATGATGATCTAGGAATTGAGAAGCAAGATATCATTCTATACAAAGATGATTCTGGCGGGGTTGATGAAAGAGATATTTTCGATAAGCAGGATATCAAAGCCCTACGTGATGCTTGTAAGCACCCAAGAGACAGGGCCTTAGTCGATCTACTGTTATATACAGGACAGCGATTATCTGCTATCCTCAATTTGCGTATCAAGGATATCGATCTTGAGACAGCGGAATTTTATCTCAATGAAGAAGCAGGTGATTTGAAGGGTGCTAGTGGCAAAAGACCACTACTATATGCTGAAAAAGCTGTTCGAGACTGGATGAATTCGCATCCTTGTAAAAATGATCCAGAAGCTTATTTCATAACTCAAAAATCCAAGAATTTAGGTGGTGGTGATTACGAGTTAGGGGACAGGATTGATAATTCTACAGTCTATCATCAATTACAACAAATCAAGAAGGAAGCAGGGGTTGACAAGCCCTGTAATGCCCATAATTTCCGTCATACGTTCGTGACATTGGCTGCCCGTGATTATGGTTTAGATTTCGATTACATCAAACATCTAATCGGCCATGCACCCGATTCACAAGTGATGGAATCGACATATACCCACTTAACCGATGATGATATTATCAATAAGGCCAAAGAAGCAACCGGAATCAAAGAAAAGGAAGAAGAATCACCATTAACCCCTGATATCTGTGAAAACTGTAATGAACCTGTCCCTATCGATAATGCCAAAGCTTGCCCTGCTTGTGGTATTGCATTTACACCCGATGCACATCAAGCCAAAGAGCAAATCGAAGAGGATCTATACGAATCCAAAGGACAAGCTGAAGGCCAGCTAGAAGAGGATACAGACACTCTTCGGCAGAAAATCAAAGAAAATCCCGAACTTGAGAAGGTTGCTCTTCAAGCTCTTATCGAAAACAATCCTGAATTGCTAGATCAATAGGCAAATAGGCTGTTTTTCTCTTCAGCTTCGATCTTTGGTTGTTCTTGCTTTTCTGTCGGGGTTATATCGCTCTCACTGGATTCCTTCGATGAATACGATGTATCCCCCTCGATTTGCTCAAGAAGCTCTCGAGCAATCCAATTTGCTGGTAGATCCGAATCAGCAATCCGTTCGAAGGCTTCTCTATCCTCTTCGATGATTTCCTCAATTTCCCCCATTTCCATATAGGGCGAACAAATTATGGTATAAAAGACTTATCGTTAATGATTAATCAGAAAAGTGGGACCGGCAAGATAAGGGACCGTCCCAAGCATACCCCCTTATACGGGATGGCTTGACATTTCCCCTCAAGCAAGGGTAGCAAACTATATCCCGGCTTGCTATCGGTAGTGGCCTATGCTATTATCCCTCATAGGCAAGGGGTAGAACAGCTTTGAAGCCAACAGGCTTCGGGCCGTGTTGCTTCCTTTTCCCTGAAATCAGGGAAGGACAAGAGCTACTGCCCTCAATATTACATAGGTTCTCGAGACTTAAAAATCTGTCGTCTAGTGGGTGAAAATAATCCGTTCCTGTGAGAAGCTAGTATTTGCCTCTCAAGCGATTTTCTCTAAAGACGATGGAAACCACTTACAATTGATCGAAGCATATTCTGTGGTTGCATATGCTCAATATATTCCCTCTCAAGGCCCTAGAGAAGTTACCTTCGATCATCAATCTATTTCCGGGTAACTTCGATCAACTTAATTATATGTAATTAGCTAAGTCTATCGAATTTGGTAGGTTCGGAAATCGAGTGAAATGTAAATCACTATAAAATTTCCCTAGGGGATAAAGGCCGCTCAGAACCTACCCTTAGCGTCTATATCCATGAATATAAAATAGAGAAAGGAAACATAGATCCCCTACTCTAAACCCATCCAAACCCCTGAAAACTAAAAAATTAGCATATGGAGACAAATCAGATAATATCTGTTATCCCCTTACCGTATGGTGATTTTCCTATGGCCATACCCTCAACTTGTATACTATACCTAGATCCTTCGTATACAAGCTAATTTCTTTTTATAAGTGGTTGCTATTTTTCGAGGATAGAAGCGTCCAACTCTCCTTTCAGATATTTCTCTCCATCATCACTGATTCGATACTTACCACGTTCGACTTTTTCGACCATTCCGTACTTCTCAAGCACCAAAATTCGATGAGCTACACCTTCTCTTGATCGATCTATATTGAAAGCGATAATCGAGGGAGTAAGGACAATATCAGTATCGGCTAGAAGCTCCAAAATTTCATCATCTAGGGGCTGTTGCCATTCAGCCCGCTTTCTGCGCATACCCTGTTTGCTATTCGCACTTTCTTTAACTACTTCGAAATGTAGCTATAAAAACATTAATTCGTAGTATTCTAAGCACTAATTGGTATGAAAATCTTTTTACTATTATGAAAGCGACAGTCAATATGGCCAATAGAAGTAGACGAGAATGGCTTGCCGCTGTTGGATTAGTAACCACAACTGCTATAGCTGGTTGCTTGGGTAGTCAAGAAGAAGATAGTGAACCCGATCCGGCTAATTTTTCAATTACGGACTCCACAGAGGGGAATTTTGATGTACGACAGGGAGAAAATCTGTCGGCTGACGCAACTATTGAAAACACAGGTGATGAATCGGATTCACAAGAAGTAGAATTCACTTTTGGAGACGAAAACTCTCAGCGAAGTATATCCTTAGAAGGTAGTGAAGACACCACAATTTCCT
>NZ_JAVDDV010000014.1 GCF_030848565.1 Natronolimnohabitans sp. A-GB9
TAGCTACAGTACGGACTCGGCGTGACTGACAGGCGTTCTGACCACTCATCGCGCGAGCGAATCGTTCGAGGATGGCTGGTCGTGACTGTATAGTAACAACTGAAACGATTTACACACCGATTGCAGGGCCCTCGTGCGATCGGGTGTGCAGTGACGTGCAGTGGCTACTATCGTCGAGCAGGTCCCAGGTGGGTCATCATACTCCGACGAAGCGCGGTCGACCACTGTGACTGTTCAAAAGTATCGGTATAGGATTTAAGACAGCAACCCTGGTAGACGGCTGTCCACGACTCCGATCACCGGTATCCGGCGTGGCGCCTCGATCGAGCGACTGTCGGATCACCACCAGCGGCTTCATCGACCATGCACGCAATCGTACTCGCAGGCGGTTATGCAACCCGCATGTGGCCCATCACGAAGGATCGCCCGAAAATGCTCCTCCCGCTCGGCGAGCGAACGGTCATCGGGCAGACGATCTCACAACTCGAGGCCGACGATCGTATCGACGAAATTTATCTCAGCGTCAATCGCCGGTTCGTAAGCGAGTTCGAGCTGTTCATCGCGAACAGTGACTTCTCTCGGCCGCGTGTCAGCGTCGAGGAGAGTACGAGCGAGTTCGAGAAACTCGGCGTCGTCGGCGCACTCGGTCAACTCGTCGAACGCGAAGGAATCGACGACGACGTACTGATTATCGCGGGAGACAACCTCGTGAGTTTCGATATGAGCGACTTCATCGACGCCTTTCGGGAACGGAACACACCGACGATTGCAACCTACGACATCGGCTCGCTCGAGGAGGCAAAGAAGTACGGTCTCGTCCAGGTCGAAAACGACCGCGTGACGAACTTCCAGGAGAAACCCGACGAACCGGAGAGCACGCTCGTCTCGATCGCCTGCTATGCACTCCCCCAAGAGACGCTTGTCTTCGATGAGTACCTCGCAGACGGTAACAATCCCGACGAGATCGGCTGGTTCATTCAGTGGCTCCAGGACAGCCGAGACGTCTACACCTACTCGTTTGACGACGTCTGGTACGACATCGGCTCCGCCGAGAGCTATCTCGACGCCGTCGCCTGGACGCTCGAGGGCGAATCGATCGTCGCCGACGAGGCGACGGTCGAAAACTCGACGCTCGAAGGAAACGTCCACGTCATGTCCGGTGCGTCGATCGAGGATTCGACGCTACGAGATACGGTGGTGTTCCAGGAAGCGACCGTGTCGAACAGCGAGATCGAGCGTTCGATCATCGATCAGTACGCGTCGGTTACCGGGCTCGAACTGAGCGGGACGCTTATCGGTCCGCACTCGAAACTCCGGCGGTGACTGCGGACTATCCGCGCCCGATCACGGAGACCACCGGAGCGGTTACGTCGGTTCGCGCTCTCGCTCGTGGTCGTCGCCGTGGTCCGCATTCGATTCGGACGCCGAATCCGTTTTCGCGACGGCCTTGGTAGTCACGCTCCACACGGCTGGAGCGCCGGCTGCCTGCAGATACAGCGAATGGAGTTGCGCGATCCACCCGAAGAGGATCCACAGGTTTGCGTAGACGACCGCTTCGGCGACGTGGATTGGTGTCGCAGTTCTGGAAACGACCGGATCTTTGAACGCCGCGTACCCGTAGACGATAGATCGTGCCGGCAGCAAGAACAGAGCGAGCGCGATCGCGAGGACCAGCGGTAGTGGAGGTGCGAACCCAACGATCCACAGGAGAAAGAGAATCGGAAAGATCGTGACGAACGGGGAGCTTATTGGAATGAACAACACCCACGCCAGCCCCAGCGTTCGCCGCCAGCCGAGGTCCCGCCAGGAGCGCCAGATAGCAACACCGTGGAGTCGGGTCACTTGTGCCCACCCTCTCGACCACCGAATCCGCTGGCGGACCAGGTCCCAGAGCGTTTCCGGCGTCGACTCCCACACCACCATCTGCGGATCGTACACCACCCCCCAGTCAGTCTGGAGATAGAGACGGATCGTGAGTTCGATGTCTTCTGTGAGAACACCTTCCGTCCAGCCATCGACCGACGGTGGGACCTCGCGACGGAAGATCGCCGCCGACCCGGCGAAGTGTCCCGCGTCGAAGGCATCGTCGACGAACGGGTGATCGATCCACGTGCTGTGCTGGCGCTCGAGGCTAACGAACCGTGACAGGCGGCTCTCGTCCGGGTTTGCCGCTGCTTTTCGCCCTTGAACGACGCCGACGTCGGAGTGTTCACGGAGCCACGCCAGCCCGCGAGCCACGAATTCGGCGTCGACGAACTCGTCGGCATCGAGGATGAGTACGTACGGCGTTTCTACGTGCTCCCAGGCCTGATTCAGGTCGCCCGCTTTCGATCCCGTCGTCCCCTCCACGACACGGACCCGATCGGGATAGTCGGCTTCGAACTGCCGGGCTACGTCGACGGTGTCGTCAGTGGACTTCGTCGCCGGAACGACGACGAACGGCAGGTCGTCGAGCGTCTCGAGGTTGTGTCGCAGTGTCTCAGGGAGCACCGCGCCCTCGAAGGCAGCTGCGACCATCACGGTGACGGATGTGTCGTCGGGCATCGGTGGGGGTGGCTCCTGTTTTCGTCGGTGTGCGTATCCGATCTCGAGATACTCGATGGTGACCCCGACAGAGAGAAGCCCGAGGTACCCACCAAGCACCCACGGAAAGAGCCCCGGTGCGATCAAGAGGACAGCGAGCACGAGCGCGTTCAGCGCGAGGACGATCACGACGGCGTGTTGAACGATAGTTACGGTCGGCGTCGTCAGAGAGTTGACGGCGGCAGGTGGAGGGCCGGGAGCGGCGAGCGTCGCGAGGGCGACCACCGACGAAACGCCGACCACGACTGCCGCCGATCGACCGAGGGTATCGGCTGGAATCAAGAGCCCTTCTCGCGCGGTGAAGCTCCATGCGATAGCGCCGGCGATCGCGACGGTCACAATGGCGAGTAACACTCCCTCCCAGTACCGGGCCTCCGTCCCTGGACGGGGTGGCAACGCGATATCGCCGAGTTGACGCATCCAGAACTCGTGTATCACCAGTATTGAGAAGCCAACGGTGTACACGAGCACCGCCACACCGGGTTCGGTGACAGTCACTTCGAGGACTTGTGCGGTACCTAGAAGGACGAGCGCGTGACCGACAACCACCAGATACCACCGAACGTCGCGGGATGCGCTCACCGGACGGAGTTCGAGAGCGAGGAGGAACAATTGCGCCACGGTCACGTACAGGACCACGCGAACGTCGGTCGGCACACGTGGGGAGAGCGTGGCAGCAGCGGTCACCGACACTGCGAGTACGGTTACCGTGGTGAGCACGACAGCGAGAGCGCTCCCCAGAGAGGATTTCGTGACTGCTCTCGTTCGGCGGACCGCTGCAACGAGCGCGAGGGCCGAAAGAATCCCGCCGCCAGCGAACACGAGCATTCCACCCAGCGGGTCGATATCCAGTCCGAGACCGATCACGCCGACGATCGCCGTAACTGTCGATACGTACCAGACGACACGATAGAGACTGGACGTCACCAGTGCCGTTACACCAAGCACTGAAAAAAGCTCGGGTGCAGACCGGGAACCGGGTCCTCCACAGCGGACGAGCGACGTGGTCACTTCTGGTACTGTCGGACAGCACGGGTCACCGGTCGGTCCCACGACTGCGGCCGTTGCCGACGGTGACGGCCGCGACGTCGCGACCGACGGCTCACTGACTGCCGTCTGACAATATGAGGGCGGGTGTCCCGGGATCTACCGTTCACACGAGTGATACGGCCTACTGTCGTCAATTACGTTGAGCGCCGACCCGTCCTGACGATCGGCGGTACACAGTAACAGCTGTCCGTATGAGGTCACCAATCCAGACCGAACCTCCCTCGAGCGAGAACACCGGGTGGCTGAAGCGTCCGCTACGGTGTACACGTTCGACGTCGGCTACGTCAGCGTGAAACGTGGGTTCGGCCCGTCAGACCGCGCTGCCGGGCTGGAATTCGCCGAACTCGTCGCGCAGGACGTTACAGATCTCCCCGACGGTCGCATAGACTTTCACGGCCTCGATGATGTACGGCATCAGGTTCTCGTCGCCGCGGGCGGCCTCGCGCAGGGCCTCGAGTTTGGCGTCGACGGCCTCGCTGTCGCGGTCGCCACGGACGGACTCGAGGCGGTCGATCTGGCGCTGCTGGTCTTCCTCGGTGACCTCCTCGACGTCCATCTCGGGTTCGCCCTCGTCGATTTCGAACTCGTTGACGCCGACGATGATGCGCTCTTTCTCTTCGATCTCCTTTTGGCGATCGAAGGCAGTGTCCTGGATCTGGCGCTGAACCCACTGCTGTTCGACGGCCTCGAGCATGCCACCACGATCCTCGACTTCGTCTAAGATCTCGTAGGCCTCTTCCTCGACCTCGTCGGTCAGCGACTCGACGTAGTAGCTGCCCGCAAGCGGGTCGATCGTGTCGGCCGCGCCCGACTCGTGGGCGAGGATCTGCTGGGTCCGCAACGCGGTTCGGACGGATTCCTCGGTCGGCAGGGCAAGCGCCTCGTCTTTGCCGTTGGTGTGGAGGCTCTGGGTGCCACCGAGAACGGCCGCGAGTGCCTGGTAGGCGACGCGGACGACGTTGTTCTCGATCTGCTGGGCGGTCAACATCGAGCCCGCGGTCTGGGTGTGGAACTTGAGCTGTTTCGACTTGGGATCGTCCGGGTCGAACCGCTCTTCCATGATGTCGTGCCACATCCGACGGGCGGCGCGGAACTTCGCGACCTCCTCGAAGATGTTGTTGTGACCGTTGAAGAAGAAAGACAGCTGGGGGGCGAAGTCGTCGACGTCGAGACCAGCCTCGATCGCGGCCTCGACGTACTCGATGCCGTTACCCAGTGTAAAGGCGAGTTCCTGTGCAGCTGTTGCACCGGCCTCGCGGATGTGATACCCCGAGATCGAGATCGTGTTGAACTTCGGTGTCTCCTCGCCACAGAACTCGAAGATGTCGGTGATGATCCGCATCGACGGCTCCGGCGGATAGATGTACGTGTTGCGCGCGATGTACTCCTTCAGGAGGTCGTTCTGGATCGTCCCCCGGAGCTGCTCGCGGTCGACACCCTGCTGGTCACCGACCGCGATGTACATTGCCAGCAACACGGAGGCCGGTGCGTTGATCGTCATCGACGTCGAGACCTCGTCTAGGGGAATGCCGTCGAAGACGGTCTCCATGTCCCGCAGCGAGTCGATCGCGACCCCTGCCTTGCCGATCTCGCCGGCGGCCATGCTGTCGTCGGAGTCGTACCCCATCTGGGTCGGCAGGTCGAAGGCCATCGAAAGCCCCGTCTGGCCCTGATCGAGCAGGTAGTGGTAGCGCTCGTTGGTGTCCTCCGGCGTCGAGAACCCGGCGTACTGGCGCATCGTCCACAGCCGGCCGCGATACCCAGTCGAGTACACCCCGCGCGTGTACGGCGGTTCGCCGGGGTTGCCAAGGTCCTCCTGGTAATCGAAGTCCGCGACGTCGTCGGGCGTGTAGAGCCGGTCGACCTCCTGGCCACCCGTATCTGTCGTGAACGTTTCCTTCCGCTCGCCGAATCGCTCGAGGACTGGCTGAACCTCCTCCTCGTGCCACTCTTCTTTGCTGGCACGGATCTCCTCGAGTTCGTCAGGGTCGAACATTATTGTTATGGTGGGTCGGGTGGGGCTTGAAGCTTGATGAACGCGGCCGTAACTGTTCTAACACCTAACAAATCGGGCGAGCCTACCGACCCGTATCGTACTTGTAGGTCGCGGTGTCGGGGTCGATCCCGAAGTCCTCGGCGGACTCGTCGTCGGAGACGTCGTCTCGGCCCTCGGGTGCTCGCTTGAACGCCTCCCGGAGTCGCTCGGGCATGCGGAACCGATCGACGTCGATCGACAGCGGAACCGCGTCCGGATCGACGCCCTCACGTTTGTCCTCGAGACGACTCTGTAACGGCTCCGGCAGTTGTGACTCGTCGATACGACGGAAGCCAAACTGGGCGAGATACGCCCCGTCACCCGTCAACGCGTAGACGGTATCGAATCCCTCGTCGCTGGCGTACTCGACGAGTCGCTCGACGACGTGGGCCCCGACGCCCTGGCCGCGCCAGCCCTCGAGGACGCCGATGCTGGTCAGCTCACAGACGTCGCCGTCGTCGGTCTTGTGGATCCGGATACGTCCGAAGCCGGCCTTCTCGCCCGACTGTTCGTCGACCGCGACGACGTAGTCTCGCGAGCGGAACGCCGTCTCGTCGAGGCCCATCGCCTCGATGTGCTCGAGCAGCCAGACCTCCTCTCTGTTTTTCGCGTCCCGCACGTACATGATTCGACGTAGGGTGCGTGTGGCCAAAAGTATTTGTGGGACCGGCGGGCTCGCGGTCCGACACGGGCCCGCCGAACGAGCGCCGTCGAGACGACGCAGCCGTCCGGTAGCGAGCGAGACGTCAGTGATACTATTCGAAGCGATAGTCGGGATCCGTGTATAGCTGCAACGAAAACGAGACATTCGGAGTACGAATGGGGAATTATTACGGAGTAACACACGTCTTTGGGAAATGCTTATATTTCGGTGTGTTGTGTGTTGTCATACGATGGTAGAATGCGAACGCTGCGGTGACGAGGTCGCGCGACGCTTCGAACACCGAGCCCGAACGGAGACGATGACGTACCGCCGTACCGAACGCGTCTGTGCGAACTGCCATCCAGCCGTTCCGGCCGCCCTCGAGGGCGAGTTCGAACGCGAGCGCCTGGTTACCGACGGCGGGTGAGACACCGACGACGGCGAGAACGTCACGTGCGTCGATTGTGGCTGGATCGGCGTCGATCAGCGTGGGCCCGCTCGACCAGCCGTTCGATGCGGTCGTCCGTCGAGGGGTGGGTCGAGAACAGCCGCGTCCAGTCGTCTTCCTCGGTGTGGACGTACAGGGGTGAGAGCAGCCCGCGGCGCGGATCGGCCACACGCTGGATCTTCCGCAGTGCGCGGGCCAGCGCCAGCGGATTCCCGGTGACGTCGACTGCCCGGTCGTCGGCCGCGTACTCGCGTCGTCGCGAGTGGGCCCTGACCAGCAGCGTGACGAACAGCAGGATCAGTTGGACGCCGCGTTCGATCCATCGCAGGAACCGACCGAATGCCGTCTGCGTCCACGCGCTCGGACGGCCACGGATCCAGGCGACGGACCGTGCGAGCCCGACGATCGCCACCAACAGCGGCGACGCGAGCAGAAAGGCGACGCCGGCGACCGTCCGAAACACGCCGAAGGCGAGTGTCTGGACGAACGCGTCGTATCCCTCGAGGTGGGCGAGTTCGTGTGCGAGCAGCGCCTCGAGTTCGTCGACGCTCAAAACCCGCAGGAGCGATCGGTCGAGGACGATCACGCCGTTTCGAGCGGTGCCGATCGCGAAGGCGTTGGGTGCTGGAAGTCGCGCGACCAGTAGCGTCGGCGTCTCCACGCCCATTCGCGCCTCGAGGCGATCGAGCCGCCGGTAGAGTTCGGGTGCCCGCGATCGCGGGAGTTCGACGGCCTCCAGTCGCGAGAGCAACGTCGTCGTCCCGAACCGGTAGCTCAAGTAGCCAGCGAGCAAGCCGGCGACGACGACGGCCAGAACGGCCGTCCCCGGGTCGAGGGCCGACTGCCAGAGAGCCACGAGTGTCAGATAGCCGACCGCGGCCAGCCCGAGCGACGTCAGGAGCACCAGCACGCCCACGGCGACCATTAGGAAGCGGGGCGTCCTCGAGCGTGAGCGCGAGCGCATGCGTATCCGATACGACGAACGAGGGTCGGAAACGGGTGTCGGCTCGGGACACGCAGTCGAGCGTGGCGGACGACGATGGAGTCGGTTCATACTGCCGGACGAGCGGCGAAGCTGACAATAGTCTGTCCGGCAGTATCAGCCGGCGAGACGTCGACTTCGTCGCTTCGCGGACGTCCAGAGTTCCCGCGTCGGCGCGATCCACGGGACGAGGACGACGGCCGCGAGAAACAGCGCAGCGAGGGGCGCCATGACCGCGTAGGTGCCCAGTTCCAGCTCGGCGACGAACCAGGTGAGGCCGACGATGGCGAGACCGAACACCGGCGCGAGCGTCTCCCAGACGGTGTTTCGGGTGTGACGCGCGATCGTCGGTGCACAGTACCAGGCGAGGAGACCGCCGACGGCGCCACCGAAGACGATGTAGGAGTTGCGACTGCCGACGTAGACCGCCGCGATCAGGCCGACAACGAGGCCGACCGCGAACGCGACCGACGTCGTATCGAGCGACGTCCGGCCCACCACGGTGTATCTCGCCAGGTAGTAGACGGCGAGAAAGCCGAGTCCGTAGGCGATACCGCCGACGACGTCGCCATGATAGTGAACACCGAGGCCGACGCGGGTGAAGCCGACCCAGCCGACGGCGGCGATGCCGGCGACGAGACGCCGCCGGAACGTGCTCACGGGGAGATCGACGACCAACATGCCGACGATGATCGTCGCCGCCATCGCGTGGCCACTCGGGAAACTCGTCGTGGAGATGTGTGCGGCGTGTTCGTACGCCGGAACGAACCATGAGGGAAAATCCGCGCTGCTTACCGGCGGCTCGACGGTCGGTCGACTCGCGGAGTGGTAGGATTTGGTGATCGACATCAGCCCGTAACAGCCGATGACGCCGCCGATCCAGGGGGCAGCGAGATCCCGGTTCGCCCAGTAGGCGGCGATCATCCCGGGAGCGATCAGGTAGACGCTGCCGAAATAGGAGAGCACGACCATGACGATACCGAGCCAGGTCGGGACGAGATCACGGACGGCCTCGACGATAGCGGGGTCGAACCACATCGGCACATAGTTCAGATCTCCAACTGGTAGTTCTTTCGGTCGAACGAACACGTCCGCATAGCAACAGTATTCCTCGAGAGCACTGCGGCCGTTCAGCCAAGTGGGATCGAACGGGGACTATCCCGCCGTCAGCGCTTCCTCGAGTCGATCCTCGATCTCTTCGAGGTCCTCGCGGAGGGGGTCGCCCGCGGCGTCCTCGAGGTCGTCGATGCGATCGGCGAGTCCCTGAAGTCGGTCGAACTTCTCGTCTTCGTCGACGCCGGTCTTTTGGACGTAGACGGACTCGGTAGTGTCGTAGACGTCCGCTTTCTCGAGGTCGGTCACCGAGAGGACGACGTCGAGTTTGTCAGGGTCGACACCGAGAACCCACTCGCGGGGGATACCACGCTCGTCGAGGGCCGCGAGGATCGTCTCGTCGTCTTTCGGCCGCCGACGCTGGCGGGCTGTCCGTCGAACCGTCCCGAACCGACCGTGGAGTTGCTGGTCGGGGCCGAGTCGTTCGAGCAGTTCGTCACGAGCCACAGACCGGAGCCCGTCGGCACCGCGCTGGACGTCGGACGCGAGGACGTAGTAGTCGGTCAGCGAGTCGGTATCGAGTGACTCGAGGTCGTCGTTGTCGTCGATCCCGAGGTGTTCGACGAGGTGGGCCAGCAACAACGCATCGTCGTGGACGCGCTCGGGCGGCGTCCGGGCGTCGGCCGCCGAGACGAGAAACGGACTCTCGCCGCCGACCGCGTCGTCGGGCGCCTCGACGATCGCATCGTCCGTGACGGTGTACGACGCCGAGAGCGTCAGCACTGTCGCGTACGGCTCGACGCCCGGCTGGAGGTCGTCGATCGCCATCGCCTGGCCCTCGAGTTGCTCGTCGAAGACGCCGAACTGTTCGCGCCAGAGCGGTCGGTCCTCGGTGCTGTCAGTAAAGCGGACGACGATCCGATCGTCCGTGGTCGAATCGATCCGGAACGGCCGCTCCGAAAGCGGTGTCAGGAGCTGGGCGCCGGGCTCGAGGTTCTCACAGCGGGTTCGAAGGTCGGACCACGCGTCGTCGTTCATGGAGAGAGCTCCGGCTCCCGTACGCAAAAATCCGCGGGGGAAATCCCGACGGCGGCGCAGACGCCGATGGCGAAATCGTCGCAGCTGAGCTAACTCGAGTCGGACCCATGCGAATACGTGGCGAACCGTTACGGCGCTGTCCGGAACAGTGGTTAGTATGGACTGTCTCTTCTGTGACGAGGCGGTGCCGTTTACTCAACACGAGATGGCGTATCACGTCTTCGAGCTCACCGACGTCGAGAACAGGTGGCGGCTCTGTCGTGACTGTGCCGAGATCCGAACCGACGGCGAACAGTTCAGCGGCTACGGTCACCAGGGTGCCAGCGGGACGTGTATCGACTGCGACGAACCGGCCACGTACGCGATCACCCTGCTGAAGGAGACGCCGACCGGGGATATCGTCCCCGACGACGACGTCTACCACGTGCTCTGTGCGGACCACCTCGAGCAACGGCGAGCTTGAACGCCCGCGATCCATGTGGGAATGCAACGGAACCGATGGGCGGCGGTCCGTCTCACTCGAGGACCGTCGGTAGCTGCGTAAGCGACGAGAGGCGGTGGGTCGGCGACGTCTCGAGTTCGGATCGGTCTTCGCTTTCGTCTTCGTCGTCAGTCCCATCCTCACTCGAGCGCGACAACAGGGCCGAATCGATTCCCGCGTTGTCGGCGGCTCGAACGTCGACCGGCCGGTCGCCGACGTACAGCGCCGAGTCGGCCTCGAGGGCGTCCATCGCGCGCTCGATGTTCGTCGGGTCGGGTTTCCGGCGGGAGAACCCCTCCGGCGTCAGAGGACAGCCGTAGACGGTCTCGAACAGCGACCGCAGGCCGAAGCGATCGAGCAGTCGCGAGACGACGGTCGGATGGTTGTCGCTGACGATCCCGAGCGGAAGGGAAAGCGAGCGGACGGTATCGACGTCGTCGTACATCGACCGCAGCCCGCGTTCGACCTCCGAGAGCTGGGCTCGAACCATCTCGCGGGCCGCCTGTGTACAGAACGCGTCGGTATCGATCTCGAGGCGCCGACAGCGGTCGGCGATCGATTCGAAGTCGCCGTGCATGAACTCCTGGAGGGTCTCCGGCGACGGGCTGGATCGACCGAGCTTCTCGTAGGTCCGGCCGAGCGCGTCGTACATCCGCCGTGACGAGGGGGTCTCGACCACGACCCCATCGAAGTCGAACAGGACCGCGTCGTACTGCATTACTACGACGGACTACTTCCCCAACAGTAAAAAGACTCCTGCGTGGGAGTGTCCCACGCCGTGAAACGATCCAGCGGGCCGAACCGGAACCACAAAGTTCAGCTAGCTGTCAGCAGTCGTATGAACGACTCGACGCGGGACGCACTCGAGAGCCTCGAGTTTCTCGTTTCGTCGCCGGTTCGTCCGCGGATCGTGGCGGCGTTAGCCGACGGTCCGATGGCGGGTCGACGGCTCCAGGAACACCTCGAGGTGCCTCGGTCGACGCTCCACCGGAATCTCTCGGCGCTCGTCGATCGTGGGTTCGTTTCCCGGTCGGCGTCGGCGGCGGAGTACGAGTTGACGCCGACGGGAGAGATCGTCAACGAGGCGGTGTCCGATGCGCTTACCGCCGTCGAGCGGGCACAGTCGATACGGCCGTTTCTCGAGTACTTTCCCGCCGAACTACCGACCACGTCCGAATCGGTGGCCGCGGCTGAGGTCGTCGTCTCGGACGTCGAGGCACCGTTCGATCCGATCGCGACCGTCGAGTCTCAAATCGTCGACGGCGAGACCGTTCGTGGGTTCCTCCCCGTGATCAACCCCCTGTACGTCGACGCACTCCGCCGGAGCACCGAAACCGACGTCAGCGTCGACGTGATCGCGCCGCCGTCGTCCTACGAACGGGTGGAACGCAACCACCCCGATGCGTTCGAAGCGATCGTCGAACAGCCGTCGATCCGACTGTACGAGTCAGATTCGGTCCCGCAGTACGCGATCGGCTTCGTCGACGATACGGTGTTGCTCGGTGCCTTCGACGAACACATGCGGACGCAGTCGGTCCTGCGGGCCGACTCGGGGACGCCGATCTGGGACTGGGCAACCAAACAGTACGCGGAGCTAGAGCCCACGGCAGACCGATTCGATACCGACCGGTAGCCGGCGACTCGAGACGCTCTTTCGAGGTGTTTCGACGCGTTCGCAACGGCCGACGAATCGGGAGACGAGTTAAGGGATCGTTCCTGGTATCTGGTGCCATGCTTCACGCCACGGGACCGATGCTCACCATCGACGTCGACGAGCGGACGATCATCGAGACGGAGATCGACGACCTACTCGAGGTCACCGTCGGCGGTCGCGCGACGGCGACGGCGCTGGCCCACGATCGAATTCCGTTCGACGCGGATCCGTTCGGCCCGGAAAACCGCGCGTATCTCTCGACGGGACCGCTCCAGCAATCGCGGATGTCCTTTACCGGTCGGTTGAACATGACCGGTCTCTCGCCGCTGACCGACGGGCTGGTCTCGAGCAACGCCGGTGGCTATCTCTCGCGAAACGTCGTCGCAACCGGCTACAGCGTCCTCGAACTGACCGGCGCGAGCGACGAACTTCTGGCCATCCACGTCACGGATTCGGGCGTCGAGTTCGAGCCAGTACCCGACCTCGAGGGGGCGACGGTACCCGAAACGTCCGACTACATCGCCGACGAACACGATCTCGGTCCCGAACACTGCATCGCGATCGGTCCCGCCGGGGAGAACTTGGTTCGGTTCGCGTCGGTGATGACCTTCGACTCTCGCGCGTTCGGCCGGGGCGGGCTCGGCGCCGTCTTGGGGTCGAAAAACGTCAAATGCGTCACCTTCGACGGCGAGGTCGATCCGCCCCTCGAGATCCCGGACCCACCCGAGATGGACGTCCACCGCGAGGCCGCCACCGCCGACGATCGGATGCGAACGCAGGGAACGACCGGCAACACGGAGTTCATCAACGACAACTTCTCGCTGCCGACGCGGTACTTCCGCGAGTACGAGTTCGAGGGCGCCGCCGACATCGGCGGCAACGCAGTCGAGGAGAAGAAATACGAGACCGGTGCCTGCTCGGCGTGTGCCTACGCCTGCAAGCTCCCGACACGGGACGCAGAGACCGGCGTCGAAACGGAGGGGCCGGAGTTCGAGACCGTCTACGCCTTCGGCGCGATGCAAGGCGTCGACGACATCGTCGACGTCATGCGTGCGAACGAACTGTGTGACATCCTCGGGATGGATACGATCTCGGCGGGCGTCACCGTCGCGGCCTACCTCGCAAGCGAGGACGCGTTCGGGGATGCGAAACTCGCACAGGAAATCACCGAACGAATCGCCTACCGCGAGGGGATCGGCGACACGCTCGCGGAAGGTGTCGCCCGCTGTCACGACGAGCTGGGGGTCGACGACTACACGGTCAAGGGACTGGAGTTTGCCGCCCACGACGGCCGTACGCTCCACGGACAGGGACTGTCCTACGCCGTCGCCAACCGCGGCGCAGACCACCTGTACGCGAGCATGCTCCGCCTCGAGTACGCCGGCCAACTCGATCCACAGGGTACGCTCGGCAAGGCCGAGACGCTCGTCGCCTGCGAGAACGACTCGGCGTTTCACGACTCCGGAATCGTCTGTGTCTTTGGCAGCGAGTACGTCACCGAAGACCGCCTCGAGACGCTGTTCGACGCCGACTACGAGGAGTTGCTCGCCGTCGGCGCACGGACCGTCGAGCGCGAGCGCCACTTCAACAACCAACGCGGCTTCGATCGAGGCGACGACGTCTTACCGTACGAGTTGCCAGACCTCGAGGCCGCAATCGAGGAGTACTACGCGGCCCGCGGCTGGTCGAACGATGGCGTCGTTGCGGACTCGAGTCTCGAGTCCCTGCCATTACCGACCGAATGAACGACGGGAACCGTGGCTATGGGCCGTCGTTCGAAGGGATCGGGAGAAGTGGGTCACGCGATGACGGGTCCGGATCGACGGTGGACGCCCGTTGTAACACGGCACGAAGGTGCGTGACCCACTGGCGCGTTCGCACACGGTGCCTTCGGCCGACCGTCGGACTTGCTATCGTCCGACTGTATTCGTCGGTTGGACGGCCACCCACATAAGCAGCATGGGTGTCATACTCATGCATGAACACGCGTTCCGATCACGTCACAGCCACCGTACACCGACGGCACCAGGCGGATCACGTCGCCGTCCTCGAGTCCCGTCTCGAGGCCGTCGAGGTGGGCGACGTTGCGCGTGTTCTTCGTCACGACGGTGTCGCCCGCGAGGGCGGTCGGCTCCTCGGGGTCGACCACGAGCTGTCCTTCGAGGTCCGGATAGCTCGCCTCGAGGTCGGCGAGCAGTTCGCCGACGGTGGCAGCGTCGGTCTCGTAGCGGACGGTCTTCTGACCGACGGCGTCCCGGAACGGGCCAAAGAAGACACACTCGAGTTCCATGCCGCGGTTTTCGAGGGTCTGTCTCTTGTATCCGAGGGTCGTTTGGGACGAGGGGCAGACTGGTGTAATGCAGGGCTATCCCTGATGTCCGGCCGACCCATACCCTCGAGTACGTCAGGAGATGGACCTATGGGACTGCTACTGGCAGGTCGTTGACCGGGCCGTGAGAACACCGACGAGACTCGGCCAGACACCGCTGCGGGCACTCCAGCTCGCGACCGCCGAACCCGGCGTGACGCCGTATGAGGTCGTCTTCGAGGAAGGGCCGATATCGATGCGGCGGTACGAGCCCCGTGTCTCCGCCGGCGAGCGTCGGGACGTCCCGGTGGTGATCGCCTATCCGTTCATCAACGATCCGTCGATCCTCGACTTCGCCGCGGACCGGAGCGTCGTCCGCGCGTTCGCAGACGCCGGGTTTCCCGTCTACGTCGTCGAGTGGGGCGATCCGCTGCCACTGGATCGGTCGCTCGGACTCGGCGACTACGTCTGCCGATTTCTCGACAACTGTCTCGCCCACGCTCGAGCGGAGACGGGTGCGGACACCGTTCACCTGCAGGGCTACTCGACGAGTGCGCCGCTGGTCGCCGGCTACGCCGGCTGCTTTCCCGACGACATCCGGACGCTGATGCTTCAGGGGCCGCCGCTCGCGTTCGACGGCGTGTCGGAGCCACAGGCCGTCGACGGCTCCGGGGCGCGTGATTCGACGCTCGAGTCGGTCGACGGCGCCGACGGAATCGATCTCTTCCGAAAACTGGCAGCCGCCCACGATCCCGAACAGGTCGCCGACGCCTTCGGTGCCGTGCCGACGCCGCTGCTCGAGGTCGGACTGGCACTTCGCAAACCCGTCGAGTACACCGTGATGAACCCGTTGCGGCTCTGGGACCGGTTCGACGACGATGCGTTCGTCGAGGAGTACGGCCGGAAACTCGCGTGGGCGAGAAGCGGACCGAGCCTGCCTGGCAGGGCCTACCGCGAGTTCGTCGAGGAGTTGGTACTTCAGAACCGGCTGCTCGAGGGGACCTGGGAACTCCTCGGTCGGGACGTCGACCTCGAACGAATCGAAATGCCTGTCCTGTTGATCCTCGGCGCGGAGGACAAGTTCATCCCGCGGCGGGCTGCCGTCCCCTTCCTCGAGGCGATCGCCAGCGAGGAGACGGCCGTCCTCGAGTTCCCGACCAACCACGTCGGGACGTCGGTTGCTGGCGAGGCCCACGAATCGGGATGGCCACAGGTCCTCGAGTGGGTCGCGGATCGGAGTGGGACCTCGGGTGGCTGTGAGTAGCCGTCGACGACTACACTCGGGCGCGCAGGCCGAAAATATCCGTCTTTCGCCGTGGCAACCACCGAGCCGGCTGCTATAGTAGCTACTGGGCCGATTTCGATCGCAACTCTCTCCGGCGATCGGATGTGCAGTGACGTTCAGTAGCTATCGTTTTTAGCATGGCTGTTGGGTGCTAATGGTCGGTTAAGATTACGAGGCGTATCCACGGCCTTTGGCCGTGGTATTGCACCTGTTCCGTGTATAACGGATCACTCGCTACTCGTCTTCTTCGTCGTCCTCTTCGTCATCCATTTCGTCGTCATCCATTTCATCGTCCTCTTCGTCGTCATCCATTTCGTCGTCATCCATTTCATCGTCCTCTTCGTCGTCCACTTCTTCGTCGTCATCCATTTCATCGTCCACCTCTTCGTCATCCACTTCTTCGTCGTCCACTTCTTCGTCGTCCACTTCTTCGTCATCCACTTCGTCGTCGTCTTCTTCGTCGGGACAGCCAGCGAGCAGTGCCGTGATCCCTGCAATACCTGTTGCCTTGAGGAGACGCCGCCGGGTGTGGTTGGTATTTCCACTCACATGAATCGGTTGGATATAGCGATAAAAAATGCGTACACCTGCAACTGATGGGGGGTAGTACTTCGAGTCGGTCTACGAAGAGGAACTTCCGGACCGTCGAATCGAACGTAAGTTTGCGCTCGTGGAACGCAGCGTGTTTCGCACCCGGGACGAGTTCGAGCCTTCCGTTTCTCACACCAGCAGCCGTCTCACGGGCCAGATCGGCCGTAAAGAACGGATCCCCCTCGCCACCGAAGACGAGCGTGGGTTGTTCGATCGCTGCGAGCCGGTCGCAGCCGTCGAAATCCAGACACGACGAGCGCCCGCGAGCCGTTCCCGACGCTGACGTAGGGATAGTCACCGGGCAGTGTCCCGGTATCGGTCCGAATCACGACAGTGTCAGCCGGTCCCACAGCGACTTCATGTCCGATGCCGTTTCCATCGCCGACAGCTCGCGGTAGGCCGACTGCTCCTCGTCGTAGTTCGACTCGAGCGGTTTGCGGACCTCGTCGTCGTAGTCGAGTTGGCCCGCCATCGACGTCAGACCCTCGTAGGCGGTCATCTCGATGCGTTCGGTCATCATTCCCGCGTTCATGTAGGCCATGTCCAGCAGGTCGTCGTCCTCGATGACCGATTCGAGGGTCGATCGCTCGGCCTCGAGCGCGTCGAGGATCGGCGCCTCGCGCCGCTCGGCTGGTCGGTCGAGCGCCGCGAAGACGTCCTCGAGACGTTGGACCTGTGTTCGGGTCTCGTCGCGGTGGTCCGCAAACCCCTCGCTCATCCGGTCGTTGGTCGCGTTGATCGCCATCTCGTCTAACGTCTCGACGAGTTCCTGTTCGATGTAGTACTGACGCTAATCGTCGCTGGGGCCGGCCGCAGGGGCGTTCGAGTCGACGGGATCCGAAGTCGACTCCGCGGGCACGGTGTCGAACAGCGGGCTTTGTTCGCCGGGGACGAGCGTGTTCAAAAGCAGCGCCGAAAGCGCCGTCAGGATGACGGGTTCGCCGAAGAAGGTCTCCGCCGCGTCCGGGAGTCCTGCAAGGGCTTCGGGCGTCGTCGCGACGCCGAGGCCGAGACCGAGCGAGACGGCCACGATGACCATGTTCCGGCGGTCGAGTTCGGTGTGCATGACGATCAGTCGGACGCCGCTGGCGGCGACCATCCCGACCATCAACAAGACGGCGCCGCCGAAGACGGCACTCGGGATGGTCGTGACGGCGGCCCCGACTTTTGGACTGAGGCCCAACAGCGCGAGGATCACGCCGCTGATGCCGACGACGTGGCGGCTCATCACGCCGGTGAAGGCGACGATACCGACGTTCTGGGAGAACGACGTGATCGGGAACGCGGCGAAGACCGACCCGATCGAACTCAGGATTCCGTCGGTGAACAGGCCGCCGCGAAACTCCTTGTCGGTCGGGTTACGACCTTCGGCGGCCGTGACACCCGACATGTCGCCGACAGTCTCCATCGCGGAGACCAGAAAGAGAAAGGCGAAGACGACGATCGCGACCGGCTCGAACTCGAGGCCGAACCTGGTCGGCGACGGAACGGCGAGCCAGGCGGCATCACCGATCGCCGAGAAATCGACGACGTCGTACCCGAATCCAAAACCGAGGACGACGGCAACGACGTAGCCGACGACGATCGCGGCGAGGATGCTCAACAGTCGGGCGACGCCCCGCGTGAACATGTTGAGTCCGACCGCAAGTCCCAACACGAGCGCGGCCAGCCCGATATTGTAGAGCGCGCCGTAGTCGGCCGCGTCAGCGCCGCCGGCGGCGTAATCCATCCCCGTCGGGATGAGGTATAGCCCGATGATAGCGACGACCAGTCCGGTTACGAGCGGCGGGAAAAACGGTTTGATGCGTTCGAACTGCCAGCCGATCAGCCCTTCGACGGCGAAGCCGGTGACGAGAATCGCCCCGAACACCGCGGCCATCCCGTAATCGACGCCGATCGTCGTCGCCGCACCGACGAAGGTGAAACTCGAGCCCATCACGATCGGGAGCCGTGCCCCGACCGGACCGACGGTATAGGCCTGGACGATCGTCGCCAGCCCGGAGAACAACAGGACCATCTGGACGATATACGCCGTGTCGGCCGGACTGAGACCGACGCCACCCGCGACGATGAACGCGACCGCCGTCGCCGGGACGATCATCACCGCGACGTGTTGCAATCCGAGGAGAATCGATCGGAGCCACGGCGGCCTGTCGTCGAGGCCGTACTCGAGTTGGATGCTCCCGTCAACGTCGTTCGACATTCTGTACGGACCCCGTAGCGAACTGAGGCACAAAAAGTCTCGTATATACGCTCATCATGCGGAGTACTCCAGTCGAAAATACCCACGTTTGTGGATATTCCGTCTGCGACGGAGACCTCGGCAATGGACTCGAGTCCCACGCCACAGCCCACTATCGAATATCAGTGAACGACCACTTCGCCGTCTTCGACGGTGATATCGATGAGACTCGTCGCCTCGAACTCCGTCTCGTCGAGGGCGGACGGACCCGCCTTTCGCATCACGACGACGATATCGACGATGTCGGCGCCGATGTCGTCTAAGGCCTCACAGATCGCCGCCAGCGTTCCGCCCGTCGAGAGCATGTCGTCGACGATGACGACGCGGTCGCCGGCCTCGATATCGTTGATGTACATCTCCGACTCCGAGTACCCCGTCTCTTGATGGAGCGAAACCTCCCCCTCGAGGCCGTACTCGCGTTTGCGGATCACGACCAGCGGGATGTCGGTCTGCAGTGACAGCGCCGTCGCGAGGTGGATCCCCATCGCTTCGGGAGCGACGATCTTGTCGACGTCGAGGTCGATCGTGCGCATGACCTCGACGACGACTTCCCGCAACAGGTCGGGATCGAGCCGTGGAACACCGTTGCTGATCGGATGGACGAGATACTCGTAGCCGTCTTTGTCGATGATCGGTGCGTCGTCGAGCGACTCGATGAGCCTCTCCATACTGCCGGTTGGAGAAATCGGTGCAAAAACGGATCGCTCTCCGATCGATCATCTGGACGGCGACCCGTCACGTACGGGCTGTTGTAGTAGCCACTGAACGTCAATCCACATCCGATCGCACGAGGGGCACGCGGGTCGACGCGACTACCGGAGCGAGACCCGCGAACTGGCGAGCGGGGAGCAGCGTGACCCGTGAGCCCTGCGATCGGTGTGTACATCGTTTCAGTTGTTGCTATAGACGTCGGTACAGCAACTCGTCTCATACGGACTACTGTAGTCAGTACCGGCGCACCCGTGACCCGGGCTGTGGTTGCGCCGGTACATCGGCACAGCAATCCGTCTCAGGGAATCGTCACGTCCTCTGGATCGATACGCGTCGACTCGGGAACCGGCTCACTCGAGACGGCGTATGTGCCCCGGTCGACGGTGGTCTCGTTCTCGCTGCCGTCGCCGGTGAGGACGATCACGCCATCGGCGATCAGGGGTGCGAGAACGCCCGCGGCGATCGTTTCGGGCTTCGAAAACGGCGCGCGAACGACGACACGATCCTCGGCCTCGAGATCGTACTCGTCGACGACGTCGCTTGCGGCCTCGAGGATTCCGCGGTGGCTGACGGTCCGCTCGCCGTCGGTCAGAATCGTCCTCTCGGGATCGATGTCGAGCGGCGGAAAGGCGGGGTTCTCGGTCCAGACGCCGGCGTCGAAGTGGTGGATGTCCGGCTCCTCGGGTTTGGCTCCGTAACCGACCCGTTGGGCACCCCGCGGGAGGTCGTACGTATCTGACTCCAGTTTGTGGACCGGCGCCACGAGCGCCCGGAAGTCGTCGACCTCGGTGAGGTCGGTCGGCGGATCGAAGCGGCTGGTCCCCTCGAGCAGCGTCGTTCCGAAAAACGCAAGCAAGGAAAGGGGATTCTCGCCGACGATTCCGACGGTGACGTCCTCGCGAACGCCCGAGTGTCGCAGGAAGTTGCCGGACTTCCAGGCAGTCGTACACAGCCAGTGATGATCGAACTCCCGGCCCGTCGCGTCGATCAACGACGTGTGCTCGGCCCTGAGTTCGCGCGTGAGTAGTTCGTCGACAGTCGTGGCAGTCATACTCACTACTCGCGGCCGGGCGGAAAAAAGCACGCCGACTCGAGACAGCGCGGCCGCCGAAAAGACCCGCCAGACGGCGGTGATATCGTGGTCGATCGTCGAATCGTGCTGTCCGGCAGTATCACGCCATTACGAATCGACGTGTGGTCCCGACTTCTGGGAACTGCACGCGCCACCTTTCAGTATCTCGTGCCGACTTCGACGTATGGAACAGGGGAGCTATCGGTGGGAGATCGACGACCAGCCAGCGACGGTGGTCATCGCCGACGCCGTGTCGTCGATTACGGAGACGCCACACGAACGACTGGAACCGATCCACGAGTCCATAGACGGCGAGTCCCTTGACGCGCTCGTCGATCACGCCGACGACGTCCGTGTGCGTTTCGAGTACGCGGGGTTCGAGATCGAGGTGACGCCAGACGAAGTGCGGTTGAACGAACGGGAGTCGCGCTAGAACGCGCGTTTGATCTTCTCGAAGAACCCTTCGTTGACCTCGATTTCGTCACCGCCGGCCTCGGCGAACGCCTCGAGTGCCTCGCGTTGCTCGTCGTTTAAGCTCTCGGGAGTGACGACCTGTACCTTGACGAAGAGGTCGCCGTGGCCGCGGCCGCGCAGGCGGGGCATGCCCTTCCCCTCGAGACGGAAGGTCTCGCCGCTTTGGGTGCCTTTGGGAACGTCGAACTCGACGGTGCCGTCGAGCGTCGGCACTTCGACGGTGTCGCCGAACGTCGCCTGTGGGAACGAGATCGGCAGCCGATAGCGCAGATCGTCGCCCTCGCGTTCGAACTCCTCGTGTTCGCGCACCGTGACGTCGATCAGCAGGTCACCGCGACGGCCGCCCTCGGGACTCGGGGCGCCTTCCCGCTCCATCCGGAGCGTCTGGCCGTCCTGGATGCCCGCGGGCACTTCGATGGTGAGCGTCGCCTCGTTGCGGACGTACCCCTCGCCGTGACAGTCGTCACAGGTCTCGGAGTACAGCGTGCCCTCACCGTCACACCGTGGACACGTGGTCGTCTGCTGTACCCGACCCAGCGGCGTCTGCTGGACCTGGGTCACCTGCCCGCGGCCCTGACACTCCGGACAGGTTCGGGAGTCGGCGTCCGGCGGATGGCCCGCGCCGTCGCAGGTGTCACACTCCTCGGGTCGCTCGACGGTGAACTGCTTCTGGGCGCCCTCGTAGGCCTCCTCTAAGTCGATCTCGAGTTCGGTTCGCAGGTCGCGACCTTTCCGTGGTCGGCGGCGACCGCGGCCGCCACCGCCGCCGAAGACCTGCTCGAAGATGTCGCCGAGTCCGCCGCCGCCCATACCGCCACCGCCCATGCCGCCAAACGGGTCGCCACCCATCCCGCCGGCACCGCCCTCGCTGGCGTCGAAGCCGTGTTTTTCGGCCTGCTCGTAGCGGTCGTGACCCATCTGGTCGTAGGCCTGGCGTTTCTCCTCGTCGGTGAGGACTTTCTTGGCCTTCTGAATCTTCTTGAATTTCTCTTCGGCGTCCGGGTCGTCGCTGACGTCCGGGTGATACTCCGTGGCCTTCTCCCTGTAGGCCTGTTTGATCTCCTCGGTAGAGGCGTCGGGACTCACGCCGAGTACGTCGTAGAAGTCCTCGCTCATTCGTTGTCACACCGATACTCGGTTGAACCACTTGAAACGACCGTTCCGCAGATACCTTTTTAGCAGGGCCCTCATACGGTCTCCTGTCGTCATACTGCCGGACAGCAGTCCGTATCACGCGCCGTTGGCGCGTTCGAACCCCGCGAGAAAAGCCACTCGTTCCCTCAGGTCGGTGACGGGTGCAGCACTCGGCGCTTCAATCCGGAGCCACCACTCCGTATACTCCCTTCGAGGCCACACTCGAGAACTCGCTTCGCTCGTTTTCGAAACTACGGAAGACGAACGACGTGAGTCTTCCGAGCCGAAGATGACGACTCGTCCCGTTAGTTGTCGTCGTCGTGACGAAAACGACTCAGTCTTCGTCGTTTTCGTCAACGTCTTCGAAGTCGGCGTCGACGAACTCCTCGTCCTCGCCGCCAGCAGCGCCACCCTGGGGACCGGCGTTCGGGCCGCCGCCCATGCCGCCCATGCCGGCGCCAGCAGCGCCGCCTGCAGCGCCACCGGCCGCACCGCCGGCACCCGCGGCGCCGGCCTCTCCGGCCTGTTGCTGGTAGACCTGCTTGCCGATCTCCTGGAGCTCCTTGCTCAGGGTCTCGGTCGCGGCTTCGATATCCTCGGCGTCTGCCTCGTCGTCGTCGATCGTCTCCTCTAAGTCCTCGATCGCGGCTTCGATGTCGGCTCGCAGATCGTCGTCGACCTGCTCGTCGTTCTCCTCGAGCAGCGTCTCGGCGCGCTGGATCGTCGCTTCGGCCGTGTTCCGGGCCTCGATACGCTCGCGTTTCTTCTTGTCCTCTTCGGCGTGTTGCTCGGCCTCGCGTTGCATCTCCTCGATCTCCTCGTCGGAGAGGCCAGCACCGCCTTCGATGGTGATCTCCTCGGACTCGCCGGAGCCTTTGTCCTCGGCGCCGACGTTGACGATCCCGTTCTCGTCGATGGAGAACGTGACCTCGATCTGGGGCGTTCCAGCGGGTGCCGGCGGGATGCCAGTCAGGTGGAACTCACCGAGCAACTCGTTTTTCTCGGCCAGTTCGCGCTCACCCTGGAAGACCCGGACCTGCACGGAGGTCTGGTTGTCAGCGGCCGTGGTGAAGATCTTCGACTCCTCGGTCGGGATCGTCGTGTTCTTCTCGATGAGCCGTTCGAAGAGCCCGCCTTTGACCTCGATACCCAGCGACAGCGGCGTGACGTCGAGCAGGACGATGTCGTCGACCTCGCCGCCCAGCACGCCACCCTGGATCGCCGCGCCCAGCGCGACGGCCTCGTCGGGGTTGACGTTCTTCTGGGGTTCCTGGCCGGTGAGTTCTTCGACCTTCTCGGCAACCTGGGGCATCCGGGTGGAACCGCCGACGAGCAACACCTCGTCGATGTCGTCTTTCTCGTAGCCCGCGTCCTCGAGGGCCTGTTCCGTCGGTTCGACGGTACGCTCGATGAGGTCGCTGGTGAGCGACTCGAACTTCGCGCGGGTGAGCGACTCCTCTAGGTGAATCGGACCGTCGTCGGTCGCGGTAATGAACGGCAGGTTGATCTCGGTCTCCTTGCGCGAGGAGAGTTCGATCTTGGCCTCCTCGGCGGCGTCTTTCAGCCGCTGGAGGGCCTGACGATCCTCGCGGAGGTCGATGCCGTGTTCCTCCTCGAAGGTCTCGGCGAGCCAGTCGATGATGGCCTCGTCCCAGTCGTCGCCACCGAGGTCGTTGTCACCGTTGGTCGCGACGACCTCGTAGACACCGCCACCGAGATCGAGAATAGAGACGTCGAAGGTGCCGCCACCGAGGTCGTAGACGAGGACGGTCTGGTCGGACTCGTCGTCCAGTCCGTACGCCATCGAGGCGGCCGTCGGCTCGTTGACGATGCGCTCGACCTCGAAGCCGGCGATCTCGCCGGCGTCTTTGGTCGCCTGGCGCTGTCGGTCCGAGAAGTACGCGGGGACCGTGATGACGGCCTTCTCGACCTCGTCGCCGAGGTACTCCTCGGCGTCGCGTTTGATCTTCTGGAGGGTCATCGCCGAGATCTCTTCGGGCGTGTACTCCTCGCCCTCGATCTCGACGGTGTAGTCGTCTTCCCCCATGTGGCGCTTGATCGACTGAATCGTCTTTTCGGGGTTCTGTACGGCCTGGTTCTTCGCGGGTTTCCCGACGAGTCGCTCGTCGTCGTCGGTGAAGGCAACGACCGAGGGCGTCGTTCGCTCGCCTTCGGCGTTGACGATGATCTCCGGGTCGCCACCTTCCATCACCGCAAACGCGCTGTTCGTCGTTCCGAGGTCGATTCCGAGAATTTTGTTGCTCGCCATCGTGGAGGCTATTGTGCGCACTTTGTTTTAAAGGTTACTAGGGAATATCGACGGCCGAATAAAATAAGTCCGCGCAGCACAGACCGGCCGCTCACGGGCGTGAAAAGCGGGGTTAGGAGTGTTCGAGAACGACGCCTCGAGTGTGAGAAAAGCTGTCAGTCGTCCGTCTCGTCGTCTTCGGTCGACGCGTCCGCGTCTTCGCTGTCGTCGGCGTCGTCCTCGAGTTCGCCGTTCGAGACCGTCACCTGCGCGTTCTGGATGACCTTGTCGCCCATCTCGTAGCCGGGCGTGTAGACGTCGGCGATCGTCCCTTCCGGCAGGGCGCTGTCGACCTGCATCATGACTTCGTGGCGCTGTGGATCGGTCTCGGCGCCGGGCTCGGGATCGATCTCGGAGACGTTCTCCTCCTCGAGGACGCGGTCGAACTCCGTTAAGGTCATCTCGACGCCCTCACGGAGGCTGTCGGCGTCGCCGCTTTCCTCCTCGAGGGCGCGTTTCATGTTGTCCCGAACGCCGAGGAGCCGTTCGACGAGGTCCTCGGTCGCGCGGTCTTTCATCTGCTCCTGGCGTTTCTTGGCGCGTTTCTTGTAGTTCTGGAAGTCGGCCTGTTTACGCTTGAGCCGGCTCTCGAGGTCGTCGACCTCCGCTTCGCGGGCCTCGAGTTCGCTTCGAAGCCCTTCGATCGTCTCGGCCTGTTCCTCGACGCGTTCGCCCAAGTCCTCGAGTTCGGCACGCTGGTCGGCGACCGTCTCGTTCAGATCGCGGGCCTCCTCGACGATAGCGTTGACCTCGTGGGCGAGGTCGTCGTCGTACTCGGTGATCCGATCGAGTAGTTCCTGGACGTCCTCGCTCGTCTCTGGAGCCGACGGCTCCTCGGACTCTGTGTCAGTCTCGGAGGCGTCGACGTCCGACTCGTCCGTGTTCGCTCCCGCCGTGGACTCGACGTCCGCCGACTCGCCGTCGTCGGAGTGCTCCTCGGACGGGACACCTTGGGCCCCAGCGTTCGTGCCCTCGTCTTCGCTCATGTGCCAGTCAACGAACAGCGGTAATAAAAGGGTTGAGGTACGGTACTCTGTCGCCGTCCTCGAGCGGTCGGGCCGGGTCATACGGTCTCCTGTCGTCGTACTGCCGGACAGCAGTCAGTAACCCGTCAGTCGGAAATTCGCGACCGTCACCCGCGGGGACGGCTGCAGTCGTGCGCCCGATCCGTGAATCGTTCTGTCGGAAGGATGAGGAAATGGTGTCGCTGGCCAAAATATCAGACAGTATTTGTCCGTCCCGTCCTCAGTAGCGCGCGTGACGGACCCCAACGCGGCGGAGACGGGATCGACGCCGATCAGGCTCCGGTACGAGGACGGCACCGTCCGGATCGACGGCATAGAGGAGCCAGCGCTGACCGCGGTCCGGGACGCGGTCCCCGAACTCGAGGCCGATCACCGAACCGACGGGCGGCGCGTCCCCGGCTACCGATACGCGCCGCTGCGGGCCGCCCTCGCCTCGGTCGACGGAATCCGACTCGAGGACCGCGTTCTCGACCTCGAGTCGCTGCCCGAGCTTCACTCGGCGTACGAACTCCGCGACTACCAGCGCGAGGCCCTCGAGACGTGGCTCGAGACCGATCGCTGGCGAGATAGCGACACCGATACCGATGGCGCTCTCGAGTGTGCCCCTGCGGGCGTTCTCGAACTCCCGACGGGAAGTGGGAAAACCGTGATCGCCATCGAGGCGATCGAGCGGTTCGCGACGCCGACGCTGGTCGTCGTTCCGACGATCGACCTCCTCGAGCAGTGGCAACGGGAACTCGAACGTGAATTCGACTGTCCGATCGGTCGCTTCGGCGGCGGCGAGCAGCGCCTCGAGCCGATCACGGTCTCGACGTACGACTCGGCGTACCTGAAAGCCGATTCGGTGGGCGATCGGTTCGGCGCCGTCGTCTTCGACGAGGTCCACCACCTCGGCGGCGAAGGCTACCGCGAGATCGCACGCCTGCTCGCTGCACCCGCTCGACTGGGGCTGACGGCGACGTTCGAGCGTCCCGACGACGCCCACGAGATCGTCTCGGGGATCGTCGGCCCGCTGGTCCACCGCGTCGACGTCGACGAACTGGCTGGCGACCACCTTGCAAACTACGACCTCAAACGACTCGAGGTCGAGCTCACACCCGAGGAACGCGAGGAGTACGAACGCAATCAGGAGACGTTTACGAACTACCTCGCGCAATCCGGCATTCGGATGCAAAGCGGCTCGGACTACCAGGAGCTCGTCAAACGCTCGGGCTCGGACCCCGCCGCTCGCGAGGCGTTACTCGCTCGCCAACGCGCACGGGAGATCACCTTCGGTAGCGAGGCCAAACTCGAGGCACTCGAGGGCATTCTCGAGGACCATCGCGGCGAACGAACCATCGTCTTTACGGCTCACAACGACCTCGCGTACGACGTCAGCGAGCGGTTTTTGATCCCGACGATTACCCACCAGACGGGCGCCGCGGAGCGCCGGGAGATCCTAGAGCGGTTCCGCGAGGGGACCTATACCCGGATCGCGACCTCGAACGTCTTGGACGAGGGGGTTGACGTCCCCGACGCGTCGGTCGCGGTCGTCCTCTCTGGCAGCGGCAGCGAACGGGAGTTCGTCCAGCGACTGGGACGTATCTTGCGGCCGAAAGCGGACGGGACGCGGGCGGTCCTCTACGAGGTCGTCGCCGCGGACACCGGCGAGGAACGGGTGGCCGACCGGCGACGCGACGACGCGCTGTGAGGACACTCGAGGCCGTCCTCGATCACTAGCACGCACTCCGTTTCGTCGAACTTGTAGACCTACCGTGGCGCGAACGAGACGCTGCCCGACCAGTTGGTCCACTCGCGTCCGATTCTCCCGCTTCCGCGTCCGGGTCCCGGACCACGATCACTCACCCGGGTATGCCATCGTCGTGAGCAGTGCGTTCTCGGCCTGTCTCGAGTCCAGTCGCGTGTGCTGGCAGACAACCGGGACGTCCGACTCGACGACGCTCGCGAAGTCCTCGCCTTTGGGAATCGCTTCGGGGTCTTCGAGTTCGTTGAACCGGAAGTGGCGGGTCCGATTCGCATGAGCGACGGGGGTCTTCGACCTACCGGAACGACGGAAGCACGTCCTCGCCGAACACCTCGAGGAACGCTTCCTGGTTCGTATTCACGTTGTGGACGAACACCCGGTCCACGTCGAGGTCGAAATCAGTCTCGAGCCACTCGATGTGATCCTCGAGGTCACTCGAGACCCGCACGTTCGCTTCGACTTGCTCCTCGTCGACGGTTTCGGTCAGTTCGTCGTAGTCCTCGGGCGTGCGCAGTTCCTGGGTCACCGTGCCCGGCACACACTGGGTGCGCCACTGGTCGTAGGCACCCTCGAGGGCAGCATCGTCGGTGTCGTCGTAGGAGTGTTGGGCCTTCAGATAGACCGGCTTCTCCGGCGCCGCCTCTTTGAACGCCTCGACGCGGGCGGCGTCGTTCTCGTGGTCGGGTGTGGCGATCGTGATCATTCCGTCGGCCCACTCGGCGAGCCACGCGGCGGTCTCTTCGGAGAGAGCGGCGCCGATCAGCGGCGGCGCCGTCTCGGGGCGGGAGTAGAGTTGGGCACGCTCGACATCGATCCGGCCGTGGTGGGTTACCTCCTCGCCGTCCCACAGCCGACGCATGATGTCGGCACACTCCTCGAGACGGGCATTGCGCTCCTCTTTGACCGGCCAATCCGTGCCCGTGATCCCCTCGTTCAACAGCTGGCCGCTGCCGACGGCCAGCCAGAAGCGCTCGGGATACATCTCGCGCAGCGTCGCCGCTCCCTGGGCGATGATCGCGGGATGGTAGCGGTAGCCGGGTGCGTTGACGGTGCCGAACGTGAGATCGGTCGCCTCGAGCGCTGAACCCAGCCAGGACCAGACGAACCCCGACTCGCCCTGGTCCTCGCTCCAGGGATGGAAGTGATCCGAAGCCAGCGCGTGGTCGAACCCCTGTTCGTCCGCGAGCCGAGCGTACTCGAGGAGGGAACTCGGGGCGAACTGTTCGTGGGAGACGTGGTAGCCGAGATCGGTCATGGATACCTCCGGTCAGAACTGTGAAGCGCCGCCAGCACGGTTCGATTCTCGACGAATTGGGACTTAGTTCCACGGCGTGTCTATGCCAGATGGCGGGCTCAGAAGCCGGTCGGCCGTTGGCGTATGCGTATCAGGAGTCCGTCCTCGGGTTCCACTCGCCGATAGCCTCGAGTTCGCTCGGCATCAGGTCGCTGAACCGAACCAGTTGGCGCTGGACGACGCCGTCGGCGCTGACGACGACCGCCCCATCGCGGGTCATCGCGACCCCCCGTGCCGTCGTCGTCCATACCGGCGTTTCACCGTCCCCTCTCGTACTCTCGTCGCTTGATTGTCGTCTCGAGACGGGCTCCTGGGAGCGCCGTGCTTTTGCCCTCGCCGCACCGATCTCGAGTCGAATGCTGACGAAGGACCTGCTGCGCGTCTCCCGGGCCGGCGGCGGCTACCACCTCCAGTTCGCCGGCCGCGAACACCGTCCCCTCGCGGCCCGCGTCATCGGCACCTACCAGGGGCACGTCGGTGAGACCCGCGGTACTCTCGAGGACGCACTCACCGACCTCGAACGCGACGCCGAGGACTTCAAACTCGTCCGGGGGTTCGCGGCCCTGCTCGAGCGCGACGCAACCTTCGAGACCGAGGCGCCAGTCGATCCCGAGCGGGCCCGTCGAGCCGCCTTCGAGGCCGCCGAAACCGTCGACGTCGTCACCGACGACGAACGCGCGACGGCGCTGTACCGCGCAGGCGAGTCGCTCGGCGTCTCGGCCGATTCCATCGAGGCGGCACTGTACGCCGACCTCGAGGAACGACAGGTCCTCACGGAACTGACGTCACGGTGGGACCCCGACGATCTCCTCTCGCAGTACAATCTCTCGCTTTCCCAGACCGCACTGTTCGACGCGACCGAGCTTCGGGTGCGCTCGAGCGATCCGAAGGCGCTGATTTCGGCGATCAAGCGTCTGCGATTGATGTACGAGATCCGGCGACTGGACGGACACGACGGTGGCGGTAACGACATCGCCGAGCGCGAAGTCGTCGTCACCGGACCGACCCACCTCTTCCGGGCGACCCGGCGGTACGGCACCCGCTTTGCGCGTCTCCTGCGGACGATCGCCGGCGCCGAGGCGTGGTCGCTCGAGGCGACGATCGACGACCGCGGTACCGAACGGACGCTTTCGCTTATTCACGAGGACCCCGTTCGGG
Source organism: Natronolimnohabitans sp. A-GB9 (assembly GCF_030848565.1). Taxonomy (GTDB): domain Archaea; phylum Halobacteriota; class Halobacteria; order Halobacteriales; family Natrialbaceae; genus Natronolimnohabitans. The sequence continues at coordinate 29,314 of NZ_JAVDDV010000014.1, forward strand.
TGCCCGACGCCGAGCCGGTTGCCGACGTGCGCTTCGACAGCAGCGTCGAGGCCGACTTCGCCGCCCGGTTCTCGGCGCTCGACCTCGAGTGGGACCTCGTCCGCGAACCCGAACCGCTGGCGACGGGAACACGGGTAATGATCCCGGATTTCGCGTTCGAGTACGCACACGGAACCTTTCGCGTCTACTTCGAGATCATGGGGTTTTGGACGCCCGAGTACGTCGACAAGAAGCTGGCCCAACTCGAGGACCTCGAGGACGTCGAACTGATCGTCGCCGTCGACGAGTCGCTTGGCGTCGGCGAGGAGATCGCGGCGCGTGACTTCCGGGCGATCCCCTACTCGGATACCGTCCGGGTGAAAGACGTCGCCGGCGTCCTCCGGGAGTACGAACGCCAGCTGGTCGCGGAAAGCGCCGCTGCGTTGCCCGCACAGCTGTGTCCCGACAAGGACGTCCTCTCCCTCGAGGCCCTCGCCGATCGCCACGGCGTCAGTGAAGACGCGCTCGCCGACGTCGCCTTTCCCGACCACCGACGGGTCGGTCGCACGCTCGTTCGACCCTCGGTTCTCGAGTCACTCGATGAGACCATCGAAGTCGGAATGGACCTCGACGACGCCGAGGACGTCCTCGACTCACACGGCGTAAGCGACTCGAGTGCGATCCTCTCGGAACTGGGCTATCGCGTCGAGTGGGACGGGCTGGCCGGTGGGACGATCGTCGAGCGAGAGCAGTAGGCGAATCGGCGGCGTTCCTTCTCGTAGTTCTCACGCAGTTTCAGCATCTGGCTGGGTCACAACGGATGTGACACACCAGCACTCGCTTCACCGTCACGAACGAAATCCGAGGAGGCCGGCTACTCCGGTTGCTCGCGCTGCCAAGGCCACTCTGCCCACTCGCCCCGGTCGGGAATTTCCTCGGTCCGATCGGGATCGCGTTCGAAGAGTGACTCATCGGCGGTCTCCTCGAGGATCGCCCGATTCTCTTCACGAACGATCCGTACCATCTGTCCCTCTCGACGCTCGCCACGGTCACCGGTCTGGCCAGTCATCTCGTTCAGAACGCTGCCGAAACCGTAGGCACCGTAGGCGTTGCGCGCGATATTGACCGTCGTGCCGCCGATGTGGTATAGCGTGACGTTCGCGTTGGCAACATCCGATCCCCGGTCGTACATCGCGACATTCATTCGTTTCGAGATGTTGCGGCCCTCCTCGTCGATGTTCGGATTGAACGGCCAGGCGTTCGAGGAGTGGTCGAGATGTCCCGGGTTCTCCTTGTCGTTGTGGTACATCCCGCTTTGCGTATGCAGGTCGGCGACCCACAGCGGCTCGAGATCCAGCACGTAGTCCAGCATCGCCTGCGTCTCCGGCGATGGGTTCTCGTCCGGGATCCCGACATCGGCGTCGAAGTCATCGCCGTCGAGCTCCTGGAGCTCGTCCTCGGTGAACCCGAAGTAGTGCTGGCGATTCGGATCTGCCGGACCAGTCTGCTCGCCGAAATATGGGTCCTCCCACGTATAGTCCTCCGGGAGAGCGTTCTCACGCTGGTTGCGCATCGCGCCGTCCGGGTTGTGCATCGGGAGGACGTGAACGGTCAAATTCTCCCGGACCGTCCGCGCGTATGGACTGTTCGTCACCGCGAACTCTTCTAAGTCTCGCAACGCCGCCAGCGTTCCCGTCGGTTCGTCACCGTGCTGTTCGGTAGTGATGAAAACATCCGTATCACCTTCACCGATGCGAGCAACGGTGAGCTCGCGACCCTCGTAGCTCTCACCGATATCCTCGAGTTCGAACTCGACTCGTGAGCGTCGTTGGATGCTATCCAGCTCGTCCTGTACCTGCTGGTGTGTGAGGAACAGACCCGTTTCCTCGCGTGGCCACGATTCGTCCGCGCTTACGACGCTTGGCCCGAGCGCTACTGTACCTGCGATCCCTCCGATCGTTTTCAGTGTGGTACGGCGTTTCATGATACACCGTCAGTATTTCGAATTATCATATATACGTTTCCCTCAAGTTCAGAATGTGATTTATTTATGAATTCGAAGATAGAAACTAGTGATGTCATGTTGTCAGCTTTCCGCCTTTATCGGCTCTAGCAATGCTGGCTGGCGAACGTAGCGTGAGATTTCGTTCGGTTCACGAACGTAGCGGGCGTTCGATACAGGAACACGAAGATCGGAACTTGCGGAGGGGGAACCGATATACGGTTTCGGTGTGATAAATGTGATGTTCCGTGGAGAAAATCTTACTTTTGGGTATATGGTTGTTCGGTGTGACCCACCTCGATACGCTGATCGTCATCAGCGCGTTTTGTGCGGACAACGATTATCGGATTTGGGAGGTCTTCGTCGGGCATTACGTTGGTTTCTGTATCGGCCTCATCGCTGCGGTCATCGGGGCCATCGTCGCTGCTGAACTCCTGGAAGAATGGACGTTTCTTCTGGGAGTCGTCCCGCTCAGTATCGGTCTCTGGGGCCTCCTTCGTCGCCCACCGGAAGCGAGTATCGAGCGAACGCCGGCCGTGCCAAACTCGACTGGACGTATTGGTGTGGTCACCGTCGCAGGAATCGGTCTCAGCGGTGAAAACCTCGCAGTGTTCATCCCGTTTTTCGCCGACCTATCGACGACAGAGCTGACGCTCATCGTCTGTGTGTATCTCATCGGTGCTGGAATCGTGTTCCTCGCGGCGCTCTCGATCGTGTATCACGTCGCTGTCGACGGGATTTCTGATCGGCTCGACCGATGGCTCGTTCCCACCGTGTTGGTGTTCGTAGGCGGATACGTTGTCGTGACTGGATTGGTTGTCGTCTGAGAGTCTCCCTTTCCACGAATCGATCGGCAATCAGCGAGTTCGTCAACTGCCACGGACGCGGTGACCGATGGCTTGTCAGTGGACTCACCGCATCGTACCGAGGGATTCTCGGTGTTGACAGGTCGCCGTTCCTGACTTCGAGACCCGGTCGACGGCGGCCCATAGCCGACGACAACTGTTGGCCGCCGACGGGTGTTCGAACCGACGCGTACACGTACGCAGCCAAGCTGACCACCATGATCGAGACCACGAGTTGTATTTCGATAAAGCAACATGAGATCGTCTTCTCAACCGATCAGTAAACAGACCGACGCAACGATCCGTTCACGGGAAAAGCGAGTAGAACCAACACTGTGGGCGGAGTTCGACGACACCCTCATCGACGGCTACCGGCAGGCAGTTGCCGAACGGTCGTTACTCCTTGCTATCGGTCTCGACGGACAAACTCCCCCGTTCGTGCATCATCTCCGTTCCGCGCTCGAGCCAGTTACCCCGGAGGTAGACGGCGCTGACGACGACGTTTCGCCAGGCGAAGTCGGCGACGACTGCGACGTAGGCGGCGACGACGCCGTACTCGAGGTGGACGCCAAAGAGGTAGGTCGTCCCCAGCAGGAAGACGACGGCGCCGGTGAGCTTCGCGACGAACGGCGGCCGGGTCTCGCTGCCGCCCCGCAGCGAGCCGGCGAGGACGACGTAACAGGCGATGAGGACCGTCGAGATGGCGTAGGCTCGAGCGAAGTCGGTGGCGTAGCCGATCGTGGTCGGATCGCTCGTGAACACGCGGACGACCGGCTCGGCGGCGACGAAAATCACGGCGCCGAGACTACCGACAGTGAGGACGGCGAGGGCCGCAGCGGCGAGGCCGTTGAAGTACGCCGCGTCAGTATCACCGCGACCGAGGGCCTGTCCGGAGATGATGTTCGCGGCGGTGCCATACCCCCGCGAGAGCGGCGAGGAGATCTGCTGGTACACCCGGCGACCGATGTGGTAGGCCGCGTTGACCTCAGTGCCGAACGCGAGCAGGATCGCGTTGAACGGGAACTCGGCGATCAGTTCGGTGATCCCCTCGGCGACTCGCGGTGCGCTGATGACGAGCAGCTGTTTCATGATCACCAACTGCGTCGGTCGAACGAACGACAGTTCGCTCCAGGAGCTGTAGATCACGATCAGAAACGTCAGCGCCGCCAGCACGTCGCCGACTGCTGTCGCGACGGCGATGCCGACGACCGAGAGTTCGGGGAACGGGCCGAGCCCGAACGCGAGCGTAACGGTAAGAGCGATGTTGAGCGCGTTCGCTGCCGCGTTGACGTACATCGGCGTCTTGGTGTCGCCGGTCCCCTGGATCGATCGGGCGGCGATCATCGTGACGTGAAACGCCGGCGCCGTAAGAAGGATGATCGCCAGGTAGAGTCCGCCCAGGCGGACGGTCTCCGCGTCGGCGCCCAGGACCTCGATCGCCCAGAAGCTCCCGACGAGCCCGAAGATGGCGAAGGGAAGCCCCGCGAGGACGCCGAGCAACAGCGCCTGACTGACCGCCTCGTCGCGATTGGCCGTCCGGCCGCTACCGGTGTCCTGACTCGAGAGTGCGATCGCGCCGTCGCCGACGCCGAGGCCGAACCACAGCGGCAGTCGGCCGTAGATATCCGCAAGTCCGACGGCAGCGACGGCGGCAGGCGAGAAAAACCCCGCGACGATGAGGTCCGTCGTCCGCATCAGCGTCCGAAGCACCTGTTCGGCCATCACCGGCCAGGAGAGATCGAACACGCGTCTCCAGACGGCGAGGATGCGGCTCCGCATCGACGACCCGGAAGCGGTGTCCACGACTGTCGCTTTCGTCAGGGACCCCTTGTAGCTTCAGATCCCGGTGACTCGACTCGCCGACCGAACCCACGACAAGGAGTTTCTTTACGCCGGAACGTAATCGTCGATCATGCACGTTCTCGTCATCGGCGGCGGCGGAACGATCGGTGCCACCGTCGCGTACACGCTGGCCGTAACGCATCCGACCGCGGATCTGACTCTCGCCGATCCGCAGACGGACGTAACCGAGGGACACGCGATCGATATCCACCACGCTCGGTGTCACGCCGCCCATGCGGTTGGCCGGCCGGCGTTCGACGACGCCCGGCCCGGCTCCCTCGAGGTCGTCGACACCGAAACGGGAACCGATCCCGGGCTCGTCGACGACGCCGACGTCGTCGTGGTCGCGGCCAGCGCACCGCGCGATCCGGGAAGTTTCGAACGCGGTGGTCGCCTGTCGGTCCTCGAGGAGAACCTCGAGCTGGCGGCCGAGCTCGGCGACTGGTTTGCAAGCGCCGAACCGACCCCGACGGTCGTCGTCGCGAACCCGTCCGATCGGGTGACCCACCGGCTCTGGGAGTCGAGTAGCTGGCCACGGCGGTGTTTCCTCGGCTACTCGCTGTCCGAGAGCGCACGGATCGCCGACGAACTGGCCCGACGGGTCGACGGCGACGTCTCGCCGGCCGACGTCTCCTGTCCGATCCTCGGGGAACACGGGGAACACATGGTCCCGCTGTTCTCACGGGCGACCGTCGACGGCGATCCGGTCTCGTTCTCGGCGGCCGAACGCGAGGCGATCCTCGATGCCGTCCGGTCGATCCCCTACGACGTCATCGAGAAACGCGGCGGCGACGACTCCTCGCGATGGGTCACCGGTCGTGGCGTCGCCTTGCTCGTCTCGCGGCTCCTCGAGGGTGGCACCGACCCGGACGAGCCAGTCTGTCTCTCGACGCCGCTTGACGGCGCGTACGGACTCGAGGACGTCAGCCTGAGTGTTCCAGTGGTCCTCGACGGCGACGGCGTCGCCGAAATCGTCGAGTGGGAGCTTACGGCCACCGAGCGGGAACGTCTCGAGCGGGCCGCGACGGCGATTCGGGACTCGCTCGAGTGAACGCCGGGAATTACAGGGTATCGAGGCGAAAGCCCACGGCTTTATAGTCGATGCGGTATCGCCCGCCGGTCGCAGGACACCGAAAACCCGAGAAGGGATTGAAACTTGGATTTCACCCACCGTGAACGAATTCGCTGTGGGACTGTCTCAGGACACCGAAAACCCGAGAGGAGATTGAAGCGGTGTCGTCTTGGGCCATGATGCCACCATCGCAGGACGACTCCAGCGCAGTACTCAAGGAATTAGCTGTGATCCGGCGCAGTCTATCTCCGGTCCGCAAGGTCAACAAACGACTCGGCGCCGGTCGCCACGATCCAGCGATTCAGTAGTTCGTCGTTTGTCGTCTCGGGATAGATCGCTAGCTCGGTGGGCGCATCGTTGACGTCAACGAGCGTGTGCACAAGGTCGCGATCAATCTGGTTGTGATGCGGGGCTTTGAGATCATGATCGTAATCGAACGGGTTGTCAGTCGTGGTCACTGGTAGTACCTCCGCGATTCTGTCTCGCGATCGTCGTCGCGCTCGAGCGCTGCATCACCTGTTCGATGTCCGCTTGCGTCGCCTGTTCATCATCTGGTAGACGGGAGTAACTCATGCCCACTTGCCTCGCTTCGAGAACTGCGTGTGTGAGTCGTCGTCCGTCGTCGACGAGAGTCCGACATCTTCGGGAGCGATCTCGGGGGCGGCCAGTTGCGACCATCGATAGGTTATCGTGTCACCACCATAGAGCAGGAATACCTGCCCCGGGCCATTCTTTTGGGTCTCAAATCAGACTCAGTCCACTCATTCTATCCGGCAGTAGAATTTAGTCTTTTTCCAGCATAGAAGACCAATCCGCTTCCTATGGCAAACAGAGCTATTCGGACCGGAATAAGACCATCACTTGCTATCCAAGGAGCTGGTTGATTCAGAGTCCCTGTTCTGAAATAATACTCATTTTCATATTCAATAATTTCACCTCGCTCAAAAGTTTCCACTCGTTCATCATAGACAGTGGTTGATCCCGTCTTGACAGCCTCTTTGACTTCTGGAGGACGATCTTCGGCCGGGATAGCAGCATGAGGTATTGCATTAATATTAGATGTCTCTCGTAATGTGAATTCTGTCGTACCATTATTTATATTGCTTTCTGGAATATATACGTCTTCTTCATGTTGAATAACAGGATACGAGGGGCCTCTATCAATACTCCCATTATACTCTATTGACCCTTCTTCAAGAATCTCTTCTTCGAATATACATTCTCTAGCACCGGGACAGTTTAATACTTGTTCTGATGACAAAAGCGCAGCTTCTGCTGCAGACTCATTTTCTATTTTGTCCACATAATAGGTCATTTCTCCGTCACCACCCCCATCGGGATACAAATAAACAGTATTTAGTAGTAATATTATTCCCAAAGTGAATATTGCTATGGTAATTATATGTTGCTTCATTCTGTTACACAATATATATAGAACAAGTCACTAAAAATTTTTCATTTAGGCTGTTCAGATAAACTACTCAAATGTCTTCATTATCTGGTACAATGTCGACATCAAGCTCAAGCAACTCACCGTCGTCAGCGGTATAGATAGTACTATATCCATTTCTATCGATCTCGTATAACGTAGCGTCCCGAGACCACTCCGCAGAAAGTGTAGATTCGGTATAACTATTCCCACCAGACATATCAAATGCAACCCCTGCAGCATCCCTTTGACCACTAGGAAATCCATCTACTGGAATTTCCCACTCGGTGTATTGATAATCCTCATCATCGGTCGTAACTCTGTCGGCAGGAAACGACCTTGTCAGTATATCACTACTGGCTGAAATTGGGCCAAGGCCTGCGCCAAGAGCTATTTCAATTGAAGTATAGTCATCATCTTCAGTTGGATATGGATCTTGAACATCTATATGATTATCAAATCTATTATCACCATATTCTAGTGATACTACCATATTATCAGCAATCCAATTATATATTTTGGAATCATCCTCCGCACTCTCTGATAATTCGGGTTCGTCATCATAATGCCACATGAATGCCCACGTGGTTTCATTTCCTGAAGGGATTGACGGCTCTAACGGATTATCAAAACTATCTACCTTAGTATCTGCTAATATATATGTTCTATATTCATACGTCGCTCCATCGATCGTTCCAGAAAAATCATTCCTTTGTCTAGTTTTGATTCCAGATGGGATAATTTCAAAAGAACCAGGAGGTTCAAGACGACTCATTATTTTTCTCCTCCTTTAGTTTTTTCAAGAAGATTCAGAACCCTATCATACCCACCATTTCGAGTATCATCTAGCACAAATGCTGTTCTCTCCAGTGACTCTGGCGAACGAACGAAGCCAGTAATATTACCCTTATTAGGGACTATTGCTTTGATTAGTTCATTATAGACCTCATCCTCTTTCTGGGTAAGTTCTCTGAAGGATTGGGCCTTTAGATCATTATTATTATAATTAGAATGAGGGGTATTTTGATTCATATTATAACTTCTTCCATTAACTCGGAGATTTCCAACAAATTCTCCAGAGTTCTGATTGAGTTGAGCAGATGCTTCACCCAAGATCTCGTGGGTGTAAGGATCGTATGCAATACCCTCAAATCTAGAACCGCGTGATGCACCTCCGGTAACCGCAAATCCAGAACTCACAACCGATGCTGTACCTAGTGCCTTTAGCACTTTTCTTCGATTCTTATTAACAGGGATTCTGCGACCCATAATACAATAATTATATGGTTAGTAATAATGAATTACTTCCCGGATAATGTTTCTGATGGAGAAAGTATTATATAAAAATGTAAAATATATTATAGTTATAGATCACCACCATATACTTGGATAATCTGGAATATTTTTAGCATTATTCTTGGAAACTTAATGATATTAGTTATTGAGTTCTGTTTTTAACTAAGCGAGAAGCCACGTGATAGCGGTGGCTTATCGTGGCCTCTAATCGAGAAGAATGAAGAAATCAAGTCCATGCACGACAACGACCCTTCATCTCGAATTATGCATCAGTTCACTATACTCTTTCCTTGAGCCGGCGCTATAGTAGCCACTGAAAGTCAATGAACACCCGATCGCACGACAGCTGTGCGATCGGTGTGTAAATCGTTTCAGTTGTTACTATAGTACCATCCAGACTCTCGAAATCGTAGTCGTAGTCGAGAGGGTTGTCGATCGCACTAATTGGTGGGATCTCCGCGAGCCGGTCTTGCAGTCGTCGCGCTCGAGAGCACAAATTGCTTGTCCTGTCGGGTTGCTTCGGTCATACCGATCCCCCACGCTTGCTAAACTTCGCGATCGATTCGTCGTCCGTCATCGCCGAGAGTCCGACATCCTCGGGACCGATCTCGGGCTCTGCAAGCCGATCGGCAAGTGTCTGTCCGTCCCGATTGATCCCGTAGTGGCCCATCCGACGGCGAATCGTCTCCGCACCAGGCCCGTCGGGGAAGCAATCGGCGAGCTTGACGAGCGTGTGGTCGTAATCGTGGTACAGATGTGCGAGCGTCCGCGGATCGTCCCACGGTTTGACAGTAGTTGCTGAAGTGGCCAGACAACGATTATCGTCGCGGTCGTTGTCTCATATGGTCGAGACAAGCGAGGCAACGCAGGTGACCCGTGCGGCGTCGTCACTACTGTTTCCTGAACTTGAGTTCGGGATCGCTGCGAATGGGACGTATCCAAGCGAGGACTTCCAGCGAGTCCTCACTCGGATCGCCTTCGACAACGAGTTCGCCAATACTGGCGCGAAAGCCTATCAGCTTGTCCGTGGCGACGATATTTCTATTGACGCAACCGCTCGAAATCCGCTTGCGCGGGCGCTTCTCTACCATTTGCGTGGACTCAACGCGGACGCGGTCGACAACCAGGTTCGACCGCGTCCGCGACGCAATCCTCGACGAAGCAGCTCGCAACCGCGTGTTTACCCGGCCAGTCGACGTCGCAATCGATGTTCACGACTGGCTTTATACGGGGACGAAGAGACACCTCACGTCTGTACAACGAATCCAATCCAAGGCACCGATCGTGCATACAAGTTCGCTACCGTCTGTATTGTCGATCCGAGCGTTCGATTCACGCTTGGATCGGTAGCGTTGGGGGGAGCGATACCGACGAGTTGGCGGAGGCGCTCCGCCAACTCGTCTCAGAAGTCCGCGAGTACGCCGACATCAACCGGCTCTACCTCGATCGTGGCTTCTATCGCGTTCACCTCGCATTGACGCTCGAAGATCTCGACGTTGAGTTCCTGATGCGTGCGCCGCAAACACGAAAGGTACAGCAATTCATTGACGACCACGACAGTGATACGTTCATCGCAGAGTACGAGATGGCTCGATCGAATCCACCCGACGGGCCGGACGTCAGTCCGGCTCGTCGTCGTTCCGCATCGAACACGAGATGACGACCACTTCTGTCTGGTCACCAACCGCGATCTCGACGTCAGTGCCGACGTCGAGATCGCTCGTCCGCTAGCTGAAGCATATCGTCGTCGCTGGGGTATCGAAACGTCCTATCGCAAGATCACTGAGTTTCTCCCAAGAACGTCCTCACCGACGTTCTCAGTACGGCTGTTCTACTTCCTGTTCGCTGTTGCGTTGTACAATCTGTGGGTATTGACAAATCTGCTCGTGAGACCACGGTGGGCAGTCGGGACGGACCCAGTCGTCCCGACCGCCCTGTTTCGCGCGTTTCTCGGCCAAATACCGTACGGATAGCGGTTGTCTCGGCGACTGACTCGGGCTGATCAGCCCGAGTCAGTACGTCCCTCAATACTGGCAAGACTGGGAGAACAGCGGCTGACGGGATGATTTGGCAGTTGTTGCACTCTCTGGCTAGCCCTGGGAACAGTTTCACGAAGCTAGGGCCGATACGGAAATTCCATTCTCGCGGTTTTCCTGATCGAATCAGCAACTACTGTTTAGCCGAGGGAGGAGGTCAAGGTCACGGTGTAACGGATTCTACTACTGGCCGACCCAATGCTGTTAGTGCACAGCCTTATGCTGGCGAGGTATCAAAAACGCACGAGCCGTGACTGACCAGCCGTCGGAACCGATACGGATCCTGCTTGTCGAGGACAATCCCGGAGACGTCCGTCTCGTCAAGGAGGCGTTCCGGGAGGTGGACGTCGAGACGAGGTTTCACACCGTCCACGACGGCGACGCAGCCCTCGAGTTCCTGTACACGCGACAGCAAAACGAGGACACGCCGGAACTCGACCTGGTGTTGCTCGATCTGAACCTCCCTCGGAAAAGCGGCTTCGACGTCCTCGAGACGGTCGAGAGCGATTCGGACCTCACCGCGCCGCCGATCCTCGTCCTTACGAGTTCGGAGGCGACCGAAGACGTCGCCCGGAGTTACGAACTCTGTGCGAACGCCTATCTTACGAAGCCGACGGATCCGGACGAGTTCACCGAACTGGGCCGGGCGGTCGAGGCGTTTTGGTTCGCCGAGGCGACGTTGCCGCCAGCGGCGGCGTGACCACGGCATCGCCCTCTCACAACAGTATTTTATTTCGGCTGGCGGTGTAGGCGCCACTCGCCATGCCCACTGCCACCCCCGGAATCCACCACGTGACTGCCGTCGCGAGCGATCCACAGCGCACCGTCGAGTTCTATACGGAGACGCTCGGTCTGCGACTCGTCAAACGAAGCGTCAACCAGGACGACGTGTCGGTCTATCACCTCTTCTATGGAGACCACGAGGGGACACCGGGGACGGGCATGACCGTCTTCCCGTATCCAGACGCCGACGGCGGCCGCGTCGGGACGGGACAGGTCAGTACGGTCTCGTTTCTCGTCCCCGACGGCTCGCTCGAGTACTGGCGGGATCGACTCGCTGAGGCCGATGCCGATCCCGGGTCGCCACACGACCGGTTCGGGAACACCGTGTTACCGGCGACCGATCCAGACGGCCTCCCACTCGAGTTAGTCGCTCGCGCGGACGCCCCGCCCGCGAATCTCCCGGAGAGCCCGGTACCCCACGCCCATGCGATTCGTGGCTTCTTCGGCGTGACGCTCTCGCTGACGAGCGGCGACGCGACCGGCGACCTGCTGAAGGGGATGGGCTATCGCCAGACCAATCGCGACGGCACGCGACTGCGCTACGAGGCCGGCGGCGACCTGGGATACGTCGTCGATATCGTCGAAGAGCCACAGGCGAGACCCGGGATCCCCGGCGCGGGGACCGTCCACCACGTCGCCTTCCGGGTCGACGACGACGAACAAGACGAGTGGCGCCAGTTCCTGATCGATCGCGGATTACGACCGACCGAGGTCATCGACCGAACGTGGTTCGAATCCGTCTACGCCCGGGAGTACGAGAGCGTCCTCTTCGAGTTCGCCACCGAATCGCCCGGCTACACGGTCGACGAGGACCTCGAGGCGCTCGGCGAGCGACTCGTCTTGCCGGCGTGGCTCGAGGACCGACGCGAGGAAATCGAGGCAGAACTACCCGATCTCACCGGCTGACCGAGAGTCGATCCGACAACAACACTGCAACGCTACAGCTCTCGCTGTCGCCCCTTCGGCACCATCGAGCGCAGTTCGCCGTGGACGTAGAGTCCGATACCCAGCGCCTCGAGTTCGCCGGCCACTTCGTGAGCGGCGATCAGGTAGCCCCAGTCACCCTCCCAGCGCTCGAGGGCCTGGTCTTCGCCGGCGGCGAACGCCTGCGCTTCCTCGCGGTCGAGGTCGATCACACAGTCGGTAGCGTGATCGCCAAAGCGCTGGACGAAGTCGGTCGTCGGCTTCCAGTGTTCCTGTCGCGTTCGCAGACAGGTCATACCGATCGCTTCGATCTCGAGCGGCGTCGGCGCCTCACCGCCGTAGATCCAGATCTTGCCGGCGCCTTTCTCCCAGAAGGTGTGGTCGTCGAACGTCTCGGGTGGGATGCCAAAGCGATCCGCGAAGTAGTCGAGTACCTCCTCGCGGCTGACGCGACCCTCGACGGTGCGCTCGTCGGGTGTCGGGGGGAGGCGATCGAATCGCTGCCCGTCGTTTCGCTCGAGGCCCGAGTCGGTGTCGTCGGCCATCAGGCAGTCACCTCCAGTTTCGCGACGAAGAAGCCGCCGGTGTCGTTGTGGTGGGGGTAGATCCGTGCCGCCCGCTCGAGACTCGAGTCGTAGGTCTCGTCGTCCCATTCGGTCAGCCCCGGTGCATGCTCGAGGCCGAGGTCGAAGTCGACGACGCGACAATCCTCCTCGTCTAATGCGTGTTGGATGACGGCCTCGTTCTCCTCGGGGGCGAAGGTACACGTCGAGTAGACGACGGTGCCGCCCTCGCGCGTCGCCTGGACGGCCCGTCGGAGAATGCCCTTCTGGATCCCTGCGACGGAGGCGATGTGATCTTCCGACCAGTTGTCCAGGGCGTCGGGGTTCTTCCGGATCGTCCCCTCACAGGAACAGGGCGCGTCGACGAGCGCGCGATCGAACTCGTCGAAGGAGAAGCGGTTCAGCGAGTAGTTTCGTGCGTCGTCGTTGGTTACGGCCAGACTCGTCGCACCGAGGCGTTCGGCGTTGAACCGCAGCGCCGAGATCCGCCCGAGGTTGCTGTCGTTGGCGACGACGGTCCCCTCGTCGTTCATCAGCGCCGCGAGCTGGGTCGCCTTCCCGCCCGGCGCGGCACAGCTGTCCCAGACGCGTTCGCCGGGCTGGGGGTCGAGGACGACCGGCGGCACCGCCGAGACTTCTTCCTGCCCGTGTGTGAAGCCGTGAAACGACGTCCACGTCGATCCCGGTGATCCCGTCTCCAGGCGCAACACGCGGGGGTTCCAGTCGGCCTGCTCGTACTCGAGACCGTCTTCCTCGAGGGTCTCGAGCGCTCGCTCGACCGAAGTCTTGATCGTGTTGATCCGAACGGCGTTACCAAGCGGCCGCTTACAGGCCGCGAGAAACGCCTCGAAGTCGTCGATGATCGGTCGATACCGCTCGAGTGGCTCCATTGACGCGGCGTTCGAGCGCCCGGCGTTTGTGGGTTTCGAAGCGCTGCGGTCCTCGAGGCGGAGGGCTCTCTCGCACGAGAGACTCGAAGACGCCGCTGTGGATGTCCAGTAGCCTCAACCCGGTCGGAACCGCTGTGCCGTCGGGAGCGACCAGCCCTGGGTGACGGCTATCAGCCGCGTCCCGACGGTTACCGCCGCGCAGGCGGCCGCAGCGGTGCTGCCGCCCAGGCCGGCAGTCACCGCGAGCCAGTACGTCGTGCCGCCCAGCACGGCACAGCTCGCATAGAAGTCTTCGAACAGGATAAACGGCGCTCGATCCAGCAGGATGTCGGCTATCGCGCCGCCGCCGACCGCGTTGACCGTCGCGATGGCGACGACACCGAACGCCGAGACGCCCGCCTCGGTCGCCACGATAGCCCCGGCGGTGGCAAACGCCGCGAGACCGACGGCGTCCGAGACGAGCGTGACCGGATGATCGTCCGGCGACTCGAGGACGACGTGGAGGCCGATCGCCAGGCCGACGCCGACGACGCCGAGCGCGATTTCGCTCGGATCGCTAAGCGCCAGCGGGATGCGGTTGACGAGGATGTCGCGGGTCATCCCGCCGGCGAAGGCCGTCGCGAGGCCGACGACCGCGATTCCGAACAGGTCGAACTGCTCGCGGATCGCCTTGCTCGCGCCGACGAGCGCGAACGCGACGAGTCCGATCGCGTTCATCACGACGAACGGGTCTGCGACTAACAGGGCACCGAGCTCCCGAACCACTGCTTGTCGAGAGGGGGAGAGCTCTCTTGATACTGTCGGACAGCAGTCAGTGAGTCGTCGGTCGCGAACGCGCGGCCGTCACCCGTTGGGACGGCCGCAGTCGCGCGACCGATCGTTGAATAGTTCTGTCCGGTAGTATGAGCGCTACGAAGCATGATTCGTTCTCGGCAGACCGACCGAGTAGATCGCACCGACCGGGTCGCCACGTCGGTCCAAGCGACTGGAGTGTCCGAAATCGAAACCCCGAACCACTCACCGCAACCCAAATCCATTTTCGCGTTCTGGGCGTCGATCCGGACATGGGAACCGATGACGCCGACACCGTCACGCCGGAAGCGTGTCCGACCGCAAGCGGCATACCGATGCTCGGACTCGGCACCTGGCAGAACGACGACCCCGATCAGTGTGCCGAGAGCGTCCGGACGGCCCTCGAGGCGGGCTATCGACACATCGACACCGCACAGGGCTACGACAACGAGACGGCCGTCGGCGAGGGGATCGCCCGGGCCGACGTCGACCGCGAGGAGGTCTTCCTCGCGACCAAGATCTGGATCTCGAATCTCGACTCCGACGACGTCCTCGAGACGGCCCGCGAGAGTATCGATCGACTCGGCGTCGACTACCTGGACTTGCTGTACGTCCACTGGCCAGCCCGGACCTACGACCCCGAGGAGACCTTCGCGGCGTTTTCAGAGCTGTACGAGGAGGGGCTGATCGAACACGTCGGCGTTAGCAACTTCGTCCCCGAACAACTCGCCGAGGCCGTCGACATCTGTGACGCACCGATCCTGGCTAACCAGGTCGAGGTACATCCCCTGCTCCCCCAATCCGAGATCAGGGCGGCCTGTCAGAATCACGACGTCGAGGTCGTCGCCTACTCGCCGCTTGCCCGCGGTGCGGTCTTCGACCAACCCGAGATTCAAGACGTCGCCGACAAACACGACGTCAGCGAGGCCCAGGTCAGCCTGGCCTGGCTGCGCGAAAAGGGCGTCACCGCGATCCCGAAGGCGACGGGCGAAGACCACATTCAGGACAACTGGGCGTCGCTGAGCCTCGAGTTGGATCGAGCGGACGTCGAAGCGATCGACGGCATCGACGAGACCGACCGTACGGTCGATCCCGACTTCGCACCCTGGAACTGAGCCGGCGACTCCAGAGATCCGGTTGTGGTGTTGCCGGGCCAGCGAAGCGGGACACAGCACGCAGCGATTTCTATCATACATTCGAGGAGTATGGCGGCGGACCGATCGGCGACCGTCGAATCACGCCGCTTGCGGGTTACAGCGGCCGACACTCACGGACCTATCGGAATCGAAGAAAAAGCAGGAACGTTTACGGTACGGCGTTCGTATGGCTCGGGTATGTCCACCCGCACGCAACGACGTGGCGGTGGTGGGATCGTCGGCGCGATCAAAGCCGACGTCCAGCGGCTTCACGGGGCCTGGATGGAACTCGTCTTTCCTCGCCAGCGTGGCCGCGGCCACTCCGTCATGGGAAAGTGGAAACCCGAGACCCCACTCCAGAAGGTCGGCTATCACGCCTGGAGTATTCTCGGACTGTTCGGCTTGTTGATCCTCTACCCGCTTACCGTCATCGGGTTCGCGACCCGCTACTACGCGGCGAAACTCGACTCGACGCGCACCCGACTCGGCATTCTCGGCGTCACGGGTGTCGCGTTGCTCGGCTGGGGCCTGTTGACGATCGTCTGGGGTGCGATGTCGTACATGGAGCAGGTCGATATCCCAGTCGACGCGGTGCTTGCCGTCGCCGCCGCCAGCGGCGTCGCGACGGTCTCGACCGCGCTCGCCGCGACGTGTACGAAGAAGGGCGGTCGTGGAGTGACGGTTGTCCTCGCCTATCCCTTCGCGATGACCGCGCTGTTTCTCCCGCCGGTCGTCGCCGCGCTCGTAACGCCTGCCCTCGAGGGCGTCGTTCTCGAGCCCAGTTACGACTTCGCCGCCTGGACGCTCGATAACGTCCTTCACGTCGGCGGTATCAACGAGATACTCCGAGCGAACTTCGACCTCGAGGGAGCCGCCTACGCGGCGATGTGGTTAGGACTGTCGTTCCCGCTTGGCTGGTTCCTCGGCGTCGTCGTCGCGCTGGCGAACTTGGTCCGCCCGTCCGCATGAAAACGCAATAATTGCTGTCTCTGGACTCCACGACAAGCGGACTGCCGATTTCCGAGACCATTAGGTGGCCGATTCCTAACAGTCGCGTATGGAGTTCGACGAACTCACGGCGGCAGTTGCGTTCATCGCCGTCATCGCTGTCGGCGTTGGCGGAATGATCGCCTCGGACATGATGGTCACGGATACGATTCTAATGATGGTCGCGCCGTCGATGATCGTCTTCGGCGCGATCATGTTCGCGATCGGGCTCAAACACGGCGAGTACCGGGCGACGAACTGACGAACTGACGGTCTCGAGCACAGAGCCGCTGCTACGCCGCGGAGACAGTCGGTATAGAAAGCAATCGATACTAACGCGGGTACGCGACGCCGCTGCGCTTACATGTATCCGAGATCGCGCAGGCGCTGCATCAGGTCCTCTTTGTCCTGGGCGCGACCCGCGCGTTCGGTCGTTCCCTCGAGGTCCTGCAGCCAGGCGGGATCCTCGTCGCTCTTTTCGGTGCTGACTTCGCTGCCCAGCGAGCGGAAGCCAGCGAAGTACTTCGGCGAGATCGGGATGTCGTCCTGCGTGACGTCGTTGGGGAGGTCGTCGTCGCTCTCGGGGACGTAGCCGTCGTCGGGGAACTCGGCGACGGTGTCGGGAACGACGAAGTTCCAGAACGCGTCCCAGACGGCTGCCTCGTCGAACTGCAGGATGGGCTGGATGCGGTCGTGGGGCGGGTAGATGTCGGGATCGTGGCGCGGCGAGAAGAACGTCTCGTCGGCACGGGCCTCCTGTTCGTCCCAGCGGACGCCGGAGATGACGCCGTCGATGTCGTGGGTCTCGAGTGCGTCGTTGAGCGCGACCGTCTTCAGCAGGTGGTTACCGACGTAGGTGTCGAGCAGGAACGGGAACGTGTCCTCTTCGTACTCGAGGATCTCACGGACGTGGTGGCGGTTGTGCTCGGAGAGTTCGGAGATCTCGATCTCGTCACCGGGCTCTAGGCCGTGTTCCTCGACGTAATCGCCGACGTCCTCGTTGCGTGCGTAGATGACTTCGAGGTCCCACTCGTCGGCCCAGTGGTCGACGAAGCCGTGGATCTCGTCGAAGTGCTGGAAGTGGTCGATGAAGACCGCGGGGGGAACCTCGAGATCGAAGCGTTCGGCGACCTCCTTGATGAAATACAGCGTCAGCGTCGAGTCTTTCCCACCGGTCCACATCACCGCGGGATTCTCGTACGCCTCGAGACCCTCGCGGGTGACCTCGATCGCCTTCTCGATCTTGTCCTGAATGTGGGGGTAGTCTTCAGGATCTTCGCCGTCACCATCGTCGTAGTCGACGTCGACGTAGTCGGGGAAGTTCTCCGTCATGAGGTGTAATTAGATATAATTACCACATTTAAACCCTTTGGGGGACCGGAAACCTCTGACGGAAGCTGCGAGGTGCGACGGACCCGTCGGTCACGATCTCGAATCGCGGGTACCAGTCGATCGGTAATAAGCGTAGGGGCAATTTTCAGCCGCTGTATCCCGGCATTTCACCCGATCGGGGAACGAAGAAGCGATATCGACCGCGGCGAGACGAGTCAGTAGGCGATCGGTATCCGAGCGATCGGTCGGCGAAATTGCGCGGTCGAGCATCCGATAGAACGATGCGAATATATCCGGTTTCGAAACCGCCGGCAGCTGGGCTCGTGACTCGAGACGAGTCATCGCTTCGCCGCGAGGAGCTGGCGCTCCGGATCGCTGCTTCGCGGAGAATAGAGAGGGGGGAACCGTAGCATACGGACTGCTGTCCCGAGTTCCCACCGATCGCCGACCATTTGGCGATCGGCGGTAATTGGCTACAGTAGACCGTATCAGTCTTCGTCGTCTTCTTCGACGACCTCGGGATCGCTCATCGCGCTCTGGAGGCTGTCGAGACCGTTGATCCACTCGGTGACGAGCCCGTACTCCAGGTCCTCGGCGACGCCCATGTCGAGTTCCTCGCCGTCGATGATGAGCGTCCCCGCCTGTGCGGCGTAGCCGAGCGCGGCGTCTAAGTCCTCCTCGGCTTCCGCGTCCGCGGCTGCGCCGAGGTAGTCACCGACGCTGCCGTCCTCGGCAGGGCCGCCGGCGACGTACTCTTCTGCGGCGAAGAAGACACAGACCAGGCTCGTCTGGACGCCGTCGACGAGGATCAGTTTCTCCTCGTCCTCGATGTCGACCTCGTCGAGGACGATCTCGCGAACGTCGTTGATCTCCTCGAGTGCCGCTTCCTGTTCTAGGTCCCCGTCGTCGTAGGCCGCGACGATCTTGGCGATCGCGATCGCGGTGTCGTCCTGCAGGTTCAACAGGAGTCGGGCCGAGTCTTCGTCTTCCGGATCGATGTCCTCGTCTTTGATGCGGTCGATCCAGTTCTGCCAGCGTTCCTCCGAGTAGAACTCGGTCGGGGGATTGCTCATACAGACACCTACACCGGCCGCTTGAAATGCCTTTCTCTACCTGTACGCCTTCCCTACTCGAGTCAGACCCCGCTTTAAGCCCGCTCGAGGGTCTCTTCCGTGTCGATTCCGTAGACGAGCTTCGGCGTCTCGACGTGGGCGTTCCGGACTGCATCCGCATAGTCGTTTTCGAGCAGCCAGCCGACTCGCCGCGGGACGGTCTTCGGTCCCAGGACGGCACCCGGCCGGTCGGGGTCGTCGATGTAGTCGGTCTCCATCAAGAACGGCTCACCGCGTTCGGCGGCCGTCTCGAGGCGATCCGTCTCGGACATGACGCTCGGAATCGGCCCCTCGAGGCGGCCACTCGCGTAGTGTTTGACCACCTTGTGGGCGGGAAGACCCGCGTCCTCGGCCCACTCGGCGACGTCGGTCATGTCCTCGCTGGCCTCGGTATGGAGCTGGACGGCACACTCGAGGTCGGCGCCGTGTTCGAACGCGCGACGCATGACGGCGTTCGAGGCCTCCCAGACCGCGTCGTCGACGTCGTAATGCGGACGGCCCGACTTCAGTGCCAGCGCCTCGCCGGACGCGACGTACTCCGCGGCGACGTCGATCCCTGCCTGCATCAGCTCACCCGCCTCCTCGGGACTGAATCCGCGGTCGTCGACCAGCCGCGAGATCAGTCCGGGGTGGACGCCCAGCACGGGCCAGGCACGCCCCTCGAGGACCCCATTGGCCTCTTCGACGATCTCGATCGTCCGCTCGAAGACCGCACGGAAGTCCTCGCCGGTCTCGGCCTCGACGCCGAGATGCCAGGAGGGTTTGTTCACCACGAGCAGGTGCGTGCCGCCGACGCGGGCGAAGTCACGGACGGCGTCGATGCCACGGTTGTTGTCCGGGTCGAGATGGAGATGGTTGTCGAGCACCGGCGTCTCGTCGTCGATCATAGCCGACAGTGAGTGGGCGACGGGGGAAAATTCTCCGACTTCGGGTGCGTCTCATACTGCCAGACAGAACTATTGTGAACGTTCGCCGCTCCCGTCTGGCGAATACACGTCACTGACTTCTGTCTGGCAGTATCAATTACCGCCGATCGCCAGGACGGGGTCGGCGGTAACTAGTTACAGCAGTCCGTCTCAGTCCTCGAGCGTGATCGCGTCGTCGGCTGCGTTTCGCAAAGCATCGGAGCGACCGTACGATCCCGGTGCGATCGCGACCGTCTCGACACCGGTCGACCCCGCGTACTCGAGGACGGGCTTGAAGTCCGTATCCCGGGAGGCGATCGCCAGTCGGTCGATCGTGCCGTTACTGCAGAAGGCGGTCGCGTCGACGGCGAGTTTGACGTCGACGTCGCCGCTGGTGATGATCACTTCGAAGCCACGAGCCTCGGCGGCCTGGATGAGCCCGGGTGTGGCGTGTTCGTCGAGGTAGAGTCGAATAACGCCGACGCGCCCCAGATCACGGGCGGCGTCGCGCAGGTCGTCTAAGTCGACGTCGAACTCGTCGCGGAAGACGTTCGGCCCGTCGACGAACAGCCCCACTGTCGGCCCGCTCTCGGTCGCAGTCTCGACGTCGGGACCGACGAGACGGGCGAGACGGGCACGAACGCGGTCGATCATGCTCGAGCGTTCCCGCGGGCGCGAGATAGGTGTGACGAAAACAGGGCGGGAACCGCGAGACGTTCGGCGACGAAAAGACATTACTACACTGCCAGTGATAGCTCGACTATGCCGCTTCAGACGCCGCCGTTACGTGGGATCCACGACGAGCGAGGCGCGAAGTTTACGGAGTTTGGCGGCTGGGACATGCCGGTCGAGTTCGATTCGATTCAGACGGAGCACGCGGCCGTCCGTGAAGACGTCGGGATCTTCGACGTCTCTCATATGGGCCAGCTCCACGTCACCGGACCCGACGCGACCGAGCTGATGCAACGGCTCACGTCGAACGACGTCACCCGACTCGAGGTCGGTGACTCCCAGTACGCCGCGATCACCGACGAAGAGGGGGTCATCATCGACGACACCATCGTCTACCGGCTGCCCGACGAGGACGACGAGACGTATCTTTTCGTCCCCAACGCCGGCACCGACGAGTCGACCCACGAGCGGTGGGTCGACTACCGCAACGAGTGGGACCTCGAGGCGACCGTCGACAACCGGACCGACGAGTACGCCATGTTCGCCGTCCAGGGGCCAAACGCCGTCGAACCGGTCGAGGCGGTCACCGACGAACCGCTCGCGGAACTCGAGCGGTTCGCGGCCCGATACGCCACGATCGACGACGTCGAGTGTTGGGTCGCGCGGACGGGGTACACCGGCGAGGACGGCTTCGAACTGATCGTCCCGTGGTCTGCAGCCAAGCAGATCTGGTCGCTGTTCGACTGCCAGCCCTGTGGCCTGGGTGCTCGAGACACCTTACGGATCGAGGCCGGCCTCCTGCTTGCGGGTCAGGACTTCGATTACGAGTCCGACCCGCGAACGCCCTACGAGGCCGGCATCGGCTTTGCGGTCGATCTAGACACCGAGTTCGTCGGTCGGGACACACTCGCCGAGATCGACCGCGAGGGCGTCGAGGAGAAACTCGTCGGCTTCCAGCTGATCGACCGCGGCGTCCCACGACACGGCTACGACATCACGAACACCGACGGCCGGGTCATCGGCACCGTCACCAGCGGAACGATGAGCCCGTCACTCGAGCAACCGATCGGACTCGGGTACGTCCCGGTCGAGTACGCCGAGCCGGGAACGACCCTTCAGGTCGTCGTCCGCGGCCGGTCGAAAAAAGCAAGAGTTGAACCACTGCCGTTCATCGATACTGAATAACATGAGTTTCGACATTCCAGACGACAGACGATATCTCGAATCGCACGAATGGGCACACGAAGACGACGGCACCGTCCGCGTCGGTATCAGCGACTTCGCACAGGACGAGTTGGGTGACGTCGTCTTCGTCGAACTTCCCGACGAGGGCGACGAACTGGGCCAGGAAGAGGAGTTCGGCGTCGTCGAGTCGATCAAGGCCGTCTCCGACCTCTACGCACCGGTAAGCGGCGAGGTGACGGCCGTCAACGAAGCGCTGTTCGACGCCCCCGAACTCGTCAACGAGGAGCCCTTCGATGACGGCTGGATGCTCGAGATCGACGCCGACGACGCCGACGAACTCGAGGAGCTGCTAACGGCCGCGGAGTACGAAGACCAGATCGCCTGATCGGTCGGCGATCACGACGTTTTTTCATGGCGATTACAGTACCGACGCTACAGCCGACGACGATCGTCACGGGGTTAGACATCGTCGTTCTCGTGTTGCTTCTTCACGTCTGGCTCCTCGTCGTCGGGCTGGCTGCCTGGAACGACGACGCCCGGACAGGTGTAAGGTGGATCGATCGGCGAATCCACATGAGCACTCGACTCTACGGGACGATGATGCTCCTCGCGGTGCTCGCCGTGTGGGCTCCGTTTGCTGTCGGACAGTATCCGATCGGGCCGACAAACCCGTTCGGGCACAGTCGAACCGCCTTCGGGACCGTCGTCATCGCCGGTCTGCTGGTCGGTACCGGTTTCTATTTTCTCGGCGGTGTGGTGACGAACCTCCGGTCCTACGTTGCGTTTCGACGCAGTCGACCCACCAGCGCGGGTGCGGTTACGTCCGGGCCGGTACAGGTGTCGGGGACGGTCGTCCCGCTCGAGAAGCCACTCGAGGCACCTGTGACCGGCGCCGAGGTGATCTGGTATCGCCTCTCCGCGACGCGAGTGGCCGACGATGACGACGAGCGGCTTCAAGAGGCGAGTGACTATCAGTTCGGATCGACACCGGCAGGGGACACGACGCTCGACTCGGTGCTGGTCGACCAGACAACCCGCCTCGAGGAACGGCGGCGGCTGTTTGCCGTTCGTGACGATACCGGACGTGTCGCCGTCGACCCTTCCGCGGCCGAACTCCGACTCGAACGGACGGCGTCCGAACCCGTTCCGGGCGATTCCACGCCTTCAGAGCCCCTTGCAACGCATCTGCTCGAAACGAACGAACTCGAGTTATCCGACCGGAACCGGATCTACCACGAGGAAGCGCTTCGACCGGGTGAAGAGGTGACGGTGGTCGGTGTCGCGACCGAGCCGAACGACGCTGCTGGAGACGACGAACCGACGATCACGGCCGGCGAAACCGGTACCGAATTCGTCGTTGCATCCGGCTGTGCGGAGACGACCGAGCGCCACTTCCGGCGGACGATCGTCTCGTGTTCGGTCGCAGCCGTCGTCGCGAGTTCGGTCGGCCTCTCGATGCTGTCGTGGTTGGCCGGTCACGGCTGGTGGATTACAGGGCCATGATACGGACCGCCGGACAGTGATTGGTATGAGAAACCCAGCTGCCCCGCTCGTACCGTCGCGTCATACGGCCTCCTGTCGTCACTGCCCGCCGATCGCTGACCCCACCCTGGCGATCGGCGGGACCTCGGGACAGCAGTCCGTATCAGTCGGCCGATGGCCCGTTTCGATTGACGAGAACGAGCGCACTGCCCGCGAGCAAGACCATCGCAGTCCCCCAGACCAGCCACACCCACGGGCTGTCCGACTGGAGGGTCACTGCGAAGGTACCCGCGAAGACGGCCGTCAGTGCGAGCGACAGTCGTTCCGTCCAGTCGAGTCGATCGAGCATAACTTACTCGAGGCCGACGAGGTACTCGAGCATCTCGTCTAAGTCGGCGTTCGTGACGGCGAGCGAGTAGCCGTCGATGCGTGCGAGATCGCCGGCGTGGTCCCAGAGTTCGTCCTCGTCGATACCGTGGAGGATGACGGCGTTGGGCGTCGGATTGACGACCCGCAGGGCGACCAGCGGCGACTCCCCGCGAGTGACGCCCGTAAACACCAGCACGCGGTTCGTACTCTGGCCGTACAGCCGGAAGAACTCCTCACTCGAGAGACGGGTGATCGCCTCGATGCTGTCGATGACGGTGTGCCCGCTGATGCGATCGGTGTTGCCGGGCGCGATCTGGGTCGCGTCGAGTTCGTCGTAGAGTGTCACCAGCGGGATCGACGTCGCGTACTCCCGCAGGTCGTAGACGACGTCGCTCTCGAAGCCAGCCGAGAGTACCCGGCCGTACTGTCGGATGCGGTCGCCGCCGCGTCGCTCGTCGATCGCGAGCAGGCCCTCGACGAGACGTCGAACGACGCCGATCCCGGGGCTCTCCCGTCGCCCGCTTTCATAATCAGAGATGACCGACGAGGAGACGTCTAGCTCGGACGCGAGATCCGTCTGCGAGACGTCGAAGTCGGTTCGCCACTTGCGCAACGTCGCACCGGGATCGTCGCTCAGCGTGATCTCTCCGGCGATCTTCTCGGCGAGTTCCCGTTTCGGCCCACGTCCGCCCATATGCGTCGGTCGTCTGGTCGACTCAAGTAGCTACTGAAGACGATTCGACGCCGGAGCTACGGCGACCGATCCACGTACGCCGCGTATGCGATCCGCCAGCCGACCAGCAGGAGGAGCCCGAATCCCGTGATGACGAGCGGAAACGGCCAGACGGCCGTGTCACCGAAGACGGCCTGTCTGAGCAGTAGCCCGACGTTTGCCGTCGCGAGCCACGTTACCGTCGCCAGCCGCGCCGTTTGTGACACCGACGCGGCGACCGACCGCGTATAGAGTCCGGCGAGAGCCGCGACGACGAGCCAGCCGATCACGAACGGTGCGATCGCCTCGAGCGTCGCGAGCGGTTGCTCGATCGGGCTCACGTTGTGGCTGAGCTGTCCGACGACGATCAGCCCGGCGAGCAAGGCGACGTCGCCGACGCCGAGCAGGATCGTCTCGCGGTCGATCGCCCCGGACTGGTCGGCCGTTCGAACTGCGGTGTCCATACCCGTTACTCGAGGCTGGGGCCCTATTGCTCTCCCGGTTCGGCGAGCACCGCCGTGAGCGGGGATCCGTCGACGAAGCGCCGACGACGTCGGCCAGTCCGTTCACGGCACCGCCTGTCAAAAGAAAATTCATTACGGTGGAATTCAAATAGCCGGCCAATGGCTGTGGCTGACGATCGTCAGGGAGGCTGTGAGGGGTGTGGCCGTACGGTCCCGCTCGACGAACTGACGGTAGTGACGATGCCCGACGGCGAGCGGGTCGCCTGCTGTCCTCGCTGTGAGCCACACGCACGGGAGGCCGCACGGAAGTGCGCCTCACTCGACCAGCGCCGGGCCACCTGTGACGGCTGTACCGAAACCTACCTCGAGACCGAACTCGCGGACGTCGTGTTAGACGACGGCACCGTAATCGACTGTTGTCCGACCTGCATGTCCAAGGTACCCGGCAACGGCAGCGACGACGAGGACGACGCGACGGCCACGTCAGCGACGGAATCGACCGGCGACGAAAACGCGGCCGACGGCGAGAAGAACCTCTGTATGCAGTGCAACGAGTGGGTCGACGTCGAACTGTTCCGCGTGACGACGATCGACGACCGGACCGAGCGGTTCTGTCCGACCTGCAAGGAGCGCGCCGAGTCCGACGGGATCGTCAGGGACGTCGATATGCGAAAGACGAGAGCCCGCGAGGTGCTCGGCGTCGACGAGGACGCGACCGCCGAAGAACTCCGGACCGCGTATCACGAGCAGGTCAAACGCGCCCATCCCGATCGACAAAGCGGCAGCAAGTCCGCGTTCAAACTCGTCAGCGAGGCCTACGAACGGCTCCGGGACGACGACTGACCCTCGATCGTCCGCTCCCGACTGATGTAACCGATCGTCGCCGGGTCGAAGTAGTACGTCGACGCACACCCTTCACAGGACGCCGTCAGCGGCTTGCCGTGTTCGTGTCGTTTCCACAGCGTCGCCTGATCCTGTGTGATCTCCAGCGTCACTGGCTGGCCACAGTCGGGGACCGTACACGGGAACCGAACGTACCAGTTGGGAACCGAGAGCGCACCCAGTGGCGCGAGTTCCGTTCGAAGCCGACCGAGCAGATCGAAGATCGTTCTCGTCGGATCGGCACGGTCGATGGTCACGCCGTCGACGTCGTCGATGAAGCCACCGCGGAGCTCCTCGTGGTCGTACAGCGGTACCACCGGAATTCCCTTGGCCAGGGCGTATCCGACCTCCTGGTTGATCCATGGGTCGTCGACCCCATCGTCGGTCAACACCGCGACGACGACGTCACTGTTCGCGAGACGTCCCTCGAGTCGCTTCCGTGAGCGACTGGTATCGGCCTCCTCGAGCGCGATGTGGACGCCGAAGGGGAAGTTCTTGACTGTCGAAAACAGACACTGAACGAGTTCGAGGTCGCCAGAGGCATGCGAGACGTAGATCCGTTCGCCGGACATCGATGAATCGACAACGACTGGTCTACAAGACAGTATTAATCCATCGATAGCATTGAGAGAAACGATCCGTCAGCTGTGTGAATCCGACGTATGAAGGGTTTACTTCCCGTCTCGACGGTCAGCCAGACTGGCCGGCAGTCTATCATACGGTCTCCTGTCGTCACGTCCTGTCGATCGGCGACCCCACCCTGGCGATCGGCGGGCGATCGGGACAGCAGTCCGTCTCAGTCACTCGGCGCTTGCGTCGTCGGTCCGACCGATCGTCCCGAGAACTCGCTGTGAGAACTCGAGGTCGTCGATTTCGAGCCCGAGACCGTCGAACCACGCCCGCTCGACGTGCCACTGCCCCCGCAACTCGCCGTCGGTCGAGTACGAAGTCGCCTCGAACCGCCCTGGCGTCCAGTCGCGTTCGTCGGCGATGTCGAGCAGCGTCCGGACGACGGCGCCGACCTCGTTGCTGTCCACGACGGGTGACTCGGAGACGGTCTCGTACTCGACGGCGAGCCCGACTCCATCCGGGAGGTCGCCGTCGGTCGTCTCGATATCGGCCGACTCGTTCGATGCGCCGTCGCCCCCCTCGTCGGCGTCGGGCGGCAGCGGCTGCCACGATGTGAGGTAGATCCCGTGGCTCATCAGGCGGTTCTCGAGCGTGACACCGATCGAGTGAGCGTGCGTATCACTCATACTCGATGACTGTACGACCGGCGGGAAAAGTCGTCCGGCGGGGTGGCTACGAGTCGCGACTGCGATCGGTTATCTCACAGCGGTTCGACGAGGTCCTCGAGTGCGGCCACGGGATCGTCGGCCTTCGCGACGCCGCTTGCCAGCAGGACGCCCTCGGCGCCGAGTTCGTCGGCTGCGACGACGTCGTCGCCGGTGCTGATACCGGCGCCACAGAGCACCGAGACGTCGTCGTCGACGGCTTCGGCCGCCGCGACGGCGTCCTCGACGATATCGGGATCAGCCTGGCTAACCGGCGTCCCGGTACCGATCAGTTCCGGGGGTTCGACGGCGACCGCGTCCGGACCGAGAGCTGCTGCCGCACCGATCTGTTCGGGATTGTTCGCACAGACGACAGTCTCGAGGCCGGCGCGTTCGGCCGCGCGGACGGAACCGTCGATGTCGGCCAGTTTCAGCCGCTGCTCGGAGTGGTTGATCAGCGTCCCGACCGCGCCCGCGTCGGCGACCGACTCCGCCAGCGTGTGGCCGGTGTTGCTGCCGTGGTCGATCGGGTCGACGTGTTGGGCCCACGTCTCGACGCCCGTGTCGGCTACGCGCTCGAGGTGGGCCGCCTGCGGTGCGACCGCGAGGCGGGCGTCGGTGGATTCGTCGACGTCGCGGACAGCTTCGGCGACCGCGACGGGATCACAGGGGTACGTCTTCAGGTTGACGAGGACGAACATACTGGCACAGCTTTTCGCACAGAAGAAATAGCTTGCGAGTCGGCGACGTCTGCGGGCGGTCTCGGTCGAGTCGACCAGTCGCTACGGCGAGCATACGGTCGGTATCGAGCGGCGAACCCGACGTCAGCCACCGCTCGAGGCCGACCCGTGGGATCAGTCCTTTCGCTTGACGACGTCCCCGAGCGTGTAGCTACCCGAGGCGGAGCCGCCGGACCACTCCGAATCCTCGCCAGATCCGCCTTCGGCACTCAGATCGATCTCGAGGAACCGCTCGAGTTTCGACTGGACGCGGTCGCTGGGGAGCGTATCACCGCGCTCGATCTTTCGGATCAGGCTCGACTTCTCGTTGAGCTCGTTGGCGAGATCGGACTGGCTGAGTCCCTTGTTCTCGCGGGCCTTGCGAACCCGATCGTCGTAGTCGGTCGCGAGTTCGTCCATGTCGTCGAACATGTCCGACCGCTGTCGAGTGCTCGAACCACCAGAACTCGACGAGGTCGTCGAGGCACTCGAGGTGCCTGAACTCTCGGCACCTGAACTCGAATCGGTCGAGTACTTCGTCGAGGAACTCGAGCTCGAGGGCTGCTTGACCTCGGTGCCGAAGTCCGTACAGTTCGAACACACGTCGAGTTTCGCACCCTCGACCTTGATCGTTTTCGGGGACGACGTCTCGGCGCCACACATCTCGCACTGGACCATGCTGATACGTTTATCGTGACGAGCCATAAACCATGCGGCGCCGTCCCGAGATGAGAAAACGCTGATAGCTTCGGTTGCAACTCCGTACTGTCGACGATGGGTTCGAAAGCCGATCCGAATCAGTCCAGTGCCGACCAGGAGTGGGCGAACCGCTGGAGTGCGGTGAGGTGACCGACGACCGCGAGGAAGACGAGCAGCCAGCCGATCACCGTGAGTCCGCCGGGGTCGGCACCCGAAAGCGGATAGGCCAGAAAGCCGACGAGGCCGATGATCGCCAGCCGATCTGCGCGACCGACGAGCCCACCGTAGACCCGATCGAGGCCGACGGCCTGGGCCTGCGTGCCCAGATAGGAGGTCATCACGACGCCCGTCACGGCGAGAAAGCCGAGGAAGTAGTCCTCGACGCCGGCGGCCAGCCCACCGATGATGACGATGTCGGCGTACCGGTCGAGGACGTGATCGAGGAGGTCACCTCCCGCGGAGGCGACCTGCTGTTCGCGGGCGAGTGCGCCGTCGATGATGTCCAGCCAGCCGTTCAGGAAGACCAACACCGCGGCCACGACGTACCAGATCGGGTCCGCACGACCGCCGAGCAAGAACGCACCGGCGGCGAGGACCGCCATCCCGAACGCGAGCACGCTCACCCCGTCGGGGGTCATTCCGACGCGATCGAACCCCTTGACGAACGGGTCCAGAAACCGGGAGACGTACGGCCGAAACTTGTCCAGCGTCATTCGAGATACCCCACGAAGTCGACCTCGCCGGCGCTCGGTTCGCGATCGCCCGTCACGACCGCCTCGAGAGCGTCCGCGACGGCCTCGGGGTCGCGATCGGTCGTATCGATCTCGTAGATCGACTCGAGGCCGTGTTCCTCGGCGGCTTCCGCGAGGATGACGTCGAGGGCCTCGCTCTCGGCGTTCTCGGCCGCTTTGGCCTCGGTTTCGCCGCGCTCGCGCAGACGCTTCTCGAGAGTCTCGGGCGCACAGCGCAAGACGGCGACGCGGTCGGCGTCGAAGTGGTGGGCGAGGTGCGATTCGATCAACACGTCCTCGCGACCCTCGAGCCACGACTCGAGCGCGTCGAGGTCGGCGACCTTACTCTCGCGGTCGGCGTCGACCTCGGTGTAGAGTCCCTCCTCCTCGAGGACGGTATTCAAGTGAACGGCCTCGAGATCGGGGTGTTCGTCGTCGTCGAGGCGAGAGGCGAGCAGTTCAGTTGCGGTCGTCTTCCCGGTTCCCGGCGTCCCGGTGACGGCGATCCTCACGTATCGGACACCTCCGGGTCGATGCTCGCGTCGCCGTCGCCACCAGCGTCGGCTTCGGTTTCGGTCTCGAGGTCGGCAAGCACCTCGTTGCACGTCTCGACGGCGCGTTCGGTCTCCTCGTCGGTGCCACAGGTGATGCGGATACAGCCCGGCAGGCCGAAGCTCGTACAGTCCCGGACGATGACGCCGCGTCGTTGCATCGTCTCGGCGACGGTCTCGGCGTCACCGACGTCGACGAGGACGAAGTTGCCTTCGCTCTCCCAGACGTGGGCGTCGATTTCCTCCCGCATGTACTCGCGGGACTCCCGTGCCGTCTCGACGGTGCGTTCGACGTGTTCCTCGTCGTCGAGTGCGGCCAGCCCGGCTCGACAGGCGAGTTCGCTCGCCGCAAACGGCGTGTTCACGCGGGCGTAGGCGTCGGCCCACGAGTCGGGCACGACGGCGTAGCCGAGTCGGACGCCGGCCAGGCCGTAGGCCTTCGAGAACGTCCGCAAGACGGCGACGTCGTCGCGGGCGTCGAACCCGTCCCGACCCTCGATCAGCGCGATGGCGCTGTCCCGGTCGGCGAACTCGCCGTAGGCTTCGTCGACGACCACGAGCGTGTCGTCGTCGGTCTCTTCGGCGATCGTCTCGATCTCCGGGAGCGCGATCGTCGACCCCGAGGGGTTGTGCGGGCTGGTGAGGTAGACGATCCGGTCGCCGTCGTAGGACTCGAGGACGCCCGCAGCGGTCTGTTCGAACTCCTCGGCTTTCGAGAGCGCGTACTCCCGGACGTCGCCGTGGTGGAATCTGGCGCTCATCCCGTAGTAGGCGAAGCCGGGGGTGGGTACGAGGACCGTATCGTCGGGCTCGAGGGTCGCTCGAGAGAGGTAGTCGATCGCACCGTCGCCACCATTTGCCAGCCAGACTTGCTCGTCGGCGACCGACCAGCGGTCGGCGACGGCGGCGGTCAGGTCTGCGTGGGCGGCTTTCGGATAGGAACTCACGCTCGAGGCGGCCTCGCGAAGCGCCACGGCGGCCGCGGGGGAAGGACCGTGTGGGTTCTCGTTGGAGGCGAGTTTGACGAACTCCGAGGGGTCCCGGTCGAGTTCCCGGGCGACTTCTTCGATCCCTCGACCCGCCTCGTAAGCGACGTGATCGGACAGGTCGCGTGGCTGCATACGAGGATGCTGTTGGCCGTGGGTCTTAAGGGTGCTTACCTGTCGTCGCTCATACGGACTGCTGTCCCGATGTGCCGCCGCTCGCCGACCCCGTGTGGCGATCGGCAGGACGTGACGACAGGGGACCTATGAACGGAGCGAACAGGCTTCGGTGGCACATCTCGACAGCATATGTGAGATAATGTCATCCGCATCTGGTCGCTTGAAAAGACCTATATTTGGCCTTTCGAATACTCGCGGCTATCGCTCGACACATGGACCGCATCTGGAACGCCCTCCGTTCGCAACGTTCGCTGCTCGTCGTCGTCGCCGCGACGCTCGCCGGCGTCGCATACCCCGACCTCGCCGCCCCGCTCCAACCGATCATCCCCGCACTCGTCGCCGGACTGATCTTCACGGCGTTTTACGGGTTCAGCTTCGGCGAGCTTACGTCGCAGAACCTCTCGGTTCCGGTCGTCGTCTCGCTCGCCTGTCTCTATCTGGTCGTCCCGGTCGCACTGTATCCGGTCGCCTCCATCGTGCTCTCCGGGGAGGTCTTGCTCGGCGTGCTTATCGTTCTCTCCGCGCCGGTTGCTGCCGGTAGTTCGATCATCTGGACGCGCCTGGGCGGCGGAAATACGCTGCTGGCGACTGTCATCGTCCTCGTCTCGATGGTGCTTGCGCCGGTCGTGATGCCGTCGCTCATCGCGTTTTTCGGCGACTCGGGGGTCGATATCGCCGCCTCCGATCTGGTCGTCGAACTCGCCGCGATCATCGCGGTCGCTGGCGTGTTCGCGTATCTCGTTCCGGACGGAACCGTCTCCGACGGCCAGTTAGACGGGTTCTCGATCGCGGCGATCGGCGCGCTGATCTACGCCGGTGTCGGCGGCTCGACGCTCTCGGTCAGCCCCTTCGATCTCGCGTTCGTCGGCGCGATCGCGATCGCCGCGCTCTGTCTTAGCGCCGGACTCGCGTACGCCTTACACGTCCACGGACTGCGAAACGACGACTGTATCACGGTGTTGTTCTCCAGTTCGATGAAGAACATGAGCGTCTCCGTCATGGTCGGTGCAGTGTTCGGCGGCGGGGCCGTCATCGCAAGCATCACCGCGTTTCACGTCGCCCAGCAGGTCGTGAGCAGTTCGCTCGTCCAGCATCTCGACTCGATTTCGCCCACACAGTCGTCGGAGGCCGTCACCCCGACACAGTCCTCGGAGACGATCACCACGGAACAGCTCGGCGACTGACCGCGTCGGCCAAGCCGCTACCGGAGGCGTTCGATCCGCTCGAGTGAATCCGCGTCTCCCGGGTCCTTATCCGAACGCACGCCCAGAAACCGGGGGAATCGCAGCGCGTACCCGGAAGAGTAGGTCGGCGAGGTCTGGATCTCCTCGTAGCCGACCTCGAAGACGATTTCGGGCTCGAGATCTACCTCCTGGCCCTCCTCGCTTGCGATGTGGGGCTCGAGCAACTCGGTCAGCTCGGCCAATTTCTCGTCGGTGATCCCCGTCGCGACCTTGCCGACCGTCTCGAGGTTCTGCGGTTCCACCGCAGAGCCAGCGGGACTTCGTTCCGCGCTGTCGTCGCCGTCCCGAACGGACAGCTCGAAGGTCCCCAGGAACGTCGCCCGGCGGCCCTCGCCCCATTCGGCGCCCGTGACGACGCAATCGAGCGTCTCGACGTCCGGCTTGCGCTTGCGCCAGTGTTTCCCGCGCCGGCCCGGCGAGTACGTCGACGCGGGGTCTTTGAGCATGATCCCCTCGTGACCCGACTCGAGGGCGTCGGCGTCGATCGCCTCGATCTCGTCGGGGTCGTCGGTCAGCCACAACAGGGACAGCCCCTCGACGTCGCGCTCGTCGTCGACGTCCATCTCGGCTGGTTCGATATCGGTCGTCGTGTCGGAGTCGATCAGCACCTCTCGGAGCCGCTCGTGGCGGATCGTCAGTGGCTCCTCGAGGAGGTCCTCGCCGTCGGCGTGCAGACAGTCGAAGAAGACCGGTCGAACCGTGACGTCCTCGCGGGCCTTTGCGACGTCGTGTTTACGGCGGAAGCGTTTGAGCACCTCCTGGAAGGGAAGGGGGTTGCCGTCGTCGTCGATCGCGACGACCTCGCCGTCCAGAATGGTGGGCTCCTCGAGGGTTTCTTCGGCGTACTCGACGACCTCGGGCAACGCGTCGGTGACGTCCTCCATGTTCCGCGAGAAGACCCTGGTCTCCGACTCGCCAGCAGCATCGAACTCGTGATGTAATTGAATTCTGGCTCCGTCGTATTTCCACTCCACTGCGGCCTCGTCCCACTCCTCGAGTGCGTCGGTCACGGTGCCGGCCTGTGCGAGCATCGCCTGGACGGGCCGGCCGACCTCGAGCTCCATCGCGTCGAGTCCCTCGAGACCCTCCTCGCGGGCGACGCGGGCGACCTGCCCGTAGTCGTTTGACACCTGTAGGGCGCGTTCGACTCGCTCCCCGGGGACGTCGAACGCCTCGCCGATCGCGTCCCGCACCGTCCCCTCGCCGACACCGATGCGCATCTCAGAGAGGACCAGCCGGGCGAGATAGCGGGCCTCCTCGCTCGAGCAGCGATTGAACAGTCCAAACAGGAGGTCGACTTTGCGATCCTGGCTGCCCGATCCCTCGGCAGCGGCAAGGTCGACGAGCGTCTCGTAGACCTCGCGAACGGTGAGGTCGTTATCGTCAGCGCCAGCGTCACCGCCGGTAAAGGCACCAAGCCCCTGTTGGCCGCCGAAATCGTAGCTTGCGGCGACGTCGCCGATCTCGCCGACCTCGGCGAGGCGCTCCTCGACGTCATCGCTACGCACGTTCGTCCCAGCCGCACGCGCAAGCGCTTCGTAACACGCGTTAGGACCGATATCGAGCGTCGTCGAGTCCCAGGCCGGAAACACCCGCCCCTGGACGAAGCGGGCGACGATCTCGACGGTCCGTGGCTCCGCATCCCCGGCGCCGTCCTCACTGTCGCCGGCCTCGTCGAGGAGGTCGCTGACGTGGGCGACGATCTCGAGATCGGCGGGCTCGGCTTCGATCGCGGCGGCGCGGTCGGCGAACGTGGCGAACTCCATCGGCGGTGTGTATCGCCGGCGGGAGTAAAACGGTTCTGAGACGTCGCGCTCGAGTAGCCGTTCGCAAGCGAACGCGTTTCGCTCGGCGAACGACGGCGTCTCCAGGCGTCACTCGAGGGCAGGATTTAAAGACCGTCGCGCTCGCACTCGGAGGTATGCCAGCAGAGGATCTCGCACCGCGGGTTGCAGACGTGTTGTCGGTCGACGGCGACGAGTTTCGCGAGCGAGCCAGGGCCGACGCCGAGGTGATCAAAGACGCCGTCGACGACGGTGTCTTCGACAACCCCCAGGCGATCGTGGGCCTCGAGTACGAGTTCTACGCCGTCAAAAGCGACGACTGTACGTTACGGCGCGTACCCCGGCGGCTGCTCGAGCTCATCGGGTTCGAGAAGGAACTCGGGCTCCACAACGCGGAGATGACGACCAGCCCGCAGCCGCTGAACGCCGACGGGCTGACCGCCCAGGAGGCAGAGGTCAAGTCCCGCCTGCGGACCGCACTCGACGTCACCCAGTCCGAACGCATGCGGCTGGTCAGCGACTCGCTCTGGACGATTCCCGTCGAGGGAGAGGACGCGACGACGTATCTCACCGACAGCATTGAGCGGACGGTTTCGACCCCCGATGGCGACGAGCGGACCATCCGTATCGCGACCAACATGAGCGACTCGGCCCGGTATCACGCAATGGCAAACACCGACCAGGCCGACGCCGCCGGCATGCGCCTCGAGACCCCGCACGTTTCCCTGCAGGCCGACACCGTCATGCCCGAGAGCCTCATCACGTCGATCCAGCCCCACTACCAGGTGCCACACGCCCCCGACCTTCCGGAGTACTTCAACTACGCGCTCCGTGCTGCGGGGCCGTTGCTCGCACTGGGCGTCAACTCGCCGTTTTTCCCGGCGGATCTGTACGACGACGATGCCACGCCCGACGAGATCCTCGAGGACTGCTGGATGGAACACCGGATCAGCGTCTTCGAAACCGTCCTGAACGATCCATCGACCGGTGAGGGAAAGGTCCGGTTTCCCCGCGACCTGTCGACCGTCGAGGAAGCCATCGACCGCATCGCAGACGACGACACCATCGTCCCGATGCCCGTCGAACCCGGCGAGCGCTTCGACGACCAGTTCCCCCACTTCCGGCGCAAACACGGCACCTACTGGCGGTGGATCCGCCCGGTCTTCGGCGGCCCGACCCGCTCGGCCGCCAACGCCCGCATCGAGTTCCGTCCCATCCCAGCCCAGCCGACCGTCCGCGACTCGATCTCCTTCCTCGCGGCCTTCGCCGGCGTCCTCCAGAGTTTTACCCGTCTCGAGCATCCCGTCGTCGAACTCGACTGGCCGGTTGCCCGAGAGAACTTCTACGCGGCGATGCGGGACGGACTCGAGGCCGACCTGACCTGGATCACCAACGACGGGAAGGAGACAACGGACAAGCTCGACCTCTACGAGGACCTCCTCGACCACGCCGAGGACGGCCTGGTCAACCGCGGACTCTCCGAGAAGGAAGCCGCGAAGTATCTCTACCCGCTGCGTCGACGGGTCCGCCAGGGGGTAACGCCCGCCCGCTGGAAACACGAACAGGTCAGCCGTCGACTCGAGGATGGCGCCGACCTCGAGACGGCGATCGGGGAGATGCAACGTGAGTACGTGCGCCGTCAGACGGAGACGCTACTCGAGGGGAGTTTCGCCGACTGGATCGGCGACTAGTCACCCGTTTTCCGTAACGTATTGTCATACGGTCGCCTGTCGTCACTGCCCGCCGATCGCCATCCAAAAGGTACTTGCCCGACTGTCCGGTTAGATAGAACGAGGTTGACTGACCGGCCAGTCAGTTTTCAGATGACGGATTCGACAGAGACGACCGACGAACTCGTGGACGCGACCGACGCCGCGCTGCTCGAGACGTCAGTCCGACGGCAGTCACTCGCCGACGCCGACCTCGGAACGCTCGTCGACATCGAGCGGGAGGTCGATCGGACGTGAGACTCCGCACTCACCTCGAGGCGATCTTCAAATCGCCCGACGAACTCGACCTGACGTCGGGGTCGATCGCGAAGCCACTGATCTATCTCTCGATCCCGCTTGTCATCACCAATCTCCTGCAGGTCGCCTACAACCTCGCGGACACGTTCTGGCTGGGTCAACACAGCACGACGTCGCTCGCGGCGATCAGTTTCGCGTTCCCGATGGTGTTTTTCCTCATCGCGCTCGCGCTCGGCGTCTCCGTCGCCGGAAGCGTCCTCGTCGCCCAGTACACCGGCGCCGACGAGCCCGAACAGGCCGAGTACGCCGCGTCACAGACGGTCTCGTACGCGATCGTCGTTTCGCTCGTTCTCGGCGCGTTCGGCTACGTGTTCGCCGAGGACGTCATCGGCGTACTCGGTGCCGAAGCCGATATCGAACCACTGGTCACCGCCTACATGGAGGTCTACTCGCTCGGGCTGGTGGCGGTGTTTGGCTTTTTCGTCTTTCTCGCGCTCATGCGCGGCTACGGAGACACCGTCACGCCGATGCTCGTGATGTTCGGCTCGGTCGTTCTCAATATCGTCCTCGATCCCTTCCTCATCTTCGGCTTCGAGAACAACCCCCTCTTCGGCTATCTGGGTCTGCGGGGCCTCGAGACCGAACTGTACGCGCTGACAGGGTATGCCGGCTCCGGGATCGAAGGCGCCGCCATCGCGACCGTCTTCTCGCGGGCGCTCGCGTTCGCCGTCGGCCTCGCGATCCTGTTCCGGGGGAGCCACGGTGTCCGGATCCGGCTGTCGGAGATGAAACCCGAACTCGAGTACGGGCGACGGCTGGTCGACATCGGAACGCCGGCCTCGGTCGAGGGGACCGCACGGGCGCTCTCGATCAACTTGCTGTTGATCATCATCGCGATGTTCCCCGAGACGGTCGTCGCCGCCTTCGGAATCGGAACCCGCGTGTTCTCGGTGATCTTCCTGCCAGCGATCGCCTTCTCCCAGGGGATCGAGACGATGACGGGACAGAACATCGGCGCCGGAAACCGGGACCGAGCACGGCGGGCGAACCACTTCGGCGCGAAGATCATGCTCGGTACCCTCACCGGCCTCGGCGTCGTCGCGTTCGTCGCTGCGGCTCCGATCGTCTCCGTCTTCACGACCGACCCGGCGGTCGTCGAGGAAGGGGCGACGTTCCTCCGCGTTACCGCCCTCACGTTCGGCTTTATGGGCGTGATGCGTGCCTACAGCGGCGGTTTCCGCGGGGCCGGCAGGACGATGATCGCCGCGGTGATCTCCGTGCTCACGCTCGGCGTGATCCGCTTCCCGCTTGCGTGGCTCGGCGCGGAACTCGTCGGCTCGAACGGCGTCTGGCTCGCCTTCGCGGTCTCGACGGTCGTCGGCGGCTGTATCGCCTACGTCTGGTTTACACGTGGCGACTGGCTCGAGGAGCCGCTCTCGAGAGCGGATCCCTCGAGCGACGACGATCACGTCGAGAACACCGACGGCATCGGCGGCGACACGGAACGGACTGGCGGGGACGACTGATACGGGCTGTCGTTTCGACGTACGGTCAACCGTATCTCATCTACTGTTTTCTCGTACGACCGACAGTGACTGTTGTCCGACAGTATAAGTAGCCGCGGTTGCGTGTGTTGGACATGGTTACGTTCCTCTCCGGAGGCACCGGAACGCCGAAGCTGTTAGACGGTGCCGGCGCCGTCTTCTCGCCGGAGGAGACCACCGTCGTCGCCAACACCGGCGACGACATCGAACTCGGCGGGCTGTTCGTCTCGCCGGACGTCGATACGCTGTTGTTTCAGGGTGGTGGGGTCCTCGACCGGGAGACGTGGTGGGGAATCGACGGCGATACACACCGGACGAACGCGGCGCTGTCAGAGCTCGCCGAGGCGGCGGGGCTACCCGACGGCCCGCAGTATCTCCCCGAAGCAAAGCAGACCGAGGGTCGGGAGCTTGCGAACTGGCGGCGATTCTCGGGTGTCGCCGAGTTCATGACGATCGGCGACCGCGACCGGGCCGTCCACATCACACGAACGAGTCTGCTCGACGAAGGATACACGCTAACGGAGGCGACCAACCGCCTCGCCAACGCGTTCGGCCTGACGATCGACGTGCTTCCGATGAGCGACGACCCCGTTGCCAGCCTCGTCCACACGGAATCGGGGCTGATGCACTTCCAGGAGTACTGGGTCGCAAACCGTGGCGAGCCGGCCGTCGAGACCGTCGAGTTCCGGGGGTCCGAACACGCCGAACCCGCACCGGGCGTCCTCGAGGCCCTCGAGGATACCGTCGTCATCGGTCCGTCCAACCCCGTTACGAGCATCGGTCCGATGCTGACCCTGCCGGGTGTCGCCGAAGCGCTCGATCGAACGACGGTCGTCGCCATCTCACCGTTTCTCGGTGACGACGCCTTCTCCGGTCCGGCGGGAGATCTCATGGCTGCGGTCGATGCCGAGCCAAGCACCGAGGGCCTCGCGACGGCCTATCCGTTCGCCGACGCCTTCGTCGTCGACGAGGCCGACGATGCCACGTTCGACCGCCCGACGATCCGGACCGACATCCGAATCGACGGCGCCGATGACGCCGCGCGAGTCACCCGCGCGGTCGCCGACGCGATCGAGGCCGTCGAGTAAACCGACCGCAAGCGAGGGCGCGAACGACCACGTTCAAGGCCCTCGACGCCGACGCTCGAGTATGTTCACGCCGCCGCTTGCCCTCGCCAGTCTCAGCGGCGAAGCCGACGCGCAGTGGGCCCGCTCCGGTGCCGACCACGCCGGCGCGGCGTTTCTCGGCGGCATCGCCATCGACGCCGACTCCAGAGCGGCTGCTCGAGAACTGGTCGCTCGTGACCGAAACGAGTTTCTCCCCGACGATCCGCTCGCCTTTATCGACCGCCAGCTCGCCACGCTCGAGGACGCCCCCATCCAGCCGGCGTTCAACGTCCGGAGCGCGACACCCGATCCGATTCCCGAGGCTGCACGGATCTGTCGAAATCGGGATGCTTTCCTCGAGATCAACGCCCACTGCCGACAGGATGAGCTGTGTGCGGTCGGCTGTGGTGAGACGCTCCTGCGTGATGGCGACCGACTCCATGACTACGTCGAACGGGCCGCCGACACCGGCGCCACCGTCGGCGTGAAAGTCCGGACGGAGGTTCCCGGTGTCGACCTGCCGCGTCTGGCACGGGACCTCGAAGCCGCGGGCGCCGACTTCGTTCACGTCGACGCGATGGACTCCGAGTCGGTCGTCCGCGACGTCGTCGACGCGACGGACCTGTTCGTCGTCGCCAACAACGGCGTCCGCGACGACGCGACCGTCCGCGAGTACGTCGACTACGGCGCCGACGCGGTCAGTATTGGCCGCCCCAGCGACGATCCAGTCGTCTTGGCACGCGTTCGCGAAGCCGTTGGCCGCTACCTCGAGTGCGAGCCGACGCCCTCGCGGGAGTAGGATCCACGCGTGGGGGTGCCGATATAATACAGCGATCGATACAGACTACCGTTTATCGGTGTCGAACGCAATCCCGAGACGAAACCAGTATGCGTCGTCGAGACGAGTATGCCGGCGATATCCGCTCGTCCATCGCCCGAACGAGGCTGTACTCGCTGCTCGCGTGTGGATCGGCACGCTCCAGGACGGTTCCGACACGGACGTCTCGCCACGAGAGCCCCTCCGCGATCCACCCTTCGGCGCAGGCGAAATCGTCGGTCTCCGTCTCGAGGGGTAACGACTCGAGTTCCGCGAGGGTGAGTCGAAGCGATCGCTCGACGGTCCCGGTCACCTGAAGCGTCCAGTCGTCAGGATCGGCCGCAGCGGGCACCTCGTGGGTCAGGAGGTCGCTCATCGCTTGGCGTTGCCCTCCCGTCAGCGTAATACGTCACCCGAACTAGTTCGGGGCCACGGCTCGATCGATAGGCACCGACGGCTCGACGGAACCGAGCCCATCGAGACAGGAACAGAAGCACACGCCTAAAGCCATACCACTCGTAGCGAGGGCCATGCGAACGCCAGCGGACAACGCACAACTGGCACTCCTCCTCGAGGTCGCGGGTACGCCCAAACCG
The DNA here is from genome assembly GCF_030848565.1 of Natronolimnohabitans sp. A-GB9. Lineage (GTDB taxonomy): Archaea > Halobacteriota > Halobacteria > Halobacteriales > Natrialbaceae > Natronolimnohabitans. Next base: position 69,200 of record NZ_JAVDDV010000014.1, read on the forward strand.
GGCAACGTCGACCGCCATCGCGACCTCGAGGACCTGTGGTTCGATCATTTCCTGGCGAGTTCGGTCGGAGTCCGCGAGGGACTCGAACTGGCCGAACGCGGTGAGCCGGTCGGGACGGCTTTCGAACGGGCCGTCGAAGGGATGGCTGCTCAGGGCGGGGGTAACACGCAGTTCGGCGCTCTCCTGTTGCTCGTTCCCCTCGTTCGAGCGGCCCGCGACGATCTCTCGCAAGCCACCCTCGAAACCGTCTGTGAGGACACCACCGTCGCCGACGCGGCTGACTTCTACCGGGCCTTCGACCACGTCGACGTCTTCGTCGACGAGCCGCCGGCGGAGCTGGAACCGCTCGACGTCCGCCGCGGTAGCGACGCGATCCCGGCTCTCGAGGACCGTGGCCTTACGTTACTCGACCTCATGAGCCGCAGCGTCCCGGGCGACGACGTCGCCCGCGAGTGGGTCGAGGGGTTCGAACGGACGTTTACCGCCGCCGAACGGCTCGCAGATGCCGATGGACCACCAACTGATCGTGCGGCACGCGTGTTCCTGTCGCTGCTGGCCGAACGCCCCGATACGCTCGTCGCGACCCGCAGCGGCGAGTCCGTCGCCCAGGACGTGACCGACCGCGCCGCCGAACTGGTCGCACGCGACGCTCTCGAGACCAACCGGGACGCCGTCGAGGCCTTCGCCGACGACCTCGTCGACCGCGGGATCAATCCGGGAACGACGGCGGATCTCACGGCCGCGGGACTGTTCGTCGCCCTCGAGCGCGAGGTGGTAACCGTATGAACGACGGTCCGCGGTCCGAGTCGGACGCGACCGCCGAGTGGCCCGTCTCGCTGTCCGGCGTCACCGAGACCATCGTCACGACGCTGGGACCGAACGGTCTGTGGAACCTCGCCGCACTCGGCGTGTTCGCCGACGACGAAAACGGGCCCGCTACCGCTCGCACGTGGGGCAACACCCGCACTCGCCGGAACTTCCACCGGCAAGGCGAAGGCTACGTCCAGTTCGTCGACGACCCGGTCGTCTTCACCGACGCCGCACTCTCGATCACCGAACGCGAAGAACCCGTCCTCGAGTCCGCAAGCGCGTGGGTCCGCGTCGCTGCCGAACCGATCGACTCCGGGAGCGACGACGGGACCGAGTGGGAAACGTGGGAACTGCGCCCGCTCGAGTCGGCAGTCGAATCGACGACGGTGCCGACGATCGACCGCGGGTTCGGCGCCGTCATCGAAGCCACTGTCGCCGCCTCGCGCCTCGGCGTGGACGGCTACGACGAGACGACGCTTCGAGACCGCCTCGACTACTACGCGTCCGTCGTCGACCGCGCCGGCGGGCCCCGCGAGCGCGAGGCGCTCGAGCGCGTTCGCGAGCACTCGGAGTGGTAACGTAATCTACGCAGGACCGCTGCCGGTGTCGCCGGTTGTCTCGGCCGTCGAGCCGGTCCCCGATCGGTCGGCCTCGAGTGGCTCGTCGTTTTCTGCCTTCTCGACGACCTCGTTGAACCGCTCGGAGCGCTCTGCGATCCACGCCTCCGTCTCCTCGTCGGGCGTCTCGTCGCGTTGTTCGATGAGAAACGTCGTGATGACGACCGTCTTCACCCACGGTTTGACGATCCCGGTGTGGACGACGGCGACACAGCCGGCGATCGCGAGCCACGACAGCGCCTCGAACGTGGTCGGCAACACGTCGATCGCGACCGCGACCGGCGCCAACAGCGTCAACAGGACGAACGACAGCGCGTACATCCCGAAGACGATCACCAACGTCGATCCAAGCACCGGCTTCCACGTTTGGCCATAACAGACGAGCCCCTCGCGGGCCGACTGCCAGCGGTTCTCGTTCCGGTCGACGAACATGTACGCGATGATCGCGTTGTCGAGATAGCCGACCGCGAGGACGACCGCCCGCTGTACGAGTTCGATCAGCGTCTCCAGTTGCGACGGGATCGGGATCGGCACCAGGTTCCGGATCCGGGCGACGGCGCGATTGAACTGCTCGAGGACCGCGTCGATCAGCATACTGACGGTCCACAGCCCGGTCGCGGAGACGAAGTACTCCCGGACCTGGTCCAGTCCGTACCGGATCTGATCGTCGGGAACCTCGTCTTCCTCGACGATGTGTGCGATGACGGCGACGTGCCCGGTCTTGACCAGGTAGAGGACGTACCGGTTTATCAACCGCCACGCGGCCGCGAAGGTAACGAGTCCGAGCACCATCACGCCCGCGACGATGAGCACGCTCCAGCCGCTGTCACCCGCGAGAAACCGGTAGCCGAGCCACGTCACGAGGCCGAGATAGAGAACGCCGAGGCTCGCAAACAGTACGCCGATACCGAACTGCAAGAGGACGTACGGCAACGTCTTCCGATAGACGCTCGTCGCCGCTTTGAAGTGGAGCACCATCGCCCCGACTTGGTCCCGTCTTCGGGTTTAAACTCGAGTATTATTCCTAGTTATTGTGCGCGTGTGACAGTCAGAGAGGCGCTCGTTTCGACCGTACAGGACCAGCCCCGGTCGGACGGCCGAAGAGAAAGGCATTAAGAGCCTCTGGACGGAACCACCCTACATGGCAATCAAACCGGCCTACGTCAAGAAGACCGGGAACCTCCTCCTGGAGCGGTACCCGGACGCGTTCACGACCGACTTCGAACAGAACAAGGAAAGCGTCCAGAAGCTCACCAACGTCGAGTCCAAGGGCGTCCGCAATCGGATCGCAGGCTACGTCACGCGAAAGAAAAGCGCCCAGACGGCGACCGCGTAACCCGGCTTTTCTGACTCGAGTTCAATCCCTGACATCTCAGACGGCCTCGAGAGTCGTCGCTAGGTCACGTCGGTGATCGTTCGGAGTTCGAGAAAACGGATGGTCGAACGCGGGTCGTCGTGTTGATCTCTGACGGATAGGGGTCCGTCTCAGTGGTCGAATCCGGGCTCCATGTAGAGCGCGGCGACAAGTGAGACGACGGCGAAGAATCCGACGATCATGAGACCGGCTATGCCGGTAACGATGTTCATCTCCGTACCGACGACGAGCAGTTCGCCGTCCTGATACCCCGTCCAACCGATGAAGATCGCGACGAGGAACAACACTGCCGAGAGGACGCCGGCACCGGTCTGGAAGCGGGTGTCGAACGGACCGACGCCGCTCGAGTTCGCGGTCGAACTGGTCATCGGGACCACCTCGCGATCGCGTCGGATCGAGCCTGTTTCGATTGCATCGGTCGATAAATTACACTCCGTTTTCTTAACGTCTTCTATGCGACCCGTTCACTTCGACGGCCGTGAACGCTGGAGAACCAAAGGACAGACCGCTTAACGCCGAGCGATACGGAAACCCGCCGCCGTACACGGCGCTTCGAATTGTGTCCCGGTCTCCCGAGAGACGAAAACCCAAACGGTTTTGCGGACACAACACTGAGTCCGGGAAAATGGCAGCACGAGTTGGCGTCCTCGGCGCAACCGGTGCCGTTGGACAGCGACTAATTCAGCTTCTCGAACCCCACCCGGAGTTCGAGATCGCAGCACTGACCGCAAGCGAATCCAGCGCCGGAAAGAGCTACCGGCAGGCCGCGAAGTGGCGCGTCGACAGTCCGATCCCGGACGACGTCGCGGAGATGACCGTCACGGAGACCGACCCCGACGCAGTACCTGACGACGTCGATCTCCTGTTCTCGTCGCTTCCCTCGAGCGTCGGCGAGAAGGTCGAGCCCGGTTTCTGTGAGGCCGGCTACGTCGTCTCGTCGAACTCCTCGAACGGGCGGATGGACGACGACATCCCCCTCGTGATTCCGGAGGTCAACGCCGAACACATCGACCTGCTCGAGGTCCAGCGCGACGAGCGCGGTTGGGACGGAGCGATGGTCAAAAACCCCAACTGCTCGACGATCACGTTCGTCCCGACGCTGGCCGCTCTCGAGGAGTACGGCCTCGAGAAGGTCCACGTCGCGACCCTGCAAGCCGTTTCGGGTGCCGGCTACGACGGCGTCAGCTCGATGGAGATCATCGACAACGCGATTCCCTACATCGGCAGCGAGGAGGACAAACTCGAGACCGAGTCCCGGAAGCTGCTCGGCTCGTTCGACGGCGCCGAACTGAGTCACAACAGCGTCGAGGTCGCAGCCTCCTGTAACCGTATCCCGACGATCGACGGCCACCTGGAGAACGTCTGGGTCGAAACCGAAGAGGACCTGACCCCCGACGAGGCGGCCGAAGCGATGGAATCGTACCCCTCGATCGACCTCCCCTCCTCGCCCGACCAGCTCATCCACGTCTTCGACGACCCCGACCGACCACAGCCACGGATGGACCGCACGCTGGGCGATGGCATGGCCATCGCTGCGGGCGGCCTCCGTGAGTCCACGTTCGACCTGCAGTACAACTGTCTCGCGCACAACACCATCCGCGGTGCCGCCGGTGCAAGCGTCCTGAACGGCGAACTGCTGCTCGAGCAGGGCTACATCTAACGAACCTGGCGATCGGCTTCGGAACCGAACGTCATTTTTCACGCGATCGGAGACGACAGCGACAAGCAGCCGTCGCTGGCTGCTTTTCGAGGGCGTTTCGAACACGCAGCGTTCGTCGGCTCGGTATTCCCGTCCAACGTGATTTGGCGGGGAGTACATACGCGATCGATTCCAACTGGAGATATGCTTCCAGTCATCTCCGATCCCGAATCCCTCTCGACTCCGTCCGGGCACGTCCCTTCGGCAACCGACTCACAGTTCGACGTGCTCGCGGATCGGCGCCGCCGATCGGTGCTCGGCTATCTGGACGCCACCGAGGGGCCGGTCTCGCTTTCCGACCTCGCAGACCACCTCGTACTCGAAGACCACGCGGAAGCCGACGGCGCCCTCGCCAGTTGCGGTGACGCGCTGTTCGGGACGCGTCGCCGCGTGCAGCTCTCGCTGCGTCACAGCCACGTACCCAAGCTGGCCGACGCCGGCGCCGTCGACTTCGATCACGACACCAACACCGTCACCTTGTGTGACCGGGGCGCGAAACTGCTCGCCCGCGCGGAGTCGATCGACGCGGACGACTCACACCAAGACGAGCATATGACCGAAACGCCGACGCCGTAACTCGTTGCATCGGAGACCTGTCTCGGGAGGACGAAACGGAGAGTGGAAAGAACACGTTTTTCGCGGCGCTTTGCAGCCGTCGTGCCGTCTGTCGACGGTGTTAGGACTCGTCCTGTGGTAAGGCAACGACCGGAACGGACGCCTCCTTGACCATCCGTCGAGCGACGTCACCAGTGAGCAGTTCCGCCAGCCGGTTGCCCTTTCGCGGGTTGAACACGACGGCGTCGACATCGCGATCCTTGGCCTCGTCGAAGACCCGTTCGACGACGTCGGTCCCGTAGAGAACGTCCGTCTCGACCGCCGTCTCGGTCGACTCGAGGACGCCGCGCGTGCGCTCGAAGATCTCTTCGGCGTACTCCCTGCGCTGGTCCATCGGCGCCTTGTCGATCGAGCCACCAGCCTTCTCGATTACGTTGACGACGACGATAGTACTGGTCGGCGTCAGATACGGCATGAGCGACCTCGCAGTCCGCTCGCCGTCGTCCGGATCCGCCGCAGGGACGAGTACCGTCCCCTCGAACGCGAGCGTCATCGCGATCGCCCTCCTCGAGTCGTCGGTCGGTTTCGTCCATGCGATCGGCCACGGTCGATGGCTGCTGTGCGGTCCATACCCCGAGTTCACGTGTCGGCGCCAAAAAACTGCAGTTCGCGACGTCGACTCGAGTCGATCGGTACCCGACGATCCATACGGACCCCTGTCGTCAGTCCCGACACACCCACGACCCGGCTGCGGATGCACCGGGATATCGGAACAGGAGACCGCGTGGGAGGACGTTACGGCAGCACCTGGTTCTTCAGGTCCGCGTCCGATTCGTCGGCGAACCGACGGGCGTTCGTCGCGACGATGTCGGCGAGCCGTTCGTAGTACTCGGGCGTGTGGCCGGCGTTGTGTGGCGTGATCTGGACGTTCTCGAAGGTCCACAACGGATGATCCTCGGGCAGCGGCTCCGGATCGGTGACGTCGAGTGCGGCACCGCGGATCCAACTCGAGCGCAGCGCTTCGACGAGCGCGTCGGTGTCGACGACCGGACCGCGGGCGACGTTGACGAGGACGGCGTCCGGATCGAGCGTGACGAACGCCTCCCGATCGATCAGTCCGCGCGTCGTCTCCGTCAACGGACAGGCGAGGACGAGGTAGTCCGTCCGTGCGAGCGCGTCGTGGAACGGCTCGTCGTCGAAGCCGATCACTTCGTCAGTCTGACCACCCTTCTCGGGCGTGTAACGGACGCCGACCGTCTTGACGCCGAACGGCTCGAGGCGCTCGGCGACGGCCTCGCCGAGAGCACCCAATCCAACGATCGTCACCGTCGATCCCTGCAACTCGTATGCCTGGTAGTGGCGCCACTCCCGGCGTCGCTGCTGGCGAGCGCCGACGTGGAACCGGCGGGTGAACCGAAGGATCGACCCCAGGACGTGTTCGCCAATATTCGGCCCGTGGACTCCCGAAGCGTTCGTTACCGCGACCCCGCGTTCCTCGAGTCGCTCGATGGGGAGGTGGCCGGTCCCAGCGTAGGCACAGGCGAACACCTCGAGGTTCTCGGCAGCCTCGAGGAGTTCCTCGTCGAGGGTCATTCCGGTGACGAACCGAGCGTCTTCGATCGCTGTGCGCTCTTCCGCTGGGGTGCGCGCGAGGCCGACTGTCCTCTCGGGGAGTCGATCACGGATCGACGCGGCGTACTGTTCGACCGGCATCCCGTGGGTGCCCTTCCGGAGAACGAGCACGTCGGGTGCGTCGTCATTGCTCATGTCCGTGGCGTCGGGTAGCAATCTCAAAAGTGTTCGTCTCGCAGAACGAGCGGCGACGGCGAGAGCGTGACTCTCGACCGTCGGTGCCGACACCGAAAACAACCACGGGAGTTGTTCCCACCAGCGGGACGTTCAGGCAATTTAATAATGCGCCGCTGAGTCTCAACGGAGTATGGAACGCGTTGACGTCGCGATCGTCGGTGGCGGGCCCGCAGGGGCCTGTGCGGCCGAGCGGGCCGCGGCACACGGTGCCGAGACTGTCCTCTTCGAACAGGGCGTCCCGCGGGAGGACCGCGACGGCCTCGGTCCCGACTCTACGGACGCCGCCGGCATGCTCGACTACTGGATCGATATCATGGACTTCGACATCCGGGAGATCCCCGACGATGTCGTTCTTCGGGAGCTCGAAGCCACTGAGTTCATCGGTCCCTCGACGAGCGTCGAACTGACGACGACGGGGATCGACGCCAACTACTCCAAGTTTGGCTATACATTCCACCGCGCGCGGATGGACGACTGGCTCCACGAACGCGCCACGGACGCGGGCGCCGACCTCCGTGTCGGCACGGGCGTCAAAGACCTCGAAACAGACCTGCGTGCCTCGAGTCCGAACGGGCCGACTCACACGCTAACCCTCTCGAACGGCGACCAGCTCGAGGCCCAGTACGTCGTCCTCGCAGACGGCCCACAGCGCCGCGTCACGTTGGGCGCACTCGACCAGTTCACCGCACCTGGTCGCAGCGTGTCCGATTATCTCTCGCCGCCGGAAGCAAATCACATCGCCTACCAGGAGTACCGAGAGTTCCCGGACGAACTGTTCGAGGACGACCGGCTCAAGTTCTGGTGGGGGTACATGCCCGGCGAAACCGCCTATCCGTGGGTGTTCCCCAACGACGGAACGGTCGCTCGCGTCGGGCTGACGATGCCTATCGGGATGGAACTCGAGGACGTCGACGATCCAAGCGCCTACAAGCTCCTGCGACCGGACGACGAGAAGCTCCCGTCGGGTTCGGAGTATATCCGCCGCCTGCTCGAACTCGAGTACGGCGACGAGTACGATATCGAGACCGACATCCCGGTCGTCGAGGAGCGCGGTAAGTCAAACGGCACCGAGACGTATCCGATCTCTTCAACGCAGCCGATCGACTCGCCCGTTGGCGCCAACATCGCTGTCGCCGGCGGTGCGATGGGAGCGACCTCGGCGTTTCACGAAGGCGGCTACCACGTCGCCGTCCGGACGGGGAAGATCGCCGGCCGACTGGCCGCAACCGACTCCCTCGAGAACTACAACGACGTCTGGAAGCGTGCGATCGGCGACGAGATTCTCCGCAACGTCTCCTTTGCGGATATCGTCGCGGACTACGAACCTGCCGACTGGGACTGGGCGTTCGACGTCGTCAACGACATGCAAGGCAACGATCAAACCGCCGCAAACGACCTGATCACCCGCGGCTACTCGGCCGGACTCGACGCCACGAAGATCATGTTGGCCTACAAGAAACGGAAGTTCGGCTACCGCGACGGCGGCTACGTCCAACTGCCGGAAAACGAGTATTTCTACTGAGCTCGAAACGGCTCGAGATGAGCGTCGTCGGACGCTCGCTTGGCTCATGTCGTTTCGTACGAAGTGCTTGCCAGTGCCGTCACACCCTCGATCCGGCTGCAAGCGTGCCGGGAAGTCGGTACAGCGACCCGTATCAGAGCAGCTCATCGTCGGCATCGAGATCGTCCTCGAGTTCGCGCAGTTGTGGGTCGTCACACTCACAGAACGCCGACTGACCCACCGGTTTGCACGTCCCGTCGGACCAGACGTGGACGATACCGATCGCACCGCAGTGTATGCATTTGGCTGCGGCACGTCGTCGATCGTCGTTTTCGCCCACGGAAGTCACCTCATGGCCAGTGCGTACTACAGCGAGTGAGGAAAAACCCCAGTCCCGACCGACGTGGACGACCGAACGTCAGTCGATACCGGAGCCATGATTCTCGAGGCCAACAGTCACGTAACTCCGTTTCGTCTCCGGTGGCGAGCCACAAATCTCTCCGAGTGAGTGGCTCTCCCCTGGCTGTGAGACGGCTTGTCCAGTCTCGTCGCTGGCCGTCGCCGTGAACAGATACGCCTGGTACGACTGCGCGTAGTCGTACGTGATCAGCTGCGTCTCGTATGTCTCCGGGAGACTCTGCGGTCGCCACGACAACGATTCGTCGATCGTGAACCCGCTTCCTGGCGTATACTGATACGGGAACATCACGCCCTGATCGATCTCCCGCTGACCCGGTGTCTCCGCTCCGCTGGAAGTCACACTCGAGTCGGAGCCTAGATCTACGCCAACGTAATGGCCGAGTCGACCGGCCGGTTGCTTGCGACACGTCTCTACGAACTCACCGACGATCCCGGTATGCAAGAGATGCGCTTCTACCTCATCGCCCGGGACACGATGCATCAAAACCAGTGGCTCGAAGCCCTCGAGGCGCTGCGCCGGACAGCACGGGTGAATTCTCCTCTGCAGCCGAACAGTCAGGCGACGGCGAGGTCGTTGCACCCAATCCAGACCCACGGACGTACAACGATCCCGAGGAACACGACCAGTAAGCGATGGGATGGCTCGGGTCCTCGAAACAAAAGGAGTGTGACCGCGACAGTCTGAACACTGCACTGAAAGGGTTAAACGGCACACGCCCCTACGTGGGAGTGCGTGCCTTTAGTCCCCGTCCGAGCAGACCCATTCGGGTGCGATGACAGCACGGCGAACCCGGGCACGCGATAAGCGACTCGGTGGGCCTCGCCCACCCGATCGGGGAGCACGATCGCTCCTCCGCCCGGCACGAGGGTTAGCCAGCCGACGCGGCACGCTGCCACGGGATGAGGCTGGACGTTAGTGTTCCGGGCGATATCGTTTCCATAGCGCTCGAAAGTGGCTACATTCTGACGAATGAAGAAAGCCGCCTCCGTACCGTAGAATCTCTACGTGGTAGTGTATCTGATGAGCAGTCGACTGGTGGCTACACGGTCCACGCTATCGAACTAACGCTGACCTCCGAATTGATCACTTACTTTGGACAGTCCAAGAAGTCGGCGTTCGATTATCGGTGTCGATCAGAGTTCGATGACGCCACCGGTTCGCTATAGATAACCGATTCCATATCAGAACCGGTGATAGTGACGTCCTGTTCCCAGGCTGCAATCTGCAGGGAGAGTCCCTCGATGTTCGCGTGTTCGTTGTCCAAAAAGTAGTACAGGACGTACCGGCGGCGTGACTCAGAGAGAAGATCATAGACTGCGTCCAGCGAGTCGTCTTCTGATTGCATGGTTATCAATTGCTCCTGCCCTCGAATAAGATTCGCTCCAAAAATGTTTGGCAGCGGCTGCAATACACTCAATCGATGAAGAGGCTCGTCGCTACGG
>NZ_JAVDDV010000015.1 GCF_030848565.1 Natronolimnohabitans sp. A-GB9
TATGTGTATTATATATGACCGTTGCCAATTCTATAACCGGGTTCCGACGCCAGTGATCGTCGGTCACTGTGCCACCATTCGATCGTTTTCTATCGTCGTCGCGATCAGTTCCGAAATCGCGCGCCGAAGCCGCTGTGAAACCGCCGAGTCCGAGATCTCGAGTCGCTCGGCGAGATCGTCCTGTGTACTGTCCCGTGGAATGTCGAAATACCCACTGTAGTACGCCATCATGAGAATCTCGTACTGTTGCTCCGTCAGATGATACGTCCCGCTATCGGAGACCGACGTGTCGTACAACTGCGTCACGCGAAACGAGACGTCGCGGTCCCGATACCACGCTCGAAGCGCCGTCAACGCGTCCCTGTCTGGCAGATGTATCCGGGCCGTCCAGCCGCGTTCGGCGCTCGTGATCGTAAATACGAACAGCCCCTGTTCACCACAGCGGTCCGGAACGATCTCGAGATCAGTCTCGACTTCGAGCCGGTAGATCGACCGGTTCTCGAAGGTCGCAACACACGTCGGATCGGAGACGGTCGGGTCCGACGTCATCGTCTCCTCGACCGACGTATAGTCGTCGCCGAACACGGAGGCGAACTGTAGCCGCCGGTCGTCGGGCGTCATCTCGTACTCGTATCGAAACGTCGTCTCGGGATGCTCCGAGATCGTCGGCGCCAACGCGAGCTCGTCGTGGGCGAGCTGAACTTCGGCGATAAATCCCATGCGATTCCCCGTTTCCCTACGACATCGTTGGGCCGCTCTGGTATACCTATACGACGAGTAACCGACTGTTGTGACTGCTGCAACTCGACGTTTTCTACCGTCTCATACTGTTGGACAGCACGATTCGACGGTCGGTCGCGCGACTGTGGCCGTCACCGGGGAACGGCCACGAATTCGCGAGCGACGGGGTACTGATGTCTGTCCGGCAGTAGAGACCCGGTCCAAAACCGGTCGACAACGACGCCTCTCATACGGACTGCTGTAGTCAATTACCGCCGATCGCCGACCCCGGATCTGGCGATCGGCGGTAAATAGTTACAGCGATCCGTATCAGTCGCGTTTCGTCGTTACTTTCTCCGCGAGCAGTTCCGAGATCGGATCGAGCGAGACGTACAACCGCGCTGCCAGTATCGCCAGTGGCGGCAGTGCAAACGCGAGGAAGACGACGTCGTAGATCCACGTCATGCCGTCGAGTATCGGCACGATCGCCGGTGCGAGACCGCGGTGAGCGACCAGGACAGCGACCAGGACGACGAACAGCTGGGAAACCGCGGCCACGTCCTCGACGACCGATTCAGGGCCTTCGAGCGTCGACCGTACGAGCGTGGCGAGGGCGGGTGCCAGGGACAACAACAGCCCGACGACGACGATCGTCACGATCGCGCTGACGATGGCGACGAACGTGATCGGCGTTCCGGGAACGAGTCGGTCCACGCCGGGTAAGACCGTGACGAGTCCGAGGACGAACAGAAGCGAGAGCGTCGCAAGTACGAGTTTGCTTACCGACTGTACGACGTCCCGATCGAGCGACGCGGGGATGGAGGGTCGAGCGTCAGTCATGTGCCAGTCGTCAGTCGACCGTGACCGAACAAATATCCGTACGGTCGTCCACATCCGATTTGTTCGCTTTCGGACCGTTCAGAACCGTTTATCGCCTGGGAAAACGAGCAGCGTTCGAGGGGAAGCGGTAGTGGCGAAAGCAGCAAGACGGTCGCCCTACGAAGAGGACAGGGCGTAGCCGGGCTCGAGGTCGTCGGGATCGAGACCGAGGAGATACGTGTCGGCCTCGACGGTGCCCTCGATCAGCCAGCCGACGCCACAGTAGAAGGGGTGGTCGGCCATCTCCTGGATGTCCGTCGCGAGCTGGGGGAGCCACCAGCCGTGAGCTGCCAGGAACGCTCGGCGGAGTTCGTCGGCACCGTCGCGGGCCAGTATCTCGAGGGCGGCGAGTTCGACGGCGGCGTGGTCAGCTTCCTCACGGAGCTGTTCGGAGGGGCGGATGCCGAGGTCGCGATAGGAGCGTTTGACCGCCGCGAGGGGTTCGCCGAGGTAGTCGTCGGCGTACCACGACTCGTGAATCTGCATCCGTGGGCGTGGCCCGACGAACAGCCGGGTGTGGACGCGTTTGAGTTCGTCGGCGGCGTCGGACGGGTCGTCTACGTCGGCGCGCCACGTTCGGAGCTGCCGGTAGCCGTTCGACAGCGCCTGTGGCGAGGCCTCTCTTGGAAACCCCTCGGCGACGAGCCGTTCGACTGCCGCTTCGTCCGGTGGGTCCGCGAGCACGCTCGACAGGAAGGCGTACAGATCTGCGATCTCGGTCGTCTCGTCCGTCGTATCGGTCGTTCGTGTCATATCACTCGAGTCAGTTCGGTCCGGTCGTTTACAACAGCGAAACGAGGGGGTGGCCAGAGATCGATGCCGTGGGCTACATCGGCAGCGGGATCGCCGTGAACTCGGCGGCCAGTAGGTACGTCAGCGCGAGCGTGATTTTTCCGACGATCACTAACACTCCTGCGGCGACGTAGGCCCCCGTGGCTGCAGTCGGTGAGAGCGCGTCACGGCGCTGGCCAACGACGGCCCCGACCGACAGCAGGATCGGGAGGACCAGCCCGCCAAGGATAGCCCCGCCGACGAACAGCGTCGCGTACGTGCTCAGCATGTTCTCGACGGCCGGCTCTGCGGCCGGGACTTGCTCGGGCAACAGGGCGACCGTTGCGAGAACGGCTACCAGCGTCGCCGCCAACAGCCCGGACGCCACCAGCGAGTAGCTCTGAATCGTTCGGCCGACCGAGCGTTTTTCCAGCGCAGCGAGTCCGACCGCAACCGCGGCTCCTGCGCCGAGGCCGGAGAAGACCTGGACCGGAATGAGGTACGTCTTGTCCCACAACGGCACGCGGTCGGCCGGACCGGTACCGTAGGCCATCGCCGAGTAGACCAGTACGCCGGCGGCGAAGACGCCGAAGAGGGCGCCGATTCCGAGCCGAACCGTCTCCGTCGGTCGGGTCCTGTCTGCGAGTGCGTCGAGGTAGTCGAGAATTCCGACACGGTTGAAGACGTTACGGATGCCGCCGGCCTGGCCGCCGGTCGCGGCTTTCGCTGGGCCACTGTCCGTACCGCCGTCGGAGGCGACATCGCGGCCACCGTCGGCGGCGGCGCCCTCGCCCTCTGTTGTGACGGACGGTCCGTGCGGACGCTCCCGCCCGAACGCGACCCAGAGGAACAACAGCAACGAGCCGACCACGAGGCCGCCGAGCAGGTACGGGCCGATCGCCATCCACGAGCCGAAGTTCGTCATTATCAGCGGCACCATCATCGCCCGGAACGGTGTCGCGAGGTGGGACAACAAGACGGGGCCGCCGATGCCGACGCCGACGAGCCCAGTGAGGTATCCCCACTTGGCGATTCGGCCGTGTTCGCGTTCGTCGTGTCGCCGTGAGCGAACGTCGGCGAGATATCCCATCAGATACGCGCCGCTTGCGATGCCGATCAACGCGATGTAGAATCCAACCTTCCAGTCCCACTGCGTGTACGGTAGTTCGAACGTGATTTCGACTGCCATGGTTAGTCACCTCCGACGATCATGTCCGCGTCATCTCCGAAGATGATCGCCGCGGCCTCCTCGTCGAACGGCTGGGTAGTGTCGTCCTCCTCGAGCCGTTCGGACAGTTCCTCGGGGGTGCCAAACAGCAACGCGTCGGTCGGACACTCCGAAGAACAGGCCGGCTCGAGACCCTGTTCCTGACGCGGTTCGCAGGTCGTACATTTGTCCATCAGGCCGTCGCTCTTTGCACCCATCAGGTTCTCCTCGTCGGCCTCGGGGACCTCCCCGTCGGGGTACTGGGGTGCGCCGAACGGACAGCCCACGCCACAGTAGTGACAGCCAATACACCGGCCCGCGTCCACGCGGACGGTGTCGCTCTGGCTGTAATGGAGTGCTTCCGTGGGACAGACGTCGATACACGGCGCGTCCCGACAGTTGTAACACTGCATCGGCTTGTTCGTCTCGTCGTCGGTCCCGTGGGCGAGGGCAACGACCTGGATCCGATCGCTCTCCGGCGGGAGATCCCAGGTTCGCTGGCACGCTACCTCGCAGGCGCCACAGTCGATACACGACTCCCAGTTCGGGATGACTCGTGCCGTTCCGTTGTCGTCTTGTGTACTCATTTGCGTTCACCTATCGTTTGTCGCGGTTCATCCGCTGTTCTTGCCACTGGAGTTGCTGCTCGGACAGTTCCGGAATCTCCTCGTCGTCGGCCACGCGAACGTTACACAGTGTCACTTTGGTCTCTTGCATCTGCGTCTCCCTGTCGTAGGCCGGGGCGGTGCCGGCGTTGATCGACTCACCGATCACCAGCGGCTCGAGGCCCTCCATCTCCCCGCCGTAGTTCTCCGTCAGGTCTTCGCCCTCGAGGATGCCCGACCAGTGATACGGCGCGAACGCGTGATCCTGTGGCACCCGTTCGGTGACGTTCGTCTGGACGAACATCTCGGCGTGGGGCGTCGTGACGGCGATCCAGTCGCCATCGTCGACGCCCAGTTCGTCAGCCACGTCGGGGTTGATCTCGAGGTACATCATCGGCGACCGCGAGGCCGTCCCGAGCGTGCTCCGTGTCTTCGCGCCGGCACCGGTGTGTTCGACCTGGCGACCCGAGGTGAGGACCATCGGCTCGACGTCGCCGTGTTCCTCGAGTTCTTCGTAGGCGTCTAAGTTCTCCTGCTGGACGGCCTCGTTGTCGAGTTCGACGCGCCAGTGGTCCTCGGTGTGCTCGTTACACGGGTAGTCGTCGACGAGATCGGGACGCGGTGTCACCGCGGGCTCGCGGTGGACGGGAATCTCGTCCTCGAGGTTCCAGGCTTTCATCCGGGCGCGGCCACGTCCCCATGGCGCGTCGGGCTGTTCGTTGTCGAACTCCTCGTAGCGGTCGAGGTCGACGTCGTATCCCTCCTCGTCCAGCGCCTCGGCGACGTCCGCGACCGAGACCTCCTCGTCGAGTGCACCCTCGATCGGGATCGTCAGCGACGCTGGCTCGGACGGATCGTCAGGAAGGACGTTCGCGTACAGCGGGTACTGTGGAACACCCTCGAGCGTTCCGTCCCACCAGTCGGGCTCGAACGACTCACGGAGATGGTCGTCGGGTTCGACCTCGGGGTCCTCGTCGTTCTCGACTTCGTCGACCGCGGCGTCCCACCAGTTGGCCCGGAAGTCCATGCCGCCGTCCTCGGGGTGGAGGGAGGCGTCGTAGAGGATCGGCGTTCCGGGGTGGTCCTCGTGCCAACACGGCCACGGGAGGCCATAGACCTCACCGTCCTGGATCTCGACGGTCTCGCCGTCCTCGATCTCGACTTCCTCGTCGTCGTCGAGATCGGCCCGAAGGTCCTCGACGCTGAACAGGTCCGACGCCTCCTGGTGGGCTTTCAGCCGTTCGGGCGTCTGACCGATGTAGCCGACCGACCGGACGCCGAGGTTGATCTCTCTGAGGACGTCTTCGACCTCGTCGTAGTCGAAGTGGTCGCCGAACCCGAGTCGTTCGGCGAACTGGGTCATCAACACCCAGTCTCGCCTGGCGTTGTGCCGTGGTGAAACCGCCTGATTTCGCCACTGAAGCTGCCGACCGGTGTTCGTTGCGCTACCTGCCTCCTCTATGTTGGTCGCCGCCGGGAGCATGTAGACGTCCGTGTCGGCGTCGGCGAGTTCGGCGACCTGGTTCGGGAAGATGTCGATGTTGACGATAAATTCGAGTTCGTTGACCGCCTCGCGGACGCGTTTGTACTCGCTCAGCGAACCGAGGCCGTGGCCCCAGAAGATCGCTGCGCGGAGCGGATCCGGCTGATAGATCTCCCACTGGTCGTCCAGGACGCCCTCGAACCAGCGAGCCACGGTAAAACCGTTTTTCTCCATCAGCTCCGTCGAGTGGAACCGATCGTGCAGCCACTCGTAGTCCATGTCGCCGGAGGTGTACGGCGACTCGTCCCAGACGTTGGCCCAGTGCTCCCAGGCACCCTGGTCGAGCCCGTAGTAGCCGGGCGTATTCCCGGAGTCGACGCCGAGGTCGGTCGCCCCCTGGACGTTGTCGTGACCGCGGTAGATGGGCGTCCCGCCGCCGGGTTGGGCGGCGTGGCCAAGCGCCAGGTTCAACATCGCGTACGCTCGCGTGTTGCCGGTCCCGTTGTTGTGTTGGGTCCCGCCCATCGCCCACTCGACGGAGCTAACGTCGGCGTCGGCGAGCGTCTCGGCGAGCCCCTCGAGTTCCTCGACTGGCGTGCCACAGATGTCCGAGACCGTCTCGACGTCGTACTGTGGAAGCACGTCGTCGCGGAACTCCTCCCAGGTGGGCTCCATCACCCGACTCTGAATGAACTCCTCGTCGTGGAGGTCGTTCTCGACGATGTGGTGGATGAGGCCGTAGATGAACGCGACGTCGGTACCCGACCGGAAGTGGATGTAGTCGTCGGCGGCGGCCGCGGTCTTGGTGTACCGCGGCTCGGCGACGATGTGGGTCCCCCCTCGTCGCTGGGCCTCCTGGAAGTGTTGCCACGCGACTGGGTGGCTCTCGAGGGGGTTGTGCCCGATGATGAGGTTGACGTCGATATTTCGCATGTCGTTGTTGTTGTTCGTCATCGCGCCGACGCCCCACGTGTTCGCGATGCCTGTCACCGTCGTGGAGTGACAGATCCGTGCCTGGTGGTCGACGTTGTTCGTGCCGTACAACGCCGCTAACTTTCGGATCAGGTATGCAGCTTCGTTGCTGTGACAGGCCGATCCACACCAGAACGTACCGTGTGGCCCGGTCTCCTCGCGGATGTCGTCTAACCGTCCAGCGATCTCGTCTAAGATCGCGTCCCACTCCATTCGAACCCACTCGCCGTCCTCGAGTTTCAGCGGCTCTTTCAGGCGTTGTTCGGAGTTTTCGGTCTGGGTAAGTGACGCCCCCTTCGAGCAGAGACCGCCCTGGTTGACCGGGTTGTCGTCCCAACTCTCCTGACCGACGACCGTGTCTTCTTCGACCGCGATCTGTAATCCACAGCCGACCGAACAGTGCGTACAGACGGTCTTGACCAGGTCATCACCTGTGCCTGGATCGACACGTTGCGTCTCCTCGTCGTCCTGTTGAAGTAGCGTTCGTCCACCGACTGCCGTTGCGAGTGCCCCTGCAGCACCGGCTTTGAGGAACCCCCGCCGATCGAGGTCCAGTGAGTGCCGTGCCATAGAATGACAGACAGACTCTTCTACAATAAGTGTCACTGAACAGGTACTCTCGATGAAATTTCATTATATCGCCGGGGGGTATATGTGTAATATATAGTGTATAAGGAACTATCCATTACTCTGTACACCAACGCATTACGCTGTCAGTACGGGATCGGTGAGAGGAGCGCGATCAGGTATCGCGATTCGTAGCGGTTCGTGTCACTCCCCTCTCTATCGGACGATTCGAACCACACACCTCGCTTTGCTCCATTTCCTGCAACGGATACTCGAGAACCGATCCGACGAGACGGGGTGACTACGTGGCGGTGCGTTCTCTTCGACGTTCTTGCAAGGACTGTTCCTCGAGGTCAGTTCGCGTCGAACGTATCACACGCTGTCGATCGTCGCAGTCTCAGTCCCGCAGTACGTCGTCGTGAGGTCCCCTCTGCCGTACCCTGATTCGAAAACGTTTGTCTCACGGAGTTGTTCGCGCAAAAATAGTCCCGGGCGGATTCGAACCGCGAGGACTCGAATCCTCTCGTCCTCTGGGCTCGAACCACCGGGGATACCTGCTGCTCACGAATTTATTCGCAGCAGGATAGTCCCGGGCGGATTCGAACCGCCGTCATGGGCTTGCTTCCGTGACGGACTGAACCGAACACGTCCAAAGGCCCATATGATTGGCCACTACACCACGGGACTCCTCGTCGGTTGCGTGATAGACGACGGTCACACAATAGTGTTACTTTTCGTCGCCGACGAGGACCGTGATCGCTCCCTCTTCGGCGCGGCGATGACAGCTCCGACAGAGCGTCACGACGTTGTCCATCGTGTGGGCGTCCTCGAGTCGGTCGAACGATCGAACCGGCTCGATGTGATGGACGTCCGGATTCCGTCCGAGTTCGTCCCTGTCGGCGCCACAGTGCTGACACTCGTATCCGTCCCGCTCGAGTGCGCGCCGCCGGATCCGCCACCACCGCTGGCCGTAGTCGAACGCACCGCCCTCCCACTGGTGGTGGTCGGAGCCGACGACGTGCTCCGAGAGCCACTCGCCGTAACACTCGAGCGTACAGAAGACCCCGTACCGTTGATCGGCCGCTCGTGAGGGGACGACCGTGAGGTCCGTCCCGCAGTGTTCACAGCGCACGGAAATTCGCTCGCCGGACTCTGACGGATTCTCGGGCAAGAGCCCGTCAGCGTCTTCGACACAGTCGGAGCAGTACGTTCCATCCTTGTTCGAGGGATAGTAGGAAAACGAGCCCCCGCAGCGATCACAGGTCGCCGTCTCCGTCGCGTCGGACCAGTTCCCGTTGTGCGCTCCGGCGTTCGGATCGCAGTCGTCGCAGTACGCCCGCCGCGACTTTGAATCGTAAAACTCCGTCTCACATCCCTTGCACGTCCGATTCGGCAGCGACTCACCGTGAACTTTCGTGTGGTGCTGGCGCATTCCCTGTTCCGTCGCCAGCGACTTCCCGCACGTAGGACAGTCCATGCGGGGGTTCGCCGCGGCATCCGGGATAAACCCACGGTCGCTCGAGTCCGTGAACCGACTCGCTCGCCGTCGTCCGTACACTCCCTCGAGCGCAACGGTACTCTATAGCGACGACGCCGCGTGCACGCTCACGAACGACGGCGACGGCCGTCACTTTCAGGTTCCGTTCGAGAAAACCCGTACTCCGTTCCGATACGATCCACTGTACGTCAGCACCGCGAAATTATCGGTAAGTCGTCGGCTTGCCGGGAAAGTATAGTACCAACTGAAACGATGTCCGCACCGATCGCAGGGCCCACGGGTCACGCCGGCCCCCGCTCGCCAGTTCGCGGCGGTCGCTTCGGTGGTCGGGTCGACCCACGCTCCCGTCGGGCGATCGGGTGTGCAGTGACAGTCAGTGGCTACTATACGACGGGGGAACCGTATGCCGCCGTGACCGAACCGCCGAACTACAGATAGCCTTCTTCAGCCAGCCGCTCGATGCCTTCCTCGAGGCGCTCTTCGCTTGCCGCATACGAGATCCGTGCGTAGCCGGGTGTGCCGAAGGCGCTGCCGGGGACGGTTGCGACGTGGGCGTCTTCGATCGCGCCCTCACACCAGGCCTGGTCGTCGTCGTCGACGGGAACCATCATGTAGAACGCACCCTCGGGAACGGCGACGTCGACGCCGTGGTCCTCGAGGAGGTCGACGACGAGGTCGCGACGCTGTTCGAACGCCTCGGTCATCTCTTCGACGGCCTCGTCGGTGTTTTCCAGTGCCTCGATGCCGGCGTGCTGGACGAAGTTTACGGCCGAGGAGACGGAGTGGCTGTGGAGTTTGCCGGCCTGGTCGATCAGTTCCTCGGGGCCGGCGAAGTAGCCCAGCCGCCAGCCGGTCATCGAGTAGGCTTTCGAGAAGCCGTTGACCGTGACGGTGCGGTCGGCCATCCCCTCGAGCGTGCCCAGGCTCGTCGGCTCGACGCCGTAGGTGATCTCCTTGTAGATCTCGTCGGAGATGACCGTGATATCGTGTTCGACGGCCAGATCGCGGACGCCCTCGAGCGCTTCGTCGGAGTAGACGGCGCCGGTGGGGTTCGACGGCGAGTTGACGATCAGCAGTTCGGTCTCGTCGGAGACGGCCGCCTCGAGGTCCTCGAGGGCGGGCTCGAGCTGGAACTCCGACTCGGAGAGGTCGACGCGGGTCAGTTCGCCGCCGGCCATCTTGACCATTGCCTCGTAGGAGACCCACGCGGGGTCGAGTAGGACGACTTCGTCGCCGTCCCCGACGAGTGCCTGAACGATCTCGTAGAGGGCCTGTTTGGCGCCGGGCGTGACGATGATCTCCTCGGGACCGTGATCTAAGCCGTCGTCGGCGAGTTTCTCCGAGATGGCCTCGCGTAGTTCGAGGATACCGGCGGAGGTCGTGTAGCCGGTGTGGCCGGCGTCCATCGCCTCCTGGCCGGCGTCGATGATGTTCTGTGGCGTCGGAAAGTCAGGCTCTCCGACGGAGAGATCGACGACGTCTGCGCCGTCGTTTTCGAGTTCGGTTGCGAGCGCGGAGATCGCAAGCGTTGCAGACGGTTCGACTCGAGTCAGGCGGTCGGTGAATTCCATAGTCATGGGTGAATCGTAGCGTTAGGCTGTGTCTTCGTCCGTGTCTCCGCCGGCGTCGGGGTCGGGATCGGGAAGCTGGTCGACGAGCTCGAGCGCGCCATCGACGGCTTTGGCCGCGTTTTCGACGCGCTCGCGCGCTTCCGCGGCGGACATCCCGGGCCCCGTCACGCCGAGGGTCACGGGCGTGTCACGCTCGAGACTGACGTCGGACAGTCGCTGGGCGGTCGCGTCGGTGATCACCTGGTCGTGGTCGGTGTCACCGGTGATGACCGTGCCGATGACGGCGACGGCGTCGACGGCCTCGAGGCGGGCGAGGCGGTCGGCTGCCAGCGGGGCGTCGTACGCACCCGGGACGTGGACCGTCTCGTACACTTCAGCGCCCGCTTTTTGGGCTGCCTCGAGGGCCTCCTGCTCCATCTGCTCGGTGATCGGCCGGTTGAACTCAGCGACCACCAGTCCGAGCGTGGTCATACCCCAGCGGTAGAGTGGGCGAGTAAAAGAGGTACCGTTCTCGAGCGGCTCGTAGCCGGTCGACCGGTGGGCCAGTTGAAAATCCTTATGCGCGGGCGAAGACAACCGGCGCCTAATGACAACGCTACGGACGCCAGGGCCGACGCTCGGGGTCGTCGGCGGGGGACAGCTCGGACGGATGCTCGCCGAAGCGGCGTCGCCGCTTGGCGTCGAGGTGGTCGTCCTCGATCCGACACCGGACTGTCCGGCTGCGCCGGTCGCTCGCGACCAGATCGTCGCCGACTTCGACGACGAAGCGGGGATCCGCGAACTTGCCGCGCGCGCAGACATTCTTACATTCGAGATCGAACTCGCCGATCAAGACGTCCTCGAACGGGTCAGCGAGGAGTCGGGGACGCCCGTCCACCCGAAGCCGGAGACGTTACGGACGATCCACGACAAACTCGTCCAGAAACGGGAACTCGAGGACGCTGGCATCCCGGTGCCGCCGTTTCGCGAGGTCGAAGACGCCGACGACGTCCGCGAGGCGATCGACGACTACGGCGCGCCGGTGATGCTCAAAGCGCGGACCGGGGGCTACGACGGACGTGGGAACGTTCCCGTCGAGTCCAAAGCCGACGCTGAAGAGGCCCTCGAGTCCGTCGCCGGCCCCGCGATGGTCGAGTCGTTCGTCGACTTCGAGCGAGAGGTTTCGGTCATCGCAGTCAAGGGCGAAGACGAAGTCGCCACCTTCCCGCTGGGAGAGAACGTCCACGTCGACGAGATCCTTCGGGAGACGATCGTTCCCGCACGCTCGAGCAACGCAGCCGCCGAACGGGCCTACGACGTGGCGCGTGACGTCCTCGAAGTGATGGACGGACGGGGCGTCTACGGGATCGAACTGTTCGAGACGCGCGAGGGCGAGATGCTGCTCAACGAGATCGCTCCGCGTCCGCACAACTCCGGTCACTGGACGATCGAAGGCGCACAGTCGTCGCAGTTCGAACAACACGCCCGCGCGGTGCTTGGCTGGCCGCTTGGCTCGACCGAGCTTCGCTCGCCGACCGTGTTGACGAACCTGCTTGCCGACGTCGAAAAGGAACGAGAGGCCGAGCTACACGATATCGATCGGATCCTCGAGACTCCCGGCGCGAACCTCCACTGGTATGGAAAGCGACAGGCGCGACCGCTGCGCAAGATGGGCCACGTGACGGTTTCCGGAGACGTAGACGCCGACGTCGAAGCCGTTCTCGAGACCGCCCGCGAACTCGAGGACGCGGTGACGTTCGCGACGGAGTGAAGTCGGCCGGATTGAAGTCACCGCATCGCCCATCACTACCTATGACCGACAGCGTCAGCGACCTGATCGACCGCTTACACCGCGAAGCCGACGAGGATCGACCGAGCGAGGAGACGCCCGACGTGGGGATCGTCATGGGCAGCGACTCGGATCTCGAGACGATGATGACCGGCGGGAAGCGACGCGGGGCCTACGACGCCTTCGTCGACGAACTTGGCTTCGCCGAGCAGACGGACTACGGGAACCCGCCCGAGGAGCGCTTTACGTTCGAGACGTACGTCACTTCGGCACATCGTACACCCGACTTAATGACGGCTTACGCCGAGACGGCCGAGGACCGCGGCCTCGAGGTTATCATCGCCGGTGCGGGCGGCAAATCCGCGGATCTGCCGAACATGACCGCCTCGATCGCGTATCCGCTGCCGGTGATCGGCGTCCCGGTCCAGGAGAAGTCCGTCGACAGCGTCATCGGGATGCCCACCGGCGCGCCGCTGGTCGCGGTCGACGCCGGAAAGTCGTTCAACGCCGCGCTCTCGGCGGCCCAGATACTCGCGCGCCAGCACGAGGCGGTACGCGACCGACTCGTCGCCTATCACGACGGTCTCCGCGAGGGCGTCGGTGACGTCTCTCGACGGCTGCACGATCAGGGGACAGCATCGTTCTCGAGTGAGTAACGCGGTCCGAACCGCCGTCGGTTCCAGCACCGTTCGTTTCTGGAACTCGATCTGAGAAAGTTGTCATTCGTCGGATTACGAAATCCAGTGAATAGTACCGATATCTCGTTATCGTGGTGCCGTCTTGCGATTCTGGGTTCGGAGTAAGCCAGCGATACCGGCCGACGAACTTGTAAATTGAACATATATCGTATAAGGACATTATTCTGGCGGTTTTACGACCGCAGAAGTCGGCGTTGTAGCCCGTCTGCGGCCGGAAAACGAACAATCAACCCTTATATGCATGGGGTCTGAATCTCCGAACGTTACGGAGATGAACGACTGGATCGCTATTGGGGCGCTGGCGCTCGTCGGGTTGTTGATACCACTCGGAATGATGGTGGTATCGTACCTCCTGCGGCCGTCAGTTCCCGAAACGAGTAAACGTGCCACCTACGAGAGTGGCGAGATTCCGACCGGCGGAACACGCGTTCGGTTCAACATCCAGTACTACATGGTCGCGCTTCTGTTCCTCGTTTTCGATATCGAGACCGTCTTCCTGTTCCCATGGGCGGTCGCGTACCTGGATGCGCTCGAATCGGATGCCGTTTCGTTGCTCGAGGCTCTCGGACCAATGTTGCTGTTCGTCGCAATCCTGTTGGTCGGACTCGCGTGGGCGTGGCGCAATGGGGCAGTACAGTGGGCACAGACACCGCGTCAGGTTGAGGCCGACTCTGATCGACAATGAGTAGCAACAATCCAAAACAATCGATTCACGACAGCACCGCGCCGTCGACGGACACCCGCGACTCGCGGATCGGCGAGGGGCCGGACGACCGGTTTAACTCGAAGCTTCGGGAGGCGTTCGGTTCGTCACCGTTTATCCTCACGAAGTTCGACAAGTTCATGAACTGGGTACGGGGCAACTCCATGTTCATGCTGCAGTTCGGGATCGCCTGTTGTAGTATCGAGATGATTCACACCTACGCGATCAAACACGACATCGATCGCTACGGTGCCGGCGTTCCACGCGCCTCGCCGCGACAGGCGGACGTGATGATCGTTCCCGGGACGATCGTCTCGAAGTTCGGGCCCCGCATGAAGCGGGTCTACGACCAGATGCCCGAACCCAAGTTCGTCGTCGGGATGGGGTCGTGTACGATCTCCGGGGGCCCATTCCAGGAGGGCTACAACGTCGTCAAAGGCGCCGAGGAGATCATTCCGATCGACATCCACGTGCCGGGCTGTCCGCCCCGGCCCGAAGCGCTGATCTACGGCGTGTTGAAACTCCAGGAGCGGATTCAAAACGGCGAGTCGTCGCCCGTCGTCGTCAAACCGTACGAACTCGAGCAGTTCGGCGACCTCGAACGGGACGAACTCGTCCAGAAGCTCGCCGACGATATCGACGAAGACGACCTCGTGATGCGTTACAACTGGGCTGATTCACCATGAGCACGGGACTCGAGCGACAGCGACAGCCACCGGTGGAAGTCACCGAGGAGGAGCTAGCGGCCGTAATCGGTGATCGCGCGCTCGCTCGCGACGATCATCTGAACGCACCGGGATTCGTCGTCCGTCCGGACGACGTTCAGGACGTCCTCTCGGATCTCAAAGAGCAGGCCGGTTTCGATCACCTCTCCTGTCTCACCGCCCAGCAGTACGAGGATCGGTACGAGTCGATCTATCACCTAAAGAAGTACGCCGATCCGACACAGGAGGTGTCGGTCGTCGTTCCGACGTCGATCGACGACCCGGTCAGTCAGTCGGCCGAACCCGTCTTCCGGACCGCCGACTGGCACGAGCGGGAGGCCTTTGACCTCGTCGGGATCGACTACGAGGGCCATCCCGATCCGCGACGGATCCTCCTGCCCGAAACCTGGCAGGGCCATCCGCTCTCGCTGGACTACGATCAGGAGAAACCCCAGATCGTCACCCTCACGGAACACGCCAATCCGATTCAACCCGACCACCACAAGGACGAGTCGGATACGATGTTCTTGAACGTCGGGCCACACCACCCGGCGACCCACGGTGTGCTCCACGTCAAGACGGTTCTGGACGGTGAGACGATCGTCGACGTCGACCCCGACATCGGCTACCTCCACCGCTGTGAGGAACAGATGTGCCAGCAGGGGACCTACCGCCACCAGATCATGCCTTATCCCGACCGCTGGGACTACGTCTCGGCGGGGCTGTTAAACGAGTGGGCGTACGCCCGCACGGCCGAGGATCTGGCGGACATCGAGGTGCCCGAGTACGCCCAGATCATCCGGACCATGAGCGCCGAGCTCTGCCGAATCGCCTCACACATGCTCGCGCTCGGGACGTTCTGTCTGGACGTCTACGGCGACTTCACCGCCATCTTCCAGTATGCCTTCCGCGATCGGGAGGTCGTCCAGGACATCCTGGAGGATCTCACCGGCCAGCGGCTGATGTTCAACTACTTCCGGCTTGGCGGAGTCGCCTGGGACCTGCCGGAACCGCGCGACGAGTTCATCGAGAAGACCCGTGACTTCCTCGACGAACTCCCCGCGAAGGTCGACGAGTACAACGACCTGGTCACCAGCAACGAGATCTTCCAGGTCCGAACGATCGATACGGGCATCTTAGAGCCCGAAGTCGCCAAAGACTACGGCTGTACCGGCCCGGTCGCCCGTGGCTCCGGGATCGATTACGACCTCCGTCGGGACGATCCATACGGCTACTACGACGAACTCGACTGGGACGTCATCACCATGGACGGCTGTGACAACTACAGCCGCGTCCTCGTACGCATGCAAGAAGTCGAGGAGTCCGCGAAGATCATCGAGCAGTGTCTCGACTTACTCGAGGACTGGCCGGAAGACGAACGGGAGATTCAGGCGAACGTCCCGCGGACGCTCAAACCCGACGCCGACACGGAGATCTACCGCGCCGTCGAGGGTGCGAAAGGCGAACTCGGGATCTACATCCGTTCGGATGGCACCGACAAGCCCGCCCGGTTCAAGATCCGGAGCCCGTGTTTCCACAACCTCTCGGCGCTCGAGGAGATGGTCCAGGACGAGTACATCCCTGACCTGATCGCCTCGCTGGGGAGTCTCGACATCGTGCTCGGGGAGGTGGACCGGTAAGTATGGTCGGGTCAGTGACAACGCTACCGCTGCAGGCAGACGACACCGTCTTGCTCCCCGAACGGATCGGGGACCTGACGGGACTCGACGCCTACGGCGTCGGTGGCGAACTGCTCGCGGCCTTCATCGCGGCCTTCATCGTCGGGAACCTGATGCTCGCGATGACCGGCGTCGCCGGGCCGTGGGCGAAACGAAAGATCACGGCCGCGTTTACGGACCGAATCGCCGTGACCCACCTCGGTCCGGCCGGCCTGCTGATCATCGTCGCCGACGCCGTGCGACTGCTCTCGAAGGAGATTATCATTCCCGAGAACGCCGATCGGCCGGCGTACGACCTCGCGCCGATCGTCGTCGCCTCCTCTGCCCTGCTCGGCTTCGCCGTGATCCCGATGGGCAGTGGCATTCACCTCGCCGACCCCGAAGTCGGACTCGCGTTCGTCTTCGCGGTCGCCGGTATCGCCAGCATCGGGCTGGTAATGGCCGGCTACGCGTCGGCGAACAAGTACTCGATGCTCGGCGGACTCCGGGCGGTCGCACAGAACGTCGCCTACGAGATCCCGCTTGTAGTGACGGGGATGTCGGTCGTTATCTTCGCCGGCTCTCTCCAGATGAGTACGATCGTCGAGGCACAGGCCCAGACGCTCGTCTCGATCGGCGGGATCGACATTCCGGCGTGGTACGCGCTGGTCAACCCCTTCGCGTTCGTCCTCTTCCTGGTGGCGAACTTCGCGGAGGTCGGCCGCAACCCCTTCGACACGCCCGAAGCACCGACTGAGATCGTCGCCGGGTATCAGACCGAGTACTCCTCGGTCTACTTCGTGCTGATCTACCTCGGGGAGTTCCTCCACATCTTCCTCGGGGGTGCGCTCATCGCGACGATCTTCCTCGGCGGTCCGGCAGGGCCCGGGCCGGCCGAACTCGGTATCGTCTGGTTCCTCATCAAGATCTGGGGGATCTTCCTGCTGACCCAGTGGCTCCGTTCTGCGGTGCCACGCGTCCGGATCGATCAACTGATCGAAATCGGCTGGAAGGGACTGCTCGTCCTCTCCTTTGCGAACCTAATCCTCACTGCAGTGATCGTGGGGCTGATAGCATGATCGGACTACTCAAATCGATGGCTACGACGATGAAACACGCACTGGACGGGTCGACCTTCACGGTCGAATATCCCGAGACAGCACCGGACGTTTCCCCACGGTTCAGGGGTGTCCACAAGTTCAGCCAGGAGCGGTGTATCTGGTGTCGCCAGTGTGAGAACGTCTGTCCGAACGATACGATCCAGATCGTGACGGACGACAAACGACAGGGCGAACAGTACAACCTCCACATCGGACAGTGCATTTACTGCCGGCTCTGTGAGGAAGTCTGTCCAGTCGACGCCATCCTGCTGACGCAGAACTTCGAGTTCACCGCCGACACGAAACACGACTTCGTGTACAACAAAGAGCAGCTGAAAGCGGTACCGTGGTACAAAGACATCGACCCGCTCGAGTCACGCGAACCCGATCGCGGCGCGTGGATCGGCGAGGGTGAAGGAGACGTCGACTACCAGTAACCATGATGTACGAGATCGCGTTCGCGCTGTTTGCGTTCGTGACGGTCGCCAGCGCGCTGGGTGTCGTCCTACTGCAAGACCCCTGGCACGCGGCGCTCATGCTGGGTGTCGCGCTGATGAGCATCGCGGTACATTTCGTGATGCTGGCCGCCGAGTTCGTGGCCGTGATGCAGGTCCTCGTCTACGTCGGCGGGGTGCTCATCCTCATCACGTTCGCCGTGATGCTCACCCAGCGTGAAGAGGCGCCGTCCGAGGAGGTGGTACAGTCATGACGACCGGGCCGAAACTTCGCACCGGGAAGACGCTCGTTCCCGGACTGCTTGCGGCTGCGCTGTTCGCGCTGATGGCGCTGATCGTGCTCAACACGTCGTTCCAGCCGCTTGCCGACGGTGGCTTCGAGGCCGACTCGATCACCGCCGCTATCGGCTACGCACTGCTCGACCTCGAGCCGCTCCAGGAGTCGGCTGGCGTCACCGGCACCGAGCCGTTCCTCGCGGCCTTCTTGCTGATCGCCGTCGCGCTCGACGCCGCACTCGACGCGGCGCTCGTCCTCGCGAAACGCGAGGAGGAGGGTCAACCGGTGGCCGCGCTCGCGAGTTCGGGGCCCGACGATTCGGGGGCTGCACCCGACTCGAGTGGCTTTGGCCGCTCGGAGCCGACGGCGGCCGACGGTGGAACGAGTGGGGCCGACACCGACTTGCAGACCGGAGGTGAGAGCCGATGATCGGCGTCGAGTACTACGTCCTGCTGTCGATGGCCGTCTTCAGTATCGGCCTCGTCGGCGTGTTGACGCGTCGTAACGCACTGACGTTCCTGATGTCCGTCGAACTCATGTTGAACGCGGCGAACATCAACCTGATCGCCTTCGCGTTCTATCACGGCAACCTCACGGGGCAGGTCTTCGCGCTGTTTACCATGGCGCTTGCTGCCGCCGAGGTCGCCGTTGGACTCGGGATCATCCTGGTGTTGTATCGCAACTTCCGTGACATCGACGTCACGGTTCCGACGACGATGAGGTGGTAAGATGGAAGGGGCATTCTCCTACGCACCGGCGATAGCGGCGTTCCCCCTCGTGGCCTTCGTGGTCGCACTGGCCTTCGGCAAGTGGCTGCCGAAGAAAGGTGCGATCCCGGGCATCGCGGCGACGGCAGCCTCGCTGCTGTTCTCGCTGTGGATGCTCGTTGCGGTCGCGAGCGGCGAAACGTATCACGAGACGTTGTACGAGTGGACGGCCGGCGAGGCCGCAAGCGAGGTCGGCGCCGACGGGATCGCGTTCTCGTTTGGCCTGTTGATTGACCCGCTTTCGGCGCTGATGTTGGTCATCGTCTCGCTGGTCGCCTTCCTCGTCCACGTGTTCAGTCTCGGCTACATGAACGCCGAGGGCGAGACCGGCCTCCCGCGGTACTACGCCGGACTCGGGCTCTTTACGTTCAGCATGCTCGCGTTCGTCTACGCGGACAACCTGCTGATGGCGTTCATGTTCTTCGAGCTCGTCGGCCTCTGTTCGTACCTGCTGATCGGCTTCTGGTTCCGTACGCGATCCGCACCGTCGGCAGCGAAGAAGGCGTTCCTGGTCACCCGCTTCGGTGACTACTTCTTCCTGATCGGCGTCGTCGCGATCGCAGCGACCTTCGGGACGCTGCAGTTTGCCGGCGACCAGTCGTTCGTCGCGGCCGCGGAGACGGCGATCGACGACGGCGCGACCCTGTTCGGCTTCGACGCCGAGACGTGGGTGACGATCACCGGGCTGCTCGTGCTCGGTGGCGTCCTCGGGAAATCCGCACAGTTCCCGTTCCACACCTGGCTACCCGACGCGATGGAAGGCCCAACCACCGTCTCTGCGCTGATTCACGCGGCGACGATGGTCGCGGCTGGCGTCTATCTCGTCGCCCGGATGTTCGGCTACTACGCTCTGTCGCCGACGGCACTGGCGATCATCGCCTTCGTCGGTGGCTTCACTGCGCTGTTTGCCGCGACGATGGGTGTCGTCAAAGACGACATCAAGCAGGTGCTCGCCTACTCGACGATCAGCCAGTATGGATACATGATGCTCGGACTCGGCGTCGGCGGCTACGTCGCCGGGGTCTTCCACCTCATGAACCATGCCTTCTTCAAGGCGCTGCTGTTCCTGGGCGCCGGTGCCGTGATCATCCTCATGCACCACGAACAGGACATGTGGAAGATGGGCGGACTGAAGGACAAAGCGCCCGTCACCTACTGGACTTTCCTCGCCGGCGCGCTCGCGCTCGCGGGGATCATCCCGTTCTCGGGCTTCTGGTCGAAAGACGAGATCCTCTACGACGCGATCATCGTCGGCTTGGAGGAGCCGGTTATTCTCGCGGCCTACGCGATGGGGCTCGTGGCCGTCTTCTTCACCGGCTTCTACACGTTCCGGATGGTCTTCCTGACCTTCCACGGTGAGCCCCGTTCCGAGGCAGCCGAGGATCCGCATCCGGTCGGCTGGTCGGTCAAGTTCCCGCTGATCGTCCTCGGGCTCCTCGCGCTCGTCGCGGGTGTCGCTAACCTCGCACCCGTCGCCAAACTCGCAAACGTCGACATCACGTTCTTAGAACACTGGCTCGACGGCGAGTACGGCGCGATCGAGGGCCTGACCTACGGCGCCTACGGTGAGCTGCTGGCCTACGAGACTGGCGTGATCGGCACCGAACAACAGACGGTGTTGATCGCCGCCGGTCTCTCCTTGCTGCTTGCCTTCTCCGGCGCGGGACTGGCCTGGAAGCTGTACAACGCGCCCGAACCGGTCGCTCACAAGGAGCGGCTCGGCTCGGCCGGGACGGTCGTCGAGGACAACTACTACCAGGACGAGTACCAGGTCTGGCTCGCGGAAGGGGTCACGCTCCCGCTTGCGCGGGTCGCCGACCGCTTCGACCAGACCGTCATCGACGGTCTCGTCAACGGGGTCTCGAGCGCCAGCCTGTTCAGCAGTAGCTGGGTGAAACGTATCCAGACGGGAATCGTGACGAACTACGCCGCGCTGATCGTGGCCGGATTCGTCGCCTTACTCCTCGGTCTGGGACTCTACGGAGGGTGGTTCTGATGATGATCGAAGCACTGATCGCGGTCGCACTGGTCGGCGCACTCGTCACGTTCGTCGCGCCGAATCGCGTCGCGGGCAAGCTGGCCTTTGCGATCAGCCTGGTGCCAGTCGCGCTCAGCCTGTGGCTGTTCACGGCCTTCGACGGCAGCGGCAACGCGTTGCTCGATGGCACCCTCGCCTTCGAATCTCACTACGAGTGGATCCAGCTTGGCGAGTACACGATCTCGTGGTTCGTCGGTCTCGACGGCATTAGCCTGCCGCTTGTCGTCCTGACGACGATCCTCACGTCGCTGGCTATCATGAGTTCCTGGACGCCGATCGACGAGCGTGAGTCCCAGTTCTACGGACTCGTGCTCTTCATCGAGGCGAGCCTGATCGGCGTCTTCGCCGCGCTGGATTTCTTCCTCTGGTTCATCTTCTGGGAAGCCGTCCTGATCCCGATGTACCTGCTGATCGGGATCTGGGGCGGTCCACGCCGGAAGTACGCCGCGATCAAGTTCTTCGTCTACACGAACGTGGCGTCGCTGCTGATGTTCGGTGCCTTCATCGCGCTCGTCTTCGGGCTCGGTGACGCCGTCACGAGTTTCGCACTCCCCGAGGTTACGGACGCGATGCTCAACGGCGGCCCCGAAGGCTTCTTCGGCCTCGAGGGAACCACTCTCGCGTCGGTTGTCTTCGTCGCACTGTTCATCGGCTTTGCAGTGAAGGTCCCGGTGGTTCCGTTCCACACGTGGCTGCCTGACGCCCACGTCGAGGCACCGACGCCCGCGTCGGTGCTTCTGGCCGGCGTCCTGCTGAAGATGGGGACCTACGCCCTGCTCCGGTTCAACTTCACGATGTTCCCGGACCAGGTCGAGGCCTATGCGGTTCCGATCGCTGCGATCGCGGTCATCAGCGTCATCTACGGCGCGATGCTGGCACTGGCCCAGACCGACCTAAAGCGGATCGTCGCCTACTCCTCCGTGTCGTCGATGGGCTATGTCATCCTTGGCCTGATCGCCTACACGCAGTTCGGAGTCGGTGGCGCGACGTTCCAGATGGTCAGTCACGGCCTCATCTCCGGGTTGATGTTCATGGCCGTCGGCGTTATCTACAACGCCACCCACACCCGGCTCGTCACCGACATGTCCGGGATCGCAGACCGGATGCCCGTCGCGGTGGGGATCCTGGTCGCCGGTGCCTTCGGCTACATGGGACTCCCGCTGATGAGCGGCTTCGCCGCCGAATACTTCATCTTCTTCGGCGCGTTCGGTGCCGACTTCGCCTACGCGCCCCTGTTTACGGGGCTGGCGATGTTCGGTATCGTCCTCGTGGCCGGCTACCTGCTGTTTGCGCTCCAGCGCACCGTCTTCGGTCCGTACCGACTCGAAACCGACTACGAGGTGAGCCGCGCCCCGCTGCACGACCTCGCACCGATGTTCGTCCTGCTGGGACTGATCATCGCACTGGGCGTGGCCCCCGATCTGATCTTCGAGATGATAACCGACGCAGTCGATCCGATTCTCGAGGGAGGTGACCTGTAATGGCGATCTACGAACTCCCACAGTGGGCGGCGCTCGGTCCGGCGCTGCTGTTGGCGGCGACCGCACTGATGCTGTTTCTCTTCGACAGCATCTCGCCACGGTCGACGAACCGTTCGCTGCTTGCCGGCACTGCAGCGGCTGGCTCGCTGGCTTCGCTGGCCGTCGCCGTCTGGTTTACTGCCGCCGGCGTCGGCACGCCGACCGCCGAGGGCGGTCGTGGCGTCATCGACCCGACCCACGGCTTCGTCGTCGACCAGCTGGCGCTGTACTTCATGATCGTCGTCGCCATCGTGACGGCGCTGATCGTCGTCGCCAGCTACGACTACCTGGTCGATCACGCCTACCAGGCCGAGTACTACTCGCTCGTCATCCTCGCGGCGACCGGCATGTCGCTGATGGCCGCCGCCGACAGCCTCGTGACGATCTTTATCGCACTCGAGCTGGCGAGCCTGCCGTCGTATGCCCTCGTGGCGATCCTAAAGGACAACCGCGGCAGCGTCGAGGCCGGTCTGAAGTACTTCCTGATCGGCGCGTTGTCGTCGGCGATCTTCGTCTACGGGATCTCGCTGGTCTACGGTGCGACGGGCCACCTCGAGCTGTCGGCCATCGCCGAGGTCATCACCGACGGCGAGGCCGATCCCTACGGCGGACTGCTCGGACTCGGTCTGTTGATGCTGATCGGCGGTGTCGCGTTCAAGACCGCGAGCGTTCCGTTCCACTTCTGGGCGCCAGAGGCCTACGAGGGCGCGCCCGCACCGATCAGCGCGTTCCTCTCCTCGGCCTCGAAGGCAGCCGGCTTCGTTATCGCCTTCCGCATCTTCACCGAGGCGTTCCCCCTCGGTGAGATCGGCGCCGTGATCGGCTTCGACTGGACGGTCGCGTTCATCGTGCTCGCGATCGTCACCATGACGCTTGGGAACTTCGCGGCGGCCACCCAGGACAACGTCAAGCGGATGCTCGCCTACTCCTCGATCGGCCACGCCGGCTACGCGCTGATCGGGCTGGCAGGCTTGACCGTCGACGGCGGTGAGCTCGTCATGGGCGCGGCGATGATGCACCTGCTCGTCTACGGCTTCATGAACACGGGTGCGTTCCTGTTCGTCGCGCTGGCCGAACACTGGGGTGTCGGCCGCACCTTCGAGGATTACAACGGTCTCTCGGCACAGGCACCGGTCGCCTGCGCTGCGATGGCCGTCTTCCTCTTTAGCCTCGCGGGGATCCCGCCCTTCGGTGGCTTCTTCAGCAAGTACTTCCTGTTCGTCGGGGCGATCGAGGCCGCAGCCGCCAACATGGCGATGCTCGTCGTGGCTGCCGCGCTCGTGGTCAACAGCGCGCTCTCGCTGTACTACTACTCGCGGCTGGTCAAGGCACTGTGGATCGAAGAGCCACCCGCGACCCGTGATCGCCTCGCCCAGCCGACCGGAATCTACGCGGCGATCGTCGTCGCCGCCGTGATGACGATCGTCATCCTGCCCGGCTTCGGACCGGTCGTCGACGCGGCGATCGGCGCTGCCGAGGCGGTCGTCGGCTAACGCCGACGATCGACGTTCGGTCGAACCGCTGTAACGACGTCCGGCCGGCGTCTGCGAACCGAGCCGGTAGCTTTTCACCCTCGGAATTGCAACACGCGACATATGGTTTTCCGGCTCGTGCTCGGGTGTGCAACGGTGGGCCGCCAGGTCGTCGAACAGCTCCCCGAGCGCGACGGCGGCGAGTCCGACCGTCTGCTCGTCGTCACCGACGACGACGGCGTCGTCGAGACGCTGCGCGACGAAAGCGTCCCCGCACGTCACGCGGATCCGACCGATCCATCGGCGATCGCGAACCTCGAGCCCCCGGACGTGATCTTCATCGCCGGCGATCGTACCGACGTCAACCGGGTCGCCCTCGAGATCGCCCGGGATCGTTTCCCGACGGCGTCGATCGTCGCTTATCTGGGCGGCAACGCGACGGCCGACGACCGCGATCGGTTCGACGAACTCGCCGATCACATCGTCGACGCCGAGCGAGCCATGGTCGAACACGTCGTCGAGAGCGCGGTGAGTCCGTCCGCGGACGCAGCGATCAGGCTTCGAAACCAGCTGGCGACCATCGACGGCCGGCTGGCTGTCGTCATGCACGACAACCCCGACCCGGACGCGATCGCAAGCGCCGTCGCACTGGTCGACATCGCCGACGAGATGAACGTCGACGCCGACGCCTGTTACTTCGGCGAGATCTCCCACCAGGAGAACCGGGCGATGGTCAACTTACTCGATCTCGACCTCCAGAACCACTCGCCCGACGACTCGCTCGAGGCCTACGATGCCTTCGCGTTGGTCGACCACTCCAGACCCGGTGTCAACGATCAACTGCCCGAGGACCTCGACGTCGACATCGTCATCGATCACCACCCGCCTCGTGGGCCGGTGCCCGGCGAGTTCGTCGACCTGCGTGAACGGGCCGGCGCGACCAGTACCGTCCTGACCGAGTACCTAGAGCGGTTCAGACTCGAGCCTCGACGTTCGACGGCGACGGCGCTACTGTATGGTATTCGGATCGACACGAACGATTTCACGCGGGAAGTCTCCGCGGCCGACTTCAACGCCGCATCGATCCTCTGGCCGTACGTCGATACGTCGGTTCTCGAGCAGGTCGAACAGCCGACGGTCGAGGGGGAAACCCTGGAGACGATCGCGCGAGCGATCAAGAACCGCATCCAGCGCGACTCGGTCGCGATCGCCAGCGTTGGACAGATCAGCAACCGTGATGCCTTACCACAGGCGGCCGATCAGCTGCTGTCGATGGGAGGGATCGAGACGACGTTGGTCTTCGGGTTCCGCGACGAGATGGTCTATCTCTCTGCGCGGTCGCGAGACGCCGACGTCGACCTCGGTGAGGCGGTCCGTGACGCCTTCGACCGGATCGGCAGCGGTGGCGGTCACGCCGACATGGCCGGCGCGCAACTCGAGTTGGGAATCATGGGCAGCGTCGACGACGACGACGAGGTCGAATCCATCGTCAGCGTCGTCGAGGAAGTGATCACGAACCGCTTTCTCGAGGCGATCGACACCAGCCCGGGGACGCCGGTCGGCGCCTACAGCCAGACCAGCCAGTGGCTGTTCTCGGTCGACGAGGGCGGCGGACCGGCGGGCGATCGGACTCGATCCGACGACGACGGCGAGGCCGGAAGCGAGGAATCCGCGTGAAACGAGACAGTCTTTTGCGCGCGGGGTCCGTTGAAACGCCCATGGAAGTCGCGTCGGAGCGAAGCAAGCCCCAGGTCAAGGAGTATATGACGCGTGACGTGGCGACGGTCGCCCCCGAGACGACGGTCGGACAGGTCGCCACGCGGATCGCCGAGAGCGACAAGCACAGCGGGTTTCCCGTCTGCGAACGCCGCCGCGTGGAAGGGTTCGTCAGCGCACGGGATCTGTTACTGGCCGACGACGACGATCCCATCTTCAAGGTGATGACGACCGATCTGCTGGTCGCCCATCCTGACATGAAGGTGACCGACGCCGCCCGCGTCATCCTCCGGTCGGGGATCCAGAAGCTCCCCGTCGTCGACGACGCTGGGAACCTCGTGGGAATCATCTCGAACGCCGACGTCATCCGCAGCCAGATCGAGCGCGCCACCCCCGAGAAGGTGGGGAAGCTGATGCGTACCCTCGAGGAGATCCACAACGTCTCTCTCGAGCAGGAACGGCGAACGGTTCCGCTTTCGGAGCTGACGCCGACTCAGGGGCGGGTGTACGCCGACGAACTCGAGGGGCGCCGTTACGAACTCGAGCGCGGCTTAGCCGAGCCGCTAGTCGTCATCGACAACGACGGCACGCTGTTGCTCGCCGACGGTCACCACCGCGTGCTCGCAGCGGACCGCCTCGAGATCGACGAGATGGACGCCTACGTGATCGTCGTCGACGAGACCATCGATCTCGGGATGGCCCGGACCGCCGCCAAGGAGGACCTCGAACAGATCGACGATATCGACGTCGTCGACTACGCCCGGCATCCACTCGTCCAGACGACGAAACGGTTGCAGTCGGGCGACTGACTGATCGTTTCTCGGAGCATCCCGACCCGTCTCGGAGTCGTTCCGAGCCGTCCCCTATTTTGCTGACCGTTTTACGGAGACGTTCTTGACACTTGCTATCATTCCCCGGAATCCTTAATGCCGCGCCTGGCAAAAATTGCGAGTATGTACGACGACGAGGACCTCGAGTCGATCCGGGAGGCACGGGCGGAGTGGGAGCGGGAGACACTCGAGCCGACCCTCGACGCCCATGGCGAACGCAAAGACCGGTTCGCGACCGTCTCGAATCTCGACGTCGACCGGTTGTATACGCCCGCCGACGTCGACGACCTCGACTACCTCGAGGATCTCGGCTTTCCAGGCGAGGAGCCGTACACCCGTGGTCCGTACCCGACGATGTACCGCGGCCGGACGTGGACGATGCGACAGTTCGCCGGCTTCGGGACCGCCGAAGAGACCAACGAACGGTTTCACTACCTGATCGACGAGGGCCAGACCGGACTCTCCGTCGCGTTCGACATGCCGACGCTGATGGGTCTGGACTCGGACGACCCCATGAGCGAGGGCGAGATCGGAAAGGAAGGCGTCGCCGTCGACACGCTGCGGGACATGGAGATCCTCTTCGACGGGATCGATCTCGAGGCGATCTCGACGTCGTTTACGATCAACCCCTCCGCGCCGGTGATCTACGCGATGTACATCGCGCTGGCCGACCAGCAGGGCATCCCCCGCGAGAAGCTCCGCGGGACCCTCCAGAACGACATGTTCAAGGAGTTCATCGCCCAGAAGGAGTGGGTGATCCCCCCGGAATCCTCCCTCGACCTCGTCACCGACGTCGTCGAGTTCTCTACCGAGCAGACGCCGACGTTCCATCCGATCTCGATCTCGGGATACCATATCCGCGAGGCTGGCTCGACCGCGGTCCAGGAACTCGCGTTTACCCTCGCCGACGGCTTCGCCTACGTCGAAGACGCGATGGAACGCGGCCTCGAGGTCGACGCGTTCGCCCCGCGGCTGTCCTTTTTCTTCAACTGTCACAACTCCTTTTTCGAAGAGATCGCCAAGTACCGCGCGGCACGGCGCATCTACGCCCGCGTGATGGACGACTGGTACGACGCCGACGCGGCCGAATCGAAGCGGTTGAAGTTCCACACCCAGACC
The DNA here is from genome assembly GCF_030848565.1 of Natronolimnohabitans sp. A-GB9. Taxonomy (GTDB): domain Archaea; phylum Halobacteriota; class Halobacteria; order Halobacteriales; family Natrialbaceae; genus Natronolimnohabitans. The sequence goes on from NZ_JAVDDV010000015.1 coordinate 27,099, forward strand.
GCGGGTCAGTCCCTTACTGCCCAACAGCCACTGAACAACATCGTCCGCGTGACGATCCAGGCGCTTGCAGGCGTCCTCGGCGGAACGCAGTCGCTGCACACGAACAGCTTCGACGAGGCGCTGGCGCTGCCCGGTGAGAAGGCCGTCCGCGTCGCACTGCGCACCCAGCAGATCATCGCCGAGGAGTCCGGCGCCGCCGACATCGTCGATCCGATGGGCGGCAGCTTCGCCATCGAGGCGCTGACCGACGAGACCGAGACGCGTACGATGCGGTATCTCGAGGAGATCCGCGAAATGGGCGACGGCTCCGTTCGTGACGGCGTCCTGAAGGGGATCGAGGACGGCTACTTCCTTCGGGAGATCCAGGAGGCCTCCTACGAGTACCAAGAGCGCGTCGAACGCGGCGAGGAGGTCGTCGTCGGCGTCAACGAGTACACGCTCGAAGAGGACACCAGCCCCGATATCCTCCAGATCGACGAGACGACGGCCGAGCGACAACTCGCGCGTCTCGAGGACGTCAAAACGGATCGGGACGATTCGGCCGTCGAGGATGCCCTCGAGGAACTCCGCGAAGCGACCGAACGCGGCGAGAATACGATGCCCTACATCGTCGACGCGGTGAAAGCCTACGCGACGATGGGCGAGATCATGGGCGTCTTCGAGGATGTCCACGGCGAGTACAGCGAGCAGATCGGACTCGCCTGATACGGTCCCCTGTCGTCACGTTCCGCCGATCGCCGACCCGTTCTGGCAGTTGGCGGGAGATCAGGACAGCAGTCCGTATGAGGCGGCCGGCTACCAGGGTTCGCCGGCGGCGAGATCGATCTCGCTGTCGCCCTTTTCGGAGGGACAGATGTCGGCCAGCACGCAGTCGCTGCAGTCGGGGTTGCGGGCCGTACAGGTCGCTCGGCCGTGGTCGATACAGAGATGGGTGAACTGCTGCCAGTACCCCTCCGGGACGATCTCCATCAGCTCCTGCTCGATCGTCTCCGGCCGTTTCGCCTCGGTCAGGCCGAGTCGCCGCGAGAGTCGCTGGACGTGTGTGTCGACGACGATCCCCTCGACGACGTCGTGGCCATGTTGGAGGACGACGTTGGCCGTCTTCCGGCCGACTCCGGAGAGTTCCGTCAGTTCGTCCATCGTGTCGGGCACCTCGCCGTCGTGGTCCTCGAGGATCGTCTCGCAGGCGCTGCGGATGTATTTGGCCTTGTTGTTGTAGTAGGTGATCGAGTTCAGATCCTCCGCGAGTTCCTCCTGTGGGGCGTTGGCGTAGTCCTCGGGACCGTCGTACTTCTCGAAGAGGTGTTCGGTCTCCTCGTTGACGCGCTCGTCGGTACACTGTGCCGAGAGGATCACTGCGATCAGCAGTTCGAGTCGGCTCGAGTATCGCAACGAGATCGTCGAGTCCGGATACGCTTCCTCGAGGCGATCGATGACTTCCTCGGCCTGTGCCGACCGCGACTCCAGTGGGGTTCCCATGCGCGACCGATAGGCGCGCCGTCTGTTGAGCGTTCGGATTCCGTACGGGTCGGCTCACTGATACTGCCGGACAGAACTATTATGAGAATTCGCCGCTTCTATCCGGCGAATTCTCTTCATTGACTTCTGTCCGGTAGTATAACTACTGTCCGCCAGTATGAGACGCGGATGCCGTGACCTTTAAGCGGTCATCATCCGCGTATGCGGGTATGAAAGCGACCGCGATGGCTCACCCCATCCAGGGGTTAGTCAAGTACCACGGGATGCGAGACGAGATCGAGCGACTGCCCTATCACGACAGTATCAGCCTCTGTACCGCACCGAGTCACACCCGTACCACCGTCGAGTTCTCGATGGAGTACGAAGAGGATACCTTCGTCGTCGATGGCGAGGAACTCGAGGGCCGGGCCTACGAACGCGTCGAGGCCGTCGTCGAGAAGGCTCGCTCGAAGTCCGACGCTGCCCACACCGTCTATCCCGTTCGCCTCGAGAGCGAGAACAGTTTCCCCTCTAACGTCGGTCTCGGCTCGTCGTCGTCTGGCTTTGCAGCCGCTGCGATGGCGCTTGCCGAAGCCGCCGAACTCGACGCCTCGCGCCAGGAGATCTCGACGATCGCCCGCGTCGGGTCGGCGTCCTCCGCCCGTGCCGTCACCGGCGCGTTCTCCCAGCTCTATACCGGGATGAACGACGAGGACTGTCGCTCCCGACGGATCCCGACGGATCTCCACGAGGACCTGAAGATCGTCGTCGGCCTCGTTCCCTACCACAAGGAGACCGAAGATGCCCACGAGGAGGCCGCCGACAGCCACATGTTCCAGGCACGCAACGCCCACATCCACGAGCAGATCGCCGAGATGCGCGACGCCTTACGGAACAACGACTTCGAGCGTACGTTCGAACTCGCCGAGATGGACTCGCTTTCGCTCGCCGCGACGACGATGACCGGTCCTTCGGGATGGGTCTACTGGCAACCGGCCACCCTGCGGATCTTCAACCGCGTGCGTGAACTCCGTGAGGAAGAAGACATTCCCGTCTACTTCTCGACGGACACCGGCGCCAGCGTCTACGTCAACACCACCGAGGAACACGTCGACCGCGTTGAGGAGGAAGTCGCCGACTGTGGCGTCTCGACGACCGTCTGGGACGTCGGTGGCCCCGCGAAGCTACTCGACGAAGAGAAGCACCTGTTCTAGTACCGTCCCCAGCGTCGAGTGATGCGTACACACAGCCGACCGCTATCGGTTGTACCCATCACTGCAGGCTGGGGACGCCACTAGTGGCGGTCCACGCCTGAACTGCTGGGCGAAGTCAGCCGACACCCATCGATTTCACCCAGCAGTCGACGGCTGGAACGCTATAGTAACAACTGCAACGGTTTACACACTGATCGCCGATCCGTCTGGCGATCAGGTGTGCAATGACTTGCAGTGGCTACTATAGTAGGGACTGCTGTCCGCCAGCACCGGCGATCCTCCGACCCACGACCCGCCTGTGGGTTCGCGGGCGGACGGGACACCGTACGAGGTCGGGTCCGGCCGCGACTCGAGTGAGTCCACGACCGCGGATCGTGATGTCACTATAGTATCGACAGTAACGATAGTAATCGAAATATAGATACTATAATCGATCATTCCAATAAATTGAATATTCTATCCTCCCTACTACGTACTATGTCGAACCGCCCGACACGGTCCTCCAGATCGGCTGAATCGACACCGGACACCTCGCTCGGTCGGCGACGGCTCCTCCAGGGAAGCGGCGCCGCTGCGATGCTCGCTCTCGCCGGCTGTCTCGACACGCTTGGCTCGGAGTCGGACGACGAATCGAACGGTGACGAATCCGACGACGACGAGTCAAACGGGAACGGAGACACCACTCCGGAACAGATCGACGTCGTCGACGCCTACCTCGAGGCCGCCGCCGACGAGGAGATCGAGACGATGAGCGACCTCTCCCACGAACTGAATCCGTACGATCCGGCATCGTGGGTCGAAGAGGGATGGGAGTTCGAGGGTGGCGACGGTGAGGACGTCCCCGAGTACGACGCCGAGGTGCGAACGACCGACGGTGACGTCGAGGACGTCTACGCGATCGAAGGCGCCGAGTTCTGGTTTCATGACGTCGATCTCGAGGAGGAACTCGAGGGAGAATCGATCGCCGTCGTCGAACTGACGGTCGACGAGGAGACTGAAGAACGAAGTCTCTGGGTGCTCGCCACCGAAGACGGCGAGTGGAAGATCCTCATTCAGGGCACCGAAGACGACACGCCCGATGATCCCGAGGAAGCCTTCGACGAACCGATCGAGGACGAAGCCGACGACGTCGTCGTCGGGATCGATTGGGAGCACGATCCGGACGACGGATTCGACGTCGATGACGAGGACGAGACCGCGACGGACGATCAAGACGACGAGTTCGACTTCGAGGTTACCCAGGCCGAGGTGACCCTGACCGATTCGCCGGGGCTCGAGGCACACACTGTTCGGATCGAGTCGGCGATCGACGGCTACGAAGGCGAAATCGGCGGTCCGGACCGAGAGCCGGGCGGCTGGGCAGGGATGCGACTGTATCCCACGTACGATCCCGACGGCGACCAGATCGAGGTCACCGCGATCAGCGACGACGGCGAGACGGTCGTCCACCGGGAGCAGTACGAACCGGAACAGTAGGCAGTGGTACGGCTCATGACACCACGTTCAGTACAGGTGTGAGCGTCGTGTGAGGATGGCGCAAAACCTCGTTTTATGTATCGTAACGAAACTGATCGCACAGCCGACGTGCGATCGGCGCGTGAACCGTGTTGTCCGACAGTATACGTTTCGCCGTCGGTGGATGTCAGGAAGATGCGTCAGGGTGGTCGCCGGCGTCCGTCTCGGGTTCGTCGCCGTGATCGTGACCGCCGTCGTCAACGACGTTGCGACGTACGTCCGTCCGTACGATCGCACACGCTTCCGGGCAGACGAGTTGGTCGTCTCGCACCGACTCGATGCGATCCTCAGAATCGGTAGCTTCCTCGACCCCCCATGCTCGCCTTTTCAGACAGCTGTTACACCTGTCTCGAATGACTGTCTCGACGTCTGTACGGTCTGCGTCAGCGAGACACTGGAGGTGACCAGTCTGTCGGTCGGCCATCTCACGGAACGACACCGGCTCGAGACGACCGGTACGGTCACGGTGCCAGGTCGCGATCGATGCGGGATAGACGTCGTCGACTGCCTGGACGATACCCCTTGCATCGAGGAAGAGACGCCAGCCGCGTCGGAGTGTGTCGCTTCCGCGGAGCGGCCGATAGTCGCCGTCTGTGTCGGTCCGTGCGAGTGCCGGAAGTTCAAACAAATCGATTTGCTTAAGTGACTCGGATTCAGCGTCGAGGTCCTCGATATGACGGAGCTCGTACCGGCGATTCCCGGTCCGATCGCGTTCTACTCTCACTGCGAGTTGACCCCACGTTCGACACACTCCCTACCGGAGATCGTCGTACCGTGTGTCGATTGATCGGTCGGCTACATCGGCACCCTCGAGCCACCGGAGAAACGCTCGTCCCGGCGTTTCACGGCCGCCGACGATTCGATCCCAGTAAAACCAGTCGGTGACAAACGGAGCGTGGTGATCGATGACTTCCTCGAGAGTAGCGTACCGATGTGTGCCATCGTAGTCGTTGACGCGAACCCCGGATTCGGTCGCGGCTATGGAAACGATCGTGGGGTCATCGTAAGCGACGTCGCTCTCGTAACGATGTCCGACGATGTCACCTTTCTCGAGCGTCGTACGGAGTGTCGTACGGATATGGTCGGGTACCTCGAGTTCGTCCATCACGAACCGTTCACCCCCGTCGCAGTTTCGAGGACGCGTCGAACGATAACGTCTGCTAGAGCAGGGTGGGTTCCGATCGGCTCGGTGTATCGGACGTTTCGGCCGTCGATCTCACCAACGTGCGTTGTCGTCGTGTCGTCGATCCGGTGTGCGTGATCGAAACCGAGCAACTCGGGCACATCCGTCGTGACGTGGTCTCCTCGTCCGACAAAAAGCGGCACGGCGACGATCTGCTGGCGATCGAGCGATTTGAGGACCTCGCTCACGTACGGCGGCTCCTCGAGGTAGAACGCCTCGGAGACCGCCTTCGGGTTCCGGCGGCGAAGACGTTCCACGTGGTCGGTTGCTGCGACGGCGCTTCGGGGATCGTTCTCGGCCCCGTGAGCGATGATCGCGACGGCGACGTCCGACAGATCGCAAACAGTGTCGTCGGCACGGCAGGCCTCGAGCGCACGCGACGCGATCAAGTCCGTGACTGCTGGCGCCGTACCGACGGGGCGGGTAATCGTCACGTCGTCGACCGTGATGTTCGGTGCTGCGTCCAGTTCACGTGGCAGGACCGTTCGCGTGAAGTAGCCCTCGCTGACGAACAGCGGAACAACAAACCGGTGCGTGGCCGTTGTCGCCCGCAGCGCCTCCGCGAAGCTGGGTTCCTCCTGCCAGAAGGACACTCGCACCTCGTCGAACACGGGTCGCTCTCGGAGACGTCGTGCGTGGGCGTATACCGGATCTCCGGAGCCACGGCTCCGGGAAGAACCGTGAGCGGCGAGCACGACCGCCAGGTCGCGTTCGAGTGCTCGTGTTGTCGAGTTCGTTGGTCGGTACTGATGTCGATAGCCGTGTGGTGATGACTCTGTCATTGCTATGGAATCGTATTCGACGGTGATGAGCCGTCAGTCGATGTCGACCTCGTCTCGAGCGGACGTTCCGGATAGATCCGGATCTCGTCGTCAGCCCGGGAGACCATGCCGTCGATTTCGAACACGTCGGCGAGCAACGCTTCCGTCAACACCGTCGACGGCGGACCGCTGTCGTAGACCTCGCCGTCGTCCAGTGCGACGATATGGTCGCCGAAGCGAGCGGCGTACTGGAGGTCATGCATCGCCGCAACGACCGTTCGATTCTCGAGACCGGTCAACACCTCGAGGACGAGGAGTTGATTACGCAAGTCGAGGTGCGTAAGCGGTTCGTCGACGAGCAGGACGTTGGAGTTCTGGGCGAGGCACATCCCGATCCACGCGAGTTGTTGCTGGCCGCCGCTTAGATCGTCGACGGGCCGATCACGAATGGATGCGAGCCTGGCTTGTTCTATCGCCCGCTCGATCGCCTCTCGGTCCTGCTGACTCATCCCGTCGAAGAACCCCCGGTGAGGATAGCGGCCGTGTTCGACGAGTTCTTCGACTGTGAGCCCGTCGGGTGACGGACGACGCTGTGCGAGAAACCCGAGCTGGCGCGCAAGCTCGCGTGTATCGTACTGCTGAATCGCACATCCGTTCAGAACGACCTGTCCGTCGGACGGCGAGAGTTTCCGGGACAGCCCCCGCAATAGCGTGCTCTTGCCGCTTCCGTTCGGCCCGATCAATGCTACTGTCGATCCAGCCGGAACGTCTATCGTTACGTCTTCGATGACGGGATCCGTAGCGTCGGGATACTCGAGCCGAAGCCCGGACCCAGTCAGTACGGCGTTCGGTTTGTCTCGCCCATTGTAGTTAGCGTCTGTCATAAGTTACCGAGTTGTCGTCGTTTCCGCATGAGATACAGGAAGTACGGTCCACCCACGAGTCCGGTGACGATCCCGACCGGCACTTCGACCGGAGAGAACGCGAGGCGAGCCACGACGTCTGCAGCCAGCAACAGCGCTGGGCCGACGAAGAGACAGCCGAGAACGACGCGAGCGTGTGCTGTTCCGACGATCGTCCGGACAACGTGAGGAACGATCAATCCAATAAAGCCGACGATTCCGGCGATTGCAACGCTTATTCCCGCTGAAAGGATCGCCACGCAGGAGAGTCCGAATCGGATCCGTTCGACCGGCATTCCCAGCGAGTGTGCCGTCTCTTCACCGAGCAACAACACGTCGAGCTGTCTCGCACCCGCAATCGTCAACACGACAGTAACGGCGGTCACGAGTATCCCGATCCGGACCTGAGGCCAATCGACAGAGACGAGCGAGCCAGTCGTCCAAGCCAAGGCCCCTTGGACGACGCCGAGATCGTCAGCGACGAAAAAGAGCCCAGTCTGGAGCGAACTGAAGACGGTACCGACGATCACACCCGCGAGCACGAGTCTAACCGGACTGGTCCCGCCGTTCCAGGCGATGGCGTATACCAGCAGGAACGCGACCGCACCGCCCAGAGCCGCGAAAATCGGCAGCAAATAGATGAGACTTCCGAAAAACAGCAGTGTGAGGATGACTGCGAGTCCTGCCCCCGAACTCACTCCTAAAATGAAGGGACTGGCGAGTTCGTTCCGAGTCACTGCCTGAAAGACCGCCCCAGAGATTGCGAGGTTGATACCAACGATGAATGCAGCGAGGGCCCGTGGCAGTCGTAGCTCCCAGACGATCGTCGTCTCTGTCGAGAGTTCGGTCGCCTCGCCGAACAAGGACGACGCGATCCCCTCTCCGAGCAAGAACCGGCCCAAAGTAGCCGGATCACCCCACACTGCCGGATCGAAGACGGCACGCCAGGCTGTGACCACTGTCATCGAGTACGCGCCGAACGTCACCTGTATCACCCCCATTACGAGACAGACTGTGAGGCTGCCGAGGACGATGGGAACGAGACGCGAGTCGATCGACTCGAGGCCGACCACGGTACGGACAGAATCGACGCGTGAGGAATCACTCGCCATGACGGTTATGCGGTCGCAATCAGTTCGCGGAGCCGGTCACGATCGAACAGCCACTCGTCGTCTGGAACTTCGCCGACGCCGTGGAACTCCCCGAATTCCTCGGGGTACAACTGTTTTGCAAGCATCTCGAGCTGGAACAGGCTCGTGATCGGCCCTTGGTAGGGTGTGCCGCCGAGATAGAGACGCTCGTTTCTGACCGCGCTGATGTCATCCGCAACCGGGCTCTCATGGAGTGCTCGTTCCGTTTCAGCGGCGTTGTCGGGGTGGACGACACCGAAATTAAAGACGATAGCGTCGGGATCGGCTTCGGCTATCGCTTCGTGACCGATTCGGCTGGTTGCGCCTGTTTCATGAACCGACTCGTCGAACGCTTCGTGAACACCGAGCTGTCGATACTGCATCTGTCCGTAGGTGTCTTCACGCGCTGGCAACGTGTTGTAGAGGAAGTATGCATCACCTCGCCCTTCCGGGTTCGGGCCTGCCAGGAGTAACGCGACACGAGGGCGGTTCGATTCCGGCGGAAGGCGTGCAGTAATAGACGAGCGGACATCGTCGCGGAACGCGACTATGTCTTCCATTCGATCGACAGCATCGAACAGCTCCGCGTATTTCAATAGTAGCTCGTCGTACTCGTAGTACCGGTATTCGCCGTCGGGCCAGTTCGGCCAACCACTTTCCCGTGCTTCTCGGCTATAGTTGCCAAAAAACGGAGCAACGTTGCGCTCGAGTTCATCGAGGTCGTTGACCTCGAGCCCGTTGTTGGCTACGAGTCGGTTGGGGTCGACTGCGATCACATCCGGATCCAGACTGTAGACGAGTTCCTTGTTCACCTGATGTGTCTCCGGTTCGATATCGGTGACATCCGTGAGGTCGATGTCGAGGCCCAGTGTCTCGTAGAAGTCGGTAAAGACGTCGTCCGGTCGGATCATCCCGACCAGCGAGTCGAGTTCACCGAGACAGAGCGCCACGTCAACTGCAAAATCCCGTCCACCGATCCAGCGTTCAGGTGGCTGTTCAAGCGGAACCGTCCCGACTGGCTCGATCGAGATGTCGCCGTTGCCGTTCTCGTCGTCGGCGTCGGTGCCGCTCAGACATCCGGCACTAGCGCCGCTGAGAACCGCTGCTGCGATCGATCCGAGGGCTGTCCGTCGTCTGATCCGTACATGTCGACTACCGGCGCTATTCATGTTCGACTCAGTCTTAATAATTCTGAATGCATAGTATTTATCATTCATAATTTTGTCTCCTATGTTATTATCTACGACAACGCAAGACCAACACGGGGCGGCGTAGCGGCCCGTCGGATGGGAGTGCCGGCGAGAAGACGACGTGGACGGGACGGTACGAAAAGACCGACCACGAGCAGCAGCAACCACTTGCCTGACGCTTGCAGGCTACGTCTCACCTCACGGAGCGACTGAAGGGAGCGGGTAGAATGAGGCCGTTCACCGGTTGGCGGACCACGCGGCGTAGTGGGTCCGAGACGACTTGCCACCGACGATCTACTCACGACTACGATTTTGCCCCTCGAGCCCGTACGACCAGTATGCACGTCGTCGTCCTCGGCGGTGGCTACGCGGGACTGACCCTGACGCGTTCGCTCGAGTCCGACCTTCCGGACGACGTCGAGATTACGCTCGTCGACGAGTCGCCGGACCACCTCGTGCAACACGAACTCCACCGGGTGATCCGGCGGCCCGAGTTGGCAAACGAAATCCGGGTATCGTTGCCCGCAGCCCTCGAGCGAGCGACGGTTCGCGTTGCACGCGTCGAGGAAATCGATCGTGACGAGCGTGTCGTCGCGCTCTCCGACGGCAGTCTCGAGTACGACCTGGTGGCGATCTGTCTCGGCGCGCAAACGGCGTACTACGGACTCGAGGGCGTCCCAGAGTACGGCATCCCCCTGAAGCGGCTTTCGCACGCACGCCGGATTCGACGGCGGGCGCTCGAGGTCGTTCGGGGCGACGGCGACCGACTCGTCGTCGGCGGAGCCGGCCTCTCTGGTGTCCAGGTCGCGGGCGAACTCGCGGCGCTCGTCGACGAGACGGCAGGGACGGCGTCGGTCACGCTCCTAGAGCAAACCGAGCAGGTTGCACCCGGGTTCCCGGCGAACTTCCAGCGCGCCCTCGAACGTACACTGACCGATGCCGACGTCGAGGTTCGGACGGAAGCGGCCGTGGTCGGTGCCGACGCCGACTGCGTTCGCCTCGAGTCCGGCGAGCGACTGCCCGTCGACGCGTTCGTCTGGACCGGCGGGATTTGCGGCCCGGACGCGTTCGACGGCGACCGACCCGTGGTCAGTGCCGACCTGCGTCTCGACGAACACGCGTTCGCGCTCGGCGACGCCGTTCGGGTCGTCGACGCCGATGGAACTGCGGTGCCCGCAAGCGCACAAGCGGCCGTCCGTGAGGCACGGACGGCAGCAGCAAACATCGGTCGACTGGTCGAGGCCGAACGCGCCGACTCGGACGCCGATGCGTTCGAGCCCCGCCTCGAGTCGTTTACCTTCGATTCGCCGGGCTGGCTGGTCAGCGTCGGCGACGACGCGGTCGCACAGGTTGGGCCGACGGTCTTGACCGGCCGGGCGGCCAAGACGCTGAAGACGACGGTCGGCGTGGGCTACCTCTCGTCGGTCGGCGCCGTTGGAAACGCGGTCGACCGCGTCTCTCGGGAGTTCGGATCGGAGCAATCCGATTGATACGGACTGCTGTAGTCAACTACCGCCGATCGCCGACCCGTTCCTGGCGATCGTCGGCCTCTGGTTGTGGTGAGTGGTCGATCGGCTGACACCAGGGAGTAGTAGTGCGAGCTCAGGTCCAGCGATCGAGTCCCGTCTGCGTGACGCTCTCTTCGATCCGTTCGAAGCCGCGGGCGACCTCGTCGGGATCGACGGCCCACTCGTCGGTGACGTACTCCCGTGCGGCCTCGAGGTCCGGATCTAGCGTCGTCTCGAACTCGTAATCGTCGGTCACGTTGGGGTCTCGGAATAGTTGGCGAACGCGGTCGCCGTACTCGATCGTGTCGCCGCGGGCCTCGAGGACGCTCCAGAGATCGCCGTGTTCCGTGATCTCCGAAATCGCCGTCTTCGGACCGATCCCCGAGACGCCCTCGTTGAAGTCGGTCCCGATCAAGATGGCAGCGTCGATCACTTGCTCGAGCGTGAGATCGTGGCGTTCGAGGGTTGCCTCGAGATCCATCAGTTCGGGATCACCCTTGCTCGTGAGCTGGCGCAAGGTCAGGGGCGCGCCGAACAGCAAGGCGTCGTAGTCCTCCGAACCGACGTAGTCGGCGTCGCCCCGGCGGACCATGTGGGCCGCCTGCGCCTCGCCCTCGGCGGGGGCTTCGACGATGGGAACGTCGAGCAGTCTGAGGAGTTCGCGGCTCGTCTCCTGGATCGTCGGCGTCAACCGCTGGGTCCGGGACTCGAGTTGGGCGATGGCGACTTCGTCACCCTCCTCGCGGGCGACCTCGAGCTGTTCCTCGTACGAGCGGCGTTGTTCGCGGCGGGACTCGATTTCGTCGGCTTTGAGTTCGGAGGGTCCGCCATCAAAGACCATCACCGGCGTGATGTCGTTCTCGAAGAACTTGGGCAGTCCCTGGACGATACCGAGCAGGTTCGCGACCTCTGTCCCGTCGGCGGTCGTGTACGTCGAGCTATCGGTCCACTTGACCGTCGTCGTCAGATACCGGTAGAGCCAGTTGTGGGCGTCGACGGCGACGACACCCTCGATATCGGAGAACGGCACCTCCTCGATAACGGCGATGTCGCGCAGTGCAGCGTTTCCCATTACGCCGCAGTTAGGTGGACTGGGATTTGAATCGTTGGCTTCCCGGCCGAGGACTTGTTCGAGCGGAAAATATTTATCATCCCGATAACACACTGTAGCAACGGAATGGTCCCCGGAACGCACTCGAGTCGCCGAGCGGTGCTCGGCGGCATCGGTACCCTCCTGATCGGCGGCTGTCTCGACCGGACGAGACGCTCGACCGAAGCGGACGACTGGCGAATGTACGGCCGAGATCCCGGGCGGACACGGTACGTCCCGGACGTCGAGGTTCCAGACGCCGAGCCGGAAATCGCGTGGGACCGCAGCGTCGGCGCCTCTGGCTGGCGACCGCCGATCGTCGCCGACGCGACCGTCTACTGCCAGTACGCAAACGGGCTGTTCGTCATAGATCCCACGACCGGCGAGGGAACGCTCCTGAACACCTACGGCGCGTTCGGCCGGGGAACGGGACCGATGGCGTTCGCGCCGACGGAAATCTATCGCGACGGTGCGCTGGTCGTCCCCTACGGTGGGGCCATCGCCGGCTACGCCGCCGACCCCGAGGGCTGGCCGGACGAGGTGTCGGGCTTCGGCGGCGAACTGCTCCGGTGGTGGAGCGACGGGGAACACGTCGGAACCGGCGGTGCAGGTATCGCTTTACGCTCCGGCGAGTCGCGGTCGATCGCGTCGCCGCTCGTCACCGACGGGACGCTCGTGACCGTTCACCATTTCTCCGACAGCGTCTCCGCCGTCCGGCCCGACGACGGCAACCCGCGCTGGCGATACGCCCTCGAGGACGCGATACCGGACGACTGGGACTACGACCTCCACCCGATCGGACATGTCGTCGACGAGACGACCGGCACCGTCGTCGTCAAGGGACGGCTCTTCGGAACGCCGTACCTGATCGGGCTCGATCTCGCCGACGGGGATCTCGAGTGGACGGTCGACGAACGAGAGACCGATGCCGAGTTCAACGAACGGGAAGATAGCCTGCTCGCACGCGAGGGAGTGGTTTACACAGTCGGACAGACCGAAGACCGCGACCGGCGGATCCTCGAGGTCGACGCGGAGACCGGGGAACGAGGCTGGGACCGGACGCTAGATCGATCCGATCACGTCGGCCTCGCCGCCGACGAACGGAGACTGTATCACGTCGGGACCGTCGCCCGCGACGGAATCGATCCGCTGGCAGTCACGGCACTCGACCTCGACGACGGGAGCGTCCGCTGGGAGGTGATCTTCGACGGCGATTCGTTCGCTACTACTTCGTTCTCCTTCCAGCCGCCGACGGTAGCCGGCGACTCGCTGCTCGTTCCCGGAGACGACGGCCTGCACGCACTCGACTGCGAGACCGGCGACCTCCTGTGGACGTTTACGGAGATGGTCGGCACGTCGGGTGGAAGCGAGAAAGAGCGAGAGGCATTGACGCCACCCGTCGTCACGAACGACCGGATCGTCCTCGGCACCACGCTCGCGCTGTACGGACTCGATATTTCCTAACTATGTCGACTGACTCTGCTTCCACGACCGACACCACCGATACGAGCCCCGGATTCGCCACTGTCGTTCGCACCGTCGTCGCGATGGTTCGCGATCGTCCCGCGTCGCTCGTCCCGTTTCTCCTCGCCGGACTCGTCGGCGCAGCCAGTACTCTCGGGAGAATCGAGACGCCGTATCCGGTCGGCGTCTCGTCGTTCGGCGCGAGCGGATCGCTCCGGATACCGATCCCGCTCGTCCCGCGCCTCGAGCCGACCGTCGAACTCGCACCGACGATCCTGCCCGGCCTGCGACTCGAGTACGCCGTCGCCCTCCTCGGCTGGCAGGTCGCGCTCGCAGCGGTGACGGCGGTCACGTTCGCCGTCGGCATCTGGCTCGTCGCTTCCGGGACAGCGGGGTTCGCTCCGCCGATCGCTCGAGTCGGCTGGCTCGCAGTCTACGTGTTCGCCGTCCAGGGCGTATCCTTCGGGGCGATCTACGTGCTCGGGAGCTGGTTCACCGGGATCGGAACTACCGTGGTGACCGTACTCGCCGCAGTCGTCGTCGCGGGCGGACTCCTGGTGGCTCCTGCATCGATCGTCCTCGGTGGAACCCGACCCGACGCGGCGGTGCTCGAGAGTCTCGCCTACGCCGGCTCCAGACCGTTCTCGAGTGCCGGCCTGGTTCTCTGTCTCGGAATTCTCGCGGCACTCTTCACTGGCGTTGCGACGATCGTATCGGGGGTTCCAGGGCTCGCAGCCGGCACGATCACGAGCGTCGCAGTCGCGGGGACGGCCCACGCGGCAGTCGTCGCCAGCATCTACGAGCACGGCAGCGAAAACGACGTGTCGGCGAGCGACTCGTAGCTGACCCGGGAACGCTACTCCGTACGTTCCAGCGTCGGCGGATCGCTGTCCGCTCTCGATTCGAGAAACGACTCTTCCTCGACCGAGAGGTCGCGCTCGTGAAACTCCTCGAGGCCGCGTTGGTAGGCTTCTCGCTGGTTCGTCCAGTCTTCGGGTCGTGGATACTCGAGGATAAGTTCGGCAATTCCCGTCGTCGCTCCGGTGTAGCCAAAGCCAGCGCGATACAGTGCCTCGTAGGCGAAGGGGTTGTTGACGGCGATCCGAAGTCGTTCGTAGCCACGCTCGAGTGCGCGGTCGCGGGTGAAAGCGACCAGTTCGGGACCGATCCCTTCGCCGCGACGGTCGCCGGCGACGGTGACGTATCGCAGCCAGAGGGTGGTCGCGTCGGTGCGGTCCTCGTTGAACGCGATGGCGGCGACGATCGGGGGATCGGCAACCGGCCCGTTGCCGTCCGACTCGTCCGTGTCTCCTTTGTCGGTCGCGTCTCGAGCGACGGCTTTGCCGGTGTTGGTCATCACGAACTTGCCGGCGTAGCTGAACCGTTCGTGGTCTAAGCGTAGCTTCGGTCCGTCTGGCGGCCAGCCGAGCAGGTCGTACTCCACGGTAGCGGTCGTTCGCACGCCAGCCACTAAGGTACGGGGTGGTTTCGCTCGTACCGATTTATCGCCCGCGGACCGCGATTCCGATCTCGGATCGTTGCCAGTGTCCCCGCAACACAGTTATACGACCGAACTGAAGGGACGATCACAACTGTACGATCGAGCTATGACCGTCGAACGACCGTCGCCGGACGACCGGCGCGCCAACCCGGAGGAGTTAGACACCGCGTTTCGAGTACTTCGTCATCGGCGCCGCCGACTCGCCTGTTACGTCCTCCTCGAGCACGAAACCGCGTCGCTTTCGGACGTCGCCGACGCCGTCGCCGGCTGGCAGTACGCGACGGGTGACGGCATCGTCGAACCGCAGTGTCGTCGACAGTGTTACCTCGATCTCCGTCACACACACGTCCCGGTCCTGGTCGATGCCGGCGTGGTCCGCTACGACGAGGAAAGCGACACGCTCTCGCTGGTGCCGTGTCCGGAGCCGATTCGGGACCTCGTAATGCGAGCCTGTGCGTTCGAAACCGGTTCGTGACCCTCTACTCCCGTCTCCACTCAATGACTCTCTCCGACTGCTTCGATCGAATCGAGGATCCGCCACGGACGATCACCGTCTATGCACCGCCACCACGGCCGACGCTCGTCGAGCGACTAGAGCGGGAAACGGGGATCGACGCGGTCGCGTACAGACGGCTTCCGGAGGTCGCCGGCCCCAACCAGGGGTTTCTCGTCGTCCACGAGGGCGACGAGTTCGTCGCCGCGATCGGCCTCGAAGCCGCCCGCCAGTTCCTCGAGCCGCCGATCCGCGAGCCATGGGACGATCACGACGATCCCGCCTATCGGCGCGTGATCGAAACGTTCGACACGACGATCTGGCACGCGCTCGATCGACGACAACTGCTCGCGATCAGTCGCGAAATCGAGGCCCTCGCCTGGCGAACCAGCAGCGGCACGCTCCGGGCCAGTTTTCAGCGCGCGAGCGCACTCGAGGCGGCGGCGCCGGTGTACGTTCGACTCGCCGGGGAGACGGCCCTCGACGTCCACATCTACATCGACGACGACTGGAATCGACCATCGATTCCCGGCGTCACGATCCACGATGATGTCGGCGGCGAGATCGGCTCGTTCTGGGCGCTCGCCTTCGACGGCGGCGGCGACCGCCTTCGGGCAAGTGGCCTACTCGCCAGAGAAGTCGACGCGGGCACGTTCAGGGGCTGCTGGACCAACGACGTGCAGCTGGTCTCGCGGCTCGAACGGTCGCTCGCCACGGCAGGGGAGTAATCGGCGGTTCTCATACGGTCTCCTGTCGTCACTGACCCCGATCGCTACACGGGAGTGGCGATCGGCGGGAGATCAGGACAGCAGTCCGTCTCAGAACCGGTTTCGCCACCGTTGGGTCCGCAACACCTCGTCTTTCATCGCCGAACAGTGTTCTTTCGCGCGCTCGTCCTCGAACTCGTCGGTTAGGTCCTCGGCACACTCCTCCCACGAGCCGCCGATCGACGACCAGTACTCGAGGACGCTGTCCCGGTCCCACCCCTCCGGCAGGTCGTCGAGACCGTTGACGTCCTCGTCGACGATGTCGGTCTCGGCGTCGCCATCGGTCGATTGCGTCGCGTCGTCATCCTCGAGATTGCTGGCTTCCAGCGCCGACGCACGGTAGACCGCCGAGCCGACGGTCTCGAGACCGACGACGTACGCTGGCTGGTCGTCGCTGGCCGAGACGTCGGCGTAGTCGTCCTCGCCGCCCCCTTGGGGAAACGCGAAGTCGTCGGTCAGAACGGCGGCGACGACGCCACGCCCGTCAGGGGTCGCTACCTCGTCGCCCTCGCCGTATCTCGTTGCAGACTCACTCATACCCGCGGTTCGCCGTTCGTACAGGTATGGTCGGGGCACGGATGCGCAAGGAGTCGCCACGGGGACGTCCGGTCCGGTCGTCACTCGATCGATGTCTGTCGATGGCGAACGTCGCTGCCACAGTTCGGACACGTTCCCGGGTTGGTCGTCGCCGTCATGATCGTCCCACACGAGAAACACTCGTAGGTACTCTCGTCGGCGGGATCGTACTCGATGTCTCGGATCGTCGTCTTGAGGACCTTCTTCGACGCTTCCTCGTCGAGCGCCTCGATGACGTCACCCGCCGTGACGGCACCGACCAGTTCCTTGGACTCGTCGACGACCGGGAGTGCCATGAACTGCTGCCGGGAGAACACCGTCGCGACGCGGTCGACCGAGTCGTCGGTCTCGACGAAGACGACGCTGTCCGTGGCGATCTCGCCGATCGGCGTGTCGCCGCCGGCGTTCAACAGTTCGCGAAGCGACGTCACGCCCTCGAGCGTGCCGTCCCCGTCGACGACGTACGCGTAGTAGACGGTCCGTTCCGACCCCGCTGTCGACGTCCGAATCTCGTCGATTACGTCGTCGACCGGCGTCGTCGCTTCGAAGGACGTTACCGTCTCGTCGAGGATATCGCGTGCAGTTGCCATGGTGATGGTAGTACGTTCGGATCGCTTATGTCATTATGGGTGGCTGTGGTCGAACGTCGTCCCTCTCGACACACACGGACGAGACTCGAGTAGCGGACGTCTTATCCGACCGTCAGAACCAACTGAATCCGCGGTTCTGTAGCATCGACCGATCGAGGTAGAGCCGTTCGAGCCCCACGTCTCGGGCGTACTCGATCACCTCGTCGTACTCGTCTTCGGTGATCGGACGGTTGATGTCCGCGTAGACGTCCTCGGTTTTGGCCTTGTAGTGGGGTTGATACTGGGCCATGATGTCGACGACGGTCTCCTCGGAGAGCTCCTCGGCGAGAAACGCCAGCACTCGCTTGGCGTTCTCGACGTGATTCGGCATCACGAGATGCCGGACGAGCAATCCGCCGGTCGCCAGCCCGGTGTCGTCGATCCGGAGATCACCGACCTGTCGGTGCATCTCCCGTAGCGATTCCCTGACGTTCGACCAGTAGTTCGGCGCCTTCGAGTACATCGCTGCAGCAGCGTCGTCCGACCATTTCACGTCCGGCATGTAGATGTCGACGATGCCCTCGAGTCGCTCGAGGATCGCTGGCCGCTCGTAGCCGCCACAGTTCCAGACGATCGGAAGCTCCAGTCCGCGATCCGTGGCGATCTTGACGGCCTCGACCAGGTGGGGGGAGTGGTGGGTCGGCGAGACGAAGTTGATATTGTGACAGCCCTGGGCCTCGAGTTCGAGTGCCATCTCGGCGATCTCCTCGGGCGTCGCGGGCTCGCCCTCGGCCTCGTGGCCGGTCTCGAAGTTCTGGCAGAAGACACACTTCATGTTACAGTTCGCCAGGAATATCGTCCCGCTCCCGTTGTGGCCCTTGAGACAGTCCTCCTCACCGAAGTGGGGGAAGTACGTCGAGACGGACGCGGTGTCGTCGACCTGGCAGGTTCCCTCCTGGCCGGCGGTCCGATCGACGTGACACTCGTAGGCACAGAGGTCACAGTCGGCGTAGCGCTCCCAGAGGTCGGTACAGCGCTCCTCGAACGCCTCGTCCGAGAGGGCCTGGTAGTTCGGGGTCGTAGCTGGAGCGTCGACGCTCATACCAGGTGTTTGGGACTAGATACCAAAGGTGTGTCGTGGGTCAGCCGAGTGGTGACTCGAGTGTGCTGACGTGTTCGTCGAGAGCGGTCAGCTCACGTCACGACTGCCGCTGCTCACGGATTTGTTCGCCGCAGGAATGCGCGGACCGGGATTTGAACTACCTGAAGACGGTCTCGCTCGCACCGCTCGCGAGCGTGCGTCTTCCGTCGTTCAAACCCTTCATGTGATCCTGCTGCTCACGGATTTGTTCGCCGCAGGAATGCGCGGACCGGGATTTGAACCCGGGCCATGAGCTTGGAAGGCTCAGGTCCTACCACTAGACCATCCGCGCGCAGTCTTCGATTCTCCCTCGGGGGTTAAGACAGTTCCGTTTTCGATCAACTCGCTCGAGTCGACGTGCCCGACTCGAGACCCAGGTCAGCGATCCGAGCCGGCCACCGTCGCATAACAGTTGCCACTCGAGAGCTCCCACTCGAGGAGTTCGAGTGCGCTGGCCTCGAGTGCGGCCTCGAACTCCGCGGGCGAGTAGATGTGATAGAACCGGTCGACGGTCTCGCCGCCGGGGAGGGTCCACTCGAGGGTCGTATCGAACCCCTCGGTCGCTTCGAATCGGTCGTGGGCCGTCGACCAGGCGCTGACGAGCGCGCGACCGTCGGGGGCGAGCACCCGTGCGAGTTCGTCGAGGCTGTGCCGGCGCGCCTGCGGGGTCGGCAGGTGGTGGAGCGTGGCGACGTAGACGGCGAGGTCGACGCCATCGGTGGCAAGCGGCAACGCAGCGGCGTCACCCTGACAGAGCGCGACGTCGAACTCGCGGTCGGCGGCGCGCTCGCGTCCGGTCTCGAGGAGGCCGCGACTGGCGTCGAGCCCGACGACGGGCTCACAGTGGGGGGCCAGCAGTTCGGCGTGTCGACAGTTCCCACAGCCGAGGTCGAGACCGACGCGGTCCGTGTCGTCCGCCTCGAACTCGTCGGTAATCGTCTCGACGAACGCTTCAACCTCGGGCCAGGCGTACTCTCTGGTCGAAGCGAAGTGCGAGGCGATCCGATCGTACGTGTCGCGTACGGCAGCGCGACGGGCCGCGTCGTCGATTCGGTCCTGCTGGTCGGCCATCGTCGGCTCTCGTCGGGGAACGTCCAAAAAGCGTTCGCAACGACGACGCTCGGCATCACCCAAGGGGGCACAACTATCGTGATACTGATAGATCGTGCGTTACGTTCATACGGTGTGAGTCCGAACACTTCGGTACGGAATGAGGCGCGAGCATTTCACGGTAGATGTCAGAAACGTCGACTGGGTCGAGACCGATAGCGAACCGAGCAAACCCTCGGTATTGATCGACTTCACCGGCCCAGCGGCGATGCTTCGCGAGCGCCTTACCGGTCCCGATGGCGAGACCCTCGACGCCACGGAAACCGACGTCGCGCTCCGACTGCAAGAACCACTGGGAACGGATACGGCTGGTGTCGTTAGCGTGACCAATCGCATTACTGGCGAGTTCATCCTCGAACTCAACGAGGACGCCGGCGACGTCCTCCAGTTCATTCGAGCGGCCCGCGGCTACGGCGAGGATGCGCTCGACGACGAGGGCCGCTACGAAGTCGAGATCACCCTCGACGGCGACGAGTTCGTCACCTATGACAAACGAACGTTTCTCGTCTACGACGACGACGGCAATCTGCTTCGTCAGCACAGTCTGATCCCCAGCGGCGTCGAACTCTAGCCGTCGGTCGTTCCAGTTCGTTCGCATCGACCGGTAGCTATAAGTGTTTTAGGCCCACCTAAATCGAATAGACACCGGTGGACACCGGAGGATCGATCAATGGCGAACGGACAACTACTCACGACAGCTGCTGAGGAACGACGACCAGAGCGCCGCACCGACGACGTGGTGCTCGAGCTCGACGGCGTCGCCAAGCAGTACGGCGCCGAGGAAGTGATCCCAGACCTCTCGTTGTCCGTCCGCGACGGTGAAATCCTCACGCTGCTCGGTCCATCGGGATGTGGGAAGACGACGACGCTGCGTCTCATCGCCGGTCTCGAGAAGCCAAACGCCGGCACGATCCAACTCCGGAACGACGACGTCGCCGGCAACGGTCGGTTCGTGCCACCGGAGGAACGCGGCGTCGGCGTCGTCTTCCAGGAGTTCGCGCTCTTTCCGCACCTGACCGCCCGCGAAAACGTTGCCTTCGGCCTCCAGGACTGGCCCGAGGAAGAACGCGACGCCCGCGTCGCGGAACTGCTCGAGCTCGTCGGTCTCGAAAAACAGGGCGACGCCTATCCCGACGAACTCTCCGGTGGCCAACAACAGCGGGTCGCGCTGGCTCGCTCGCTGGCTCCCGAACCCGAGATGCTCTTGCTCGACGAGCCGTTCTCGAACTTAGACGTCGACCTGCGTGTCGAGATGCGCGAGGAGGTCCGCCGGATCATCAAGGAGGCCGGCGTCACGGCCGTCTCGGTGACCCACGACCAGGAGGAGGCGCTGTCGATCTCCGATCGCGTCGCCGTGATGAACCAGGGAGACATCGAGCAGATCGACACGCCACAGCAGGTCTTCCAGCAGCCCAAATCACGGTTCGTCGCGGGCTTTCTCGGCCACGCCAGTTTCCTCTCGGGGACGGTCCACGGCGACAGCGTCGACACCGCCATCGGTCGGGTTCTCCGCGACGACGTCAACGGTCTCGCTCATCAGTACGACGGGAGCAAGATCGATTTGCTGGTTCGTCCCGACGACGTGACAGCGTTCCCGGCTACCGACGAAGAGGCGAACGGGACCGTCGTCTACCGACGGTATCTCGGGCCCACCGTCCTCTATCGCGTCGAACTCGACTCCGGAGAAACGATCGAGTGTATGCACAACCACTCCGACCAGATCAACCTGGACGAACGCGTCGCCGTCCGCGTCACCGCCGACCACGAACTCGCCTGGTTCCCGGTCGGCCAGCGCGAAAACGGAACGATCGCTGCGGACTAACATTTCGCTATCTATCGCCTCAAGTCCGGTGTCGGCTCCCGATTCGTTCGTACTGACGACCGATACCGGCACCCACCACCGGCACCAGTCGACAGTGGCGAAACGCGAGCAAACGCCCGGAATCACGCCGTTGACCCGTTCCTCCGCCCTTGTAGTCCCCTCGCACACAACGCTTAAGCCGGGACCGTTCCTATACGTGACCATGCATAAAGACGAACTCCTCGAGCTCCACGAAGAACTCGTCGTCATCATGGAGTACTTCGCCGACCGGGAGGACGTCGACGAGGAGTTGTTCGAGCCCTACCGCCAGCTCGACGTCGACCCCTCCCACGTCCACAAATCGAAAAGCGAGCACAAACACGCCGTTTTCGTGCTTGGCAACGCCCTGGCGAAGGGGATGAGCGAAGACGAGTTCTCGAGTGCGGGCCGGATCGGCAAGCGGATGAAGGAACTCGCCGAGGACGCCGAGTCAAAAATCTAGACAGTATCTAGGCGAAACGTATTTGGTCCGGTTCCCGTTTGTTGACGTATGGACCCGCGCACGCAAGAGCGCGTCGAACAATGGGATTCTCGCCCGTTCAGTGGCGGTTACGACGGTCTCTCCGATCTCGCTGACGACGATTTCTCCGGCGCCGTCACCGACACTGGGACGTGGCTGTTCATGTTAAATGGCCGCGTCGTCGGCGTCGTCGACGGCACGATCGAGGACTTCGAGACGGCGTCGGGCACCGTCTACGAGGCACCGGATCCTGCGTTGCCCCTGCTCTGTACGATGGAGTCCCAGGGCGGCGAGCCAAGAGCGAAGTACTACACCAACGAGACACCCCTCCAGGAGGTCGACCAGACGCTCCAGGATGGATCGTTTACGGGGTATATCGAACTGAGCGAGAACGTCCTCAGCGGCGACTACTACGCCGTCTACTACGGTGGTCGACGGATGGCCGCCGCCTACATCGGCAACGCCGAGCGGTTGCTCACCGGCGAGGAGGCGTTCGAGCGGGCCGCCGACGAGGTCGGGATCTACGAGGTCACCGACGTCGAAATCGACGTCACCGACGTTCCCGGGACGGACACCGACGAATCGGCCACCGATTCCGGCTCCGACACCGTCGACGACGGATCGGACGCTGACTCAGTAGCGAACGCCTCGTCTCGAGCCGAGCCGAGTGCCGACCCGACCGAGTCGGCGATCGACGCGGTCGATATCTCGAGCGCCGAGCCGACTGCCCAAACGGATACGACGGATACTGACGACGGAGCCACAGGCACGTCGATCGGGGACGTCACGATCGGCGAGCCCGCCGACGGTACGACGGCCGACTCGAGCGACGATCCTGTCGGCGGTTCGACGACGGACCCGACCGACGTCGATACCGACGTGACGGACGGACCGTCGGGAATCACCACGACGGACGACACCGAGCCGGACCCACCCTCGAGTGGGATCACCGACGCGGACGTCCCAGCATCCGCGAGTGAAACGACCGTCGACGAGTCTCCGGCCCTCGGCGGAGAGTCGGACGCGGCCGGTAACGAACGGACGACCGCACCAGCCCGCGGGACGTCCACCGCGTCCGAGTCGGTACCGACAGCAGCCGAACTGGCCGAGCAGCCGGAACCCGACTCGAGTGAGACGACAGTCGAGACGGCAGAACGGTCGACCCCCTCTTCTGCGGTGTCCGAGTCGACAGAGGACGATGTCGACGACCAACAGGGAACCGCCGAGATCGCAGGTGACACCGGTCCCTCCCCAGCCGAGGTCGAAGCCGCGGCACAGCAACTCGAGGAAAGCGACATCTCCTGGACCGAAGACGACGTCGACGCCCCAGACGAGGCGCCGACCGTCGAGCCGACAGAAACGGCCTCGACTGCGGAGACGGATGTGGAGCCGGCGCCCGCGGAGGGCACCGAAGAGCGATTCGAAGAAGAGGCCCAGTGGCGCGAGACGCGCAGCATTCCGTCGATCGATCCCGACAACAGCGAGGTTCCGGGCTCGAGCCAAGCCGGAGCGGAGAGCCACGACGAGGCAAGCCAGCGCACGCAGACCGGTCGTTCCGACGTGCGTACAGATCGAGCCGACAGCGAGACGCGAGAGCGGCCGGCGCGTCGACGAGAGGCCAGTACCGAGCACCGCGAAACTCACTCCAGGACTCGAGCCGGAGCGACTCAGGAGACGGAAGCGGAACCGAGTCCGGAGAGTGATCGTGAGGCCGAACCGGCGACGACCGGCGACGCGACCGCGTCCGACGAACGGACCGCTGCCCTCACCCAGCGAATCGAGACGCTAGAAGCCAAACGCGACGAACTCGCCAGAATGGCCGAGGAACTCGAGGCCGAACGCGACCGGTTACGGTCGGAAAACGAGGAGCTCTCGGCGACGGTCGACCAGCTTCGGTCCCGAATCGAGGACCTCGAGGCCGAACTGGAACGCGCCCGCGAGACTGCCGACGACGAGCCGGCTGCACGCACCGAACTCCCGCCCGAGCGGGCGCTTGCGGAGACGAACCTCTTCGTCCGGTACGCCTCGAAGAGCCAGCCGACCCTCGAGTCGGCCCACGACGGCGAGGGAGACCGCGAGGCGGTCGCTACCAACCTGCGACTCGAGCGCCACACCGGGTTCGATGCGACCGACGTCGCCGTCGACGGACGGGACTACGAGTCGTTCCTGACCGAGACGATCGAACACCGGTTCGTCGACTGGCTCACCGGAACGGCGCTGTTCGAGATTCGCGAGACGGGCAACGCCGACGGGCTCGGCGACCTCTACGACGCCATCCCGCGAATCGACCGCGTCGAACTCGACGCGACGATCTCGCTCGCCGACGACGACACTGAGGACGTCCCCGATCGAGCCGAGTTCGACGTCGTCGCGTTCGACAAGATGGGGAATCCGCTCGTCGTCGCCAACTTCAACGACTCGCGCGACCCCGCGACGCGGGAGATGCTCGAGACGGTAGAAGAGACGGCCTCGGCAGTCAAGGCCAACTATCCGGACCTGGCGGCGGCGGTCGTCGTCACCGCGAGTTACTTCGAGCCAGGCGCACTCGAGGTCGCCGAACAGGCGACGAGCAGCGGCTTACTCAGCCGCGGCTCGAAGCTGAGTTACGTCAACCTCTCGCGGAAACGGGGGTATCACCTCTGTCTCGTCGAGTCCCGGTCGGAAGGGTTCCACGTGAACGTGCCCGAGTTGTGATTCGATCGGCGACTGTTCGATCGTGATCGTCGTCGATCGCCGGCGAACGGACTCGAGTGAGGTGAGTATCGGCGGAAACGAGACGCCGAGACGGGGTCTCCTCGAGTGAGTATCGATGATAAGGGACCGTCGACCGCCGCGTGTCGATATCGACGGCGGCGATCGGTCGGGCGGTTCGCGTTCGAGACGAATCAGTCTCGAAACGGCTCGACACTGGTGCTCTCGAGCCGAGATAGCGGAAGAGAGACTACCCTTCGACTTCGGCGACGTCCTCGATCTTCATCCCGTCGAGTTTGTCGATGATGTCGTCGAGCTTGTCGTCGAGTTCGTCGACGAATTCGGCGGTGCGCTCGGTCTTGATCGCACCCTGGCTGGAGGGCTCGATGAGGTTTTCTTCCTCGAGAACGCGAAGGGAGTAGCGGACCTTGTGGTGGGGGTAGCCCGTCTCGTTAGACATCTTCACGATCCCGATCGGTTCGTTCTCGATAACCATCTTCAGGACCTGAAGATGTCGTTCCAGCATATCGACTTCCTTCTCAAGTCGGTCTATCATGGCATTTGTTAACTTGTCTTTGTACCCTTTAAAAGTTACTCTCGCAGTCCGACAGGCCACTCTCAACTAAATGGTCGTTCCTGTCAGTAGTTAACGCTTCGGGTTGCAGCGCAATCCAACGATTATTCCCGCGTATCATTTATGATTGTTCAGGATATATCTTTCTTCGAGAGCGAACGTCGACTTCTATCGACGATCTCGAGTGTGGTATCCGTGACTCGGACGCGGGCCGTAAGGAATCTATCGATCGATCGCCGATCGAAATCACGTCCGGTAGTCACGTTCGTGTATATTCAGCCTCGACTCACCCGGCAATACCGTAATCTGTTTATCGGCACGGCAAGAACCCGCCGCTGTTATGACCGTCACAATCGTCGGGTCACAACTCGGCGACGAAGGCAAAGGCGGAGTCGTCGACCTCTACGGCGACACCGCCGACGTCGTCGCCCGCTATCAGGGCGGCGACAACGCTGGCCATACCGTCGTCCACGACGGTGAGAAGTACAAGCTATCGCTCGTGCCGTCGGGCGCCGTCCGGGGGAAGGTCGGCGTCCTCGGCAACGGCTGTGTCGTCAACCCCGAGACGTTGTTCGACGAGATCGACCAGCTCCGGGAGCGGGGACTCGACCCGGACGTCCGCGTGGCAGAGCGCGCACACGTGATCCTCCCGTACCACCGCGCCCTCGACGGAATCGAGGAAGAAGAGAAGGAGGATCTCGCAGCCGGCACGACCAAACGCGGTATCGGCCCCACCTACGAGGACAAGGCGGGCCGGCGCGGCGTTCGTATCGGCGACCTGCTCGATCCCGACACGCTCCGCGAGCGACTCGAGTACGTCGTCCCCCAGAAGAAAGCCCTCGCCGAGGAGGTCTTCGACAAGGAAACCGGCGACGAGTTCGATATCGACCACCTCTACGAGACGTACCGCGAGTACGGCAAGCGTCTCGAGGAGGAGAACATGACCGTCGACTGTGGGACCTTCCTCCAGGAGCGCATCGACGACGGTGACAACGTCATGCTCGAGGGTGCACAGGGGACCTCGATCGACATCGATCACGGCATCTACCCCTACGTCACTTCCTCGAACCCGACCGCCGGCGGCGCGACCGTCGGTACGGGGCTCGGGCCGACCGTCGTCGGTCAGGGCGAGGTCATCGGCATCGTCAAGGCCTACCTCTCACGAGTCGGCACCGGACCGCTGCCGACCGAACTCGGCGGCGTCGACGGACAGACGCCCGACTACGACGGCGATGAGGGCGCTGGCGAGACCGAAGAAGAACTGGCGACCTACATCCGCGACGAGGGCGGCGAGTACGGCACCGTCACCGGCCGACCGCGACGAGTCGGCTGGCTCGACATGCCGATGCTCCGCCACGCGGCCCGCGCGAACGGCTTTACGGGGCTCGCGATCAACCACATCGACGTCCTCGCAGGGCTCGACGAGGTAAAAGTCGGCCACAGCTACGAGTTCGACGGCGACGAGATCCTCACGATGCCCCCCACCACAGAGCAGTGGGGCCGCTGTGAGGCGAACCTGAAGACGTTCGACGGCTGGCCCGAAGTCGACTGGGCAGACGTCGCAGCGGAGGGGTACGACGCGATCCCCGAGAACGCCCGGACCTACCTCGAGTACGTCAGTGACGAACTCGACGCGCCGATCTACGCCGTCGGCGTCGGTCCCGGCCGCGGGGAGACCGTCGTGGTCGAGAACCCCTACGAGTAAGACGGACTGACAACACACTGCGCACCGATCGCACTCGAGACGTCGTCGCGAGACGACGGGCGTCTCATAGTTTTTCACCGGTGGCGATATCTGGTCGACCCGTTTACTGCGTACTCCGTTTTTTTGCCGCTTCGGGTCCTACTCGTCGCTAACAAGGTGTATTCGATGGGTGATCAACGTTCCGCGATCGCACGGCGACTCGAGTCGGTGTCCGACCGATCGGCGGCGATCGCACGACGGTTCGAACGGGTCGATAGCGCGATCGCCGATCGGATGGGACGGTGGGGGATCCCGGTGCTTCGTCTCGCCCTCGGCATCGTCTTCGTCTGGTTCGGCGCGCTAAAGGTGTTCGACGTGAGCCCAGCCGGGGAGCTCGTGGCCGCGACGGTCTATCTCGTTCCGGCGGAGCTGTTCGTTCCCGTTTTGGGCGTCTGGGAAGTGCTCATCGGGCTCTGCCTGCTCTATCGGCCCCTGATCAGAGTCGGGATCCTCCTCTTGTTCCTCCAGATGCCCGGAACCTTCCTGCCGCTGGTGTTGCTTCCAGGGGTGACCTTCGTCTCGATTCCGTTCGTGTTGACCGTCGAGGGCCAGTACATCGTCAAAAACCTCGTCATCATCGGTGCCGCGCTCGTCGTCGGCAGTAGCGTCCGCGAGGAGACACGACCGGAGTAACTTCGGTACGGCTCTGGACCGAATGGCAGTCGCCTGGTCGCCCGCGCCGACTTCGTTCCCGAAACCTTTTGCTTGATGCGGCCACCGTTCGTACTATGAACGAGTCGTTGCTTGAGATCCTCTGCTGCCCGCTGGACAAACACGAGTTGGAACTCGAGGACGCCGAATACGACGCCGATGGCGACGAAATCATCGACGGGACGCTCGTCTGCAGCGAGTGTGGCGAGCGGTACCCGATCGACGACGGGATCCCGAACCTGCTGCCGCCGGACATGCGTGAGGAGTCCCCGGCCTGATCGGCCAGATTTATCGTGTCCCCGGAGGTCACCGTCCACGTCAACCGCGGCGCCGCCGATTCGCTCGAGCCGAGCGTCGACAGCGTCGAGACACGGGGTTCGATCGGCCTCCGGCTCGTGAGTCACGGCTCACCCGCACACGTTCATTGTCGTCTCGCCGGCGATCTCGAACGGATCGCCGACCTCGAGACCGCGAACTACTACGTCGACGCCGAAAGCGAAACGTTCGTTCCGATCGCCGTCGACGCCGAGCGGATCGACGCCCCGGTCAGCGGTGACCTCGAGGTCCTGACCGGCTACGGCTCCGAGTCGGTCTCGATCCCCGTCGTCGTCGAGCCAGCCCCGGGACCCGTCGACGTCGACGAGTCGCTTGCCGAACCCGGCGGCGGTCGGGACCCAGCGGGCGACTCGACTGCGCTCGATCGGTTGCGTGAGACGTCCGGCCTCGAGCCGGCAACGCTCGCCGTCGTCGTCCTCGGATTAGTCGCGGCCGCCGTCGGCGCGGTGACGGCGGCGGCGATCGGCGGTCTCGTCGCGACCCTCGGGATCGCGATCGTCGTCCTCGGAACCGTCGTCGCGCTCGGTCTGTTGTTCCGGTGACGGAGCGCCGACGCGACGACTGATTTTCCGTCCGATCGAATCCGATCAGACGGACTGCTGTCCCGATCTCCCGTCGATCGCCAGCACGGGCACGGGCACGGGGTCGGCGATCGGCGAGACGTGACGACAGGGGACCGTATCAGTCGTCGAGCCGTCTGGCCTCGAGGTCGCCCTCCTTGTCGACTCGCTTCGCGCGAAGGTAGCGGGCCCGATAGCGGTTCGCGCCGTCGTCGAGGTCGGCCTCGCGGATCTCGTCGGTTCGGCCGTCGGCGACGGCGTCGATCAGTTCCGCGAGCTGGTTGTACTCGCTTGTGGTCAACTCGAGTTCGTAGGTGTGTTCCGCCTCGGACTCGATAATCGTCCACTTGCGAGCGGCGGCGATGACGAGCGAACAGGGCTCCCGGCAGGGGAACGGGCCGTCGCCGCCGTCGACGTCGAGTTCGTCGTCCGCGTCGTACTGCCACTCTCGGCGGCGTAGACACTGGGAATCGACACAGCAGGCCTCGGCCATCCACTCGACGGCCTCGCGTGGCAGTTCGTCGACGACGTCGTAGATACCGGTCTGTCGCTCGGCGGTCTCGGTCCAGTGATCGACGTCTACGTTCCCCCAGAGCTCTCGATGCCAGTTGGCGACCGTCGCGGGGTAGAAATAGCCGACGGCCTCGACGAGTTCGACCCCCGAGAGGCCGGTAAACGCCCAGCCAGACGGGAGCGTGGGAGCGGTCTTCAGCGGTCGGTAGCGTCCATCCTCGTCGTAGGTGGCGATCTCGCGGGCATCGCGGGGCTCGTCGGAGACCTCGAGGTCGGCGATGTCGCTGTCTGCGTCGTCGACGTGCCACAGATCGTAGACGCGCTCGCCGGCGGCGTGCTCGGCGTCGTCGACGAGGCGGGCGGTGATACACAGCTGTCCCCATTCCCGATCGAGTCCCTCGTGCAGGGCGTCGTATCGTTCGGGGACGGCAAGCGGGTCGTCGACCGAGGGATGATCGTCGGCCACATCGGCATCGGCATCGGCATCGGCGTCGGCGAGTGGGGCACGCTCACACCACCGGAGGAACGCCCGCCGAGCGGTCCCCTCGCCGCCGACCGTCTCCTGCCAGTAGCGCCAGTTGGTGACGTACGCCGCAAGCGGCTCGAGGGCGTCCTCGAGAGCCGCCCGCTCGAGGCCGTGCCACTCGTCGCCGTCGGTCTCGAGGGCATAGCCGGCGTCCGTGTGGGCGATCCGGAGCCCGTCGAACGCAACCTCGCCGTCGGTGTCGACCGTCTCGAGCAGTGACGCGACGTCGGCTGTCGGGAGCGTCACGTATCAGTCCCCCGGCTCCGCGCTCGGTTCGGTTTCGGGTCTCCGGTCGACGCCGTCTGCGGGCGTGACCGCTTTCCTGATTGCCCCACGGGCGTCCCCGACGTCGGCTCCGGCGTCGGCCGCACGCTCGAGGACGACGTCGGCCATCAGCCCCTCGGTCCCGACGGCGCCAGCGTACCAGATGCGGTGGCCGTCGACCGTGGCGGGAACTGACCAGCCCAGCCGGTAATCTTCAGTTAGCCCCATATCCTCGGGAATGTCCTCCTGGGTGTGGTAGCCGTCGGCGACGAACAGCGGGACGACGACGACGTCCTCGGCCTCGAAGTAGTCGGTGACGTCGTCGACTTCGGGCTCCTCGTCCATGAACAACGCCTTCACGTCGTCGAAGCGGTCTCGTTTTCGGATGCGCTCGGTGTGGTACTCGATGGCTTTCGCGGAGTTCTCGTTGCGTTCGGTGCCGTGGCCGACGACTGCCAGTCCGACCCCCTCGCCGATGGTGGGGTCGCCCGTGACGCGCTCGGCCCGGCCGACGATCACGTCGGTCATCGCGTCGTGGGTCCCGACCGGGCCACAGTAGTGGATCGTCTTCCCGACGTCCGTCGCTTCGAGCGTGGCGTGGGTAGCGCTCGTCCCATCGGAGTCCCACTTCTTGGGGTCCCACTCCTCGAGTCGCAGTTCCCGTGGAATGACCTGTTCGGTGAAGTAGCCCTCGCTGATGAACAGCGGGACGACGAACACCTCGTTGGACTCGAGCGTGCGAATCACCTCGCGGAAGTGGGGTTCCTCCTTCCAGAAAGCCTCGCGGACCTCGTCGAACGCGCCCGTCTCGCGGACGGCGTCCGCGTGGGCGTAGGTCGGATCCGAAGCGTCCGGATTGAGATGTGACCCGTGTGCCGCGATGACCAGCGCTTGCATAGCCGCCCGTTAGGAAGGCGCTGTTTTATACCCTATGCTGAAGGAGAATTTCCGCTGTGATCTGTGAGATCAGCGGTTCGTGGTGCTCGTGGTGGCGGGTTGGCAACACGACCCGCCCGTGGAATCACCGGGACCGTCTCAGTCGGTGACGCTGAACGACGTCCGTGCGTCACAGGTCGCCTCCTGGGCCCGGAGTTCGGCGACGGCGGTGTACTCGCCGTCCCGTGGCCGTTCCCACTCGGCCTCGTACGTGGCCGTCTCCCCGGGTGCGATCTGCTCCGCGCTGAGCAGCTGCGTGAACGCACGCCCTTCGGTGTACCGCCAGACCTCTCGTCTTTCGTCCTCGACGATGAACTCGGCTTTGGCCGCGTCCGAGAACCGCAACTCGACGGTAGCGGTGCCGGTGTTAGTCACGTCGAACGTAAACTGTACCGTCTTCGAGCCGCGACCGTCCGTCGAG
Organism: Natronolimnohabitans sp. A-GB9; assembly: GCF_030848565.1. Taxonomy (GTDB): domain Archaea; phylum Halobacteriota; class Halobacteria; order Halobacteriales; family Natrialbaceae; genus Natronolimnohabitans. The sequence goes on from NZ_JAVDDV010000015.1 coordinate 58,208, forward strand.
ACGTCCGCCTCCAGCGTTCCCTCGAGTGCCATATCTTCGGGTTCGGCGGCGAGGCGGTTATATTGTCGGACAGCGGTCAGTGAGACGTCGGTCGCGAACTCGCGGCCGTCACCCTCGGGACGGCCGCAGTCGCGCGACCGATCGTCGAATCGTGCTGTCAAACAGTAGTAGGTCTTCGTCCGGCTACCAACGGGCGAGAGGCGAACCGTATATCCGGACCCGACACCAACCACGATCTACAGTGCAGATCGTTGGCTACGAGCCGAGTGGCCGGGGAACGGCGCTGGTCCTCGGTGACGGCGGACCGGTCGAGCGTCGATCCCTCGAGTCGGGCGACTCCCTCTCCTATCCGCTCGGCTCGCGCCACTGTGCCGGGACGATCGACGACGGCGACCACGTCGCCTGCGACCGCCCGGCGGCGCCCTACTGCGAGTATCACACGAGTACGTGGGTCTGTGCCCGCTGTACGGGAACCTGCCTGAAAGCCGAAATGGACTGTTACGAAACACACGCCGTCTACATCGCGGCCTTTGCCCCCGACACGTTCAAGGTCGGCGTCACGAAACGCAGGCGCCTCGAGACCCGACTCCGGGAACAGGGTGCCGACCGCGCGGCCCACGTCCAGACGGTCTCGAACGGCCGAATCGCTCGCGAACTCGAGGCCGAGATCGCCGAGTGGCTGGTCGATCGCGTCCGGACGCCCGAAAAGGTCGCCTCACTGGCGTCGACGGTCGACGAGGAAGCCTGGGAGGACGTCCTCGCCGAGTTCGACGTCATCCGGCGCTTCGAGTTCGACTACGGGCTCGACCTCGAGAGTCAGCCGGTCCGTGAAACCCTCGCCTCGGGGACCGTCGTCGGCGTGAAAGGCCGGCTGCTCGTCCTCGAGAACGGTGGGACGAGCTACGCCGTCGACATGCGCGACCTCGTCGGCTACGACGTCGCGGCGGGCGAGACGAACCGGCAGTTGCAGTCGTCGCTGGGGTCGTTCGGTTGAACCGAAAACCCGGTAAGCGGTCCGTCTCAGTCCTGTCGCTCTGTGACCGGTTGTCGAACCGCGAGCACGACCAGATCCGAAAACGGGGTCTCGTCTGGTCCGCTCCCGCCGGCGTGAGCCGACAGCTCCGCGAGCGTGAACCGATGGATCTGCTCGTCCTCGTGGGTCAGCTTCTCGAGGACTATCGCCTCGAGGTCGGGGTCGGCGCCGCGCTCGAGTAAGAACGCGGCGATGTCGCCAGGCATCCGGTCGTAGGGTCGTGGGAGCACGAGCAGGTGCCGATCGTCGACCGCACCGGCCAGTCGCTCCATGTCTGCCTCGAGGTCACCGCTTTTGTGGAGTGTGACGAACTCGGTGTCCTCCATCGGCGTCCGGGCACGGCTGGCGGCCATCTGAAGCGAGGAGATCCCCGGGATTACACGGACCGGTCGCGGGTCGACCGCTCGCGCCGCCGCCTCCCGTTGGACTGTATCCTGGACCTTGCCGACGAACTGGTAGCCCGAGTGGTTCGGGTCGCCCATCGCGACCGCCGTTCCGGCTTCGCCGTCGGCGACGCGCTCTCCGAACGCCTCGAGCGCTTCGGCTTCGTCTTTGTACCCGCAGGTCAACAGGTCGGCGTCGGTCAGGTCCTCGACGAACTCGACGACGGTGGTGAAGCCGACGACGACGTCTGCGTCCCGAACCGCCCGCCGGCCCCGGGGCGTGAGATACTCCTGGTTCCCCGGCCCGACGCCGACGGCGTAGACCGGATCGTCGGCTTCCTCGTCGATATCGGGCTCGGCCGCTGTGGCTGCGAACGTCGCCGGGTCCGGTCCGGTGTCGAGGTCGTACTCGTCGCTCATGTGTCCTCGCTGCCTGCGGCGTCGGTCCGTGCCGCGCGTTCGTCGGCCGTCAACTCGAGTTCGAGTTCGTCGGTCCGTACGTCCTTGGCGACGTGGATCAGTTCGTTCGTCAACGCGGCAGCCAGTCCGCTTCCGCCGCGGCGGCCGACGTTCGTGATCGCCGGGACGTCGTAGCGCTCGCTGATCTCGCGGATCCGCCCGCGGCTCTCCTCGGCTTTGACGAAGCCGACGGGCGTCGCGACGATGGCGGCGGGTCGGGTCCCGTTCTCGATACAGTCCGCGAGTGCGAAGGCGGCCGTCGGTGCGTTGCCGACGACGGCGATCGCACCGTCGTAAACGCCCTGCTTGTCGAGTTCGAGCACCGAGGCAGCGGTTCGGGTCATGCCCGTCTCCGCCGCCAGTTCGGCGCCGTTGCCGATCGCCTTGCGCTTCTCGCAGTCGTGGCCCCGCGACGTGATCCCAGCTTTCGACATCGTGATGTCGGTGACGATGGTGGCGTCCTCGAGGACGGCTCGCGCACCCGCACGAACCGGCGCGTCCTCGTCGTCGCCGATCTCGTCGCTGCCGGTGAACTCGATCAGGTGCTGGAACTCGATGTCGCCCATCGAGTGGACCGACTTCTGGCGGACCCGGTCGGCGAGCGTCTCGTCGGGAACGAACTGACGGACGATGTCCATGCTCGTCTCCGCGATGTCCATCGCCTCCTGGGTGGTCGCGCCCAGATCGGCGTACTCCCGGTCGAACTCCTGGGAGCGCTCAGTCATCGTTTGTCACCTCCGCACCGACGGCCTCGTTGGTCGTCCGCGCCTCGAGATCGCCTTCGACCTCGAGATTCAGATCGCGCAGTCGATCGACCGTCTCCTCGTCGGCGTCCCAGAGGTCGCGTTCGATGGCCTCGAGTAAGGTGTCCGTGATGGACTCGAGGGCCCATGGGTTGACCTCGCGCATCCAGTCCTGGCGCTGTTCGTCGAAGGCGAACTTCTCCGCGACCTCCGCCCACAGCGTGTCGCTGACGACACCGGTCGTCGCGTCCCAGCCCAGCGTCACGTCGACCGTCGTCGAGAGGTCGCCGGCACCCTTGTAGCCGTGGTCTTCCATCGACTCGAGCCAGTCGGGGTTCAGGACACGCGAGCGCATCGCCTTCCGGACCTTCTCCTCGTTGGTGTAGACCGAGACGTTGTCCGGATCGGAGGAGTCGCCGACGTAGGAGGCCGGCTCCTCGCCTGCGATTTCGCTGACAGCGGAGATGAAGCCGCCGTGGAAGGCATACCAGTCCGAGGAGTCGAACTCGTCTTGTTCCATCGTGTCTTCGATCTTGACGGTCGCGTCGACGCTCGAGAGGCGACGTTCGAACGCGTCGTGGGCGTCCGAGACGCGCCCTCTCGAGCCCATCGCGTAGCCGCCCCACTGGACGTAGACGGAGGCGAGATCCGAGCGGTCGTCCCAGTTGCCTTCGTCGACGGCCTTGTTCGTCCCGGCACCGTAGCCGCCGGGTTTGGTCGTGAACACGCGGTGTTTCGCGGCCTTGCGAGCGTCGGATTCGTCGAGACCCGCTTCCTCCTGGAGCTCTTCTTGCTCCTCCTCGACGTGTTTTTTCACGTAGTTCATCTCCAACGGTTCGTCGAGGTCGACCACGGCGTCGACGGCGTCGTGGATGACCCCCGCGGCTGCGGGGAACGCGTCGCGGAACAGTCCGGAGACGCGCGTCGTCACGTCGATCCGGGGCCGGTCGAGTTCCTCGAGTGGAATCGGCTCGACGTCGTCGATCCGGCCGGCGTCGGTCCACTGGGGCTCGACGCCCATCATCGCGAGCACCTGGGCGATCGTCTCGCCGCGGGTGCGTACCGTCGGTGTCCCCCAGGCGACGACGCCGATCTCCTCGGGATACTCGCCGTTTTCGTCGTGGTGGCGCTCGAGGACGCCCTCCGCGACGTCTTTGCCGACCTGCCAGGCCGCTTTCGCAGGGACCTTGCGCGGATCGAGGGTATAGAAGTTCCGTGCGGTCGGCAGCAGGTCGACGCCGCCACGCGTCGGCGCGCCGGAGCCACCGGGCGGGACATATTCGCCCGAGAGCGCATCCGCAGTTCTCGGGATCTCGTCTTCGGCTCCCTGCACGCGGGGCTGGGCCTCCTCACAGATGTACGCGAGGGCCTTCCGGAGGTCGTCGTGAGCCCTCGACTTCGCTCGCGCGTCGCCGATCGTCTCGAGGTCGACGACGAGCAGATTCATATTGACCTCGTCGTCAGGTCCGCCTTCGAGTTCCGACTCGGGGACGTCGAAATCGTGCGCTGCGAGTGTCTCGACCAACTCGAGGCTCGTCTCGCGGACGATATCGGCCGCCTCGGCGTAGGTCATTCCCAGCGCGTCGTCGTACTCGCCGGGTGCGTTCAACATCTTCTCGTAGTCGACGCCCAGCGCGCCGGCGACGCTCTCGCGCAAGCTCGGCGCGCCGGGGTTCTCGAGGCGAGTCAACGCGACGAGATACTCGACGAGACGCTCGCCTTCTGGTGGCTCGGACATCGTGTGGAGCCCGAGCCGGATCTGGGTCGTCTTGACGTCGGTGAGGTACTCGTGGATTTGCTCGACGAGGGCGTCGATCTCGAGGTCTGCACCTTCCACGTCACCTTCAGCCAGCGTCGAGCCGGCCTCGTCAGGACCCCGAACGTCGGCTTTCTCGTCGATCGAGCCTTCGATCCCGAGTTCGACGGCGAGGTCCAGCTCGTCGACTTTCTCACGAATGAGGGTCGCTAAGTGCTCGCCGTCGTCGGCGCGGGCGTCTTCCATCCCGGCCTCACGGTACTGATTGGCGAGTTCCTCGAGTTCGGCGAGTTCGTCGTACGTTCCTGCGGCCCGCATCACGGGTGTCAGATAGTCCACGATCGCGGCGTAGGACCGCCGTTTCGCCTGTGTTCCCTCGCCGGGGTTGTTGACGATGTAGGGGTAGACGTTCGGGATGTCGTCGACCAGCTGATCCGGCGCGCTCTCGCCGTTTAAGCCGACGGTCTTGCCAGGGAGCCACTCGAGGCTGCCGTGGGTCCCGAGGTGGACGATTCCGTCGGCCTCGAACTCGTTTCGCAACCAGCCATAAAAGGCGTAGTAGTCGTGTGGCGGCTGCAGGTCCGAGTCGTGGTAGACCTTCGAGGGATCCATGCCGAACCCGCGTGGCGGCTGGACCGTCACGAGGACGTTGCCGAACTCGACGCCCGGAATGGCAAACGGCCGTTCCGGAACCTCGCCCCACTCCTCGATGACGTTCTCCTGGAAGCGCTCGTCGGCCTCGGCGAACCACTGCTCGTAGGTGTCTGGGGACACCACGTCGACCGACAGGTCGCGGACGTCCTCCGGCGCGACCCACCGATCCTCGAGCGTGAGTTGGGCAGTCAGTTTTTCGACGAGCGTTTGGCCGTCCGCGGGCAGTTCGTCGCCTAACTCGTATCCTCGACGCTCGAGTTCGGAGAGCAGATTGACGGTCGACTCGGGCGAATCGAGGCCGAACGCGGTGCCGATCCCGTCGTCGCTTGGCGGGTAGTTGTGCAGGACGACCGCGATCTGTTTGTCCTCGTTGGGCGTATGGCGCAGCCGCGCCCAGTTGACTGCGAGCCGTGTCGCGTGATCGATCCGGTCCTCGATCGGGAAGTGATGTTTCGGGGCGCTGCCGATGCCGGCCTCGTCGTCGGTACGCTCCTTGCCCGAGATCGGATGGGTGATCACGTTGCCGTCGAACTCCGGCAGCGCCACCGAGAGTGCGAGTTCGAACCCCATCACGCCCGTATCGCTGGACTCGTACCGCGATCGGGAGCGCATCGTGGTGACCGTCTGGAGGACGGGAACGCCCAGTCGATCGAGGAAGACGTCTTCCGCGCTCTGGCCCTCGTCGCTTGCCGATCGGCCACGCTCGTCCATCGAGAGCGAGAACATAAACGAGGAGAGCACGGCGTCGACGATCGGTCGCCCGTCGGCATCGATGAGCCAGTTGTCCGTTACCCATTCGGCGTCTTCCTGTTCCTCGGTATCGGTCGCCGGATTACAGAAGATCGGCAAGGCGTTTGCACCCTGTTCCTCGAGTGCTCGTACCTGCGCGTCGACGTAGCGGGTGTTCTCGTGTGTCCAGTGCGATTCGTAGAACCAGACCGCGACCGTCGGCTTGTCGGGGTCGTGGGTCTCGAGTAACTCCTCGTACTCGACGCCCGGGTAGTCGGGGTGGTAGACCCCTTCGGTTGGGAGTTCGGCGGGGTCGTCGTACTCGACGTCGCGGCCCTCGTACTCCGCGGCGAGGAACCGACACAGGTTGGCGACGTTGATCGTCCCGCCTTTCTCTAGGTACTCGTAGGCGAGGTCGCGATGTGACTCCGCAACCGTCGTGTCTTCGAACGCGAACGCGTCGCCGGTCGCCTTGACGATCAGCGGGACGCTCGCCTCGGTCAGGGCGTCGGTCGCGTAGTCATAGCCCGGCATGCTGTCTTCGGCGCCGTGCAGCCAGAAGATCGCTGCCGCGGCGTCGGTCAATTCCTCGACGAACTCTTCGACGTCGGCTTCGTCCTCGAGGTCGCTCTCCGATCGAACGACCAGTTCGACGTCTTCAAGCCGGTCGGCCGCCTGGCCGATCGAGCCGAGTTCGTTCTCCGTCGCGGTGTAGATCCCGATCCGTGTCATCGCGTTTTTAAACCTCTGTTGGATTAGCTCAACTATGGTTGCAGAGGCCGAGGACAAAAAGCTGTCGTCACTCCCGTTTCCGGCCATCGTCGGACAGGACGAGCTGAAACGCGTGTTACTCGCCGTCGCGGCCAACGACGGCCTCGACGGTGCCCTGATCGTCGGCGAGAAGGGAACCGCCAAATCGACCGCCGTACGGGGACTCGTCGACCTCCTTCCCGACCAGCGGGCGGTCGCCGACTGCCCGTACGGCTGTGCGCCCGACGAGCCGCGCCTGCAGTGTACGTCGTGTCGGGACCGCGACCGCGACGACCTGCCAGTCGAGACCCGGCCCGTTCCGCTCGTAACGCTGCCGCTGGGTGCGACTCGAGACCGGGTCGTCGGCACGCTCTCGGTCGAGGACGCGCTGGCCGGCGAGGCCGACTTCGATCCCGGATTGCTCGCCCGCGCCCACCGGGGGATCCTCTACGTCGACGAGGTCAACCTGCTCGACGACCACCTCGTAGACGTCATCCTCGACGCTGCTGCAAGCGGCGTCAACACCGTCGAACGCGACGGGATCAGCGTCTCCCATCCCGCCGACTTCACACTGATCGGGACGATGAACCCCGAGGAGGGCGATCTACGGCCCCAGCTTCGGGATCGCTTTGCCCTCCAGGCGACCGTCGAGGGCTGTCGCGAAGTCACGGATCGCGTCGAGATCATCGACCGCGCCCTCGAGAACGAAGCCAGCGGGTCCGATACCGGTGGCTCTGACCCGTGGGCGGAGTACGAAGACGAGACGGCGACGCTTCGGGAGCGACTGGTCGACACCCGCGCCCGGCTCGCCGAGGTCACGCTCCCGACCGAGTTCAAGGAATCGATCGCCGAACTCTGTCTCGAGGCCGGCGTCGACGGCCACCGTGGCGACGTGGCGACGGCCCGGACCGCGATGACGATCGCCGCTCTCGAGGGCCGGACGACGGTCGTCGAATCCGACGTCCACGAGGCCGCGACGTACACGCTGCCCCACCGACTCAAGAGCACGCCCTTCGAGGACGAACCAGATCTCGAGGATATTCTCGAAGACCGGTTCGACGAGGAGTCGCCCGACGAGGGAAACGGGGACGGCGAGGACGCCGATGGCGACGGCGGCGAGGGGAGTGACGCGGACGACGGCGGTGAAACGGAATCAGAGCCCGACGAGGGCGACGAGCGTGACGGCGACGACGCCGAACCCGGCACTGGAGATGGAGACGGGGCCGATGACTCGAGCGACTCCGACGACGACACACGCGACGAGTCGGGCTCCGAACGGGAACCCGACGGGGCGGACGATCCGAGTGGCGGTGACCCCGCACCCGCCGAAGCCAGCGGGAGTGACGGCGACGATTCGGACGGCGCCGGCGACTCGAGTCGGTCGGAGTCGAACGGCGACGGGAACGATGGCGATAGCGGCGGCGGTGACGAGGACGAACAGGCCCAGCCGCTCGTCCCCGGCCAGCAACGCGGTACCGTCGCCGAGGCCGGTGATGCCTCTGCTCCCGACCTCGAGACGCCCGACGTCGAGCGCCACGAGGCGACGGCGTCGGGTGGCTCCCGAGCGAACACGACGCCGAGCGTGTCGAACCGCGGCGTGCGGGTGCGGACGGAGCCGGCCTCGGACGACGGTCCCATCGACACCGCCGCGTCGGTTCGGTCGGCTGCCAGGCGGGGCGACTCGCAGGTGCAGAAACAGGACCTCCGCCAGTCCGTTCGGACGGGCGAGACTTCGGTGACGATCGTCTTCGCAGTCGACGCCAGCGCCTCGATGCGCCCGGCGATGCGTGCCGCGAAAGGCGTCGTCCTCGAGTTGCTTCGGGACAGTTACGAGCAACGCGACGAGGTCGCCTTCGTTGCCTTCGCCGGCGAGGACGCCGAGGTCCTCCTGCCGCCGACCGACAGCGTCTCGCTGGCCGCCCGCCACCTGAAAGCGTTGCCCTCGGGCGATCGAACTCCGCTGCCCGCGGGCCTCGAGACGTCGCGTGCGGTGCTCGAGCGCGCCGAGACCGACGCTGCGGTAGTCGTCTGCGTGACCGACGGGCGGGCGAACGTCGCCGACGGGAGTCCGACCGAGGCGACGCGGCGGGCCGCACGTGGACTCGCGGCCGACGACGCGACCGTCCTCGTCGTCGACGCCGGCGACGACTCCCGGGCGGGACTCTCGGAACTGGTCGCCAGCGAGTCCGGCGGAGAACTGGTCGACCTCGAGTCGCTGTCGGTCGAAACGGTTCGGGCGGCGGCCGATCAGGCCGCGTCTGACCGGCGTCACTGACCGACGACCGCCGCCTCCGCGTGACGATCGGCGGGGAACTCGGGACAGCAGTCCGTCTGAACCGGTGATCGACACCGTTACCGTCGCCGTCGCTCGAGAAGCCGTAACCGCTCGATCCGCGCCTCGCTCGAGGGATGCGTCGCGGGCCGCCACCTCAGGACCCGCCGAACGCGACTTCGGATCGGGGCTATGACGGTCTCCTGTATCGGCTCGACGATCCACGACGTCGGCTCGTCCGCGGCGTCACCGTCGCCGTTCTCCGACTCCTGTAACTGCCACTGTCGCTTCTCGTCGTCCCGCCACTGGTGGGTCTCGGACTCCGCATCGTCGTACCGCTCGTTGAGGCTCTGCTCCGGGACCTTCTTCCGCCACGTCTCGAACTGGCTCGCGAACCAGCGGTCGAACCAGCCCTCCGCATCGTCGTCTTCGCCTCCGTCCTCGCCCTCGTCGTCGTCCGATCGCTCCGCCAGCGACTGTGGAACGATCCCGAGCGTCGCGCTCGCGTCCAGGCGAGCGCGAACGTCCCGGTCCGGACGATCGTCCCCCTCGAGCGTCTCGAGGGCGCTGACCAGCGCGGCGGGGTCGCCGGTCAGCTGGACCGCGCCGCGGTCGGCGGCGTACTCGCGGGTCTTCGCGAACAGTCCGAGCGTGATCGCGTTCACTCCGAGCAACAGCCGGGCGACGGCACTCACGACGAGCACGAGCGCGGTGAGCGCGAAAAACGGTGCGGCGAGCAGGAGCAGCAACAGCGCCCCGGCCAAGGCGACGTACGGAACCAGCCACAGCATGCTGAACGTGGTGACGACGACCGCGACGATCGACGCGGCCACTCCACTGAACGTGCGTTCGCGCTCGAGCAGGCTGTCGCCGATCGCGACGATCGCAGCGACGGCGGAGACGACCGTGAGATCACGGTTCGCGAGGTGGGCGACCTCGTGAGCCAGCGCCGCCTCGAGTTCATCGTCGTTGAGCTCCTCGAGCAACCCCGTCGTGACGACGACCGTCGGTGAGCGACGGGTACCGACGGTCAGGCAGTTCGGATCGGGTTGATCGGCCACGGCGACCGTCGGGGTCGGAACGTTCGCCTGCGCGGCCAGCCGTCGCACCCGTGGGCCGACGTTTCGGGGACCGTCGCCCTCGATCGTCTCGGTCTCGAGTCCAGCAACGGCCGTCCGCGAGCCGTGTCGCGCCTGGACCGCTACGAGCCCGATCGCGCCGACGAGCACTGTCCCGACGGTGACTGGGAGCCCGAGATCGAGCCCGGCGGAGTGATCGCTTGCGGACAGTCCGCGGTGGACACTCCAAACGAGCACCGAGAGCGCGACCGCGTTGACGCCCACTACGAGCGCGAGCGCACACCCGATCCTGAACTGGAGCCGCCGGTCCGGACGGAGTGGCATACTACGGTATCGATCATGTAGATTGAATAATGTTTTGATCAGTGAACGTTCGTGTGCTATCTGTTGTCCGGTAGTATAAGTGAAGTCACAGAAGCTGGCGACGGATCAATATCCATTTGAGCACCCTGGCCTGTTATCCGACGAGCTATGTCTACCGAGGGGGACGACCCGGGGGACCGGGACGCTGGCAGCGGCGGGGACCGCGAGGCCAGCGAGGATATCGAGTACGGGATCGACGAACAGCCGCCACTCGGCGAATCCGCGGTGCTGGGTGTGCAACACTACCTGACGATGATCGGGGCGAACATCGCGGTACCGCTGATTCTGGCAGACGAGATGGGAATGACTGAGCATCCCGAGATCACCGCCCAGTTCGTCGGCACCTTCTTCGTCGTCTCGGGGATCGCGACGCTCGCCCAGACGACGTTCGGGAACCGCTATCCCATCGTCCAGGGCGCGCCGTTTTCCATGCTCGCGCCCGCACTGGCCATCATCGCCGTCGTCACGGCCGGTGGCGTCGGCGGCGGCACCGACTGGCAGAGCGCGCTGTTGCAGCTACAGGGTGCGATCATCGTCGCCGCGACCGTCCAGGTCGCGATGGGATACTTCGGTCTCGTGGGGAAGCTTCGACGCTTCCTCTCCCCGGTCGTCATCGCGCCGACGATCGCGTTGATCGGACTCTCGTTGTTCGACGCCGGCCAGATCACGGGCACGGACCAGAGCTGGCTGTTGCTCGGCCTGACGCTCGGTCTCATCCTGTTGTTCTCACAGTACCTCGACCTCAAACACCGGGCGTTCAGACTGTATCCGGTCATCCTCGCGATCGGGATCGCCTGGGCGCTCGCCGCGGCGCTTTCGGCCACCGGCGTGTTCGGCGCCGATCACCCCGGCTACGTGTCCCTTGGCGACGTCACCGACGCGTCGCTGCTGTTGCCGATCCACCCCTTCCAGTGGGGCACCCCCGAGGTGACGACCGCGTTCGTGATCGGGATGTTCGCGGGCGTGCTCGCTTCGATCGTCGAGAGCATCGGCGACTACTACGCCGTCGCGAACATGACTGGGTCGGCGGCACCCAGCGAGCGACGGATCAACCACGGGATCGGTATGGAAGGCCTGATGAACGTCTTCTCCGGCGTCATGGGCTCGAGTGGGTCGACGTCTTACTCCGAGAACGTCGGTGCCATCGGCCTGACGGGCGTCGCTTCCCGCTACGTCGTCCAGGTCGGCGCCCTCGTCATGCTCGTCTTCGGCTTCATCGGCTACTTCGGACAGCTGATCGTGACCATTCCGGACCCGATCGTCGGCGGGCTCTTCATCGCCATGTTCGCCCAGATCGTCGCCGTCGGCGTCGCCACCCTCAAGCACGTCGACCTCACCGCTTCGCGAAACACCTTCGTCATCGGCTTTGCACTCTTCGTCGGCCTCGCTGCGCCGGCGTACATGGGCAACTTCGAGACCACGCTCGCGTTCCGCGACGCCGTGGGTCTCGAGGCGGCGCTCGCACCGATCCTCGAGGCGGGCGTACTCGCCGACACGGTCGTGGCCGGCTGGCTCGAGGCCGCTGCGATCGCGATCGTCGACACGGTCTTCATCATCGGCTCGACGGGGATGGCCATCGGCGGTCTCGCGGCGCTGGTTCTCGACAATACGATTCCGGGCAGCCGCGAGGAACGCGGCCTCGCCGAGTGGGACCGCGTTACCGAAGACGAATCCGAGTTCGAGAGCTTCTGGGAGCGGTGGGTCGGCTCCGACCGCAATAGCTGATCCGGACGGCTCCTCCCGCCTCGACGAATCCGTGGGTGGCGTCTGTTGCAACCCGACACCATATCACTGTGTCCGTCCTATCGAGAGGCGATGGCAACACTCCCTCTCGAAGACGAGGACGGTAGCCTCTGGTACGAGACCCACGGCGACGGCCAACCGCTCGTGTGTATTCACGGCGGCTGGATGAACGGCGAGACCTGGCGCCCCCAGATCGAGCGCTTCGCCGACGAGTACGAAGTGATCACCCTCGACGTCCGCGGCCACGGCAAGACCGGTGCGACACCGACCGACCGGTACTCGATCGAACTCTTCGCGGACGATCTCGAGGCGCTCGTAGCCCACCTCGCCCTCGAAGAGCCGATCCTCTGTGGCCTTTCGCTTGGATCGATGGTCGTCCAGGAGTACATGAGTCGGCATCCGGATCAGACGGCAGGCGCGGTACTTGGCGGTGCAGTCCGATCGATGCCGCCGGTCGACGTCCCGCCGGCGATGAAACCGTTCGTCTCGCCGCTGCCGGCACTGACGACATCGCTGACCCTGTCGGATCCGGAAACGACGTTTCGGTCGCTGCTGACGTCGATCCGGGCGACGACGGGCCAGCGGTGGCTCTCCGTCGATCCGGAGGTCCAGTCGACTGCACTCGAGGCTGTCGGCGAGATCGATCGTCAGGAGTTCCGGAAAGTCTTCGGCGCGCTCTATCGCTACGAACCCACGGACCTCTCACACGTCGAGACGCCGACGCTCGTCGTTCACGGCGATCAGGAGGCCCCGCTGGTCAAACAACAGGGCCGGCGTCTCGCCTCGGAAGTCGCCCGCGGCGAGCGTCTCGAGGTCGCCGACTCGGGCCATCTCGTCAATCTGGACCGGCCGGAGGCGTTCAACACGGCCACTGCGACGTTCCTCGAGCAGACGATCGCAGCGTAGCTCCGCTGTACGGTCGATTCTTTCGTGGCGGTACGTAGCTGACCATCACGGAACCGAACCCACCGCTTCCATACTCCCAACGTGCTTTGGCAATGGGCCAAAGGTCGGTGCGTGCAAACAGTTATCGTGGGTCAGTCCGATATCCTACTCGGCCTTCGGCCCGACGCACTCGAGAATCTATGAGCAGTAATCATCCGGACTCCGACGCCACCGACACGGCGGTACTGCCGAACGAACAATGGTCGAGCGTATCGAAACACGTCGTCAACAGCTACCTCGAGGCGAACAACGCCTTCCTCGCGGCGATGGGGCTATCCCCAGACTCCGAGGGCGGCAGACTCGCCGTGGGCGGGCCAGACACCGCCGAGGCGCCGGTCACGGAAGTCGCCTTCGGCGACGAAACGTGGGTGATGAAACGATCGACCGACGACTACGAGGACCTCGGCGTCGGCGACTACGTCCGGTTTACCAAACCCATCCAGGAGACCGACGTCTCCGCGTTCGCACAGATCTCGGGCGACACCAACCGGCTCCATCTCGGCGAGGAGTTCGCCGAGCAGACGCGGTTCGGCGGCCGGATCGCCCACGGGACGCTCGTCGCGGGGACGATAAGCGCCGCGCTGGCGCGGTTCCCCGGGCTGACGATCTACCTCTCACAGGACCTCGAGTTTCAGGCCCCCGTCGAGATCGGCCAGACCGTCACGGCGACCTGTGAAATCGTCGAAGTGCTGGGCGAGACACAGTACCGGCTCCACACGGCAGTCGAGACCCCCGACGAGACGACCGTGATCGACGGCGAAGCGGTCGTCGTCATCGACGAACAGCCGACCGAAGACGACGACTGAGACGGACTGCTTTCCCGGTCGCCCGCCGATCGCCGGATACGGGTCGACGATCGGGGAGTCGACGGACGACCTTCCCGACGGCGTCGTTCGGTGGTGAGTGATACTACCGGACAAAACGATGCACACACCGATCGCACTCGAGACGCCGTCGCGGAACGGGACAGGCGTCGAGACGCGATCGGGTGTGTATTGACTGTTGTCCGGCAGTATGATACGGTCTCCTGTCGTCACTGACCGCCGATCGCCGACCCCGTCCTGGCGATCGGCGAGACATCGTTACAGCAGTCCGTATGAGTCGTTTCGACTCGAGAACGTAGAATTCGGATTCGTATCAGTCTCGAGCGCCAAAACACGTTGGAACAATGGTGATGGCCGACCGGGGCGTTTTCGTACGTAATGAGTAGGTCAGAATCGGGGTCGAGGATCGTAGCAGTGTGTCGTTCCTGTGAGTCGGTGTTCGTCTCCGAGCAGAAGCCTGACGGCACCATCAGACCGATCGGCGTTTCCGAGGATTGTACCTGCGGTGACGGCGACTTCCGACGGGTTACGCCGTCGGGTGACGACGGTCCGTTCGAGGACCGCGACAGCGGCCCGGCCGACGAATCCGGCTCGCCGGTGGCCCGTCCGCCGTCGGACTGATCCGTCGCGTCCCATTGCTGTGCTAAGCAGTCCGTCTCAGTCCACGAACGACACCGGCCGGTCTCGGGGCTCGCCGCCACCGCCGTCAGGTTGCAGTCACGGCTCGAGCCTCGGTGTGGGGTTTATTTCCAGTGACGTGGTAGCATAGTCCATAGCTGTGGTCGCCGACCTCGATCTCCGGCGATCACTGTCCGTGATTCGAGTCATGGCTCCACCACCGGAACCGATGTTGGCGTTTGCGACGACCGCTTCGCTTTGCTACGCGCTGGTGTGGTGGATCTGTCGGACCGTCCTCGAGAGCAGCGGTGTCGAGCTCGAATACTCCGAGGAGAGCTGAAACCGGCTGTGAGGTCGCCGACAGGACAGGGATCGAATGGCCACACGAGTATCTACACTGGTTTGGGTGTAATACACACGGTCTGACAGCAGTGGAAAAGCCTACAAGTGTCGTCGGCGGGTATGTAGTCGTGATACCGATCGCACCGCTGTTCGCCCCGATCCCCGGCGGACCCGAACTACTCATCATCGTCGGCATCGCCATCTTGCTGTTCGGCGCACAGAAGATTCCGAAGCTCGCACGCTCGATCGGGGAATCGACCGGCGAGTTCCAGAAAGGCAAAGCAAAAGTCGAAAACGAACTCGACGAGATCCGGGGCGAATCCGCGGGCGACGTCGAGGCCGACTCACAGTCGTAATACGTCGTCGCTGTTTCTCGTTTTACTGCTAACTTTTCACGTTGCTGCTGTCTCCGTTGGAACGTGTTCCTCGTACTGTCGAACGACACGTTCGCAGTAGCTGGCTTCCGTCCTGCAGGACACCACCAGTGAGAACTGTCGTAGTTTTGTTGTACCGAATCTGAGTGTTGCGACGTGATACACCGTGTATCGAACGGTTACTCCTTCGAAGAAACGCAACGCTGTCGTGTAACTCCTACGCGTCACGCAGAATGATGGGCGCTGCAGGCTCTAGTTCGAGTGTCGAACGAATCGACCTTTGAGGCGTGAGGCGGCCGAAATCGGACGTCTCAAAATGGTGGTTCTGACGGGGTTTCGCGTGGAGATGACCAATGAGTCTCGAACCCATTGACCCAGAACACGCACTCGAACTGTACTTAGCCGACCGTGAAAATAGTGTAACCCAAGCAACGCTGTATTCACACCGTTCCCGACTCGGGCACTTCATCCGGTGGTGCAACGAAGAAGGAATCCATAACCTGAACGAACTATCTGGTCGCCAGCTCCACGAGTTCCGCATTTGGCGACGCGTCGAAGGCGACCTTGCACCAGCCACCGAGAAAACCCAGATGGACACATTGCGCGTGTTCATCAAGTGGCTGGAGTCGATCGACGGCGTCGAACAGGATTTGCACACGAAGGTGCTGTCCCCGACGCTGACCGGCAATGACAACATCCGAGACGTGATGCTGGACTCCGAACGTGCCGAACAAATCCTAGAGTATCTTCGGACCTACGAGTACGCATCACGACCGCACATAGTACTAGAGTTAATGTGGCATACAATGATGCGAGTCGGAGCGGTCCACGCACTGGACTGTGAGGATTACAACCCATTGAATCAGTCGCTCGAAGTAGTTCATCGACCGAAAACTGGGACGCCTCTGAAGAACGGTGAGACAGGCCAGCGGTTCATAGCAGTGTCGGAAGACGTGTGTGAAGTACTGGATGACTGGATCGAGGATCGGCGACCCGCAGTCACCGATGAACACGGCCGAGAACCGCTCGTGACAACGCCGGCAGGGCGCGCTCACACAACGACTCTTCGTGGAGACTGCTATCGATACACTCGACCATGTATACCGACAAGGGAATGTCCCCATGGGCGCGATATCGATGAGTGTCCAGCGGCTGACTACGATGGTGCTTCGGAGTGCCCTTCTTCTGTGAGTCCGCACGCCCTTCGACGGGGCGGCATCACACACGCACTCTCGGAAGATTGGCCGATGAAGGCGATTGAGGGCCGTGCGAATGTCTCGGAAAAAGTGCTGTCAATGCACTACGATTCTCGCTCGGAAGAACAGAAAATGGAACAGCGGAGGGAGTACCTCGGTGATTTGTAGCTGATCTGGCGCTCTCAGAAGTCAATCGGAATTTGATGAATGTCACTTCCTTGGTGACATACGCCTCATGCCAATCATTAGCAGTAAGATGCTAACTACTGCGGGAATCACACCGAAACCAGGTACTCCGTCGTTGGTCGCTTCGCCGCCGCTCTCACCTTCTTGAGCACTACCTACGATAACCTCTAACCCCTGTTCGTTTGACGTATAGGACACATTTTCGTCTCCGACAGGTTGATATTTAATCTGATACGGGATGGTAACTCGCTGTCCGTCAAGAGACTCGTCTTCGATATTTATGTCCAGTCGCATTGACTCTTGGTGGCCTGGAGCAACAGTTTCAGTTGCGGTTTGTACCGCCGCATCACCCGAGGAGACACCGCTAGCAGCCGAGATGGATATGCCGTCTGGTAATTCAGCGATGGTTTCAGCCTCGATATCACGGTCATTGACTTCGGGGTTTTGAATTGAAAAAGTCAGGGTTTCCGTATTACCGTTGAGATCTACTGATTTAGATGAGGACTGATCAGCGACTGTCGGGAGAGAATTAAACGTATGTGTCGTTACATCCCATTGGGCGATATCAGATTTGCCTGCTGCGCCCTCCACTTCGACTTCGACGGTGTGCTCACCGATCTCTTCGAATTGATGGGCCGTTCGAAGCGTTTTTGAATCCACATTAGATCTATTAATAAATGTTCCATCAACATAGAGTACTTTGGTCGCCTCCGGAACCTCCTCACTCTTTAGCTCAGATATAAACGATGCTGTCTCCCCGGGGTTGACATCGACCGATTTCGACTCCGGAGAGCTACGTACTAACTCAAAATCCGGATTACCAATTATAGCTGCTTCATCCCCGACCGGAAGATTTTTATTAATTCGATCGGTCTTCCCACCCGTATTCTCAACTTCTAATTCAATGTTATATACGCCAGCCTCGTCAAATACTACAGTCGCTTCGCTACCCGATCCTTGCCGTTCTCCATTTATAAACCAACGATACTCTTCTATAGTGAGATCGGGTTCTGTGGTCACTGAACCATCGAAAATAACTCGTTCATCTAGGTCTGGATCAGAAGGAGAATATTCGAAATCGGCTGTTGGCCCTTCGCCACTTATACTGACATTTTTGACTACTGAATCACTGCGGTCGAACTCATCAACGACGGTCAGGGTTACGTTGAATTCACCATAGTTTTCAAATGAGTGAGTAACGGATTCACCCGAGCTACTACCATCACCATCGTCCGCAGTTTCGTAACTCCAGTCATAGGTTACAGTATCCCCTGCTGGAATCTCCGAGCCAGACGCGTCAAATACAATTTCCTCATTTGGTGCTGGGCTCGGAGATGAAAAATCAAAATCAGCGGTAGGGCCGTCACCACCAACATCAACCGTCTTCGTCACCGAATCTGTCGCGCCACCGTTGTCAGTGACTTCCAGCTCAATCTCATACTCTCCAACCCCTTGATAAACTCCAGTGACAGTTTCTCCAGAAAGAGAGCTGTCTCCTTCCCAATCACCAGTACTGTAACTCTCATCTACACTCCAGTCATATTCCGTGATTTCGCCGGCCGGTGCTTCTGACATCGAAGCATCCAGCTCAAACTCTTCATCAGGGCCAGGATCAGACGGTGTGATCTCAAACTCCGCTGTCGGCCTCTCCTCATCTACGGTAACCGTCTTCGTGATGGTATCAGTCCCGCCACCATTATCAGTGATTTCTAATTC